>JAYPZA010000004.1:108394-150913 GCA_038136095.1 Flavobacterium sp.
ATTTTTTTAACAACAATATTATTACCTTCTGTTTTTATTTTTTTTGGAGTTATAAAATAAAAATTATTATAATTTATTTTTGATAAAACACGACTCGGTTCACAATCGATCAATTTTCCCCAACGGTAACGTGTTTTTGTATGTGTTAAATAAGCTACTTTTTCAGCACGTGTTAATGCTACATAAAACAACCTACGTTCTTCCTCTAACTCAGATCGTGTATTCATACTCATTGCTGAAGGAAAAAGATTTTCTTCCAAACCGACAATAAACACATAAGGATATTCAAGTCCCTTTGATTGATGTATGCTCATCAAGGACACTTTAGGAGTATCACTTTTTTTGTCAGAATCCAAATCAGTAGCCAAAGCAACATCTTCCAAAAATGATGTTAGTGAGCTGTCTTCACCCATTTCAATTTTATCAGTGATAAAATCTTTCACTCCATTAAGTAATTCCTGAACATTTTCAACTTTACTAATCGCTTCAGGAGTTCCTTCTTTTTCCAAATCTTTAATCAATCGTGTTTGCTTGATGACCAACTCAGTAATTTCAAAAGCATCCATTTTTTTTGCATCAATTCGAAAACGTTCAATCATATTTATAAAGTTATCAAGTTTTGTCTTTGTTCCAGAGTTTAACTTGATATCTATTTTATCGATATGTTTTAGAATCTCAAAAATTGATTTTTTGTAGTGATTTGCAGCAATCGTCAATTTATCAATGGTTGTTGCTCCAATACCTCTTGCTGGATAATTAATAATTCTTTTTAAAGCCTCCTCATCATTTGGATTGATTAATATTCTTAAATAAGATAGTACGTCTTTAATCTCTTTACGACCATAAAATGAAATTCCTCCATAAATTTTATAACCAATATTTTTCTTACGCAATGCATCCTCAATCGCTCTTGACTGAGAATTTGTTCTATACAAAACAGCAAATTGATCATTATGAGCTTGGAAATTCACTTTTTGATCAAAAATTGACTGTGCTACAAACCTTCCCTCCTCTCCATCAGAAATGGTGCACATGACCTTGATTCGTTCTCCTACATCGTTTGATGTCCAAACTTCTTTATCTAGTTTTGTTTTATTTTTTTCGATGACAGAATTGGCTGCATTGACTATATTTTTGGTAGAACGATAATTTTGTTCCAATTTGTAAACCTTGGTCTCTGGATAATCCTTTTGAAAACTTAAAATATTCTGAATATTAGCACCTCTAAAACTGTAAATACTTTGGGAGTCATCTCCAACAACACAAATATTTTGAAAACGATCTGCAAGTGCCTTCACTATGATGTATTGTGAATGATTCGTGTCTTGATACTCATCCACTAAAATATAACGAAAACGATCTTGATATTTTGCTAACACTTCAGGAAAACGAGCTAACAATTCATTGGTTCTCAGCAACAAATCGTCAAAATCCATGGCGCCAGACTTGAAACAACGCTCAACATATTCTTTGTAAATTTCTCCAACTTTTGGTCTACTAGCCATTAAATCTGCTTCTTGTAGGTCATGACTATTAAAATAAGCTCGAACAGTGATTAGACTATTTTTAAACGATGAAATTCGGTTGGCTAGGGTTTTCGCTTTATACCTTTCTTTGTCCAATCCCATTTCTTTGATGATGGAAGTAATCAAACGAACAGAGTCTTGTGTGTCATAAATTGTAAAGTTGGAAGGATATCCTAATTTATCTGCCTCAGAGCGAAGAATTCTTGCAAAAACAGAATGAAAAGTTCCCATCCACAAATTTTTCGATTCACTTTCCCCTACAACTTTTGCGATTCTTTCTTTCATTTCTCGAGCTGCTTTATTGGTGAAAGTGAGAGATAAAATATTGAATGCGTCAACCCCTTCTTGCATTAAGTGTGCGATGCGGTAGGTTAAAACACGAGTTTTACCTGAACCAGCACCAGCAATGATAATCATTGGCCCTTCTTTTTGCAGAACTGCCTCTTTTTGAGCTGGATTTAAGGAATCTAAATAATTTGTCAAGGTATGTAAAGTATCTGTCAAAAATAATATTCTATAAGGAGTGAGACAAGGAAAAGTTGTTGACAATTTTAAAAAAACACAAAGTAAAATTCTTTATTGTAAATTCTTACAGTTGAATTTTAGATGTTACTAGATAATTCATCAGATGATGAGATACTAAGATTTAATAAATGAAATTTTAATTTTTTTGATAGCTAACTCAAATCCTCTATTTTTGAACTATGGAAGAAAGTATTTTGAAAGGAATTGGTTTTGCAATACCATCATTGGTGACTGGATTGGTTGCCTATTTTGTGATGAATGGCTTGCGAAAACAAGAAACCCAGGAAAAAAAATTGGATTTATTATCGCAAAAGAAAAAGGAATCATTACCCATTCGCTTGAAGGCCTACGAACGAATGCTTTTGTTTTGTGAACGAATCAATCCAATAAAAATGTTACTCCGTATAAAACCCATTGGGAATCATTCTGAAGCATATTTGCAATTATTATTGGCAAATATTGATCAGGAATTTGATCACAACATGGTTCAACAACTTTATATTTCGGATGAATGCTGGAAGGTAGTAATTGCATCAAAAATTGCAACAATCAACTCACTGAAAGAAATAGAAAGTTCATCGGAAACTGCAGACGATTTTAGAGAAAATGTATTTTTAAAATACTCAAAAAAATCCCCTTCTACTGACACAGCCATTGCTTTCTTAAAAAACGAAGTAAAAAAAATGATTTAATGCTGAAGATTAGCAGAAACTCAATAGGTACTTTCATTATTTTGAAAAGGTTATTTTACTTTCTGATTACTTTGATATTCTTTAGTTGTGAAAATAGTCACAACAAAAAAATATCAAGTAGCATCGATTTACCAAAAAATAGTATTGTTAAGTATGCAAAAGGGTTTGATATTCAAAAGTTTTCCGATCACAAAAAACTTATCATAAGGAACTTATCGAGTGAAGAAAATCATTTGACTGAATACATACTAACATCTAAATCTAAAAATGAGGATGTTGACTTTAAAACAACCATTCAACTCCCCATAAGTAAAATTGTTGTAAGCTCTACAACACATATTCCAATGTTAGAACTATTGGGAGTTGAAAACACATTGGTAGGTTTTCAAGGAACTGATTACATTTCTTCAAAAAAAACAAGAAAAAGAATTGATCAAGGATTTGTGAAAGAACTCGGCTCAGAATCATCAATGAACACCGAAGTTCTATTCAACTTAGACCCAGATCTAATGATTGGTTTTTCGATGAATAAAACAAATAAAACCTATAATTTTATTGAAAATAATGGAATTCCTGTACTTATCAATGGAGATTGGTTGGAAGAAACACCTCTAGGGAGAGCTGAGTGGATTAAATTTTTCGGAGTCTTATTTGATAAAGAAAAAAAAGCGGATAGTATCTTTAAAAGAATTGAATCAAATTATTATTTAGCCAAAAATATTGCGAAAAAAAATAGAAGAAGTCCAACTGTCCTATCAGGTTCTATCATGCAAAATAATATATGGAGTCTTCCTGCTGGAGAGAGCTTTGTTGCGAAATTTCTAGAGGACGCAAATACAAATTATTTATGGAAAGAAACTAAGGGAAAAGGAAGTTTACAATTAAGCTTTGAAAGTGTATTTGAAAAGGCTCAGGATGCAGATTTTTGGTTAGCTCCTGGTTATTTTTCATCAAAAAATGAACTGTTAGATAGCAATATTTATTATGAAAAATTTTCTGCTTTTAAAAAGAACAAAATTTACACGATTTCATCAAGAAAAGGAGAAACCGGTGGTATCATATACTATGAATTGGCATTGACAAGACCAGATCTGGTTCTGAAAGACATCATAAAAATTACACAGCCCGATGTATTGCCTGATTATGAACTCCAGTTTTTTGATTTGATGAAGTAGAGGTTTTCACTCACTCCTCTGTTCCAGAGAACACTCTCTTAAATATAAATATAGTGGGAAGGTAAATGCGATTGCTGTCAAGAATGTGAGCGGAATTAGTACCCACCAATATTTAACTTTAAGCTTTCTTGCATCATTGATAAACCAGACGAAAAAAGTAAGAACAACTATCGTCAAATCAGCCCCAAATGACTTTCCTGCTAGATTGGATTGAGCCAATTCAAAAAAATGAACAATCGAGGCTTCTTCATAATTAAAAAAATATTGAATATTGTAATACCAAGTGTAACAAATTCCTAAAAAAGAAATGAATAAATAAATATATTTTCTTTTCATCAAGACGGATTAAAACATTGTAATTTGACCGTTATTTTCTGTTTTATCGGTTTCTACTGTGACATTTGTAGCTTCCGATGTTTTATGATCAACAATCACTTCTTCTTCAACAACATCTAATTCTTCAACAGCGGGTTCTTCAGGCTCGTCATAAGGCAATGGCTCCAACAAATTCACTTGTTTTATTTTTTCAGTTGTTAATTGATTTCCTTGAGCTTTGATTCCTTTGATATTAATGAATTGCTCAAAATTAATTTCTTTATTCTCCAAAGATCTTTTAGAAAATACTACTTCAGCAACAGGTCTATAATCCAAAGCAATGATTTCTAATTGAGATTTTGGATGTTCAGATATAAAGATCTCTTCTTTATCTTCTGTCTCAATTAAAAAACGTTTTACAAAATAACGTTCCTTTTGCCCATCATAATAAATAACAGATATTGGTTTTTTAGGTTTCCACTTTTCTAGAACAATCATATCATCCTCAAAATGCATTTGTAAATCGGGAGTTACAGCTCTAATTTTTCCAGATTGATTGGCTATTAAAATCTTATCTTCTGCCCTAAATTCTCCAAGTAGCTCTCCTCTTCCATCAACATTCAAACGAAGTACCGTATCATCAAACCAAATTTTACGAGGTTTGAGAGTAGACACACCTGCTGATTTAAATTCAACTTTACGAATGGCGTATTTTGTAATTGTATTCCCTCTTACTCCTCTACTTTTCACAGCCAAATCAGCAAAATCAACATCCCATTTTAGTTTTTTGATGCTACCTATCGCTCGTAATAAGATGGTAACAACTTCTGCTTCTCCATTAGGATTGGATGTAAAATAATGAACGAGTGAATTAGATTTACCGCTAGTAAGATCATATTCTTTATCTCGTGTAACTCCAGTTACTGAAAATCTTTTCATATAACTTGTACCTCCTTTGCCATCTCTGTACATCATGTTGTACACAGTTCTTGAGTCTTTCTTCTTAAAAATAGCTACATGAATAATATCCTTTCCAACAAACGTCTTGGAGGCGACTTTTGTTACTAGCATTTTACCATCTTTTCTAAAGACAATCACATCGTCAATATCAGCACAATCTGTGACATATTCTTCTTTTCGTAATGATGTTCCAATAAAGCCCTCTGCTCTGTTGACGTACAATTTCGTGTTTCTGATCACAACCTTTGTTGCCACTATATCATGAAAACTTCTGATTTCTGTTTTACGATTTTTATCGTGTCCATAGGTCTTTTTTAATCGTTTGAAATACTCAATAGCATAGGCAACGAGATTGTCTAAATCTTTTTTTACCTGAGTTATTTTTTCCTCTAAACTCTCAATAAATTGCGTGGCTTTATCAATATCAAACTTTGAAATCTTTTTAATTTTGATCTCAGTCAATCTAACAATATCCTCTTCTGTAACAAGTCTCTTTAAATGTTTAATGTGAGGTTGCAAACCTTTATCAATTGCTTTAATGACTCCTTCCCAGGTCTCCTCTTCTTCAATATCACGATAAATTCTATTTTCAATAAAAATTCGCTCTAGAGAAGCAAAATGCCATTGTTCTTCCAGTTCATTTAATTGTATTTCTAATTCTCTTTTTAATAAATGAACAGTGTAATCTGTAGAAATTTTCAACATTTCTGACACTCCAATAAATCGTGGTTTATTGTTCTCAATGACGCAACAAAGTGGAGAAATTGAATTTTCACAATTGGTAAATGCAAATAATGCATCAATGGTTTTATCTGGAGAGATATTTGGAGGTAAATGAACTAAAATCTCAACATTAGATGCGGTATTGTCCTCTATTTTTTTGATTTTAATCTTCCCCTTATCATTCGCCTTTAGAATGCTATCTATTAAAGAAGAGGTCGTGGTTCCAAAAGGAATTTCTGAAATCACCAGTGTTTTTTTATCCAGTTGGGAGATTTTAGCTCTCACTCGAACTTTCCCCCCTCTTTTACCATCATTATAGTTTGAAAAATCAGCAATTCCTCCTGTAAGGAAATCAGGTAAAATTGAAAAACTTCTTCCTTTAAGATACTTGATGGATGCATCAATTAATTCAACAAAATTATGTGGCAATATTTTGGTAGACAATCCAACAGCAATCCCTTCAGCTCCTTGTGCCAACAACAATGGGAATTTGACGGGTAAATTTACAGGCTCTTTTTTTCTTCCATCATAAGAAGCTTGCCATTCTGTTGTTTTTGGATTAAAAACCACATCTAAAGCAAATTTAGACAAACGGGCTTCAATATAACGAGAAGCTGCAGCTCGATCACCAGTAAGAATATTTCCCCAGTTTCCTTGCATGTCTATTAGCAACTCTTTTTGACCTATCTGAACCATTGCATCTGCAATGGAAGCATCACCATGAGGATGGTACTGCATGGTGTGTCCAACAATGTTGGCTACTTTATTATAACGACCATCATCCAAATCTTTCATAGAATGCATGATTCGACGTTGTACGGGTTTTAACCCATCATTAATCCCTGGAACAGCTCTTTCTAAAATTACATAAGACGCATAATCTAAAAACCATTCTTTATACATTCCTGTAACTCTAGTAATCGTTTCCGTTGTATCTACAGTATCAGATTGATTTTCTAATGCTTCTTTGTCTTCTTCGTAATTATGTATTTCTTCGCTCATGTTTTATAATTCATCAACAATATCCAGCTCAACTTTGAGATTTTCAATAATAAATTTTTGTCGGTCAGGTGTGTTTTTACCCATGTAGAATTGCAGCATCTGTTCTATTGACATTTCTTTGTCTAACATCACAGGATCCAAACGAATATCGTCTCCAATAAAATGGACGAATTCATTCGGAGAAATTTCTCCTAATCCTTTAAACCTTGTGATTTCTGGTTTCCCTCTAAGTTTCTCAATAGCATCTTTCTTTTCCTCTTCTGAATAACAATAAATGGTTTCCTTTTTGTTACGAACTCTGAAAAGAGGTGTTTCAAGTATGAACAAATGACCTTCTTTAATCAATTCAGGAAAAAATTGTAAGAAAAATGTAATCAATAACAAGCGTATATGCATACCGTCCACATCGGCATCTGTTGCAATAACGATATTATTGTAACGTAAATCTTCCAACCCATCTTCAATGTTTAAAGCAGCTTGTAAAAGATTAAATTCTTCATTTTCGTAAACGATTTTTTTTGACAGTCCAAATGAATTAAGAGGTTTTCCTTTCAAACTAAAAACCGCCTGAGTATTGACATTTCGAGATTTTGTGATGGACCCAGAAGCAGAGTCTCCCTCGGTTATAAAAAGAGTTGTTTCTAGATGAGCTTCTTTTTTAGTATCACCCAAATGGATTCTACAGTCTCGTAATTTCTTGTTATGCAAACTAGCTTTTTTAGCTCGTTCTCTTGCTAATTTTCGAATTCCAGAAAGTTCTTTTCGTTCTTTTTCTGCTTGTTGTATTTTTTTATGAATACTTTCTGCAATCACCGGACTTTTATGAAGATAATTATCCAATTGTGTTTTCAAAAAGTCATTGATATAGGTTCTAACAGTAGGCAAATCTCCTCCCATTTCCGTAGAACCTAGCTTTGTTTTTGTTTGACTCTCAAATACTGGCTCCATCACTTTAATTGCTATGGCAGAGATTATGGACTTACGGATGTCTGAAGCTTCAAAATTTTTACCATAAAACTCTCTAATTGTTCTTACCAGCGCTTCTCTGAATGCAGCTTGATGAGTCCCTCCCTGAGTTGTATGCTGCCCATTCACAAAAGAATGATACTCTTCAGAATATTGAGTTTTACTATGAGTAATTGCTACTTCAATATCATTTCCTTTCAAGTGAATGATTGGATACAACATATCATCCTTGTTGTTATTATCTTCCAGTAAATCTTTTAAACCATTTTCTGAAAAATATTTTTCTCCATTAAAAACAATTGTTAAACCTGGGTTCAGATATACGTAGTTTTTCAACATTTTTGCTACGTATTCGTTTCTAAATTTATAGTTTTTGAAAATTGTTTCATCAGGCACAAAAGAAACTTTAGTCCCTTTTCTTCTGGAGGATTCCTCTAAAAGTTCTTGATCAATTAAAATTCCTTTTTGAAATTCTGCTGATGCAGATTTATTGTCTCTGTTAGATTCAACTCTAAAAAATGAGGACAATGCATTGACTGCTTTCGTTCCAACTCCATTCAACCCAACAGATTTCTTAAAAGCTTTAGAATCATATTTTCCACCAGTATTCATTTTGGAAACAACATCCACTACTTTTCCTAGGGGAATCCCACGACCATAATCTCTCACCGAAACCTTGTTCCCTTGAATTGAGATTTCAATCGTTTTACCTGCCCCCATGACATATTCATCAATAGAATTATCCAATACCTCCTTTACTAATATATAAATACCATCATCAGCAGAGGAACCATCACCTAATTTTCCAATATACATCCCCGGACGCATTCTTATATGCTCCTTCCAATCGAGTGAACGAATATTATCTTCTGTATATTTTGTTTGTTGAGTCATAAAATATTTGATGCATTTTTGAAGTCATTGCTAAAATAGAACTTATCATTAAAAATCAAAATCAACAACTGCATTAGTTATCAACAGATTTTTCACTAAAAACATCAATGATTACTGGATAATTATAAGAATCAATCTTATTCATAAATAAATCTATTTCGGGTCAAATATTTTTATATTTTAGCCGTAAAATTATAAATTATGAATAAGGAGTATTTACTTCAGTTAACAGAAAAATATGGCTGTCCTTTGTATGTATATGACGCATCAAAAATAGCTTCTCAATATGAAAAAATTACCAATGCTTTTTCTGAAGTTAAAAAGGTTCAAATAAATTATGCAGTTAAGGCATTATCGAATATTAATATTCTTAGTTATTTTAAAAATATTGGTGCTGGTTTAGATACTGTTTCTATTCAAGAGGTAGAATTGGGAATCGCCTCCGGAATCGAACCAAAAAAAATTATATATACTCCCAATGGAGTTTCTATTGAAGAAATAGAGGCTGTTGCAAAAAAAGGAGTTCAAATCAATATTGACAATCTGTCTATTCTTGAATTGTTTGGACAAAACTTTCAAGACATTCCTGTTTGTATCCGGATAAACCCTCATATCATGGCCGGTGGGAATAGTAAAATATCGGTAGGTCATATTGATTCAAAATTTGGAATTTCCATTCACCAACTTCCCCACATCAAAAGAGTCGTAAAAAATACGGGAATGCATATCAATGGTATTCACATGCATACAGGTTCTGATATTTTAGATATTGATACCTTTTTGCGCGCAACAGAAATACTGTTTGATGTCGCAGAACAATTCAATACGATAGAATTTATTGATTTTGGTAGTGGATTTAAAGTCCCTTACAAAAAGGGGGATATTTATACAGATATTGATCAATTAGGGCTTCAACTATCAAAGCGATTTAATCAATTTTGTAAGCAGGTTGGTAGAGACATCACTCTGATGTTTGAACCAGGTAAATTTTTGGTATCTGAGGCAGGATATTTTCTAGCTAAAGTAAATGTTGTAAAACAAACCACCTCAACTGTTTTTGCCGGAGTCGACAGTGGTTTCAATCATTTGATAAGACCCATGATGTACGATGCTTATCATCATATCGAGAACCTATCAAACCCTAATGGTAAAAATCGATATTATTCTGTGGTAGGTTATATTTGTGAAACGGATACATTTGGTTCCAATAGAAAAATCAGTGAAATATCTGAAGGAGATGTGTTGTGTTTTCATAATGCGGGAGCCTATTGTTATTCAATGGCATCAAATTATAATTCTCGATATAGACCCGCTGAGGTTTTGATATATGAAGGCAAGGATTTCTTAATTCGAAAAAGAGAAACTTTTGAAGATATTATCAAAAATCAAGAAATTGTAATATCATAGTTTTTAATAATTGATCATGAGATTAGAACTCTCTACTATTAATGATGTTGAAAAAATCATTGAAATTATAGATGAAGCTAAAATTTATTTAGCTTCATTAAACATTGATCAATGGCAAAATGGCTATCCCAATAAAACTGAAATAGAAAACGACATTTCAAACAATGAAAGTTATGTTGTTTTTAATGATCAAAATCAGATCATAGCCACTTCAATGTTTACCATAAACCCCGAACCAACTTATAAAATAATTGAGGGGAGTTGGATCATTGATGAATCAAAAAAATATGGAGTTATTCATCGATTAGCCATCAAAAAAGAACACAAAAAAATGGGGGTTGCTTCATTTATGTTTGAAAAATTTCATGAACAATTAAAAAGACAAAAAATCAATAGTTTAAAGATAGATACTCACGAGCAAAACCTAGGAATGCAATCTTTAATTCAAAAACTTGGATATCAATATTGTGGAGTTATTTATACGAAGTATCAAGCCAAACGGTTGGCATTTGAAAAAACTTTAAATGTGAGATAACGATTGTCGTTAATTAGAGAATTGAATGCACCTCTCCTGAGAATTCTATTACTCCGAAAATGATTACTGTACTCATTATTCATCTAAATTGGGTAAAATGAATTCATCTAAAATAGATTTTTTAGCCATCATCTTTTCGATATCTTCAGTGGTTCTTGGTGCTTCAGCTGACAAATTCACTGGGCCATTTTTTGTGACCAATATGTCGTCTTCTATTCGAATTCCAATACCCCAATATTTTTGATCACATTGACTTCCCTCGGGAATGTAAATTCCTGGCTCCATCGTCACAATCATATTTTCTTCAAAATTATTGTAATTCCCTGGGTCATGGACATCTAATCCGATGTGATGAGAAGTCCCGTGAGGAAAATAATTGTGTTTTTCATCAACAGATTTTATGATTCCTAGCTCAAATAAACCTTGATTGATAATTTTTCTTGCTACCTGTCCTGGTTCACGCATGCTAGTTCCAATTGTATATTTTTCAATTCCTGCTTGTTGAGCCTCATAAACAAGATCATAAATATCTTTTTGTTCAGGAGTAAATTTTCCATTTGCGGGTATGGTTCTAGTAACGTCTGCTGTATATCCTCTGTATTCTGCTCCTAAATCCATTAATACCAAATCATTTCCAACTAAAGTTTTATTATTTTCTATATAATGTAAGATACAACCATTATTACCCGCTCCAACAATTGATGGATACCCTTCATACTCTGCTCCATATTTTTTGTAAACAAACTCATGAATTCCTTGCAATTCAGTTTCTGACATATGAGGTTTCATTGCTTTCATCACTTCAATTTGACCTACGGATGAGATCCTAATAGCTTTGGTCAGTAAAACAATTTCTTCCTTTGTTTTAATTTCTCTCATTGAAGCCAGAGTTGAACTTAAAAAACCAATATCAATATTGGTTTTTGGTTTCAAGGCAATTAAAATTTTTTCTTGAATCTCTTTTTTGATTTGGTCTGTTTTTGCAAACTTATAAGAAGTTAAAAGTTCGTCCTCCTGAATTTCAGTTGAACTTGCTCCTAACCTATCAATAATATTCACAACATTGGCACTGCTTTCTACAGGAGTTTCTGCTACATTGATATAAATGTACTTTTTTAACGACGATAAAAATAAGCTTGGATCATATCCAGAGTTAATTTTAAAACTTTTGACTAAATCAAAAACATCTGCTCCACTCAAATCACGATAATCATCCTTAAACTTATCAACAAAAACCTTATTAAATTTTTTAAAATTAATTTTTTCACTAATGAAGTCATCGGAATTTTTAACGATTGAAAAACCCAATTGTTCTTTTGCTCCTTCAATTCCCAAGCGTCTACCGTTCCACATTTCTGCGTATTTATCTCTCTTTTGCACATACAAAATTTCATCATACTCATTTCCAAATTCATCGGTATGTATTTCAGAAAAAAGGACTAACACAGAGTTTGGTTCTCTTAAGCCTGTTAAATAATAAAAGTTAGGATCTTGGTGAAAGACGTAATCTACATCATTCGCTCTGTTTCTAATTGGATTGGAAAATATGACAGTAATTGAATTCTTTGGCATTTTAGAACGCAAAATTTCGCGTCGATTCTTATGAAATTCTTTGGGTAAATAATCTGTAGGCAGGTCCGTTTGAGAAAAACAAAAATTTGTTAAAAAAACAAACAAAAGATATGTGTAAAGTCTATTCATTGTAATAAATTAATTTAACCAAATCAAAGCTACTATTAATTCTCTATACTTTATCAAAAAAACTCATCAATTTTTAGCATCGAAAACGATATCGTTGTTTGTCTATTTTCTATACATTTGCATATGAAATTAAGAATGTAAATTATCAATGAAAAATACAGCATTAACTCACATACACGAAAGTCTCGGAGCAAAAATGGTTCCATTTGCAGGATACAACATGCCTGTTCAATATGAAGGAGTGAACATAGAACACAAAACCGTTAGAAATGATGTTGGTGTTTTTGATGTAAGTCATATGGGAGAGTTCTTAATCGAGGGCGAAAATGCTTTAACCTTAATTCAAAAAGTTACTTCAAACGATGCATCAAAACTTGAAATTGGTGACGCGCAATACAGTTGTTTCCCAAATGATAAGAATGGAATTGTTGACGACTTAATTTGTTACAGACTAAGTGAAAATTCCTATTTGTTGGTAGTAAATGCGTCAAATATTGAAAAAGATTGGAATTGGATTCAACTCCACAATTCATCAATCAAAGCAACAATTACAAATGTCTCTGATCAATATTCATTATTAGCAATTCAAGGACCGAAAGCAACTTTATCTATGCAAGCTTTAACATCAATTGATCTCAGTGAAATTCCTTTTTACAAATTTAAAATTGCTGATTTTGCAGGAATTGAGAATGTCATTATTTCTGCAACTGGCTACACAGGTTCAGGAGGATTTGAAATTTATGTAAAAAACGATCAGGTAGAACAGGTTTGGAACAAAGTCTTTGAAGCTGGAGCGAATTATGGAATTAAACCGATTGGATTGGCTGCTCGTGATACTTTAAGACTTGAAATGGGATATTGTCTTTATGGAAATGATATCGACGACAATACCTCTCCTATTGAGGCAGGTTTGGGATGGATTACAAAATTTTCAAAAGATTTCATCAATGCAGATTATTTAAAAGCGCAAAAGGAAAATGGTGTCAATAAAAAACTTGTAGGTTTCATTTTAACAGAAAGAGGAATCCCTAGAAAAGATTATCCAATTGTAAATGTGGATGGAGTTGAAATTGGGATTGTTACTTCTGGGACTATGAGTCCTTCTTTGGGGAAAGGGATTGGAATGGGATATGTCTCTAAAGAAATGTCGAAATTAGGAAATGAAATCTTCATCAAAGTTCGTAAAAAAGAAATACCAGCAATACTTGTAAAATTGCCTTTTTACAAAGGTTAAAAATCTCAGATACTATACATTAAATCTAAAATGCATCACATCACCGTCTTGCACAATATATTCTTTACCTTCAATTCTCATTTTACCAGCTTCTTTCACCTTCAACTCTGTACCATATGAAACATAGTCATCATAACTAATTGTTTCTGCTCGAATGAATCCTTTTTCAAAATCTGTATGGATAACACCAGCTGCCTGAGGTCCAGTAGCTCCTATTGGAATTGTCCATGCTCTCACTTCTTTTTCACCTGCAGTGAAATAAGTTTGAAGATTTAATAGACTATATGCAGAACGAATTAAACGAGAAACACCTGCTTCCTCTAGTCCCATATCTTCTAGAAATAGTTGTCTTTCTTCATAATCTTCCAATTCAGCAATGTCTGCTTCAGTACCGACAGCCAATACAATCACTTCTGCATTTTCATCTTTTACTGCAGCTTTCACACTGTCTACATAACTATTTCCTGAAACTGCTGATTTATCATCTACATTACAAACATACAAAACAGGTTTGGCTGTAATGAATTGGAGAGGTTTGATAAATTCTTGCTCTTTTTTACTAAAATCTATCGCTCTCACAGACACTCCTTGAAGTAAGGTTTCTTCTATTTTTAAAAGCACAACCAACTCTACTTGGGCTTCTTTATCACCTGTTTTTGCTGTTCTTTTGACACGTTCTAAACGTTTTTGAACAGTTTCTAAATCTTTTAGTTGTAATTCAATATCAATTGTCTCTTTATCTCTAACAGGATCAATAGAATTATCTACATGGATGATGTTGTTATTATCAAAACATCTTAATACATGAAGAATCGCATCTGTTTCTCGAATGTTGGCTAAAAATTGATTTCCTAGTCCTTCTCCTTTACTAGCTCCTTTAACCAATCCTGCAATATCAACAATCTCAACAGTGGCTGGTATTACTTTCTCAGGGTTAACGAGTTCCTCCAACTTTTTTAATCGATTATCGGGAACATTGACCACACCTACATTAGGTTCAATAGTACAAAAAGGAAAGTTGGCACTTTGAGCTTTTGCATTGGACAAGCAATTAAATAAAGTTGACTTTCCTACATTTGGCAATCCTACGATTCCTGCTTTCATATCATCATATTTTTGAAGTTGCAAATATAAAGGTTATTCTAAAATGACATAATTTTAGCAATCATTTAAGACAATGAGAATTAATGAAAAAAGTTCAAATTAAAAATGAAGAAAAACTACAAGAAAAATGAGTTGTTTGATTGGTGTAAATCAAAAAAAAATTAGACATATTTCATGAAAACTATTCATGATGCATGAACTGCTGTTTCCCTAACAAATCTTCTTTGGATTCAACATTGTTTTCATCTGGAACACAGCAATCTACAGGACAAACAGCTGCACATTGAGGCTCTTCATGGAAACCAACACATTCAGTACATTTATCAGGGACTATATAATATATTTCGTCAGAAATAGGCTCTTGTTCTTCGTCTGCATTGACAGAATTTCCATTGGGTAAAATCACACTTCCAGACAAATCTGTTCCTTGAGCATAATTCCAATCATCAGCACCTTCATAAATGGCTGTATTGGGGCATTCAGGTTCACAAGCTCCACAATTTATACATTCATCAGTTATTATGATAGCCATCGATATTCTCTTTAGTTTGTTTAACTTTGCTTTTGCAAAAATAGCCCCTAAAAAGGTATCAACCAAAATAAATGAGTAGTATTCACAATAGAATCCAAGCTTTTGTAGAGTTGGGAAATTTTTTAAGTCAATTTTCAACAATCAGAATTGAAAAAAAAGAGAACGTTTTACACAACGAATTGTTTTTTGATGGTTTCAAACATCAAATGAAATTGGCGAAAGAAAATAACGGTTGGTTTACCGAGAATAATATGCTATTTGCCATTGAAAATTGGTCGAAATCTTTGACTAAAAAAACACTCAAAGAATGGATATCAAAAGAAGATATTCTTGAAAACAACAAAAAAACAATTGCAGTTGTGATGGCTGGTAATATTCCATTGGTTGGTTTTCATGATTTTCTATCTGTATTGATATCTGGTCATAAGGTTTTGATAAAACAATCATCAAATGATAGAAATTTACTTCCATTTTTAGCAAAATATTTAGAATATGTTGATCCCTATTTCAAAGGAAATATAATTTTTACTGAAGATCAATTAAAAGATTATGATGCTGTAATTGCAACTGGTAGTGATAATACCGCCCGATACTTCGAATATTATTTTAAAGACAAACCCAATATCATTCGAAAAAACAGAAATTCTGTCGCCATAATTCAAGGAAATGAAACTCTGGAAGAACTAGAGAATTTGGGACAAGATATTTTTAGATATTTTGGTTTGGGATGTAGAAATGTTTCTAAATTGTTTGTGCCAAAAAATTATAATTTTGATCAATTTTTTAAAGGAATGTATCGTCAAAATCACATCATTAATAATCTCAAATACGCAAATAATTATGATTACAACAAAACAGTTTATTTAATGAGTGAATTTGATATTTTAGAAAATGGATTTTTAATGATTAAAGAAGATAAAAGCTATGCTTCCCCAATTGCTACAATATTTTATGAATACTACGAAAATCAGGATGATTTAAAAAATAAGATTGATAAAGATTCAGATAAAATTCAATGCATTGTTGCTCATAATTTTTCAGATAATGAAGTAAAATTTGGTCAAACACAACATCCAAGATTGTGGGATTACGCAGATGGAATTAATACCTTGATGTTTTTATCTAAAATTTAATTGACAAACAATAACATAAATAACTCTTTTTAAAAATAAAAAAATGAAGAAACATAACTTTAGTGCTGGTCCTTGTATCTTGCCAGAAGAAGTTTTAAAAAAAGCCTCAGAAGCCGTTATCAACTTCAATGATGATGACCTTTCATTAATTGAAATATCCCATAGAAGCAAGCCTTTTGTGGATGTAATGGAAAAAGCTAGAACACTCACACTAGAATTGTTGGGTTTAGAGAATAAAGGATATCAGGTTTTATTTTTACAAGGTGGAGCCAGTACACAATTTTTAATGACTGCCTATAATCTATTAAACAAGAAAGCGGCCTACTTGAATACAGGAACCTGGTCAGATAAGGCGATTAAAGAAGCAAAATTATTTGGCGAATTGGTTGAAGTTGCATCCTCTAAAGATAAAAACTACACTTACGTTCCTAAAGAATATGATATTCCAGTAGACGCTGACTATTTTCACTGTACAAGTAATAATACCATTTTCGGAACCCAGTTAAAGAGTTTTCCTGAAATAGACATTCCTTTGGTTTGTGATATGAGTTCTGACATCTTTTCTCGACAATTGAATTTTTCAAAATTTGATTTGATATATGCCGGAGCCCAAAAAAATATGGGACCAGCAGGGACAACTGTGGTGATTATTAAAGAGGATATACTCGGGAAAGTTTCTAGATCGGTTCCGTCCATGTTAAATTATCAAACACATCTATCAAAAGATAGTATGTTCAATACTCCTTCTGTTTTTCCAGTTTACGTATCAATGTTAACGTTGGAATGGCTTAAAGACCTTGGAGGGATCTCTTTTATTGAAAAAGTAAATCAAAAGAAAGCAACTTTGTTGTATAACGAAATTGATAGAAATCCTCTATTTAAGGGAGTAGTAAACAAAGAAGATCGCAGTTACATGAATGCCACATTTACTTTGGTCGATGATGCTTTAAAAGAAAATTTTGACAATTTATGGAAAGAGGCCAGAATCAATGGGTTGAATGGACACCGTAGCGTTGGAGGATATCGAGCAAGTATGTACAATGCTCTACCTCTTTATAGTGTACAAGTGTTAGTTGATACCATGCAAGAATTAGAAAGGAAAGCTTAAGATGAAAATATTAGCAAACGATGGGATTTCACAAAGTGGAATCGAGGCTCTAAATAGTGAAGGATTTGAGGTAATTACAACCAAAGTAGCCCAAGTACAATTAGAAAATTTTATCAACGAACATCATATTGATGCGATTTTAGTTAGAAGTGCTACAAAAGTAAGGCAAGAATTGATTGATGCTTGCCCAAGCATTAAGTTAATTGGAAGAGGCGGCGTAGGAATGGATAATATTGATGTTGATTACGCCTTAAGTCAAGGGATTCATGTAATCAATACTCCAAATGCTTCATCGAGTTCTGTCGCAGAATTGGTTTTTGCTCACTTATTTGGAATGGTTCGTTTCTTACATCAATCCAACAGAGAAATGCCACTTGAAGGAGATGTTCACTTTAAAAATTTAAAAAAACTATACTCTGAAGGAATTGAGCTTAGAGGGAAAAAAATAGGAATCATAGGTTTTGGAAAAATAGGCCAAGAAGTTGCAAAGATTGCACTAGGATTAGGAATGGAAGTCATTGCAAATGATAACTATATAGAAAACACTCCGATTACTATTGATTTTTTTAATGGTCAAAAGATCACCATTTTAATCAATACAACCGATTTAGACACCTTATTGAAAGAGAGTGACTTTATAAGTTTACACGTTCCTGCTCAACAAACCTATTTAATTGGAGAAAAAGAGTTTCAAATAATGAAAGATGGTATTGGAATTATCAATGCTGCAAGAGGTGGAGTAATCGATGAAACTGCCTTGATCAGAGCAATCGATTCAGGTAAAGTTAAATTTGCTGGTTTGGACGTTTTTGAAAATGAGCCGACTCCAGAAATTCAATTGTTAATGAATCCCAAACTGTCATTAAGCCCACATATTGGTGCAGCCACTAAAGAAGCTCAAGATAGAATAGGGACAGAACTTGCAAAACAAATTAAGAAATTACTTAAAAATTGAATCACAATAATTAAGATTGGTTTGATCCATAATCGTGTATGGCAAAATTAAAACCCTTTAAAGCAATTAGACCTAGTAGAGATAAAGTAGCACTGGTCTCCTCTAAATCCTATGAAGCATACACTTCTAAAGAGTTGGAAGCTAAATTAGAGTTCAATCCTTTCACTTTTTTACACATTATCAATCCAGGTTATGAATTAAATCAAGAAATTTATGGAATCAAACGTTATCAATTGATCCGTGAAAAATATGAGAAATTTAAAAAAAATAGCGTTTTTATAAAAGATGAGTTACCTTCATATTACATCTATGAAAGTTCTGACTTTGTCAATTCTTACTGTGGTATTATAGCTGCTACATCAGTCGAGGATTATAAAAATGGGGTCATTAAAAAACATGAAGGGACGATAAAAAAAAGAGAGCAATTATTTGAAAATTATTTAAAGTCTACGGGTTTTAATGCCGAACCTGTTTTATTAATGTTTGAAGACGATGAAAAATTCAATGACTTGGTAGAAAATATTAAAAAAAATAGAGCGGAATATGAATTTTCAACTACTGATCAAAAGATTCATCGATTGTGGTTGGTTCAAAATCTTGAGACCATAAAAAATATCAATGCCATTTTCGATACTAAAAACTTATACATAGCTGACGGACATCATAGAACAGCTTCTTCAGCACTTTTAGCTGATGAAATGAAATCAGAAAATTCTACTCACAATGGAACTGAGAATTATAATTATTTTATGAGTTATTTGATTCCTAAGTCTCAAGTTAAAATATCAGAATTCAATCGTTTTGTTAAAGATTTGAATGGATATACAACAGATGAATTTTTAAATAAATTGAGTAAAAATTTCATTGTAGAAAAAAAAGGATCTAACTTCTTTAAGCCATTCAAAAAACATCATTTTAGTATGTATTTAGACGGTGAATTTTATGCTCTCATCTTAAAAGAAAATGTGGACATACATCAAACAAAATTATCAAATCTAGATGCAGAAATTTTAAATAGAACCATTTTAAAACCGATCCTAGGGATTCACAATTTAAATAACAACAGTCGTATCGGTTATACCAATAATAAATTAGACTTGATGTCCATAAAAACGAATGTGGACAATGGAGATTTTAAAGTTAGCTTTGGAATGTTCCCTATCAGTATTGATCAGATGAAAGAAATTGCAGATGCAAAACTTATAATGCCCCCAAAAACAAGTTTCATAGAACCCAAATTAAGAAGCGGGTTAACCATGTATGAATTTTAACGATGAGTATAGAAAATAATTTAGAAAAAATATATAAATCCATTTCAAAGGATGTCACTTTAGTTGCAGTGTCCAAAACAAAACCCATTGCAGATATTCAAGAAGCTTATAATAGTGGTCAAAGAATTTTTGGCGAAAATAAAATCCAGGAAATGGTCACTAAGTATGATGCTTTGCCAAAAGATATCCAATGGCATATGATAGGTCATCTGCAAAGAAACAAAGTGAAATATATGGCTCACTTTGTAGACTTAATTCACGGAGTAGATAGTTTTAAAACTCTTAAAGAAATAGACAAACAAGCGAAAAAACATCATCGAGTAATCAACTGTTTGTTACAAGCTAGAATAGCTGAAGAAGAAACAAAATTCGGTTTGCAATTTTCTGAAATTTCATCAATTCTTGAATCCAAAGAATTAAACAGTCTTTCAAATGTAAATATAGTCGGATTGATGGGGATGGCTACGTTTACAGATAATTTAGAAGTTCTGACCAACGAATTTTCTTCATTAAAGAACTTTTACGATCAACAAAAAAACATTCATTCTTCACTAAATATATTGTCTATGGGTATGAGTGGGGATTATGAAATTGCTATAAAAAATGGAAGTAATATGATTAGAATCGGTAGTTCAATATTTGGAGTAAGAAATTATTTAACATAGAACAGTCGATTTGTACACAATTTTAGACATAGAAACAACAGGTGGGAAATTTAATGAAGAAGGCATCACTGAAATTGCCATCTATAAATTTGATGGTCTAACAATTGTAGATCAGTTTGTAAGTCTTATTAATCCTGAAAAACCAATTCAAGAATTTGTAGTTAAATTAACAGGAATCAATAATAAGATGTTAAGGAATGCCCCAAAATTTTTTGAGGTTGCCAAGAGAATCATTGAGATTACAAAAAATACCACACTAGTTGCTCACAATGCAGAATTTGATGTCCGTATCCTAAAAACTGAATTTGATAGATTGGGATATGATTACCAAAAAAACAGTATTTGCACCATAGAATTGAGTAGAAAGCTTATCCCTGATGAAGCATCCTATAGCTTGGGAAAACTATGCAAATCATTAGGAATTCCAATGAGTAATAGACATAGAGCATCAGGTGACGCAAAAGCGACAGTCCAATTGTTTAAATTATTGTTGGCCAAAGATCATAGCAAAAAAATTATTGATGAATCGATAAAATATCATTACAATCGAAAAGTTAAAAACAAACTAAATTCAATTTTAGAAACCATTCCTAATGAAATGGGCCTATTTTATATTCATAATATGGAAGGTAAAGTAATTTTTATTGGCAAAGGTGAAAATCTAAAATCTGAACTAACGAAACTGTTCTTGAAAGAAACAAAAAGAGCAAAAAAAATTCAAGATAAAGTTCATACAGTGAGCTATGAATTTACAGGAAACAAATTGTTTCAAAAACTAAAATATCAACTTGAATTAGAAACATTACATCCCAAATACAATTTCTACAAAAAGCAGATAAAGCAAGCAAAAGATTTCGCGCATCCAGATTTTATACTACAATTGAAGGGAAGAGAATTAAGCGAAAATGGAATTGTTTTGGTAGAAAATAATGAAGTATTTGGATATGGTTTCACCAACCTATCATTTCAAGAAACTGAATTGTCCATTTTAAAGTCGATTCTTACCCCTATTATCAATAAAGATTTAGCAAAAAAAATTGTGAAAAACTACATCATAAATAACGGTAAAAGCAAAATAATTCGTTTGTAATTTCGAGTAAATTAATAGTATCCTAATTGAAAACAGTTGTTGTTTAATGCCTAAATTCATTTAAAGATCAATCCTAACTTTGTTAAGTATAAAGTTATTTTATAGTATATTTAGCTTATAATTTTTTGATTTGAAAAACGACAAAGAAAATAACAGTTCCTTAAAAAATCGGCTTCATGAAATAATTTATGAGGCAGATACCAAAGCAGGAAAGCTTTTTGATATCTTACTGCTAATTACCATTTTAGCAAGTATTGTCTTTGTCATGTTAGAAAGTGTTCAGAGTATAAATGATGAGTATGGTAATTTTCTAAACACAGCAGAATGGGTCATTACAATTCTATTTTCTATTGAGTATATTTTACGAATTATCTCAATCAAAAAACCTTGGAAGTATATTTTTAGTTTTTATGGTATTATTGATTTTATATCTACAATTCCTAAGTATTTGTCTTTTATTCTAGTTGGTAGTCAAAATCTTGCTGCAATAAGAGCCTTAAGACTTTTAAGAGTATTCAGAATTTTAAAGGTAACACGATATATTGGTGAATCAAATCGATTATTAATTGCTTTAAAATCAAGTAGACCAAAAATTGCTGTTTTTTTATTTTTTGTATTGATTCTCAGTGTAATTTTAGGAACGATTATGTATATGGTTGAAGGTCCTGAAAATGGTTTTATTAGCATTCCTAAAAGTATTTATTGGGCAATAGTTACATTAACAACAGTAGGATATGGAGATGTTGCTCCTGGGACACCCTTAGGTCAATTGATTGCGAGTGCAATTATGATTTTAGGTTATGCTATTATAGCCATACCTACAGGAATCGTAGGCTCAGAAATCATGTAGTCAAAAATCCATACAAGTACACAAGCTTGTCCTAGTTGCATGCGTGATAACCACAATGATGACGCAATTTATTGTTATCACTGTGGAGATAAAATCAATGAATGATGAATGCTAATAACAAAACACTGATTAGTGTAGTTGGACCTACCGCTATCGGTAAAACTTCTTTAAGTATTTTATTAGCTAAACATTTCAATACTGAAATTATTTCATGTGATTCTCGACAATTTTACAAAGAGATGTCTATTGGAACAGCTGTTCCAACAAAAGAAGAATTACAAACAAGCCCCCACCATTTTATACAAAATAGGAGTATTATAGAAGATTATAATGTAGGAGCTTTTGAGAATGATGCTCTAATTACACTAGAAAAATTATTTAACAAACACCATCAAGTAGTCATGGTCGGAGGAAGTGGACTTTATGTTGATGCTGTTTTAAAAGGATTTGATGAATTTCCTGAAGTTGATCCAACCATTCGAGAACAACTTATGACTAGAGTTAAGAATGGAGAAATTAACCTTCTGAAAAATCAACTGAAAGATTTAGATATAGAAACATATAATTCCATTGACCTAGATAATCCTCAGAGACTAATCAGAGCTCTTGAAATATGTATAGGTACCCATTTCCCCTACTCTAGTTTCAAAGGGAAAAAGAAAGAAAAAAGAAAGTTTAAATCCATTAAAATAGGCCTTAATGGGGAACGTCAAAAAATCTATGATCGAATAAATTTGAGAGTAGATTTGATGATTGAAAACGGCCTCATTGAAGAGGCAAGAAAATTGTATCCAAGTAGAAATTTAAATGCATTACAAACAGTTGGATATAAAGAACTTTTTTTATTTTTTGACGGTATATATACAAAGGAATTTGCAATAGAGGAAATTAAAAAAAATACTAGAAGATTTGCTAAAAGACAACTAACTTGGTTTCGTAAAGACACTGATACTATTTGGTTTGATTACAAGGAAGACCCTTTGAAGATCATTAAAACAATAGAAAGTAAATTATCAAATTTTTTAAAACAACAATAGTTTTTATAAGTCAAACGCTTTCATATCTTTGCTGAAAAAAATCAATTAGTTGAAAATAATTGTGAATTAATAATTAAATACAAACGGGAGAACTAAAACCTCTTGTAAAAACTTAAAATGAAATCAAAACTATTTTTTATCATCTTTTCATTGTTTGCTCTGGTTGCAAATGGACAAACTAAAGTGGGAACTATCAATTCTGAATTTATTGTAGGATTAATGCCTGAAACCAAAAAAGTAATCACGATGTTGAATGATTATGCAGCGAAGTTAGATTCCTCATATCAAGTAAAATTAACTGAATACAATGATAAGGTTGCTGCATTTCAAAATCTTGATCCTAACCTTTCAGATGACTTCAAGAAAATTAAAATTGACGAAATTACAGAACTAGAAAATGATCTTCAAAAAAGTCAACAAAATGGTAATAGCCTAATCAATCTTAAAAGAGATGAATTGATGACACCTTTGTACAAAATTTTAAGTGATGCCATTGCTGAGATATCTAAAGCAGAGGGATTCACACAAGTTTTAACTACTTCAGGTAACGAATTTGCCTATCTAGATAATGCCTATGACATCACAGAGAAGGTGATTACGAAATTAGGAATAAAGATTCCTCCACCATCAAAATAAAGTTTTTACGAAGTGAAGGAAATTCTAACTATTGTTATGTTGTTCATTGATGTCAAAAAAAATGAACACAGTAACAATTAATGAAAGAGGAATTAATAAGAATTTAATTACTTCCGAAAAAATGGTTAGAGTAAAATAAACAGGATCCTTATATAAATTCATTACCTCCGTTGGATTTGAGGCATCTAAAAAAGCCATAGGATCCATTTGAGTAAATTGATAGATCAACAGTGGAAATTGGAGAACAAAGCTTATGACTCCTACTATCAAACTGGTTACAATTAAAATACCAAAAGTATTCCACCAATGTCCTCTGATGTAATTAAATGAAGATGTTATTGCATCCATAGAACCTTGTTGATAAAAAACTAGGATACATGAAGACAAAGACAAAACAATTGCAAAGTAGATTCCTGGGAGGAAACAAAATAAAATTCCAGCAAATATGATGAATCCACTAACAATATAAAGCGCTAAAAATGACCAAAATTTATCAGCGGTCATGTTTTTAATATCATCATAATCTATCTTTCCTTGATTTTCCGAATAGGACTTTATATAATATAGCGCCGCGGAATTGATCATGACATATGCAATTAAATAAAAAACTAGAACCACTCCAACTGTAATAAAAAACATTCCAAAATTTGGGCTCACTTCTTGATAATATTCAATATTGTTAAGATTTGACATTCCTGTGATAAAATCCGAGAATGTTAGTAGAAAATAGATAGAAGAGGCTATTGAAAGTAAAATAGGGACAAAGGCTATTCTTAAAATTGTTGTGAAAAATGGTTTCCACTCAAATTTCAGAAATGTATATGTATCTGAAATCATATCTCCTAAATCTCTTTCTTTTTTAAAATTTATAAACTCTGTTGTATCCATTGTAAGGTTAATTTTTTAGCATAATATTAATTATCTTCTACTGTAATTGGGGGACTCTTTTGTAATTGTAACATTATGTGGATGACTCTCATTGATACCAGATGTGGTAATTCTAACAAATTTACTAGAGTTTTTAAGTGTCTCGATGTCTTTGGAACCACAATACCCCATTCCAGCTCTTAAACCTCCAATAAATTGGTGAATGCTTTCATATAAATCTCCTTTGTAAGGAACTCTTCCTACAATACCTTCTGGAACTAATTTTTTGATGTCATCTTCAACATCTTGAAAGTAGCGATCTTTAGAACCTTTTTTCATAGCCTCAACAGATCCCATTCCCCTGTAAGATTTAAATTTTCTAGCTTCGAATATAATTGTTTCTCCAGGTGATTCCTTTGTTCCTGCAAGCAATGACCCTAGCATTACACAATCAGCTCCAGCTGCAATTGCTTTAGGAATATCACCAGTGTAACGAATTCCACCATCAGCGATGACAGGCACACCAGATCCTTTAATTGCGTTAGAAACCTCTAAAACTGCAGATAACTGCGGAAACCCGACCCCTGCAACAACTCTAGTAGTACAAATTGAACCGGGACCTATTCCTACCTTTACAGCATCTGCTCCAGCCTCAACCAAATATTTAGCGGCATCTGCTGTCGCAATATTTCCAACAACAATATCTAAGTCAGGAAATGATTTTTTTATTTTTTTCAGGACATCAACAACTCCCTTTGTATGGCCATGTGCGGTATCTATCACTATCGCATCTACTGATGCATTTACCAATGCTTCTGCTCTCTCAACTGCATCGCCAGTTACACCAATGGCAGCAGCAACTCGCAATCTTCCAAAATCATCTTTATTGGCAATTGGTTTTAATGTAACTTTTGTAATGTCTCTAAAAGTGATTAAACCTGTTAATTTGTTATTAGAATCAATGATCAAAAGTTTTTCAATTTTATTTTTTTGCAAAATGGATTCCGCATCCTTCAAGGAGGTTCCAACAGGCGCAGTGATTAAATTATCTTTCGTCATTACTTCTATAATGGCTCTGTCATTCTTATGTTCGAAGCGCAAATCTCTATTGGTAACGATGCCTTTAAGGATTCCATCTTTATCAACTACTGGTATTCCTCCAATTCTATGTTCTCTCATGGCATTTTTTGCATCCATAACTACTGCATCCAAAGGCAAGGTAACTGGATCAATGATCATACCACTCTCAGCTCTTTTTACTTTTCTAACCTCATTAGCTTGTTGTTCAATGGTCATATTTTTATGCAATACTCCGATACCGCCCTCTCGAGCCATCGCTATGGCCATAGAGGATTCTGTTACCGTATCCATGGCTGCAGATACTATTGGAACATTTAAATGAATGTTTTTTGTAAATTTTGTACGAATGTTTACGTCCCTTGGAAGTACTTCAGAGTATGATGGAACTAGCAGGACGTCGTCGTAAGTTAAGCCCTCGCCTACTATTTTAGAATTGTTAACAATCATAATGCAATCAACTTATTAGGTAATTGCAGGCAAATTTACAATTTATTTATTGAATATTTAGGAGATTTTATCGTATTTACTTTGCCAACAATATTGGCTAAAGTTTTTTCCAGTAGAAGCTCCAAAGAGAAATATCAAACCCAAAACACCCTTAACATAAAATAAGAATAGCATGAATAAATGCCCTGCGTTCGCTGAAGATGGATAAATAAAATCCATGGTAACTATCGCACTTAAGAAGCTAACTAAAAATATAGAAATACCAAGATTTTCTACGTTTTTGATACTCCAGTATTTAAATCTTCTTAATGGATGTAAATCAGCTCCCCATTTATGGATCAAATAATAGTATCCATTACCCATCGGTGCAAACAATAAAGGATCGTCCGCTTTATCTAGTCTAAACAATTTAGAGGGCGCAATGATTTTAAAACCATCCAAGATTGTTTGGTGTGATTCTTCTATTTCCTTGATTTTTTCAACAGCTTTTTCAGGATAAGAACCTTTGAAATATTTAGTATCTAAAAAACGCAAACGATAGTTAACACATATTTTTTCAATCTGAGAGATATGAAAAATAGCGTTGGGATCAAGTTTGTCAACAATAAAATTATTGATACTCCTTTGAATTGGAGACTTAGATAGTCTGTCTAGTATGGAGTTGTTAGTGACGTTAATTTCATTGATGATAGAATAAACCCAACCAATGATGTCTTCCGATTGAACATTCTTTTTTCTTAATTTAATCAATTCTCTATGTAAGTCTATGGGCTGTAACATCATATTCAAATTAAATATTCATAAAAATACGCGAAACACAAATTTAAGGATTCAAAAAAACATAATTCGCTATTATTAAAAACAATTCTAAATAAGTTATCAAAACTTAAATTCAACTGTTAGATACCAATTTCTTGGAATTGAGGGTATAATACCCGGTCCAGGATAACCAGTTGCTCTTCTAGTAAAATAAGAATTGTTTAACAAGTTATTAATTCCTGTTTCTACTTTTACAAATTTGTATCTGTAGGAAGCTGAAATATCTAAGATGTCATAACTAGGAATCGTTCCAATAATACCACTTACATCTCCTGGAGGAGAATTTGAAGCATCTGAAAACTGATCAGACAAGTAGGTATATTGAATACTTGAAGTAAAATTTTTGTAACCAAAACGAAAACCTGTTTTTAAATTGATATCGGGCACAAATTCAACTTTGTTTCCTTTAATTCCATTTTGAATCACTCGAGTGTATTCTGAATTAATAAATGACGTATTTAAAAAATAATTGAAACTAAAGTCATTATTGAAATCAAGTATTTTTTTTAAGTTGAAGTCGAGTACTGACTCCAGTCCTATAATCCTAGCATCTCCAACATTGGTTCTTAATTGTCCTAGATTGTTTACTGGTGGTATTGTGGTAAATAAAAATCCTATACGATCATTGTAATAGAGCCCAAATACACCTATATCATAGGACAACCAATTATTCAAATTTCCTCTAGCTCCGATATCAATGGTATACCCATTTTCATCTCCAATAGAGGAATCTACAGCATTTGATGGATTGACAATATTCACATCTGAGAAGGTGATAGAACGATAATTTTGAGAAATGTTACCATAGAATTCAACAGAATTTGAAAGTTTATAACTAGCACCAAGTCCTAACAAGACAAAAGACCTTTCTTTTACCTCATCGATGACTTTATCTTGATTGTTGATCGGATTTCCAGCCGCATCAAAATTTGTTATTCTTGAAAGCCCCTGACTGTTAGTTTTTATATATTCAAATCTAGCTCCTGGTGTAATTGAAAAACGATCGGATAGATAAAAAATATTTTCTCCAAACAAGGCTATATTTAAATTAGGATTTTTAAAATCTCCTTGAATTCTGTAATCCGGAAATTGCAAGATTGCAGAGTTGAAATTAGCATCTGAATCACCAGAACCAGGTCCTTGAGTTTCAGCATTATTGGCTTTGTAAAATTTGGCACCTAATAAATAGGTAGCTTTCTTATCAAAAACTTTGTATTCAGATAAATAACGTGTCTCAAAACCAAAATTATTAAAGTCTCCTACCAATAATTCTCTAGCTTCACCAGAATCCGGAAGATCTACTCTTCTGTCTCTAAATCCGACTGATTTTCTAGAGGCATTTAAACCAAAAAAATTAAATGTTAGGTTCGATGTATTAGAAAATTGATGCGCCCATTTAAAACTATACAATAACCAATCTACTTTGAACCAATTTCGAGACCGATTGCTCTGAAATGGATTGTTCATGAACATTTGATCTGAAAGTCCTCCAGCTTGTTGAGCCAAATAATCTAAATAAGTAAATTCTAGAGAAATTTTATCTTTTTGATTTGGTTCATAACCTAAGTGAATAAAGGCATTTTTTGAATCAAATTCAGAGTTGGGTCTAAATCCATCCCCTTTTTTGAAATTCACATATCCATAATAGGAAAGTTTATTTTTTGTACCACTTACACTGGTGAAATTGGTGTAAAGGCCAAAGCTTCCAAGTGTATTTCTAGAAACAACCTCCAACGCTGTATTGGGCTTTGGTGATTTTGTGATAAAATTAACCAAACCTCCAAACTGAGTTCCATACTGCAACGAGGCTGCTCCTCTCACAATCTGAATTTCTTCCAAGCTCTCTGATGGTGGAGTATAATAACTTTCTGGGTATCCAAGTACATCTGCACTAATATCATATCCGTTTTGACGAGTATTAAAATTTGAAGTTCTGTTGGGATCTAATCCACGACCTCCAATGTTCAGTTGTAGACCAGCATCATCATTTTGAAATATATTCAATCCTGAGATTTGACTATAAATTTGTCTAGCATTATTGGATGCTAAATTAGCCAAAGATTGATTGACCAAAACTACCTCCGTTTTCTTTCCAGCATAAATAGCTGTTCCTACAACATCCTTCAAACGACTTAATTCAAAAACTTTAGCTTTTCTAGTTTTAATTTGTATTTCAGTTAGTTCTTCTGAAAAAGAATTTAATGTAATTTCTAAACTTGAAGATTCTTTGACCTCAATATTCAACTCTTTAATTTGAAAATTTTCAACATAAAAAATCAATGACAATTTAATTTTATCAGTAAAAAAGTCAAACTCACCTTTAATATCTGTAGTTGATAAAAGACCACCATTACTATCATAAATCTGAACCTTATTGATCGGAATCTTATCCTCTGAAGTTACTTTTCCTGAAACTTTTGATTGAGCAAAAATTACCATTTGAAATAGAAGCAAAAAAATTATACAATAAAAATTCTTGTGTTTCATATGATTAAAGTCCTTGAATTTTGATATCAGAATTGAACGGTAAAATCCAATCTTTATGTTTTATAGATTTTTTTTGTTGATACAAATCAACTTTAGGGTCGATATAAGGTCTACTTAAGCG
Organism: Flavobacterium sp.; assembly: GCA_038136095.1. GTDB lineage: Bacteria > Bacteroidota > Bacteroidia > Flavobacteriales > Flavobacteriaceae > Polaribacter. Next base: position 138,252 of record JAYPZA010000004.1, read on the forward strand.
TCCATTCAATGCTACATAACTATCTACATAAACTTGTACATTTTGATGTCCTTGACTGGAAAAATGATCCCCTAAATAATGAGCATATTCAAGAATGAAATCTGGCTGAAAACTCATTTGTTTTTCTTGAAACGGTGTTAGAAAATCAGCATTGTTTACATAGAAAAATTTTTTTGTTTTCGCATCAACAATTTTAAAATTTGAATTGCCTGCTTTCTCCATTAACATCACTCTCCATGAAAAGCGATATCCTTGTTCAGTCCAAAACAATTCTCCTGGATAAAGTAAATATCTCCATGGAAAAAAAATTTGAATCATAAAAAAGGGAATCAAAATAGCTTTGAATATTTTGTTTGTTGAAAACGAATATTGATAGTTGTCTAATTTTTCATTTGTGTCATCATTGATCCGTAAAATCATCTTAAAAAAAGAAATGATTTTTTTATGCAAATGGGCATCAAAAAAAATCAAAGAACTAATAATCATGATGTATGGGAACATTCCAATAGGAAACAAAACTCTAGTAAAAATATGAAAGAATAAAACCATAAAAAAGGCAAATATTCGAGTTCTTTTGTAAATTAATAAAAATGGAATGGTTAAATCGTATATGGCTCCTCCCCAACTCATGAAAAAATGAAACCACTCTTGTTGCATGAATGTTTCTCCCAAAAAAGGCAAATCATATTTAGAAGGTAACCATATTTTTAAGGGTTGAGCTCGAAATAACCAATCTGAATTTAATTTGGCCAAGCCCGCATAAAAATAAACAATTGCTAAAAGAAGCTTGATGCTATCAATGGTCCACTTCGGAATGAAGATAAATTCTTTCTTTTTTTTGTAGGCGTCTACTGAAAAACCAACATCTGCTGGTAAAAAAATTAATAAAAAACTGAGGATTGAAATGAAATAATAGTGATTCAAATAGGTCGTTTTATCCATTAACTCGATATAAGTAAATGATAAAAAGAAAACTATAATTGACAACCTATATTTGTAACCTATAGCAACAAGAAGAGAAGAAATAGCACATACTATAAAAAGTAAGTAAGTGTAATTTCCAAGAGGTTTTACCCATTCAAAACCAGAGTAAGAAAAGAAAAAGTTTGGTTCAATATAAAGTTTTTGAATCCATCCATTCGACCAGAATCGAACAATGCTTAAAAACATCATCACTCCAAATAAAACACGAAAAACCACAAGTGGTGTAGCATCAGTGCTCTTATTCAGATATTTTAAAACCATAGTTAATAAAAAAAACCCAAAAATACACATTATATAGAGATTGATGGGCATAAAATTTCTGATTAGAACTTAATCCCCATCGGCATCATAATAATCTACATTCACACTAAAAGCTTGTAACATGTCCGTTTTTAAATAAACAACAGCTTTTTGTAATTCATCGTATGCCATTGTCATTTTTGAATTATCCATACTAATTTGTTCTGCAAAGTTATTGCTTAGTGAATTAATTTCTGTTCTCGCATAATCAAATTGGTTATTGATACTTTCATTGATATCATTTCTATCCAAATAAATCAAATAAGTACTAAAACTCTCACCATAAGTTGATCCTGAATACTTTTTCCCATTAAAAAAATTTTCAACAGCAGATAAAGATTCTAATAGAAGTTCCTTAGAAATATCTTTTTTGTAAAAAGCCTCTACTTTTTCTGGGAATGGATTGGCAGAAAAAACGCCTGCAGGAATTCCAACTTTATTGGCTCTCAAACCTTTTTCATAATAAAAAATAAAATCATTTACCAATTTGTTAAGAGAACTCGTCGCAGAATTTCCCGTATTATTAATAAACGTGTTTCTATAGGATCCGTTCCAATCATTCAATACCTCTTGGGTCAAACTATCCATTCGATTAAGGACATTCGTGAGATACAAAATATAACCTGAAGATTCAGAACCTGTTGTGTATTTGGTGATCAATTCAGAATCATTTTCCGATAATCCAAATAACAAATAGTCTAGAGCTGGAAACCCCTGCGCATCTTGGTAGTTAACATTATCTAAATCGTAGTTACCATTGGTAATATTGCTCTCAACATCACTAACCGTTAAAGGATAAATATTCATGTAATATGAGTATTGCAGTTCTTCTGCTTTCCCTATGTTGAACATCTCTACATGTTGCCATTTTTTATAGGCATCATACCAAGAGGTTCTCAAGGCATCAAGCGTCCCTTGGTTTGGAGAATTAGCAAACGTTAGTCCAGCATTTTTAAGACCCGTCATTTTATCGGCAAAATCATTATAGGAAGGTATAATGATTTGGTCAGCTGCGAAAGTAAGCATAGAGGCACGATCAAAGTTGTCAACCAAAACTGGTAAATTATCATCAGAATCATCTGATGAGCATGCCATAATAATCATTAATGAAAAGAAAAAAATGAAACCCTTTTTGAACATTTTATTTATTTTTTTGTTTGTAAAAATATTTAACCACAAAAAAGTGACTTTCAAAAAAAGTCACTTTTTTGATTGATGTACATTTAATTTGCTGCTTGTGCTACAGTAATTCCAAATCTAGAAGCTATCGTTTCTGACATAGAATCTAAAGTAGAAGCACTCACGTCCCAAAACCCATTACCAGTCATTAATTGACTGATGAAAGCATCAACTTCCGATTTTGTAAAATATGGAGAGTTTGTACCAGGTTGTCTTGTAAACTGTAGGCTGTAAATAAATCCAAAACCTTCTGAAAGATCATGAAAAGCAGATCCCCAGTCAGTACCTAAAGTTGTTTTACCAGCTTGTAAGTAATAAATAGCTCTTACAGCAATAATTTTTGAAACAGCATCTCTGATAATATCGGCTTGTTCATCTCTTAACACATAATCATAGTTTACAATGGCAGCTCTTCCTAATTTAAAGGCGTCATATATAGTAGCAGCTATTCCAGAAAAGTCTGAATCTCCTTCTACTCTAGCTAAATATTTGTTAAGAAAACTATCAGCTCCAAGAGTTGGATTTTCTTGATCATCAGCTCCGTATAAATAACCAAATGCCTCATCCCATTTGTGCTCCATTGTTGTGTAATTTTTGCCAGAAGATAGAGTTCCTGAATCATTATCTGCAATATTAGTTCCAGCATCCAAAACCGCTGAACTAAGGTAATTATTCAACATTTGATCTGTCATCAAAGCTCCTATTAAACCTTTATTAACCGCTTGGTTTAACTCAAGGCCTTTTCCGTTCACATAACGAGTAGATCCTCCTCCAGCTTCTTGGATTTTTCCAGCTACACCAGCAGCAGCATCGTTAGACCAATTAGGATATACATCAGTAACTTGATCTTCAATCCAAGAATCAAATTCAGCTTTGATAGCCACAGCATCTGTTGCATTTGAAGAGAAAAAGTCTGCAGAGGCAGCCGTTTTACTACGAACGCTTTTTGAAGAAGCATTTAAGCCAAGGTTTCCACTGTCTTCAAAATCGTCATTCCCTTCTTGATGATCAAACATCGCTTGTAGATCTGCTAAAACTACAGAATCGTCTTTCAAGGCACTAATAAGTTCTTGTCCCATGGCTATTCTTTGTGTTTGACCACTATAACTTACCGTAGTAGCACCATTTCTTACAAAACTATAAGTACTGGGAGCAACAATTGGATCTGGTTCTGGATCAACGATTGGATCATTTCGTTCAGGATCACAAGACATAAAAACCAAGGATGACATCGCTAAAAGTAATATTGTTTTTTTCATTTTATTTAGATTAAATATAAATAGTTAATTATTTTTTTGCAAATATAAATCACAAAAGAAAACAAACCAAGTTTATTTAGATTAAATTTAAATAAAATTACTAAAAAATTTGCAAAGCCTTGTTATATGAGCTCTCAAAGCTCATTGGACTGATACCTGTTTGAACATTATTTGAAGTAAAAAAAGAAATTAGTTTCTCAGTAGGCATATTTCCAGTCAATTCATCTTTAGCCATTGGACATCCTCCAAACCCTTTAATTGCGCCATCAAAACGTCTGCAACCAGCCTCATATGCCGCTTGAACTTTTTCAAACCATGAATTCGGAGTCGTGTGAAGGTGTGCACCAAATTCTATCAATGGATAAGCAGAAATTAAATTGGTAAATAGATAATCAATTTGGTCAGGTCTAGAACTACCAATGGTATCAGATAGAGATAAAATTCTTATTCCCATATCTGACAACTGTTCGGTCCATTTTGATACAATGTCTACATTCCAAGGGTCTCCATAAGGATTTCCAAATCCCATCGATAAATAAGCCACAACTTCTTTATTAGCATTGGTGGCTTTTGATAAAATTTTTTCTAGTACAACAATCGATTCAGCGATTGTTTTATGAGTATTACGCATTTGAAAATTTTCTGAAATTGAAAAAGGATATCCTAAGTAATCAATTTCATCAAATTGAATGGCATCATTGGCTCCCCTAACATTTGCAACAATCGCCAAAAGTTTACTGTGGGTAGTCGATAAATCTAATTTTTTGAGAACTTCGGCTGTATCTCTCATCTGAGGGATTGCTTTAGGGGATACAAAACTTCCAAAATCAATGGTATGAAAACCAACCTTCAATAAAGAATTGATGTATTTAGCTTTGGACTCAGTTGAAATAAAATGAGTTCTAATGCCTTGCATAGCATCTCTAGGACATTCTATAAGTTTCACTTTATTCATCAATTCAAATATACAATAATTGTATTTTTAAAGCATTCCATGAAACCTAAACCAGGATGAAAAAAGCAATTCCCACAAACACAATTATTTGCAACCATTGAAGCCATACTCCTAACTTCTTATATTTCTTAATCTTTTCAGATATAGAACCTCCTAAGATTGCAATCAAAGAAAACACAATCATTGATGTCAAAATAAAAACACCTCCCAATACATAAAATTGAATGAATGCTGACAATGAATCTGAAAATAAAAAACTGGGAAATAATGCCAAGAAAAAAATGGTCACTTTAGGATTCAATACATTCATTAGAAACCCTGTTTTGAATAATTGAAAAGATGATTTTTTTTGAACTCCTTCAAACTTCAAATTGATTTCTGGACTACTTTTAAAAACCTTATAAGCTAAATACAACAAATACATAGCACCAAGAACTTTGATTCCATAAAACAATAATTCATTTTGATGTATGATACCAGAAATTCCAAAAGCAATCAATGATGTATGAATGATACAACCTGTCATTAATCCAACGACAGTTGCTAAACCAAATTTTTTACCATGTACAACACTCTGCATCAAAACAAAAATATTATCTGGACCTGGAGAGATTGCTAATAGAAAAACTGATGCTATAAATGATGATAAAATATGTACGTCCAAAATACTTAATTGTGTTGATAATAATTTAGGCAAATGACAAACATCATCTTTAATTGCTTTAAATTATCATTTTATGATGATGTCAATTAATAATTAATCAATGCCTTGTTTATACGTCTAATTAAACTGGGTCCTTCATAGATGAATCCAGTATAAATTTGAACCAAGTCTGCACCTGCTTTGATTTTTTCCAAAGCATCTTCAGCAGAATGTATCCCCCCTACTCCTATGATAGGAAATGACTTGTTAGATCTTTCAGAAAGATATTGAATGACTTGGGTACTTTTATCTTTAATGGGCTGCCCACTTAAACCACCATTTCCAATTTGTTGAATAATTTGATCAGAGGTTTTAAGATGGTCTCGAGAGATTGATGTATTAGATGCAATGATTCCATCAATTTTGGTGGTTAACATCAAATCAATAATTTCATCCAGTTGATTTTGATTTAAGTCTGGTGCTATTTTTAATAAAATAGGTTTTTGAATGGTTTCTTTGTTGTTTAATGTTTGAATTGCTAAAATTAATTCTATTAAATAGTCCTTATCATTTAGTTTAGCATGACTATCTACATTTGGACAACTTACATTCAACACAAAATAATCTACATAAGGGTGTAAACCTTTGAAACAAGTTTCGTAATCTTGTGTGTATTTGTCAGGTGAACTGTCATTGTTTTTACCAATATTTCCCCCGATAATGAGTTTTCTTTTATTTTTTTTTAATTGATTGATTGCTTTTTCGAGACCTTCATTATTAAACCCCATTCGATTGATAATTCCTTGATCATCTTTAAGCCTAAAAAGTCTTTTTTTTGGATTTCCTTCTTGACGTTTTGGAGTGACCGTTCCTATTTCTATAAAACCAAAACCAAAATTTGACAATTCATCATATAAAACCGCATTTTTATCAAAACCAGCAGCTAGACCTACAGGGTTTTTGAATGTTATCCCAAATAGATTTCGTTCAAGTCGTTTGTCTTCTATTAAATAGATCGAACGAAAAATAAAGGGGACTAAGGGAATCTTACAAAGAAAACGAATCAACGAAAATGTAAAATAATGAACCTTTTCAGGATCAAATAAAAAAAGAATTGGGCGGATTAAAGTTTTATACATCTTTTTAAATAAAGCCCTTAAGGAGCTCATTACTATCTTAAAACAGCTTCTAAATTTTTTTCAAACGTCTGTTTTAATTTTTTCATGGTTTTTTCAATGTCTTTTTCAGTCAATGTTTTATTCACATCTTGTAATGTAAAACTTACAGCATATGATTTTTTCCCCTCCGGTAATTTATCTCCTTGATATACATCAAATAAAGATACATCTTTTAGAAGCTTTTTTTCTGATTGATAAGCCAAATTATGTATTTCTTTGAACGAGATATGATCATCTAATAGTAGTGCAAGATCTCTCTTGACAGCAGGAAATTTAGGTAATTCTACAATTTTAATCTTTTTTGTCCCTGAGGCAGATAAGATAACTCCCCAGTCAAAATCAGCATATAAAACCTCTTGTTTGATACCAAACTCTTTTAACACTTTTTTCTTTACAACACCAAACTCTACCAATTTGTTTTTACCCAAGCTTAGAGTCACTCCTTCAGAAAAAATATCTGATTTGGCAGGATTGGTTTTAAAATTTGACAAACCGATCCTATTTAAAATTGAAGTAATGATTCCTTTCAAATAAAAAAAGTCAGAATTGTCTGAAGCATTGGTCCAACTTTCAGGATTTCTGAGACCTGTAACCAAAAGTGTTAAATGTTTGTCTTCTTGATATCCGCTTTCGTATTTATGATACGTTTTACCAAATTCGTAAAACTTTAAAGCATTGTTTTTTCTGTTGATATTGTAGGATATGGATTCTAATCCACTAAAAAGTAACGACTGTCTAAGTACTTTCAAATCTGTACTTAAAGGATTTAACATCTCTACATTAAACGCTTCTTTCAAATTTTCAGATAACGAAGTATACTCTTCTTTAGTCAATGAATTTGACATTGTTTCATTAAATCCTAATGAAGTAAGCTGATTTGCAATTGTATTTTCTAGCGTGACATCATTGTTTGAATCAAATGAAATTGATGCATTTAATTTATGAGAAAATTTAATATTGTTGTAGCCATAAACTCTAAGAATTTCTTCAATAATATCTGCCTCTCTTTGAACATCAACTCTGTAAGAAGGAACAGTGAGTCCTAATCCTCCTTCGGTTTCACTTCTAATTTTTATTTCTAAAGAAGCTAAGATATTTTTAATCGTTTCTTTATCTATCTCTTGTCCAATAATTCGAAAAGCATTGTTATAAGATAGAAAAACTTCAAAATCTTCAATTTTTTTCGGATAGAAGTCTGTCACATCTGATGCAATTTTTCCACCAGAATATTCCTCTATCAATAGAGCCGCTCGTTTTAAGGCATATTTTGAAAAATTCACATCAATTCCTCGCTCAAAACGAAACGAAGCATCTGTGTTTAAGGCATGCCTTTTTGCTGATTTACGAATGGATACAGGATTAAAATAAGCACTCTCTAAAAATATGGATGTGGTTCTTTCAGTGACACCAGAATTGATTCCTCCAAAAACTCCCGCAATACACAAAGGGTTAGATTCTGCATCACATATCATGATATCATCTTTGTGTAATTCTCGCTCTACCCCATCCAAGGTTGTGAATTTTGTGCCGGACTCTAATGTTTTTACAACAACTTTATTTCCTTTTATTTTACTCGCATCAAATGCATGTAATGGTTGACCCAATTCATGTAAAACATAATTGGTAATATCAACTATATTGTTTTTGGGAGTGATTCCAATGGATTTTAATCGATTCTTAATCCAATCTGGAGAATCTTTAACTTCTACATCCACAATTGAAATACCACAATACCTTGGAACCAAATCTTTATTTTCAACTTCAATATCTGTTCTTAATCTTCTTTCATCTACATGAAAATTAATTACTGAAGGTGAAATTAATTCCAAGTTAATACCGTGCTGAATTAATCCAGTGCGAAGATCTCGGGCAACACCAAAATGACTCATAGCATCTGCCCTATTGGGTGTTAATCCAATTTCAAAAACCTGATCTATTTCTATGTTAAAAACACTGGCTGCTTGTGTCCCAACTTTTAAATCTTTATCTAAAATCATGATTCCTTCATGACTTGTTCCTAAGCCCAATTCATCTTCAGCACAGATCATTCCATGACTCTCCTCTCCTCTAATCTTTCCTTTTTTAATTTTGAATCCCTCACCATTTTCATCATACAAGACCGTTCCAATGGTAGCAACAGGAACTTTTTGACCTTTAGCAACATTAGGGGCACCACAAACAATCTGTAAGGGCTTTTCATCTCCTATATCAACAGTAGTTAACTTTAAACGATCTGCATTTGGATGCTGGACACAAGTTAGAACTTCACCTATAACTACACCTTTCAAACCTCCTTTCACTGACTCTATCGTTTCAACGCCCTCAACTTCTAAACCAAGTTCAGTTAATAATTCACTTGTTTTCTCTTCTTCCCAATCTATTTGGAGGAATTGTTTTAGCCAATTGTATGATATCTTCATCTAATATGTAATGATTAGTTTGCAAATTTAATTAAATTAAGCATTCAAGGAAATATTTATAGACTTTACTTGTTGAGATGCGATGGGTTTGCTGAACGAAGTATTAATTATTAATTTAGTGAGGATAATGAATGTGTCATTTTAAAAATTACTAAGAAATAATTGATGGTTGATTTGAATACTTATTGCCTTTTTTGTAAAGATTTAGAAGCCACGAACCTTCATAAGATCTATCATGATACACAATATGGTTTTCCTGTCAATTCTGACAATGAATTGTTTGGGAGACTCATCTTAGAGATTAATCAAGCTGGCTTGTCTTGGGACATCATTTTAAAAAAACAAAATAATTTCAAAAAAGCATATTCAAACTTTGACATAAAATCAATAGCAAATTATTCTGAGAAAGATAGAATTCGCCTTCTAAATGATCCTGGAATTGTTAGGAATAAACTAAAAATAAATGCGGCTATCTTTAATGCAGGAGTTATCTTAGAAATTCAAAAAGAATTTGGCTCTTTTCAAAATTGGCTAGATAAAAATCATCCAAAAGAAAAAAAGCAATGGGTTCAACTTTTTAAAAAAACATTCAAATTTACAGGAGGTGAAATCACAAATGAATTTTTGATGAGTGTAGGATATTTAAAAGGTTCACATGATGAAAATTGTCCAATATATAGTGAAGTTTTAAAAAAAAATCCTAAATGGAATCTTTAACTAATATTTGACCATGCTCCACTATTTCTATAAATTTTAGCAAAAGTTTTATGAATTGATAAATTCATTGATTTTGAAAGACTTGGATCTTCCTCTAAGATCTTAATTGCCATATCTCTAGCCGTTTGTAAGATAGATCCATCTTTAACAACATCCGCAATTTTTAAATTTAAAATTCCACTTTGTTGTGTTCCCATGATATTACCCGGACCTCTTAATTTTAAATCGACTTCTGCAATTTTAAATCCATCTGAGGAATCAACCATGGTTTGTAATCTAGTTTTTGCATCTGAAGATAACGCCGCTCCAGACAACAAAATACAATAGCTTTGGTCTGCTCCTCTACCCACTCTTCCTCTTAATTGATGTAACTGACTTAATCCAAATCTTTCGGCACTCTCAATGACCATCACACTCGCATTGGGTACATTGACACCTACTTCTATCACAGTTGTTGCAACCATGATCTGGGTTTGTCCTTTTATAAAACGCTCCATTTCATACTCTTTATCCGAGGATTTCATTTTTCCATGCACAATACTAATTTGATACTTTGGAGCCTGAAAATCTCTTGAAATACTTTCATAACCATCCATCAGATCTTTATAGTCCATCGCTTCAGATTCTTCAATCAGGGGATAAACAATATAAATTTGTCGTCCTTTTTCAATTTCTTGTTTCATGAATTTAAAAACAGCCAAACGGTTGCGATCATACCTATGAAAAGTTTTGACTTCTTTTCTTCCAGGAGGAAGTTCATCGATCATAGAAATATCTAAATCACCATATATACTCATCGCTAAAGTTCTGGGAATCGGAGTTGCTGTCATCACTAAAATATGTGGAGGAAGCTCATTTTTTTGCCACATTTTAGATCGTTGTGCTACACCAAATCGATGTTGTTCATCAATAATAGCTATTCCTAAATTCTTAAATTTTACTTTGTTTTCAAGGACAGCATGAGTCCCAATAAGTATTTTGAGCGAACCATCCTCAAGGGCTTGATGAATTTCTCTCCTTTTTTTTGCTTTAGTAGATCCTGTAAGCAATTCAACTGAAATAGACATTTTTTTTAAAAATTCTCGAATGGAATGATAATGTTGAGTCGCTAAAATTTCTGTGGGAGCAATCATGGTTGCTTGAAAATTATTATCGATTGCCAAGAGCATTGTTAAAATAGCCACAATTGTTTTTCCTGAACCAACATCTCCTTGTAAAAGCCTATTCATCTGGGCATTTGATGACACATCTTTTCTAATTTCTTTGATTACTCTTTTCTGAGCATTGGTCAATTCAAAGAGTAAATGGTTGTTGTAAAACTCATTAAAAACAGCACCAACATGTTCAAAAACATATCCTTTGACTTTATTCTTGCGCAGAATTTTTTTTCGAATTAGCAACAGTTGAATGAAGAATAATTCTTCAAATTTTAGTCGATAACGAGCTTTTTCTAACATTTCTGGAGAAGACGGAAAATGAATGTTAAGTATCGCTTCTTTTTTATGAATTAAACCAAGATTTTCGATTACATCTATTGATAAACTTTCTTGTATGTTTTCATATACTTGTTGCAATAGCGTTTGAAGATAACCTCTATAAACTTTGTTACTAAGTCCATTATTAACAAGTTTTTCTGTTGACGAATAAACAGGTTGAAGTTTTGCTTGAATTTTATTGTTGTAATTCTCAACAAACTCCATTTCTGGATGAACTATAGAAAAATTTCCTTTGAAATGATTTAATTTACCGTAAATAACATAGAGGGTATTCATTTTAATGGATTTTTTGATCCATTGATGGCCTTTAAACCAGACCAACTCAATACTTCCAGTTTCATCTTGAAATTTACCAACAAGTCTGCTTCCTTTCTTCTGACTGATTGTATTTAGTTCAGTAACTTTTCCAATAAGTTGAATCTCAGAATCATTATCAATTAATTGATTGATTTTATAAAATTTTGTTCGATCTATGTAACGATATGGAAAAAAATGAAGTAAGTCGTTTAAATTATTCAATCCCAATTCTGATGAAAGTAAGGAAGCTCTGACATTACTAACACCTTTTAAGTAGTGAATAGGATTTTCTAAATTCATCAACATCTAAAGTTTAAGCTAATTTAATGATTAAATCAGAGATATTATTTGACAATTGAAAGAAATGAATCTTATTTAAATTTAAAAAAAGAAAAATTAATTAAACTCAATTAGTAAAAGTCTATTCATATATTTGTGCTATTAATTCTATCCCTTGAAACTACACAGAAACCTCGTCTATACAGTTATTGATAGCATCCGCGACATCTTTAATGATGGTGTATATGCAGATAAAGCTGTAGAAAAAGCATTAAAAAGAGATAAACGTTGGGGAAGTCGTGATCGTAAGTTTGTGGCTGAAACAATTTATGATATTGTTCGATGGAAACGTTTATACGCTGAGATTGCTAATGTAAAAGAACCTTTTGATCGTTCGAATTTATGGAGATTGTTTTCTGTATGGTGTGTGTTAAAGGGAATCCCATTACCCGAATGGAATCAAATTGAGCCCACCCCTACTCGACGCATTAAGGGGCGGTTTGATACACTCACTAAAATCAGAAAATTTAAAGAATCTATTCCTGACTGGATTGATAATATTGGAGTTGAGGAACTTGGAGAAAAGTTATGGTCCAAAGAGATCAACGCGCTGAATAAAAAAGCCGAAGTCATCCTCAGAACAAATACACTACTTGTTACCAAAGAGGAGTTACAAAAACAACTACAAACCGAAAATATTCATACCGAATTTATCCCAAGACATCCTGATGCTCTTAAACTTAAAGAAAGAGCCAATGTATTTAAAACAGAAGCTTTTAAAAAAGGTTTTTTTGAGGTGCAAGATGCTTCCTCTCAATTAGTAGCAAGTTATCTAGATGTTAAACCTGGAATGAAAGTCATTGATACTTGTGCAGGTGCTGGCGGTAAATCTTTGCATCTTGCGTCCTTAATGCAAAATAAAGGTCAAATCATTGCATTAGATACTGTTTTTAAT
>JAYPZA010000004.1:151018-230701 GCA_038136095.1 Flavobacterium sp.
CATCGATACTCGGGTTATTGATTCTAGTAAGCCCATAAAAAAATTATACAACAAAGCTGACAGAGTGTTGATTGATGCTCCTTGTTCAGGACTTGGAGTTTTGAGAAGAAATCCAGATTCAAAATGGAAACTGGCCCCTGAATTTTTAAAAAACATCAAAGAAACGCAACAACAAATTTTACAGCAATATTCTAAAATGGTAAAAACAGGAGGGAAATTAGTATATGCGACCTGTTCAATTTTACCCTCAGAAAATCAATTGCAAATAGAAAAATTTTTAAGCTCAGAAGAAGGTAAAGATTTTACACTGGTAAAACAAAACAAAGTATTGGCACATACTTCTGGGTTTGATGGATTTTATATGGCGCAATTAGAAAAAAAATAAGAATACAATCGACTCCATGATTTTTGATTGAAATAAAAAATTAAACCAACAGATGAAAAAACAATTTCTCTTTTTACTCTTATCTCTATATTCAATCTCTCTTTTAGCTCAAGAGAGTTATTATGATGATGTGAACTTAAATCTTACAGGTCTCGATTTGAAAATTGAGCTTGCCAACAAAATTACAGTGACACATACCAATTATTTAGATTATACTCCAGACACGTGGAATGCCTCAATGAACACCGATGTCAATCCTGTAAATAGCTCAGAAGTACTCTTGGTTTATGGTTATGAAAATGGAACAGATAGTGATGTAACCAACGATAGAGAAAGAGAAATTGACAATTATGGTGGAAGCCCAGGAAATTGGAATAGAGAACATGTATATCCAAACTCACTTGCAACTCCAGATTTGAATGAAGGAGGAGTTAACGGACCTCCGAATGCTGATGGTCATAACCTTAGACCTTGCGATGCTCAAAGAAATTCCTCAAGAGGGAACAAACTGTTCATTGATGGTTCTGGAAATTCTGGAGCCACAGAAACTGGCTGGTATCCTGGCGACGAATGGAAAGGTGATGTTGCGAGAATCATTATGTACATGTATTTAAGGTATGGATCACAATGTTTACCATCCAATGTTGGATACGGAACAAGCTCAGAAACACCCGACGAAATGATCGACTTATTTTTACAGTGGAATGCCGATGATCCCGTGTCTGAAATTGAAAGACAACGCAATGTTTATCATGAAAATACATCAAATTATGATGCTCAAGGTAATAGAAATCCTTTTATAGATAATCCCATCCTAGCCACAAGGATTTGGGGAGGACCTCAAGCGGAAGATCTTTGGGGAATATATACAGACATCGATACAGAAGCCCCAACGACTCCTGCAAATATTACAATTTCTGATGAAACCGGCAATTCCTTTAAAGTGAGTTGGGATGCCTCTAGTGATAATGTTGGAGTAACCGGATACGATGTGTACATTGATGGGACTTACAATGCTTCAACTAGCGATGTTACGTATACAGTTAATAATTTAGAAACTTCAACTACCTATGCTGTTTCTGTTTTAGCAAAAGATGAAGTCAACAATATGTCTGAACAAAGCAGTCCTGTGAATGCGACCACTACTGATGGAAGTTCAGTAAATGCAGATGAACTCCTAATTTCAGAGTATGTAGAGGGAAGTTCAAACAACAAAGCAATAGAAATTGCAAATGTCACCACAGGAACCATCAATTTATCGAGTTATAATTTAAGAAGGCAAACCAATGGGTCAGGAGATTGGTCTAGTCCTTTTTATCTGTCTGGAACATTAGACATCGGCAATGTAGTCGTGATTATTAATGGGGATGCCATTAATGAAACGCTCATTAATGAGGCTGATATTATCGTTGAAAACAATGCAAGTACCAATTATGGAGAACCGCTAAACTTTAATGGAAATGATCCTGTTGGATTGTTCAAAGATGATGATTTAATTGATATTATTGGGGAATTTGATGGTGGAAGCGAAAATTTCGCAAAAGATGTCACGCTTCGAAGAAAATCATCTGTTACAGAACCAAACACAACTTTTGATCTAGAAAATGAATGGGATGTTTATCCAAAAGACACTGTTGACGATATTGGAAATACTCATTTGACTCTTAGTTCTCCTGAAATATCCATGGAGCTATTAAATATTTACCCAAATCCTTCATCACAGAACCATGTATATATTGAAAGTACTCAAGACATAAAAGTAGAAGTTTATAGTGTGATTGGAAAAAAAATACATCAAGCAATGATTCAAACAAGTGACTCAAAACTCAATATTTCAGAACTATCTAGCGGTTTATATTTCTTAAAAATTTCTAACGGTCAAAAAACAATCACTAGAAAATTCATCAAAAAATAAGTATTCAAAAATTGTTTATTTTTTAATGAACTTCTTTTGGAATATTTTATGGGTTTCTAAATCATTGATTTTAAAAAAATAGATCCCACTTTTTAAAAACTCTAATGAGATTTGAGACTTTCCAACGATTTGTTGATCATGCATTAATTTACCATTCAAATTATAAATTGACAACATATATTTACCAATCTCTAGATCAATAAAAATCTCCTGATCTATTGGATTTGGATATATATTGATATTTTTTTCAAAAATATCCTCATTTGTAGAAAGCTCGCCTCCGATAATTGTAATGTTTCCATTTTCATCAAATGGATCAGACCAAATTTCATTGGTGTATACATCTGAACCTGTTAAAGTATTTAAAAAGGCAACCAATGCATTTTTTTCATTGATCGATAAGTTCAATGATTGATTTCCAGGACCCGGTGGATTTAATCTGTTATCAAGGTTGGTATTTTGGGAATCATTGGGTATGGAATTATAATGATTGATGACACCCAGTAGAGATGTGATACTTCCATCATGCATCAATGGACCATTTAAACTTCCATCAGGATTCACAAGGTCTCGAAGAGAAGGAGCTCTTGTATTTGTTAAGTCAATTTCGGATTCATCTCCTGCAACACCGATGATTCCATTATTCAAAGAATTGGGATCAATGTCAAATTCTGGTGGAGCATGACAACCTGCACAACCAGCTCCTCCATTGACAGGGCCAGGCGGTGCTAAAAATAATTGTTTACCTTGATTTTCTTGAGGAGTAAAATTAGGAAAAGGTACATTTACATTTGCTACTTGAGATAAACCATCATCAAACTTGGAATCAAAAGATTGAATACTTCTTATGAACTGAGCTAATGCATTTTTGATTCTTTCTTCATTAATTGCCGGATCATTGTATGCAAATTGAAAAAGTGTTTGATAATAATCCAAATCATCCAATTTTGAAATCAAATCATCAAAATTTGGAGCTCCGTTTTGTCCACTAAAACCCATTTCAATATGATCCTGAATTGGCTGTGTCACTTGATTTTCTAATGAGCTTGCTCTTTCATCCCAGAAAAAATTTTCTTCAACAGAAAAACGACTATTGATCAATCGCATTGAATGTCTTGAAGTGTTTTCTCCATTCAAACCTACACTGGTCACCAAGGGGTCACTAAATGCAAAACTTTGCTGATGACAACTAGCACAAGATATGGTATTGTTTGAGGATAAATTTTTATCATAAAATAAAACTCTACCCAATGTTGCAATTTTATCATCAATAGGATTTTCCGAAGGTGTATTGTCTTTATTTATATAATCAGGTACTTGTTGATTTTCGTAATTAAATAGATTATTTAAATCTACTGTACCACTGATAATAATGAATGTAATACCCAGTATAGCAAAGAATTGTGATATTTTTTTTAGTATCTGAAACTCATACATAAATCCATCTAAATTTTTAAATTGTATCCGACTAAAAACACTCAATTATTTTAGATCACATTGTTAATAAATGATTCATAACCTTAAAAAAAAGGAGTATTAAGAATCCCAATTTTTCTAGCGAATATTTTAACTTTGCTTACCAATTTACGAATTCTAAATTATATCAAGAATGATCCATTTCTTTGGAAATCTTCACAGTAGAATTATCGCTGTACAAACAACGAATAAATTAAGTCAAGAAAATACTTCAAAATTAGCATGGCTGTTTTCATGCTCTAAACTAGTATCTAACGATACAAATACACCTTTGGCGTCTGTTGACGCCTTTTTTATTGGTCCCAGAGCCTCCATGATATCACCTTGGAGCACCAATGCTGTTGAAATAACTCAAAATATGGGAATTGAAGGAATCATAAGAATTGAAGAATTCAATGCTGTTACTGAAGACTTTTCAGACTACGATCCTATGATTTATCAAAAATTTAATGGATTAAACCAAGATACTTTTACCATCAATATAGAACCAGAACCGATCCTAGAGATTGATGATATAGATTCTTTCAATAAAAAGGAAGGTTTAGCTTTGAGTGATGAAGAAATCAATTATTTAAATGATTTAGCCAATAAGCTTGGAAGAAAATTAACCGATTCTGAGGTATTTGGATTTTCTCAAGTAAATTCAGAACACTGTAGACATAAAATCTTTAATGGAACTTTCATCATTGATGGGGAAGAAAAACCCAGTTCCTTATTCTCAATGATTAAAGAAACCTCAAAACAAAACCCCAACGATATTGTTTCTGCTTACAAGGATAATGTAGCTTTTATCAAGGGGCCTAAAGTTGAACAATTTGCACCCAAAAGGGCTGATATACCCTCCTACTATCAAACAGAAGAATTTCAATCTGTAATTTCTCTCAAAGCTGAAACACACAATTTTCCAACTACTGTGGAGCCATTTAATGGAGCCGCCACAGGATCAGGAGGAGAGATTAGAGATCGTTTAGCGGGAGGTAAAGGATCTCTTCCTCTTGCTGGTACTGCTGTATACATGACTTCTTATTCTCGTTTGGATAATAATAGAAATTGGGAACAAAAAATGAAAGAACGTCCTTGGCTATATCAAACTCCTGTGGATATTTTAATAAAGGCTTCAAATGGAGCTTCAGATTTTGGAAATAAATTTGGACAACCATTAATTACGGGTTCTTTGTTAACTTTTGAACATGAAGAAGATTCCAGAAAGCTTGGTTTTGATAAAGTAATTATGCAAGCTGGTGGAATTGGTTATGGAAAAGCCTTTCAAGCAATTAAAGATCAACCGAAAAAAGGGGATGATATTGTAATTTTAGGAGGAGATAACTATAGAATTGGTATGGGTGGAGCTGCTGTTTCTTCAGCTGATACTGGAGAATATGCCTCGGGAATCGAACTGAATGCTGTACAGCGTTCCAATCCTGAAATGCAAAAACGTGCTGCCAATGCAATTCGAGGAATGATAGAAAGTGATGAAAACTTTATTGTTTCTATCCATGATCATGGAGCTGGAGGTCATTTAAATTGTTTATCAGAATTGGTTGAAGATACAGGTGGAAAAATTGATTTGGATAAACTTCCTATCGGAGATCCAACACTATCTGCAAAAGAAATCATTGGTAATGAATCTCAAGAAAGAATTGGACTGGTGATTGCAGAGAAACATTTGGACACATTAAAGAGAATCGCAGAAAGAGAACGCTCTCCAATCTATACGGTTGGTAAAGTAACTGATGATCATAGATTTACTTTTGTTTCATCTACTCAAGGAGACAAACCAATGGATTTGGGTCTGGAGGATATGTTTGGCAGTTCTCCAAAGACAATAATGAGAGATGAAACCATTGATCGAAATTATAAAGAATCTAACTATCAAATCAACAACATAAACAATTATTTAGAGCAAGTTCTCCAATTAGAAGCTGTCGCATGTAAAGATTGGCTAACCAATAAAGTTGACCGTTGTGTTGGTGGTAAAGTAGCAAAGCAACAGTGCGTAGGTCCCTTACAAATTCCACTAAACAATGTAGGTGTAGTTGCACTGGATTATAAGGGGAAAGAGGGAATTGCAACCTCAATTGGTCATTCTCCGATCTCTGGTCTAATCAACCCGATTGCAGGAAGTAGAAATTCAATTACGGAAGCATTAACAAATATCATTTGGGCTCCCCTGAAAGATAACTTAAAAAGTGTGTCTCTCTCAGCAAATTGGATGTGGCCATGTAAAAATAAAGGAGAAGATGCTCGTCTGCATGAAGCTGTTAAAGCAGTTTCAGAATTTTCAATTGACCTAGGAATCAATGTCCCGACTGGAAAAGATTCTTTGTCGATGAAACAAAAATATTCAGATGAAGAGGTAATATCTCCTGGAACAGTTATCATTTCATCAGCGGGTAATTGTAGCGATATCAAAAACGTTGTTGAACCTGTTCTCAAATTCAATGGAGGTTCAATATATTACATCAATATATCTCAAGATACATACAAATTAGGAGGGAGTTCCTTCAATCAAATTTTAAATACGATAGGAAATGAGGCGCCTAATGTGGAAAGTGCAGATTTTGTAAAAAAAGTTTTCAATACAATTCAGGGGCTTATCAAACAAGAAAAAATAGTCTCTGGACATGATATTTCTTCAGGTGGTTTCATCACTGCACTTCTAGAATTGTGTTTCTCTGATTTAAATCTTGGAGCTTCGATTGATTTAACAACATTATCAGAAACTGATTCAATTAAATTGTTATTTTCTGAAAATTCGGGTATTATTTTCCAGGCAGATTCATCTGTTGAATCAACATTAAAAAGTCAAAATATTGAGTTTTACAAAATTGGAGAAGTTATAAGTGATGCAACATTGCAGATCAAAAACCATGAAGATGATTTCACTTTTGATGTTTCGAAGTTGAGAGATGTTTGGTACACAACCTCTTACCTGCTTGATCAAAAGCAAACTTCAAATGGATTGGCTGAAGAACGTTTTAAGAATTATAAAAATCAACCATTACGTTTTAAATTTCCATCAAATTTTACAGGAAAATTAAGTCATGAAAGTTCTAGTAATGAAAGACCCAAAGCAGCCATCATCCGAGAAAAGGGAAGCAATTCTGAACGAGAAATGGCCAATGCGATGTATCTAGCAGGATTTGATGTAAAAGATGTACATATGACAGATTTAATTTCTGGTAGAGAAACATTAGAGGACATCCAATTTATTGGTGCGGTTGGTGGTTTTTCAAATTCTGATGTTTTAGGGTCTGCAAAAGGTTGGGCTGGTGCTTTTTTGTATAATGAAAAAGCAAATAAAGCTCTGAAGTCATTTTTTGAAAGAGATGATACGCTAAGTGTTGGTATTTGTAATGGATGTCAATTATGGATGGAACTTGACTTGATAAATCCAGATCATGAAATTCATGGAAGAATGATTCACAATGATTCCAAAAAACATGAAAGTGCCTTTACCTCTGTAAAAGTTCAAGAAAATAATTCTGTAATGTTGTCTTCTCTTGCAGGGACAACTTTAGGGGTATGGATTTCTCATGGAGAAGGAAAATTTAGCTTACCATATACTGAAGACAAATACCATATTGTTGCAAAATATGCTTACAATGAGTACCCACATAATCCAAACGGATCAGATTTCAATACAGCAATGATGTGTGATAAATCGGGAAGACATTTAGTCACAATGCCTCATATTGAGCGTTCTACCTTTCAATGGAATTGGGCGAATTATTTAGAAGGAAGAAAAGATGATGTTTCTCCATGGATAGAAGCATTTATTAATGCTAAAAAGTGGATTGATCAAAAAAATAAGTCAACTCATTAGTTAGATTATTTAAGATAGAATTTTTGAAAATTAAAAAATAGCGTTCATAAAGAGGGCTATTTTTTTTATATTGCTCATATATTTTACCTCCATGACAAAAAAAATAACACGTTTATTTGATTGTATTCAATATCAAAAAAACAATTTTCCTCAGCAAAAATCATTGGTTTATAAAGAAGATAATCAATGGATCAGTTATTCAACCCAAGAATTCATTGACATTTCAAACCAAGTCAGTAGATCATTACTTAAACTTGGCGTGAAACCCAATGATAAAATTGCCATCATCGTTCCTTTGAACCAACCAAAGTGGCATTTTATTGATGTTGGTGTTTTACAAATTGGTGCTCAAAATGTTCCTCTCTACGCTACATTGTCTGAAAAAGACTATCAATATGTTTTGAATCATTCAGATTCAAAATATTGTTTCATTGCTGGTGATGATATCTACAAAAAAGTAAAAAAAGTTGAAAAAGAAACGCAACTTAAAGGAATTTTTCGACTTGATAACGATTCTGAAGATGGTTGGAATTCATTCCTAGAAATGGGAAAAGATGTGGCAACTCAGGAACAAGTTGAAGAACTTAAAAAAGCGGTTCTTCCACAAGATATTGCCACCATTATATATACCTCGGGAACAACAGGAACACCTAAAGGAGTGATGTTATCTCACGAAAATGTTGTTGAAAATATAAAAGCAACGGCAGACAGAGTAAATATTGATGGAGCTGGTAAAAAAATTATTAGCTATTTACCTGTTAGTCATGTTTTTGAGAGAGTTGCAGGTTATTTTTCTCAAATGATGGGATTCAGTATTTATTTTGCAGAGAGTATCGAGGCATTGGGAGAAAATATTAAAGAAGTGAAACCTAGCATGCTTGCTGTTGTTCCAAGATTGTTAGAAAAAATATTTGATAAAATTGTAGACAAAGGAAGCCAACTAGATGGATTTAAAAGAAAACTTTTCTTTTGGGCTCTAGAATTGGGTGAATCTTATGAACCCTACAATAAAAATGGAGCTTGGTATCATTTTAAATTGAATATCGCTAGAAAACTAATTTTTAAAAAGTGGAAAGAGGCTTTGGGTAACAATTTAGAATTTATGCTCTCAGGAAGTGCTGCACTTCAACCAAGATTGATCAGAGTGTTTACTGCCGCTGGAATTCCCATATTTGAAGGATATGGAATGACAGAATCTTCACCTGGAGTAACATTGAATGATTTAAGGAACAAATCCTTAAAAATTGGAACTGTTGGAAAACCCTTAAAAGGGATTGAAGTTAAAATTGCAAAAGATGGAGAAATTTTGATCAAAGGACATTGTGTGATGCAAGGCTATTATAAAAGGGAGGATTTGACTGCTGCAACAATCAAAAACGGATATCTACATTCTGGAGATATCGGGGAGATTGATTCGGAGGGATTTTTAAAAATAACTGATAGAAAAAAAGAAATTTTTAAGACTTCAGGAGGTAAATATATTGCTCCAACTGTCTTGGAAAGTGAACTTAAAAAATCACGTTTCATAGAACAAGTGATGGTCATTGGAGAAGGACAGAAAATGCCAGCTGCATTGATTCATTTAAATCTAGAATATGTGAATGAATGGGCAAAAAGAAAAGGGTATCAATTGAGTTTGATTCATGAAGATAAAAAAGTAAGGGAACGAATTCAACAAGAGATTGATACTTGTAACGAAAACTTTGGAAAATGGGAACAAATCAAAAAATTTGAAATTACCCAGGAAGAATGGACTCCAGAATCAGGTCATTTAACTCCCACATTAAAAATGAAAAGAAAAGTAATCCTAGAAATTCATAAAAATTTATATAATAAAATATATGATTTATAAAATCTCATGAATTAAAATATCATATTGCCAAATATTTGTGTTTTTTGTAACTTGGACGAAAATATAATTATTACTTTCAAATACATCTTATGGCAAAAAAAATATCTAGATTATTTGATATCCCCTATTATTCCCAAAAAAAATACAATTTAAAAAATACATTTGTAACAAAATATGAGGATAAATGGGTATCAACTTCCAATGAAGAATACATAAAAAAATCAAATATTATTAGTAGAGCGCTCCTTCGACTAGGAGTCAATGCTAATGATAAAATTGCCATAATTTCCTCTACCAACCGAACAGAATGGAATATTGTCGATATAGGAATCCTTCAGGTTGGAGCACAAAACGTACCTATTTATCCAACTATTTCGAAGGAGGATTATCAATACATTTTAGAGCATTCTGAGGCAAAATATTGTTTTGCATCCGATATAGAGATTGTTGAAAAATTGAATCAAATTAAAGAAAATACGAAGCTAATAGATGTTTTTACTTTTGATGAGATTGCTAATGAAAAAAATTGGAATGCGCTTTTAGAACTTGGAGAAGATGATCAAAATCAGAATGATGTTGAAGAAAGAAAAAACAATGTTACTAGTGAAGATTTAGCTACAATAATTTACACCTCAGGTACAACAGGGAAACCTAAAGGAGTGATGCTCTCGCATGGAAATATTGTCTCAAACATTCTTGAGAGTACTAAAAATGTACCTTTAGAACCTATCAAATCAATGGCTCTTAGCTTTCTTCCTGTTTGCCACATATTTGAACGAATGATACTATATCTATATCAATATTGTGGAGTTCAAATCTATTTTGCAGAATCTATCGAAAAAATGAGTGATAATTTGAAAGAAATTAAACCTCATATCATGACGGCAGTACCTAGATTGTACGAAAAAGTTTATGATAAAATTTATAGTCGTGGTGAAGAACTATCTGGAGTCAAACAAAAACTATTTTATTGGGCCATTCAGATCGCGTTGGAATATGAACCTTATGGTGCAAATGGATGGTGGTACGAACAAAAATTAAAAATTGCCCGTAAATTAATTCTATCAAAAATTAAAGATAGTTTGGGTGGTAGACTGGATTTAATGGTCTCAGGAAGTGCAGCTCTTCAACCTAGATTGACACGTTTTTTCGCAGCTGCTGAAATGCCAATTATGGAAGGGTATGGATTGACAGAAACTTCACCGGTTATTTCAGTAAACAGTCAGGAGAACTTTGGATTTAAAGTTGGAACTGTTGGAAAGATTATTGATAATGTGGAAGTAAAAATTGCAAAAAATGGTGAAATTTTAGCCAAAGGACCTAATGTCATGAAAGGCTATTATAAAAATCCAGAAAAAACGGCTGAGGTCATTAAAAATGGATATTTTCATACAGGAGATAAAGGAGAAATTTGCAAAGATGGTTTCTTAAAAATAACAGGAAGAACGAAGGAAATGTTTAAAACTTCTGGTGGTAAATATGTAATTCCTCCATTATTAGAAGGAGATATGAAACAATCTCGTTTTATTGAGCAAATCATGGTGATTGGTGAAGGACAAAAAATGCCAGCAGCATTGATACAACCAAACTTTGTATTTATTAGAGATTGGATTGAGAGAAAAAACCATGATATAGGAACATCTTGCCAAGAAATCGCCTCCTCTAAGACCGTCATCGATAGGATTCAGATGGATATAGATCAGTACAACAAAAACTTCGGGAAATGGGAACAAATCAAAAGATTCGAACTTACACCTGAAGAATGGTCTATTGATGGAGGGCACCTTACTCCTACGATGAAAATGAAAAGAAACATCATCAAAGAAAAGTATAAAGATTTGTATGATAAAATTTACAGTTAATAAAAAAACACTGCTTTAAGCAGTGTTTTTTTATTATTGATTTGAATGTTTTTTCTTTAAGATTTTTGGAAACTTTTTTTTGAAACGATTGAGCCTTGGAATAGAAACATTTCTCACATAACGATCGTATGGATTTCTCTTCTCATAATTTTGATGATAATCCTCTGCTCTGTAAAAAATAGTATGTTTTAAAACTTCAGTTACAATGTTATTATTATAAATCTCTTTATTTAAATTATTGATTGCCAACTCAATAATTCTCTTTTCTTGTTCATTAGAATAAAAGGCAATGGATCTATATTGACTCCCATAATCTGGGTGCTGGCCGTTTTTGGTTGTAGGATCATGAGAACCAAAAAAAACATCTACCAATGTTTTAAAACTTACAATATTAGGGTTGTAATATACCGCTACAGCTTCGGCATGTCCTGTTCTACCTGAACCTATGGATTGGTAGGTTGGATTTTTAGTGTGTCCCCCTGCATAACCTGAAACTGCTTCACTAACCCCCTCTACACTTTCAAATATTGCTTCAACACACCAAAAACATCCACTAGCAAAATAAGCTATTTTGTCTTTTTCATTCATGCGATCTTTGACATCATTATCAGTCTTTATAGCTTTAGAAAAACTGAAAGAAACAATGACAAAAAAAACAAAGAATGCAAGTATTTTATGATTAAAATTAAATTTCATTTTCATCTGATTTAATTGTTCTACTTCAAATTAATGATTTCTTATAATTTGTTTACAACTTTATAATTTTGTTAAGAAACCGTATTGTAAATACACCGCTAGATACTTACATTTGTTATACAAAGATAAGTATATATAATGGAGCATTTTATAGTTTCTGCACGTAAATACAGACCTCATAATTTTGAGGATGTGGTTGGTCAAAAAACCATCACTAATAGCTTGCAAAATTCTATAAAAAACAATCATTTAGCTCAAGCTTTGTTATTTACAGGTCCCAGAGGTGTCGGTAAAACTTCTTGTGCTAGAATTCTTGCCAAGAAAATAAATCAAGAGGACACCACTTTAGATCATGAAGATTTTGCTTTTAACATCTTTGAACTTGATGCAGCATCCAACAATTCTGTAGATGATATCAGAAATTTAACAGAACAAGTTAGAATCCCACCTCAAACAGGGAAATACAAAGTTTATATCATTGATGAAGTTCATATGTTGTCTCAAGCTGCCTTTAATGCGTTTCTTAAGACACTAGAGGAGCCACCTGCTCATGCTATATTCATTTTAGCTACCACTGAAAAACACAAAATCATTCCAACTATTTTATCGCGTTGTCAGATTTTTGATTTCAAACGAATTACGGTAATTGATGCAAAAAATTATTTAAAAAAAATAGCTGAAAAAGAAGGAATTACTGCAGAAGATGATGCACTACATATCATCGCTCAAAAAGCGGACGGTGCAATGAGAGATGCGCTTTCAATTTTTGATAGAGTGATTAGTTTTTCAGGTAAAAATTTAACCCGAGAAGCTGTTACTCAAAATCTCAATGTACTAGACTATGATAGTTATTTTGAAATGACAGATTTGTTGATTCAAAACAATATTCCTGAAGTCCTGAAAAACTTTAATTCAATCTTAGCAAAAGGGTTTGAAGGGCATCATTTTATCAATGGTTTGGCATCTCATTTTAGAGATTTACTGGTCGTTAAAGATAAAATCACTGTTGATTTGTTGGAAGTTGGTGACAATGCAAAAAAGAAATACATCGAACAATCCTCTAAAGCTACTGTTTCTTTTCTAATTCAATCGATTGAAAAAGCCAATCAGTGTGATCTCAACTATAAGATGAGTAAAAATAAAAGGTTATTGGTAGAACTAACGCTTATGCAAATAGCCTCAATTACTTTTGATGGCGAAAAAAAAAAAGCAAGTAACTACATAATTCCTACAACATTTTTTACTTCAGTATCTCCTCCAATTAAGGAGAAAAAACAAATTCCAAGAATTGAGAAAGAAATCTCTGTTGATATTGAAATACAACCTGATAAAAAACCAACTGAGAAACCAAAACCACCAGTATTAAAAAATATTGAAAAGAGAAAAAGTTCTCTCTCATTAAAAAGTGTTTACGAAAAAAAGGTAGAAATTAAACACAACACTGAAGTAAATTATGACAACCATCCAAAAGACTCTTTTACCGAAAAGGAATTGATTGAAACTTGGTCAAATTATCAAAAACTTCTGCTAAAAAAAGGTCAAAAGAGCATTGCCTCGATTCTTGCCACTAACCTACCATCCATAAAAGAAAACAATGAAATAGAATTCACTCTTTCAAACAATTTGATGAAAGATCAGCTAAAACAAGAAAAAGTTAAAATTCTAAAATACATTCGAGAAAATCTTAACAACTATAGCATTCAGTTAAAGATTATTGTCAATGAAAAAGAAGAAAAAAAGTTTGCCTACACTCCATTAGAAAAATACAATAAGTTACTCGAAAAAAACCCAATGCTAAAGCAATTGAAAGACACTTTTCAATTGGAATTATAAATTTAAATTTTGTTACCCATATACACTAGAGTCGAATTTTTTGTAGAAATATTTTTAGACTCAATCTCTGGTAATAGATAAATGTTTTTATCATTGGTTTTTATAAATAATGGAATACTTTGTAGTTGATTCTGAATTTTTTCAAGAGAGGTATTAAATTCACTATCTGATTTGAGTTTCATTTCATGAATGGTTGGAAAATCTCGTACAGTTTCACTAAAATTGATAAAATCATCAGAAGGTGTCAAAAATTCATCTTTGTTGACAAAATTTTCTGATTTTAGCTCATCTGAACTTACCAACCTATAAGATCCGTGATCTCCAAAAGCTTCTGATAAATTCTTGAGCACATAATTATTAACAGCGTCACTCCCTGTCATTGCAATTAAATATCCAACATCATTTAATTCAATATTGTTCGTTAAATCGTCATCATAAACATTCGCTTCATAAGCTTCCAACCCCTCATTGTTTGATTGCTCAACAAATAATTTATTAGCATCTATCAACACAACTCTTTTTCCAAAATCTTGAAGATATTTAGCAATGAGTCTTGATGATTTTGAAGCTCCTACGAATAAAATACCATCAGAATCTTTTAAAAAAACTCCAACAGTTTTGGCAAATAAACGAGCGGTTGTTGCATTTAGTAATACAGTCCCTAAAACAATCATAAAAACCATGGGAGTGATGTATTCTGCTCCTTCTACCCCTTCTTTTAATAGTTTCCCTCCAAAAAGAGATGCAATCCCAGCTGCTACAATACCTCTAGGCCCTACCCAACTGATAAACAATTTTTCATTGAAGTTTAAGTTTGATTTGTAAGTACTCAAAAAAACTGCCAATGGTCTAATTACAAAAACGACAATTAGAAACAGAACGGGTGTTTTCCAGTTATACAAAAGCATTAAATCCTCCATATTAATATTTGCTGCCAATAGAATAAATAAAATAGAAATCAATAAAACACTTAACGATTCTTTGAAATACAATAGTTCATTCAGATTTTTTAATTTCCCATTTCCTAGTACCATTCCCATTACTACTACAGCTAATAAACCAGATTCATGAGCAAACATCTCAGAGATGACAAAAACAAGTAACACAGCAGACAATGAAACCACATTCAGTAAGTAATGAGGTATCCACTTTCTATTAATTACTAAAGTCAATGCGTGAGCAAACACCAATCCAAAGGAAGTTCCAAGAAGTAAAATTTTTCCAAATTCAATGAGAGCTGTTTTTGTAAAACCACTACCTCCACCCACACTAATAAATTCAAATACCAATACCGCTACTAGAGCACCAATGGGATCAATTAAAATCCCTTCCCATTTTAAAACTGCGGAAATGTCTTTTTTTAAAGGAATGTTTCTTAGAATTGGGGTAATTACCGTGGGTCCAGTTACAATAATTAAACCCGAAAATAGAAATGACAATTCCCATCCTAGATCAAAAATGAAGTGTGCCAATACACCGGCGCCAAAAAAGGTAACAGCAGAACCTAAAGTAATCAGTTTAGTGATTACGGGTCCAACATTTTTAATTTCATCTCTTTTCAATGTAAGACCACCTTCAAATAATATAATGCTAATAGCCAAAGAAACAAAATAGTAGAGACCTTCTCCTGGAAAAAGCCCATAGGTACCATTCCAAATAGGCTCTATATATTTTGTCTTGTCATCAGTTAAAAATTCTGCTGCAAAAGGGCCCACAAAAAGTCCTATCAGAATTAAAGGAAGTATTGCTGGAATTTTTAATCTCCAAGCAAACCATTGTGCAAATATTCCTAAAATAATGATTCCTGCTAATTCTAACATAATGTCTAGACATGTGTTTCGTGAATAAAATTACTAAATTTATTCGAGCATTTTTTAAAATGAGTTAATTTTGTTCTGTGAAAAAACAAGGTCTATTTCACCTTGTCATAGATGCAAATAATGACTGTTTTTAATTTTCAATAAACATAAATAAAATTAACATGCTAGGACTTCAATTTGAAACAACTACTTCTTGGGTAGAAATTGCTAAAGATAACTTACAACAAATTCTAACTGATCATGCATTTGCCGAACAAAAGGCTGCAGCAAATGCGATTTCTATCATCATTAATTATTCAGAAGAAACAGAACTAGTGAAAGACATGAGTGATATTGCCATTGAAGAATTGGAACATTTTAGAATGGTACATCAATTGATGGTAAAAAGAGGATTTGTTCTTGGTAGAGAACAACATAATGACTATGCTAAATCTTTGCAAGGATTTTTTCCAAAAACTAAAGACAGACCTACAGCACTTATTAATAGATTGCTTGTCGCTGCGTTAATTGAAGCTAGAAGTTGTGAAAGATTTAAAGTTTTTTCTGAAAATATGGAAGACCAAGAGCTATCAAAATTTTACAAAGATTTAATGATTTCAGAGGCCAACCACTACACTTTATTTTTAGGATATGCTAGAAAATACATGGACCGAGAAATCGTAGATGAAAAATGGAAAAAACTATTAGCCTTTGAAGCTGAAATGATGAAAAATAGAGGGAATAAAGCTAAAATTCATGGATAGGCTTATTACTTCTATTCAAACCTTTTAAAGAATAAAATCTTATACCATTATAAATCTCTCAGAACCTTAGACAAAAAGATACATCCTGTTGTGAATTAAAAATAATTTATGAAGATTGTATATTTGCATCATGACTCAAAATGATTCCATCATCGCTCTAGCAACTCCTTCTGGTGTGGGAGCTATTTCAATAATTAGGATTTCTGGACCAGATGCCATAGAAATAGTCTCTAAGTATTTTGTTTCTGTCAGTAAAAAAGAATTAAAAAACCAACCCTCACATACCATTCACTTGGGTCATCTGATTTTTGATCATCAAATTATTGATCAAGTTTTAGTATCTATTTTTAAAAATCCACGATCTTACACTGGTGAGAATGTTGCTGAAATATCCTGTCATGGTTCAAGTTATATTCAGCAAGAAATCATTCAACAATTTCTCAAAAATGGTTGTCGAATGGCGGACAATGGAGAATTTACCATGAGGGCTTTTTTAAACGGGAAAATGGATTTATCGCAAGCAGAGGCAGTAGCTGATCTTATAGCTTCAAACTCTTCTGCATCACATCAAATGGCTATTCAGCAAATGAGAGGTGGGATTACAAATGAACTCAAAGAATTGAGAGGTCAACTTTTAGATTTTGCTGCATTGATCGAACTAGAATTGGATTTTTCAGGAGAGGATGTTGAGTTTGCCGATCGAGCAAAATTTAAAAAACTAGTCAATATCATTTCTCAAGTATTGAAAAGATTGATTGATAGTTTTGCTTTTGGAAATGCAATGAAAAATGGAATTCCAATTGCTATCATTGGCGAGCCAAATGTTGGAAAATCAACTTTACTGAATTCGTTATTGAATGAAGAAAAGGCGATTGTATCGGACATAGCAGGAACCACCAGGGATGCCATTGAAGATGAACTGATCATCAATGGTGTTGCTTTTCGATTTATAGATACTGCTGGTATTAGAGAAACAGACAATATTGTAGAAAACATAGGGATAAAAAAAACCTATGAAAAAGCCGAACATGCTCAACTGATCATTAACTTAATTGATGCAACTAAATTATTTGAAAATACAGATCAATTTGATTCACAAATAAAAACCATCAAAGAGCGTTTTCCTAACAAAAGAGTGATAACCATTGCCAACAAGATTGATTTACTAACCAAATCACAAAAAGAAAAAATTTCTACGAATA
Source organism: Flavobacterium sp. (assembly GCA_038136095.1). GTDB lineage: Bacteria > Bacteroidota > Bacteroidia > Flavobacteriales > Flavobacteriaceae > Polaribacter. Next base: position 168,629 of record JAYPZA010000004.1, read on the forward strand.
CACACGAAATTCTTTCTCTTTCTGCAAAACAAAAAAATGGTATTGATCTCTTACTTGAGGAGTTGACATCTCTAGTCAATATGGGAGCATTAAGTAATAACGAAGTTATTGTCACGAATTCAAGACATTTTGAAGCCCTCAACAATGCTTTAAATTCCATCATCTCAGTTCAAAAGGGAATCGATCTTAATATTTCTTCTGATCTGTTTGCTATAGACATCAGAGAATGTCTTCGCCATTTAGGAAATATTACAGGTGAATATGATGTGGACAAAGATATTTTAGGTCATATATTTTCCAATTTCTGTATCGGAAAATAACCACTTAAAAAGAAACAATTCTAACAATATAAAATTTAGAATTAGTGATTTAAAAAATCTTTCAGTTCCTTATAATTTGAAATTTTAATTGATGTTTTCTTCTCACCCAATACTTTCTCAATTTGAGGTGGAATTTCCAATTTAATTTTCAACGTATCTTCCACAGTATCTAAAAATTTAACGGGATGTGCAGTCTCAAAAAATATCCCCATTTCATTTTTATCAAGACCATATTCTTGCAAACCTAAAAATCCCGTAGCACCGTGAGGATCAGCAACATAATATAAATCAGAATGAATTTTTTTCATAATATCTTTAGTTGCATTGTCAGTAAAACTATAGGATGAAAAAGTTTTTTTCAATGAGTTAATGTCATTGTCAAACAACTCTTGAATTCTAATAAAATTACTTGGATTTCCAACATCCATCGCATTGGAAATAGTTGGTTTAGATGGTTTTGGTTGATAGGAACCTGTTGCTAAAAACTGAGGTACCGTATCATTGATATTTGTAGATGCTATGAAATGTTTTATGGGTAAACCAATTTTTTGGGCCATAAGACCAGCACAAATATTTCCAAAATTACCACTTGGAACAGAGATAACTACCTCTTTAAAGTCTTTATAAACTTGCTTATAAGCAAAGAAAAAATAAAACATCTGTGGAAGCCATCGAGCTACGTTGATGGAGTTTGCAGAGGTTAGTTTTCTTTGAATTTCTGAATCTAAAAAAGCAGATTTTACCATGTCTTGACAGTCATCAAAAACACCGTCTACCTCAAGTGCAGTAATATTGTGACCCAAAGTTGTCAATTGCTTCTCCTGAATTTCACTCACTTTACCACTTGGATAAAGAATCACAACATTAACTCCGCTTGCTTTTAAAAATCCATTGGCAACAGCACCACCAGTATCACCAGAAGTAGCAACCAATACAGTGATCTGTTCTTCATTACCTTGATTGAAATAGGATAAACATTGGGACATAAATGAAGCTCCAACGTCTTTGAATGCCATTGTAGGACCATGAAATAATTCTAATGAACCTAAATTTTCATCTATTTTAACTACAGGAAAATCAAATGAAATAGTTTTATTGATGATCTCTTTTAGATGTGATTCCGGAATTTCATCACCAACAAACTGTTTGATCACTTCAAAAGCAATTTCCTCATTAGAATATTCTGAGATGTTTTGAATAAACTCTTTAGATAATGGAGTCACCTCTTGTGGAAAATACAATCCTTTGTCAGAAGCAATTCCATTGATAACAGCCTCTTTAAATGAGGCTTTATTTGAAGAATGATTTAAACTGTAATACTTCATTGTTTATTGAATAATTTTTATTCCTTTTTGATTGATTTTAGAAACGTGAATTTCGAAATCTATCGGTGTTTTATGATAAACCTCTGCCATTGCTTTACTCACTTTTTGGGCCGATTCTTCTCCTTTGCATAAAGCAAAAATAGAAGGACCAGAACCAGAAATTCCAGCACCTAAAGCACCGTTTGTAAGCGCTGTCTTCTTTACTTGTTCAAATTTGGGTATTAAAATCGAACGGTTTGGCTCAATAATTTCATCATGTAAAGACCTACTAATTAACTGATAATCAGAGGTATACAAACCGCTTATCAAACCACCTAAATTTCCCATTTGCTTTACCATGTTTTTCAAAGGTACCTGTTCTTTTAAAACAGATCGAGCATCCGATGTTTTGAGTTCTATTTGAGGATGGATAACAGCAGCAAATAAATCATTAGGAGCATTGATTTTTAGAACATCCAAAGGTTCGTAACTTCTAATTAATGTAAAACCACCTAGTAAAGCGGGAGCTACATTATCGGCATGAGCAGAACCACTTGCTAATTTTTCTCCCTGCATGGCAAAAGAAATCAATTCCGAGCTTGAAAAAGGGTTGCCCAACAATTCATTCATGGCATAGACGACTCCTGCAGAACTAGCCGCGCTACTCCCTATTCCACTTCCTGGTTTAATTTTTTTGTGAATTTCAATTTCAAATCCAACTTTTTCGTCAATATGTTCTAAAAAAGCCAACGCTGATACACCTGCTACATTTTTATTGAGTTCATATGGTAGATTCTGACCTGTAATATTGGTAATTTTGACACCTTTAGTTGCCACTTTTCTGACAATCATTTCATCGCCAACAGTGTCTAAACAAAGTCCTAAAATATCAAAGCCACACGAGATATTGGCGATGGTTGCTGGAGTAAAAACTTTTATCTCTTTCATAAATTATAATTTCAAAATTAATGAAATCTTATGAATTTAGTGTACGAATCACATCAGCAAATATTCCAGAGGCCGTAACCGCTGCACCTGCACCTGCACCTTTAATAATGAGTGGCTGAACTGGATATCTATCCGTGTAAAATAAAACAATATTATCACTTCCTTCTAAATTGTAAAAAGGATGATCTAAAGCTATGTGTTGTAAACCAACATTGGCTTTCCCATTTTCAAACTCGGCTACATATTTCAATCGACAATGATCATCAGTTGCTTTTGATAAAATTTTCTGAAAATCAACTTCATACTTCAACAAGGCATCAAAAAATTCTTGATTTGTTGAAGTGTCCAAGCATTCTTGAGGTAAAAATGATTGATTTTTAACATCATCCAATTCTAAATCAAAACCACTTTCTCTAGCTAAAATTAAAATTTTTCTTGCAACATCCACTCCACTTAAATCAATCTTTGGATCAGGTTCGGTATATCCTTCCGACACTGCTTTTGAAACAATTTCTTGAAAAGTAGTCTCTGAATTGAAATTGTTAAATACAAAATTCAAACTTCCAGAAAGTACTGCTTGAATTTTGTGAATTCTATCTCCAGAGGCAATTAAATTTTTCAAGGTATCTATAATCGGTAACCCTGCACCAACATTCGTTTCGTATAAGAATGAAGCATTTGATTTTCTTGATACATCCTTTAAAATTTTATAATTATTTAAGCTGGATGCACAAGCAATCTTGTTACAGGTAACAACACCAATGTTTTCAAGAAGGTATTGTTCATACATTTCAGATACTTCTTTATTTGCAGTATTATCAATAAATATACTATTTCTAAGATTGTAGTTTTTTACCGCTGTGAAAAAACTTTCTAAACTAGACTTTTCCCCGTTTTTCAAAAGATTTTCCCAATTGTTTAAGTCTATCCCATTATCATCAAAAATCATGGTTCTAGAATTGGAAATACCAACAACTCTAATTTTAAGCTTTAAATTCTCTTTTAAATAGTTGTTCTGTTGATGGATTTGTGATAAGAATTTTTTTCCTACGTTTCCAACACCAGTAACAAAAAGATTCAACTGTTTAATTTTTTCTTCAAAAAAACACTCATGTAAAATATTCAATGCTTTTTTTGCATCATTTTTATCAATTACAGCAGAAATATTTTTTTCAGAAGCTCCTTGAGCAATTGCACGTATGTTTACGTTATTTTTCCCTAGGGAACTAAACATATTTCCACTTAACCCTTGATGATTTTTCATATTATCACCCACCAAAGCAATGATACATAGGTTTTGTTCAATTTTAACAGGCTTTACTTTGTGACGTTGAATTTCGTATTCAAAAACTTCATCTATAATTTTTTGTGCTTTTGATGCATCATCATCAGAAATGGCAATACAAATTGATAATTCTGATGAAGCTTGAGTAATTAAAATAATATTGATATTGTGTAAATAAAGTACCTCAAATAATCTTTTAGAGAAACCAGGAATTCCTACCATACCAATTCCTTCTAAAGTAACCAAGGTTATATTTTCAATGTGGCTAATCCCTTTAACTGGTTTCTTTTCACTAGATTCTTTTGTAATTAAAGTACCTTCATCTTGTGGTTGAAATGTATTTTTTATAAGAATTGGAATTTGTTTTTGTAAAACAGGCTGTATGGTTGGAGGATAAATAACTTTAGCTCCAAAATGAGACAATTCCATGGCTTCTTGGTAAGAAATGTGAGGAATTTCAGAAGCCTGTTTTACAATCTTAGGATTAGCGGTATACATTCCGCTAACATCAGTCCAAATTTGTAACTCACTGGAGGAAATGGCTGCAGAAATTATCGCTGCCGAGTAATCAGAACCTCCTCTACCGAGCGTCGTTGTTTTACCATCAACAGTTCTAGCCACAAATCCAGGTAAAACAGTGACCTGTTGATGATGGGTATCAAAATATTCTTGACAATTCTTATTTGTCTTTTCAAAATCCACCAAAGCGTTGTTATAAGTGTCTGATGCAATTATTAGCTCTCTTGTATCCTTATATACGGTATCAAATCTCTCTTTGGCAGCATTCGCAATGATATATGAGGATAACAATTCTCCGAAACTTGAAATTTTTGCCAATGTTTTGGGAGTTATTTCTTGAAGTAAAAAACATCCCTTGTAAATAGTTTCTAGCTGATTGAATAGCTGTTTTGAATGACTGATAATTGCACTTTGATTTTTCAATGGAATGAGTTCATGAATCACATCATAATGATGTGTTTCCAAGTCATTAAGTATTTTTAAATAATCTTCGTTTTTTTGAGCTGCTAAATTGGCCCCTTTAATCAAAGCATCAGTTGTTTTACCAAATGCAGATACCACCACTGCCACTCGTTGATTTTCTGAGGTTTTAGAGACAATGTCTAAAACTTTATTTATATTTTGAGAATTGGCTACTGAAGAACCGCCAAACTTTAAAACTTTCATTTTTTAATAATTATTTATTACTATTTGTTTTCGAACTTATTTCGAAAATCTGACCTGCATTTATATGTGAAAAAATTAACCCTTAAAGGGTAATGTTAATAGAAAGAATGGTGTAAATATAGTTGATAAAACTACTTACTTGTGATGAGAATGAATTTTCTTTAATTGAAATCATAAAGCAAAAGTATTATTGAATATTTAGTTGACAAAACTTTTTTTGAAGTACCCTATAATTTTTACGAATGTCATAAAATTAACGATCAATATTTGCAGAATATTTATTTTTAATGATTTCTCCAATAGGTTTATTTTCAATATTACTTTCTAGCCAAGAAATAATATCTAAATACAAAAATGCTCTGCCTTCATAAACATCATTTTCATAAATTTTTAATTTTGAATGTAATTCTACGAAGGCTTTCTTAATATCTTGAGGATAAATATGTTGTAAGTTTTTTATGAATTTTATCATTTCCTTTTGTACTTCATGTAAATCATTCATTTTCAATAAAAATTTATAGGTACTTTTTAATAATGCTTCAATGTGATAGTCGTAACCTGCTTCATAATGAGCAAACAAGTTTAAAATCCTTGAAAAACATAATAAATCTTGTCTCATTGACAATGATTTATTGGATATGATTTTGTCTAAATAAAAAATACATTCATCATTTTTTCCCGATCCAAAATACATACAGGCAAATTTGTAATAGAAGGTTAGCACATGATGTTCATCAATTCTATTTTTGAAAAGAGTTAATTGTGAATCAATGTGAGGTATGATTGTTAACCCCTTTTCAAAATTTCCGTTTGTAAAATATAAATTTATATTATGAAGGTTTACATATAAAAATTGAAGAGCCTCTATATTATTATCTTTTGGAAAGGTATCACTTTCGATAATTTTTTTAAAACCATCTAGGGTAGTTTTAAATCTATCTTTCCTTCTGATAAAAAAAAGTGATTCCAAGAGGTAGTTATTCCCTTTCAAGAAAAAAACAGGATGTGAATTGATCATCAACGGGTATTCGTAAAAAAGTTCTACCCATTTGGAGGCGTATTTATAACAATTTAAAAAATCCTGAGTTAAAAAACTATACCACAAATGCGCTTTGTAAAGCCATAATTTTTCTCGAAAACCTATTGTTTTCATATCAAATTTTGGCAATCTCTTATAAAAATATTCTTTTATCTGTTTATTTTCTTCTTCATTTTTAACATATCCAGATCTTAATATGATGCTATACAATTGTAGTGACAAATTAGATAACTTACTGGATATAACATTCAAAGCACTTAATTCTTTTGCCTGAATTGTAAGCTCATTAGCTCTGGTATTGATACTTCTTGTAATGTATTGAGATTCGATGACCTTTTCTAATTCTACTACTTCGTATGCAAGATTTTTTTCCTCATTGTTGATTGCAAATTCTTTTGCTTTATCTAAAATTTTGAGACTTTGTTTGTACAATCCTTTGTGATATAAAATGGAAGCAAAATCCAATTGTTCTCTTATCTGAGAGCGAGCATTTTGATGGGAAGGACTTAATTTTAAACTAATTAAAATCTGTTTATATAAGTGAGCTTTTACGTTGGCTAATTGTTGTTTTTTAATACCTCCATTTTTTAAAATGACGGCTTCATCATATTGAGAAGATTTTTCCAACAAATTGAATAAATTTAAAAATTTAGAATCAGCATTGACACCCAATCTTCCAACGTATAATTTAAATTGTCTTTTCTCTGATTTTGAGAGTGACTTCACCAATTGAAATAAGTTATCTTTTTGTGATTTAGTCATATTGAAAACAAATATATAAAAAGCTGATTATTAATTATTTAAACATTTTTTTTCTCGTTGAACATCGTAATATTATAAAAATAAAACTAAACTAAGAACAATCCAAAATATAAATTCGTAAAACAATACAAAAATATATTTTTCTTAAATGTCAAAAACAAATATTCAAATATTTGATACTACGCTAAGAGATGGTGAGCAAGTTCCTGGTTGTAAGCTAGATACGAAACAAAAATTAATTATTGCAGAACAACTTGACAACTTAGGTGTCGATGTTATCGAAGCTGGTTTTCCAGTCTCAAGTCCTGGTGATTTTAAATCTGTTGAATCCATTTCTAAAATTGTAAAAAACGCAACAGTTTGTGGTCTAACTAGAGCAGTAAAAAAAGATATTGAAGTGGCTGCAGAAGCTCTAAAATATGCCAAAAAACCTAGAATCCACACTGGTATTGGAACTTCAGAATCTCATATCAAGTACAAATTCAACTCCAACAAAAAGGATATTTTAACCAGAGCTTTCGAAGCAGTAAAATATGCCAAATCGTTTGTTGAAGATGTAGAATTTTATGCTGAAGATGCTGGAAGAACAGAAAACGAATTTTTAGCTAGAGTTTGTGAACAAGCAATCAAAGCAGGTGCAACGGTTTTAAATATACCTGATACTACTGGATATTGTTTACCAAGCGAATACGGTGCTAAGATCAAATATTTAATGGAAAATGTAAAAGGCATTGAAAAAGCTATTATTTCTTGTCATTGTCACAATGACCTTGGATTGGCAACAGCTAATTCCATTGAAGGGATCATCAATGGTGCTCGACAAATAGAATGTACCATTAATGGAATCGGAGAAAGAGCTGGTAATACAGCATTAGAAGAAGTGGTCATGATTTTAAAACAACATTCATATTTAAATTTAGATACAAACATCAATACACAACACTTATATGGCTTAAGTCAACTTGTGAGTGATAGTATGGGAGTTTATACACAACCTAATAAGGCAATTGTTGGAGCCAATGCATTTGCTCATAGCTCTGGGATTCATCAAGATGGAGTGATCAAAAACCGTGAAACATACGAAATTATAGATCCTAAAGACGTAGGTGTGACAGAATCTGCAATTGTATTAACAGCAAGAAGTGGAAGAGCTGCTCTTGCTTACAGAGCAAAAAATGTTGGATATGAACTAACAAAACTGCAATTGGATATTGTTTATAAAAATTTCTTAAATTTTGCTGATCAAAAAAAAGAAGTCAATGATGAAGATATTCATCAGATTATTAAATCTAGTGAAATCTCAATAAAAAACACATCTGTATAATGGGAAAAACTCTTTTTGATAAAATCTGGGATCAACATGTTGTAGAAACTATTGAAAATGGTCCACAGATTTTGTACATAGACAAGCACCTTATTCACGAAGTAACTAGCCCACAAGCATTTAACGAATTAAAAGAACGATCCATTCCTATCTTTAGGCCAGATCAAATCGTTGCTACAGCAGATCACAATACTCCTACCCTTAATCAACATTTACCCATCGAAGACCCACTGTCTAGAAATCAACTAGAACAACTCTCTAAGAATTGTGCTGACAATCATATTACTTTATATGAATTGGGTCACCAATACAATGGAATTGTTCATGTAATGGCACCTGAATTAGGGATTACACAACCTGGTATGACCATGGTGTGCGGAGACAGCCATACCTCCACTCACGGTGCTTTTGGAGCTATTGCATTTGGAATTGGGACCAGTCAAGTAGCACAAGTATTTGCTAGCCAATGTTTGTTATTGAAAAAACCAAAAAGCTTAAGAGTTACAGTGAATGGAAAACTCAAAAAAAATGTTCTTCCAAAAGATGTAATTCTTTACATTATCTCCAAACTAGGTACTAATTCGGGTACAGGATATTTTTGTGAGTATGCTGGTGATGTTTTTGAAAACATGAGCATGGAAGGAAGAATGACAGTCTGTAATATGAGTATTGAAATGGGAGCTCGTGGAGGAATGATTGCTCCTGATCAGACTACATTTGAATACATTAAAGGTAGAAAATATGCTCCTCAAGGAGAAGATTTTGAAAAAAAATTAGCCTATTGGAAAACTTTGCCATCGGATGAGGATGCTGTGTTTGACAAAGAATATGTTTTTGATGCACAAGACATCGCTCCTATGGTAACTTATGGAACCAATCCTGGTATGGGAATGAAAGTTCACGAAACCATTCCTGTGGAAGAAAGTCCCTCATTTAAAAAATCATTGGATTATATGGGATTCGAAAAAGGCACTTCTTTAATAAACAAACCTATCAACTATGTATTTATTGGAAGCTGTACCAATTCTAGAATCGAAGACTTTAGAATCGCAGCTCGATACATCAAGGGGAAACAAAAAGCATCTCATGTAACAGCATGGTTAGTTCCCGGAAGTAAACAAGTAGAAAAACAGATCATTGATGAAGGTTTGAAAGATATTTTTAACAAAGCTGGATTTCAACTAAGACAACCTGGTTGTTCTGCATGTCTTGCGATGAATGATGATAAAATACCTAAGGGTGAATATTGTGTTTCTACTTCCAATAGAAACTTTGAAGGAAGACAAGGACAAGGAGCTCGGACAATTTTAGCAAGTCCTTTAATGGCAGCAGTAACGGCTGTAGAAGGAAAAATTATAGACATAAGTAACCTATCAAACTAAACTTACCTCGATGGATAAATTCAAAAAGATCATTTCTAGAGCAATCCCTTTGAATATCGAAAATATTGATACTGATCAAATTATTCCTGCTAGATTTTTAAAAGCAACTGATAAAAAAGGATTTGGTGATCATGTTTTTAGAGATTGGAGGTACAATAAAAAAGGAGAAGTCAATCCTAATTTTGTATTAAACAATCATCTTTACGAAGGAAATGTCTTGATTGCTGGAGATAATTTTGGATGCGGATCAAGTAGAGAACATGCCGCTTGGGCTCTAGTTGGTTATGGGTTTAAGGTAATTGTTTCAAGTTTTTTTGCAGATATTTTTAAAGGAAACGCATTGAATAATGGGTTGTTACCTTTACAGGTTTCAGAGAAGTTCTTGAAAATTTTAATGAAAACTGTACAAGATAATCCCATGACTGAAATTGAAGTTGATTTAGAAAACCAACATATTTCAATTCCGGACAAGAATCTTTTCGAAAATTTTGAAATTGATCCATACAAAAAAACATGTCTCATCAATGGGTATGACGATATCGATTATCTAGTGAGTAAAAAAGATCTCATAAAAGCTTATGAAACTCAAAAAATATAAGTTAAATTAGACATTGAATTATCAGAATTAATTATAACAAATGAAATTAAATATAGCCGTATTACCAGGTGACGGTATAGGTCCTGAAGTAACAGATCAAGCTGAGAAAATTTTAAAAGCTATTGCAGTTGAATTTGATCATACATTCATTTTTAAGGAAGCGGATGTTGGTGCTATTGCGATTGATAAAACTGGAGATCCATTGCCAGAAAAAACATTAGAGATTTGCATGTCATCGGATGCAATTTTATTTGGATCAATTGGTCATCCAAAATTTGACAACGATCCATCAGCTAAAGTTAGACCTGAGCAGGGCTTATTAAAACTTAGAAAATCATTAGGATTATTCGCAAACATAAGACCGGTGAAAGCTTATGATACACTTGTTGACAAATCACCATTAAAAAAAGAAATTATTTCCGGTACAGATATTAGTATATATAGAGAGTTAACAGGTGGGATTTACTTTGGAGAAAAACAACTCAGTGATGATGGAAATATGGCTTCAGACTTGTGTAAATACAATCGATATGAAATCGAAAGAATTGCCCATCTAGCTTTCAAAGCTGCACAAAACAGAGATAAAAAAGTAACTCTAGTAGACAAAGCAAATGTTTTAGAAAGTTCTCGTTTATGGAGAAAAGTAGTAACAGAAATCTCCAAAGAATATTCTGATGTTACTTTAGACTTTTTATTTGTAGACAATGCCGCAATGCAAATGATTTTAAACCCTAAACAATTTGATGTCATTCTCACTGAGAACATGTTTGGAGATATCATTAGTGATGAAGCTAGTGTCATCGGTGGTTCTATCGGCTTATTAGCTTCAGCATCTGTAGGAGATAAATATGCGCTGTTTGAACCTATCCATGGCTCATATCCACAGGCCACAGGAAAGGGCATTGCAAATCCAATTGCGTCCATTTTATCTGCCGCTATGTTATTAGATCATTTTGAATTATTCGAAGAAGCTAATTTGGTAAGAAAAGCAGTTGACAAATCCTTAAAATTAGAAATTACAACTCCAGATCTCAATTCAAAGACTGATATGGTAACCACTTCAAAAGTTGGAGATTTTATTGAAGATTTTATCTTCAATCCAAATGACACGAATGTAAATTTTAAAAATATCTATCTAGGACAATCGACCATCATCTAAAAATAGATTACAGTAGCCCTAAACTCTGACTTTAGAATCCTATAAAATGTAATCTGTACTTATAAAGTTAGACGTTTTCTTATCCAATAATTCTTTTAAAATAGCATTGTTGTATGCATTGTCTTTTGATGCAACAAAGGTTCTTATTGAAAAAGATCTTAATGCGTCTCTCACACTTAAAGTGCTTACAGCTGAATCTTTTCTTCCAGTAAAAGGATACACATCGGGTCCTCGTTGACAAGAACTATTTAAATTTACTCTACAGACAAGATTTACCAAGCTGTCAATCAAAGGAGATAGTTTTTCAACATTTTTTCCAAATAAACTCACTTGTTGTCCATAATTAGAATCTGCAACATCATTCAAAGGTTGGTCAATATCTCTAAAAGAAACTATCGGAATAACAGGTCCAAATTGTTCCTCATGAAATACTCTCATCTCTTTGTTTACAGGATATAGTACTGCAGGATAAATGTAATTGTCTGAAACTTGTCCCCCTTTAGAATTGATGACGGAAGCTCCATTATTAATGGCATCATCAATTAACTCTTGGATGTATGCCGGTTTGTTCGGTTCTGGTAATGGAGTAAGTTTAACTCCCGATTCCCATGGATTTCCAAATTTTAACTGATCCACTCTCGCAGAAAATCGTTGATTAAATTCTTCAATAATATCCTCATGCACATACAAAACCTTTAAGGCTGTGCATCGTTGCCCATTAAATGATAGTGAACCCGCGATGCATTCTTCAATCGTAACGTCAAGATCTGCATCAGGGAGAACAATTGCAGGGTTATTTGCCTCCAATCCCAAAACCAGTCGCAATCGATTACTTTTAGGGTGTTGATTTTGCAATGCTTTTGCAGATGAACTGTGTCCAATTAAAGCCAAAACATCAATTTTTCCAGTTTTCATAATTGGAGTAGCTAGGGTTCTTCCTCTTCCATATACAATATTTACAACACCTTTTGGAAAGCTATTCTGAAAAGCTTCTAGCAATGGAGAAATTAATAAAACACCAAATTTAGCAGGTTTAAAAATGGTCGTATTCCCCATAATTAGGGCAGGGATTAATAAACAAAAAGTTTCATTGAGTGGGTAATTATAAGGGCCCAAACACAAAACAACTCCTAACGGACCTCTCCTAATATGAGCATGTACTGAAGCGTTTTTATGAAACTTTGCACTATCACGATCCATTTGTTTATATTCTTCTATGGTATCGTAAATATAATCCACCGTTCGATCAAATTCTTTTTCTGAATCTGATAGTGTTTTTCCTATTTCCCACATTAAAAGTTTGACCACCTCATCGCGCTTAGTTTTCATTTGAGCAACAAACTTTTCCATACACGAAATTCTATCAATAACTTTCATCGTTGGCCAAATACCTTTTCCTTTATCAAAAGCATTGGTTGCAGAATTCAAAGCAGCAATGGCTTCTTTTTCGCCTAACTGTGGAATCGTTCCAAGTAAAGTAGGTGCATATTCTTCTGTAGATGAAATCGTTGAGTAAACTTCAGCTGTTTCGCCAGACCATGATTTCAATTGACCATCAACGAGATAGGTATTTTGATCAATTGTTTTGTTGATTTTATATTTTTCAGAATTTTCCAATGAAATTATTTTTAAGATGTCAATAAAGTGTTATGATGCAAAATTACAAACTCTATACTAAAAATTGAAATAGATAAGGTTTATCATTTAAATAATCTCCATAAAAGTTTAATCTTTTCATTCTTGCAATCAATGGTGCAAGGTCATCTGCTGACTTTAATTCTAGACCAACAACAGCAGCACCCTTCTCTCTATTGGTTTTTTTGGTATATTCAAAATGAGTGATGTCATCATCAGGACCTAATATATCTGCTACAAATTCTCTTAAAGCTCCAGCTCTTTGAGGAAACTTAATGATGAAATAATGTTTGATGTTTTCATACAATAAGGCTCTCTCTTTAATTTCGGCAGTTCTTGTAATATCATTGTTACTTCCACTAACAATACAAACAACATTTTTACCTTTGATTTGTTCCTTATAAGTATCCAATGCTGCGATACTAAGAGCTCCAGCAGGTTCTACAACTGTAGCTTCTTTATTATACAAATCTAAAATCGTTTGACAAATTTTACCCTCTGGAATTGTAATCATATCGTGTAAATGTTTTTTACACAATGAAAAATTTAAATTTCCAACTCGTTTTACTGCAGCTCCATCCACAAAATTATCAATCGTCTCCAATAAAATATTTTTATCTGCTTTAATGGATGTAGACATCGATGGTGCACCTTCTGGTTCTACGCCTATTATTTTTGTTTCTGGAGATAATTTTTTTACGTAAGAAGATAATCCTGATGACAGACCTCCGCCTCCAACAGGTACAAAAATATAGTCAATTGGATGTTCAGACTGTTCTAAAATTTCTAAGCCAACAGTTGCTTGCCCTTCAATAATTTTCTCATCATCAAAAGGATGAATGAATGTTTTTTGTAACCTTTCACTCTCTAGAGTTGCGACATATTTCGCATCATCAAAGGTATCACCAATAAGAACAACATCGATATATTCTTCACCAAACATCTTCACTTGATTTATTTTTTGTTTTGGTGTAGGTGATGGCATATAAATTACCCCGTGAATTTTTAACAATTTACATGATAATGCGACTCCTTGTGCATGATTCCCAGCACTAGCACATACAATTCCTTTAGAACGCTGTTCTTTTCCGAGAGATGAAATTTTGTGGTAAGCTCCCCTAATTTTATAAGATCTTACTTGTTGTAAATCTTCACGTTTAAACAAAACAGAACACTGAAATTTTTCAGAATATTGATCATTTTTGACCAAGGGGGTTCTCAGAGCAACATTCTTAAGAATGTTTGCTGCTCTTTCAATTGCTTCCACCGAGGGACTATATGAAACTTCAGTTTTCATGAAGGAGAAATTAAAATGATTTAATCAGCAGTTGTTTTAATGACTTTCATTGCGGTCATCGCACCACGCAATCTTTTTCCGACAACTTCAATTGGGTGGTTTCTAATTGCATCATTTACCTTGATTAAAGAAACATTGTCAACTTCATTGGTAGATGAATAAGATGAACCTATTAAGTCAGTTTCAACAGATTTCATAAAATCTTCTAAAATTGGTTTGCAGGCATGATCAAATAGATAACAACCATATTCTGCGGTATCAGAAATTACACGATTCATTTCATATAATTTTTTTCTAGCAATGGTATTCGCAATTAAAGGCAATTCATGCAATGATTCATAGTAAGCTGAGTCTTCTATAATTCCAGCACTAACCATCGTTTCAAAAGCCAATTCAACTCCTGCTTTTACAAAAGAAACCATCAAAAGTCCATGATCAAAATATTCTTGCTCAGATATCTGTTGTTCAGTCAAAGCAGTTTTTTCAAAAGTAGTCTCTCCTGTAGCTGCTCTCCATGTAAGTAAATTTACATCATCATTTACCCAATCTTCCATCATTGTTTTTGAAAAATGTCCAGAAATTATATCATCCATATGTTTTTCAAACAATGGTTTCATAATTTCCTTCAACGTTTCAGACAATTCATAGGCCTTAATTTTTGCTGGATTTGATAAGCGATCCATCATGTTGGTAATTCCACCATGCTTTAATGCCTCAGTAATTGTTTCCCAACCGTATTGAATTAGTTTTGCAGCATAGCTTGCATCAATCCCTTTTTCTATCATTCTATCAAAACATAGAATTGAACCGGTTTGCAAGACTCCACACAAAATAGTCTGTTCCCCCATTAAATCCGATTTTACTTCGGCTACAAATGAGGATTCCAATACACCTGCTCTGTCTCCACCAGTAGCTGCCGCATAGGCTTTTGCTTGAGCCCATCCTTTATTTTCTGGATCGTTTTCTGGATGTACTGCAATCAATGTTGGAACACCAAATCCACGCTTGTATTCTTCTCTAACTTCAGTACCTGGACATTTTGGTGCAACCATAATTACAGTAATATCTTCACGGATTTTCATCCCTTCCTCTACAATATTGAAACCATGAGAATACGATAAAGTTGCTCCTTTTTTCATCAATGGCATAACTGATTTTACAACATTTGTATGTTGTTTGTCTGGAGTTAAATTCAATACCAAATCTGCAGTAGGTATTAATTCATCATAAGTCCCAACAACAAATCCGTTTTTTGTCGCATTTTTAAAAGAATCTCTTTGTTCTTTAATCGCAACCTCTCTTAATGTGTAGGAGATATCCAAACCTGAATCTCTCATATTTAAACCTTGATTTAAACCTTGGGCCCCACAACCCACAATTACGATTTTCTTTCCTAATAAAGCATTCACTCCTTCTTCAAACTCTGAAGCTTCCATGAATCTACATTTTCCTAATTGTTCTAATTGATTTCTAAGTGATAGCGTGTTGAAATAATTTGCCATGTTTAATTTAAATTTAATAATTAAATGCTTTGAGCATTTGAGATATATTCATTGGTTTTTTTGATACTGCAATCCTTCCAGATCTTGTAAATTGTAAAATTCCAAAAGGTTTTAATTCTCTATATAATAATTCAATTTCTTCTTTTCTTCCAGATTTTTCAATCACAAAAAATTCTTTGTTTACAGTAACAATTCTAGCATTGCTTTCTTTGATGATATTCTGAATCTGTCTTTCCTCGAACAACAAATCTGAGTGTATCTTGAAGATGCAGGATTCCTGATAAATAGTCTCTTCGTCAGTATGATAGTAGGCCTTAATAACCTCAACTTGCTTTTCTATTTGACCAATAATTTTTTTGATTTGGTCTTCACTAAGATTGACAACTATGGTAAATTTAGAGACTCCTTCAATTTCTGAAACAGAAGTATTGATACTTTCGATATTGATATGTCTCCTCTGAAAAATTGCAGAAATACGGTTCAACAAACCAATATTATTTTCGGTGTAAATAGAGACAGTAAATAATTGTTTTTTATCTTTCATTTTATGCTAGTCTAATATCTGAAACAGAGGCTCCTGATGGAATCATAGGAAATACATTGTCTTCCTTTTCTACACAAACCTCCAAAAAATAAGCTTCTTTACTTTCCATCATTTCAGCAATGGCTTCTTTTAATTCCTCTCTTTTTGTTACTTTTCGAGCTTTTAAAAAATAGGCCTTGGCGATTGCTACGAAATCTGGATTGATCATTTCTGTTGAGGCATAACGCTTGTCAAAAAATAGTTGTTGCCATTGACGAACCATTCCAAGAAAATCATTGTTAAGAACCACAACTTTCACTGCAATATTTTGTTGAAAAATAGTTCCTAGTTCTTGTATTGTCATTTGATAACCTCCATCACCAGAAATTGAAATGACCTGACGATCTGGAGCGGCCATCTTTGCACCTATGGCAGCTGGTAATCCAAATCCCATCGTACCAAGACCTCCAGAAGTAATATTACTTTTAGTTTGGTTGAATTCGGCATAACGACAAGCGACCATTTGATGTTGTCCAACGTCTGTAACAATAGCAGCTTCACCTTTACTTTGTGCATTAATTTCTTTAAGCACCTCTCCCATCGTCAATCCTTCTTTGGTTGGATATAAATCATCTTTGATCACTTTTTCATATTCAATGGCATAGAGGTCTTTAAATCTTTGATGCCAAGAATCATGAGTATTTGTCTTGAGTAGGGGTAATAATTGATTCAAACTATCCTTTGCATCACCCAAAACAGCAACGTCTGTTTTGACATTCTTGTCCACTTCAGCAAAATCAATTTCAAAATGAATAATTTTGGCTTGTTTTGCATAGGTATCTAAATTTCCAGTCACACGATCATCAAAACGCATTCCAATGGCAATCAAAACATCACACTCATTGGTTAATATATTTGGAGCATAATTCCCATGCATTCCTACCATTCCTATGTTCAATGGATGAGATGTTGGGACAGCTGAAGCTCCCAATATTGTCCAAGCAGAAGGAATTCCTGCTTTTTCAATGACAGCTTTCAATTCGTCTTCTGCTTTCCCTAAAATGACTCCTTGTCCCCAAACAATCATAGGTTTTTTAGCATTATTAATCAAATCTGCAGCTTCTTGAATTTTTTCTAAATCTACCTTTGGTATTGGCTTATAACTTCTTATTCCATCACATTTTTTATAGCTAAAATCAAATTCTTCAAATTGAGCATCTTTAGTAATATCAATCAGAACCGGTCCTGGTCTTCCACTTCTTGCTATGTAAAAAGCTTTGGCAAAAATTTCCGGTATCTCAGAAGCTTTGGTGATTTGATAATTCCACTTTGTGACTGGTTTTGAGATTCCAACAATGTCTGTTTCTTGAAATGCATCACTTCCCAATAAATGCGAAGCTACCTGACCAGTGATGCAAACCATTGGAGTAGAATCTATTTGCGCATCTGCAATTCCTGTGATAAAATTTGTAGCACCAGGTCCTGATGTAGCAATCGCTACTCCTACTTTCCCAGAGATTCTTGCATAACCTTGTGCGGCATGAGTAGCTCCTTGTTCATGTCTTGTTAATACATGATGAATCTGATCCTGGTATTTGTACAATTCATCATAAACTGGCATGATTGCTCCTCCAGGATAACCGTACAAGGTATCAACTCCTTCAGAAAGCAGGCATTTGATTACTGCTTCACTACCAGAAATTCTTTCGGTAATTTCCTTTTTATGAGTCGATTTTTTGATTGTCTCTGTATTCATACTATACTATTTTATTGTTTGCGGTTTCACTTATTTATTAAGAGAAACTATTAAAAGCAGCATCAATTTTAAAATTCATCAGTAACGCAACCGTTGGATGCTGATGAAACTGTTTTTGCATATTTATACAAAACACCTCTATTGAATTTTAATTTCGGTGCACTCCATTGTTTTTTTCTTTCTTTTAATTCTTCATCTGATATTTCAAGTTGAATTGAATTACTTTCAGCATCAATGGTAATTAAATCTCCGTCTTTAACTAGAGCAATTACACCACCATCTTGTGCTTCTGGAGTAATGTGTCCAACAACAAATCCATGAGTTCCTCCCGAGAATCTCCCATCAGTAATCAATGCAACATCTTTCCCTAGACCTGCCCCCATAATTGCAGCAGTAGGTTTTAACATTTCTGGCATTCCTGGACCTCCTTTAGGGCCTTCATATCGAATCACTACCACATCACCTTTTTTAACAAGTCCTTCTCTGATCCCGTCATTGGCTGCATATTCACCTTCAAATACTTTTGCTTTTCCAGAAAACTTCAATCCTTCTTTTCCTGTAATTTTTGCAACACTTCCTTCAGATGCTAAATTCCCATAGAGCATTCTCAAGTGACCAGATCTTTTTATTGGTTTGTCGATGGGCTTGATAACTTCTTGTGCCTCTTTTAGCTCTGGAATGTCAGATAAATTTTCTGAAATTGTTTTTCCTGTTACTGTCAAACAATCACCATGAATTAAACCTTCTTTTAATAGGTACTTTAGCACAGCTGGAATACCTCCCACTTCATGAACGTCTTCCATTAAATATTTACCACTTGGTTTTAAATCAGCTAAAAAAGGAGTATTATCACTAATCCTTTGAAAATCTGACAGTGTAAAATCAATACTCGCTGCTCTTGCAATCGCTAAGAAGTGTAATACTGCATTGGTCGATCCACCTAAAATTGTAACCAATCTTACTGCATTTTCCAAAGATTTTTTTGTGATGATGTCAGAAGGCTTGATATCTTTTTCAATCAATAACCTCAATGCCTCTCCGGCTTTGATAGATTCAGTCTTCTTTGCTTCACTAAGAGCTGGATTAGAGGAATTGTATGGCAAAGCCATTCCCAATGCCTCTATGGCCGATGCCATAGTATTGGCAGTGTACATCCCTCCACAAGCACCTGCGCCAGGACAAGCTTTTTCAACTATATTTTGATACTCCCCTTCAGAAATGGTTCCAGCTACTTTACTACCCCATGCTTCAAAAGCTGATACAACGTCTAATTTTTTTCCGTTATGACAACCTGAGTCTATCGTTCCTCCATACACTAAAATAGAAGGTCTGTTGAGTCTAATCATCGCCATTAAAGCACCTGGCATATTTTTATCACATCCAACAACAGTTATTAAACCATCATAACTCATTGCTTGGACCACAGTTTCCATGGAGTCTGCAATGATATCTCTTGAGGGTAAAGAATATCTCATTCCAGGTGTTCCCATAGATATTCCATCACTTACACCAATGGTATTAAAAATCAATCCAATGACATCTTTTTGTCGAGTTCCTTGTTTGACCAATTTTGCAAGATCATTCAGATGCATGTTACATGGGTTTCCTTCATACCCAGTACTTGCAATACCTACAATTGGCTTTTTTAAATCCTCTTTAGACAAACCAATAGCATGTAACATGGCCTGAGCAGCTGGCTGAGTAGGATCTTGAGTAACGGTTTTACTGTATTTATTAAGTTCTTTCATCTTATTTTTAAACACATTGTGTGTATTAAAGTTCTAAATTAATTCTTTGCATTATTTGAAGATTCTTGGTATTCATAATTCAGCTTAAATTCATGAGTTTATAATCTTGATTAAAAAACTGATTATCAATATTTTAAACATTTTAATTTGTGATGTTCAACCCATCATATTTTTGCATTAAAAAAACCTTCCATTTCGGGAAGGTTGTTGTTTTATTAAGACAAAATATCATTCCCTATTGTTACGAAATCGTAATAATAATGACAAGAATAATAAATTGAATAAGTGCTTTCATATTGACTTCAAAGATCTTGATTATTTATATAATATCCTAGTAATATAGTTCATTATGCTCCTATTAAATCATTGTTATCTTTTAAAGGAAGTATGGAACTTCCCATCAAGTAAGCATCTATGTGATGCGCTGCTTGACGTCCCTCTGAAATAGCCCAAACAATTAACGACTGACCTCTTCTCATATCCCCAGCAGTAAAAATCCCAGTTTTATTCGTTTTAAAATCTTGAGTTGAAGCCTTGACATTGGTTCTTTCATCAAATTCTAAACCTAACTGTTCTGCTAATGTTTTTTCAGGTCCTGTAAATCCGAGTGCTAAGAGAGCTAGATCACATGGCCATATTTTTTCTGAAGATTCTTTTTCTATAATCTGAGGTCTTT
The DNA here is from genome assembly GCA_038136095.1 of Flavobacterium sp. Lineage (GTDB taxonomy): Bacteria > Bacteroidota > Bacteroidia > Flavobacteriales > Flavobacteriaceae > Polaribacter. Next base: position 189,072 of record JAYPZA010000004.1, read on the forward strand.
GTCCTGGAATTTTTTTCCATGAAACCTCAACCGTTTTTAAGGCAGTAAGTTCCCCTTGATCATTGGTAATAAATTCTTTGGTATTGATAAGCCAATTACGCTCACAACCCTCATCGTGAGATGAGCTTGTTTTAAGTTGCAAAGGCCAAAAAGGCCAAGGAGTATCTTCACTTCGAGTCATTGGTGGTTTTGGCATAATTTCAAAGTTTGTGACAGACTTTGCTCCATGTCTGTTAGAGGTACCAATACAATCTGAACCAGTGTCACCTCCTCCAATAACAATTACATTTTTTCCTTTAGCACTAATGACGTCATTTTCGAGCTTTTTATCAAATAAAGCTTTGGTTTGTCTGGTTAAAAAATCCATTGCTTGTACGACTCCCTTGGAATTACTTCCTGGGATTGGAATACTTCTTGCTTTGGTTGCTCCTCCAGATAACAAAACAGCGTCAAATTCCTCTAATTTTTCAACAGAATAATTGACACCAACATTGACATTGGTTTTAAATTCTATTCCTTCTTCTTTTAAAATATTAACCCTTCTATCGATGATTTCTTTTTCCAATTTAAAATTAGGAATTCCATAACGTAACAAACCTCCAATTTCATCATCTCTCTCAAAAACAGTCACTGAGTGTCCAGCTCGATTCAATTGTTGAGCAGCAGCTAAACCTGCCGGTCCTGAGCCAATGATTGCCACTTTTTTTCCAGTTCTTAATGTGGGTTTATTTGCAACTATCCAACCTTCTTCAAATCCTTTTTCAACAATTGATTTTTCAATATTTTCAATTGATACAGGGTCGTCAATTAACCCAAGTACACAAGCTTTTTCACAAGGCGCAGGACATAATCTACCTGTAAATTCAGGAAAATTATTTGTTGCATGTAATATTTCTAATGCCTTTTTCCACTCTCCTTTATGAATCAGATCATTAAAATCAGGTATTAAATTTCCAAGTGGACATCCACTATGACAAAAAGGAATACCACAATCCATGCAACGCGAACCTTGTTGTTGTTGATGTTTGATAGCTAGTGGTTTTGTAAATTCTCTAAAGTTTTTAATACGTTCTTTTACTGCTGTATTACTTTCTTCCGCTCGTTTGTATTTTTTAAATCCTCCTAGTTCGCCCATATCTATGCTGATAATTTAATTTGTTTTTCCTTCTCTAATCTTTCTAAGGCAATTTTATAATCCATTGGGAATATTTTTATAAAATCTGTTTTATTAACTTCCCAATTGCTTAACAATTCTTTTCCTAGTTCACTGTCCGTATATTGAATGTGTTTTTGAATATGTTCTTCTAATTCAAGATAATCTTTGGTCTCTGGATAAACCAACTCAACCATTTCAGTATTGCATAATTCATTTCTAAACTTGTGAAGCGGATCATAAACATAAGCGATACCACCACTCATTCCAGCTGCAAAATTTCTTCCTGTTTCACCCAATACAATCACTTTACCTCCAGTCATATACTCACATCCGTGATCTCCAATTCCTTCAACTACCGCAGTAACTCCTGAATTTCTAACCGCAAAACGTTCTCCTGCTATTCCATTGATGTAAGCTTCTCCTTTGATAGCTCCATAAAAACAAACATTTCCAACAATGATGTTTTCTTTGGCAATGAAATCAGCTTCAACAGGCTTTTTAACAATAATTTTAGCACCAGACAACCCTTTACCTAAATAATCATTAGCCTCACCATCTACAATCATTGTCAATCCTTTCGTAGCAAAAGCTCCGAAACTTTGACCTGCAGAACCTTTGAAATTCAGTGTCAATGTATCTTCTGGCAAACCATCTTCTCCATGAATTTTAGAAATTTCATTACTTGTAATAGCTCCAACAGATCGATTTGTATTTTGAATTGGATAAGAAAACTCTGATTTAATTTTATTTTTTATGGCAGCCTTCGCATTGTCAACGATTTTTAAATCCAAGACTTTATCAAGATTGTGATTTTGTTCCTCTGTATTGTACAGAATAGGGTTTCCTTCAACTTTAGGTTGATGAAGAATCGCAGAAACATCGATACCCTTCGCTTTGTAATGATCAATTGAAGGATTCGCATTGATTTTTTGAGTTTGACCAACCATTTCTTTGATGGATCTAAATCCTAGTGAAGCCATGATTTGTCTTAATTCTTCAGCTACAAAGTACATGAAGTTGATAACATGCTCTGGAGTTCCTTTAAAATTTTTACGTAACTCTGGGTCTTGTGTAGCAATTCCAACAGGACAAGTATTTAAGTGACATTGACGCATCATAATACATCCGGAGGCTACCAATGGTGCAGTTGCAAAACCAAATTCTTCTGCTCCCAATAGACATGCAATTGCTACGTCACGTCCAGTTTTGAGTTGTCCATCACATTCTAAAACCACTCGGTTTCTTAAATTATTCATTACTAAAGTTTGTTGAGCTTCAGCAATTCCAAGCTCCCAGGGAAGACCAGCATGTTTTAGAGATGTTAAGGGTGAGGCACCTGTACCTCCATCAAAACCAGAAACTAAAATAACATCTGCCTTTGCCTTAGCTACACCTGCAGCAATGGTTCCAACCCCTACTTTTGAAACCAACTTAACATTAATTCTAGCTTCTCTATTTGCATTTTTTAAATCAAAAATAAGTTGTGCTAAATCTTCAATAGAATAAATATCATGATGTGGTGGTGGTGAAATCAATCCAACATAGGGGGTAGAATTTCTTACCTCAGCAATCCATGGTAATACTTTTTCACCAGGTAATTGTCCACCTTCACCAGGCTTTGCTCCCTGTGCCATCTTAATTTGAATTTCTTTGGCGTTGGTTAAATAATTACTACTTACACCAAAACGTCCTGAGGCAACCTGTTTTATTTGACTATTTTTAGAATCTCCATTGAGTAATTTTTTGAAACGAGTTTTATTCTCACCCCCCTCACCTGAATTCGATTTTCCTCCAATTCGATTCATTGCAATTGCTAGGTTTTCGTGTGCCTCCTCACTGATAGATCCATATGACATGGCACCCGTTTTAAATCGTTTAACAATTTCTGTCCAAGGCTCAACTTCTTCAATTGGAATAGGATCAAGATTGTCAAATTCAAACAGACCTCTTAGGGTCATTAATTCTTTGGATTGTTGGTTGATCTTTTTGGCATAAACTTCATAACTTTCCTTACTTTTTAAACGAACAGCTTGCTGAAGTTTTGAAACAGTTACTGGATTAAACATATGTCTCTCTCCTCCTCTTCTCCAACGATAATCACCACCAATGTTTAAATCTAAAACTTTGTCAATTTCAAGGTCTCTGAAGGCAGATTTGCATCTTTTGTATATGTCTTTCTGAAGAACGTACAATCCGATTCCTCCAATTCTTGAAGGGGTTCCCGGAAAATATTTTTCGGTAAATGCTTTTTTAAGACCAAGTATTTCAAAAATTTGTGAAGCTCTGTAAGAATGCAATGTAGAAATTCCAATCTTATTCATAATTTTCAAGAGTCCATTACCAATAGCCTTGTTGAAATTTTTGACAGCTTCTTCTGGTTCAATGTTTTTAATTTCTCCTATTTCAACCTGATAAGAGATAATTTCATTAACCATGTATGGATTAATTGCACTTGCTCCATAACCAAAAAGAGTTGCAAAATGATGAGGCTCTCTAGGTTCAGCTGTTTCTAAAACAATTCCAAATTTTGATCGTTTTCCTTTTCTATTGAGTGAATGATGAAGGTATGAACAAGCTAATAGTGCTGGAATAGGTGCATTTTCTTTAGAAACACCTCTATCTGACAAAATGATAATATTTGATCCTGAATCTACTGCTTTTACTGCTTTTTCGAGCATATCATCTAATGATCTTTCAATTCCATTAACCCCTTCATCTAGTGGAAAAAGAATGGGTATGGAGGTGGCTTTGAAATCATCATGATCAATATTTTTAATTTTATCTAGGTCTTCGTTTGAAATCACTGGATTTTGGATTCTTAACTTTTTTGCTTGTTCAGGACAAACGTCAAAAATATTTTTATCTGATCCAATCGCTAAACTGATATCAGTAATAATTTCCTCTCTAATTCCATCCAATGGTGGATTGGTTACCTGTGCGAATAACTGTTTGAAATAATTATATAATAATTGAGGTCTATCAGATAAAACAGCGAGAGGTGTATCTGTACCCATGGATCCTATTCCTTCTTTCGCTTTGATGGCCATTGGTGAAATAATTGTTGATATTTCTTCAATAGTATACCCAAAAAGTCTCAGTCTTGTTTTATAATCAGTTTTCTCAATTGGAATAGAATTGTTGGTGTACGGAATATTTACCAAAGGAAGTGTATTTTCTTTCACCCACTTTTTGTATGGATTTTTGGAGACAATTTCTTTTTTAATTTCCTCATCTTCTATAATTCTACCGGCATTCATATCAACCAAAAACATCTTCCCGGGTTCTAGCCTTCCGTGCTTTACTACATTTTCAGGTTTTATATTCAAAACACCTATTTCGGAGGACATCACTACGTTGCCATTTTTAGTAAGTGTGTACCTAGAAGGTCTCAATCCATTTCTATCCAATAAGGCACCAATAAAATTCCCATCAGTAAATGGAACAGATGCTGGACCATCCCAAGGTTCCATGATACAAGAATTGTATTCATAAAATGCTTTTTTGTCTTCATCCATTGTAGCATCTTTCTCCCAAGCCTCTGGAACCATCATCATCATTACTTCAGGTAAAGATCTACCAGTCATTAACAATAATTCAACAGCTAAATCCATGGAGGCGGAATCAGATTTTCCTGCAGTAATGATAGGAAACAATTCTTTAATATCATCACCAAACAAGTCACTTTTCATCAATTCTTGACGCGCTTTCATTCTGCTTACATTTCCTCGAAGTGTATTGATTTCTCCATTATGACACATGAACCTGAAAGGCTGAGCTAAATCCCATGAAGGAAAAGTATTTGTTGAAAATCGCTGATGAACTAAGGCAAGTCTTGTTACTAAATCTGGTTGTCGTAAATCCGTATAAAAACGACCAATATCTTGAGGCATCAAAAGGCCTTTGTAAATAATTGTTGTTGACGAAAAACTAGGAAGGTAGAAAAATTTGGATTCAGAAATTTTTGATTTTGAAATGGTATGTTCAGTAATTTTTCTAGCAGCAAATAATTTTGCGTTGAACTCCAATTCTGAAATTTCATTTGTCCCTTTAGTAACAAATATTTGTTTTATTTTAGGTTGTGTTTGCGCGGCAATTACTCCCAGGTTTGAAGTGTCAACAGGAACATCTCTCCATCCCAATATGGATAGCCCTTGTTTTATAATTTCTTTTTCAAAAACACTTTGGCAATAACTACTTTGATTGAATTTTTTTGGCAAGAAAACCTGTCCTACTGCATATTCTCTTGGTTTTGGAATTTCAAAATTACAAACACGAGAGAAAAACTCATGAGGAATATCAATTAGTATCCCAGCTCCATCTCCAGTTCTTCCATCGGAACTAACGGCACCTCGGTGTTCTAATTTGATTAAAATTTCTAAAGCATCATGTATAATTTGATTGGATTTTTCTCCATTTAAATTACAAATAAAACCTGCACCACAATTATCTCTTTCAAATTCGCTTAAATACAATCCTTGGTCTTTCATTTACTTCTGTTATAATGATTTGTTTATGATTTTTTATAACACAGGAAAAATGCATTGTTACCAATGCATTTTCCTGCAGATTTATAAGTTACGTATGTTGTAATATTTATTTATCCACGATCACGCTTTCCAGGATAAGCAATTGTTCCGTGTTCAGCTAAGTCAAGTCCTTTTTCTTCAACTTCTTTAGTTACACGTAATCCAATTGTTTTCTTCAAAGTGAATAAAATTGCAAAGGATAAAACTACTGCCCATACAGCATAAGCTAAGGCACCAAGAGCCTGAACTCCTAATTGAGTAGCTCCTCCTCCATTGAACAATCCGATTCCTTGATCTCCATCAATACCCCAAAGACCGATCACTATGGTACCCCATACACCGACAACACCGTGAACTGATGCAGCTCCAATGGCGTCATCAATTTTCAATTTCTTTTCAATGAATTCAATAGAAAAAACTACTAAAATACCACCGATTAGTCCAGCCAATACTGCTCCTTGAGAAGACATGTTCCCACAACCAGCAGTAATACTAACTAGTCCAGCAAGTGCACCATTTAATGTCTGAGCTAAATGTGGTTTACCATACCAAATCCATGTTGTGATTAAGGCACCCATACCTCCTGCAGCAGCGGATAGATTTGTAATCAATACTACATTTGAAGCACCAATTGCATCATCTCCTCCCCAGGCTAGTTGAGAACCTCCATTAAAACCAAACCATCCTAACCAAAGAATGAATACACCTAAGGTTGCTAAAATTTGATTGTGCCCTGGTATAGGCATTACTTTTCCATCTACAAATTTCCCAATTCTTGGTCCAACTAATATCGCTGCTACTAATGCTGCCCATCCACCTACTGAGTGAACAATAGAAGATCCAGCAAAGTCAATGAAACCTAATTCAGTCAACCAGCCTTCTCCTTGCCATTGCCATCCTCCTGAAATTGGATAGATAAATGCAGTCATGACCACAGAAAATATTACATAAGTTGAATATTTAGTTCTTCCAGCGATTGCTCCAGATACAATGGTTGCAGCTGTTGCAGCAAACATTGTTTGGAAGAATAAATCAGCTCCTTCTCCTTGAAATAATCCACTCCAAAAGAACCATCCATTCGTTGTATCACCATACATTAGTGAATATCCTACTAACCAGTAAGTAAGAGATCCAACACAAATGTCTAGTAAATTTTTCATAGCAATATTTACCGCATTTTTTGATCGAGTCATTCCAGATTCTACCAAAGTAAATCCGGCTTGCATAAAGAATACTAATATTCCAGATAATAGCATCCATAGCATCCCCATATCGCCTTTGATCGCAGCAACTTCTTGAGCCACATCCTGAGCAATAACAGGTTCCGTAATTGTTAAAAATAAGTTAGTCATCGTATATCTAATTAAAATTTATAAACAGCTGCTAATAAAAATGAGCTTAAGCTACTTTGCCCTGTAAGATCAGAGTCTAAAAAGAAATCATCAGAACCTGAGTCTAATCTAATTTCAGGAATGATTGTTAAATCACCTACTGTGTAATTTCCTGTTAAAGTTGCCGCAAAAACACTTGAGTCTTCAACTCCAGTTCCAATTGCACCAAAATCTCCATTTTCTTTAAAATATTCACCTCTTAGACCAATTTTAAAAGAATCGCTAGTTGCTAATTGTGGATATAAGGCAAAACCAGTAAATCCAGTTCCGTCATTATCAAAATGAGCTGCATTGATTCCTAAATAAAAAGTTTCAGACAAGTCAAAACCTCCTGTAAAATCAATTTCGTAAGCTCCATCATCTGATAAGAAATTTATGAATTGACCTGAATAACCAAACTGTGCTCCAAAAGCATAATTTCCTGTTGGGTTGTAATCAGTTGCATCTGTAGGATTTAAAACGGCTAACATTAAACTCGCTTTTTCAGAAAGAGCGAAGTCCACTTTTAAACCTGAATGGCTAAAAGGTCCGTAAGAAAATAAATAAGAAGTACTGTAGTTAAAGTTAGCAGTTGGTGAAATTACTTCATAACCTAAGAAGGTGTTGAAATTACCCAGTGTAATTGTTACAGATTCGCTAACGTTCCAATATGCGTATAATTGATTTACAATATTTGAACTACCACCAGGTCTTAGAAAAGGAGAACCAAAAACTGCGTCTTCACCTCTAGGACCAAATACTAAGTCAGCTACAAAACCAGCTTTTTCACCTTCATAAGAACCAATTAAATTAACCATCCCAAGTGAAAATCCAGGTAGGTTTCCAAATGATGATCCAGGAGCAACTGGCTCAGATGTGTTAAGATTTTCTCTGAAGTAGGTATCTACACTACCGCTAAAAGAGAATTTTTTTTCGTCATCCTCTTCTTGTGAATGGATTTGAAAGCTTGTTAATAATGCAAGCATTAATAATGTTAAGTTTTTTTTCGTCATAATATTTTTTTTTAATTATTTACGATGCGAATTTTAGACAAAAAACTCGCAATACCAAATAAACACTGGGCTCAGACCTTACGAAAAGGTTTTCTTAAAAAATTAGTGACTCAAAAAAAAGGGGGTAAAAATCAGAAAAATATAATATTTACATTCTTAAAGAGGGTTAAAATACAGAAATGACTTTTTATCATAAAAAAATTATCATATTCATAAAAATAATCTTTTTTATAAAAAATATTAACATCAAAATGTTAAAAACGTTAATTATATGTCATAAATTACCCTTTTTTTATAAAAAAAATTGATTTTTTGATAATTGAGTTCAAAAAGGAACAATCGAATGAAAGAAATTCAATTCTTTGGTAGGTTTTTATTTCTTTTAAAATACTCCAAACGATTTTTTGTAAAACTTGACAATACAAGACGTCCTGTAATCTGAGCTCTTTCCTTAAGTAGGGTATTCCAATCCTCAGTGCCTTTCCAAAATAATTTTTTCATTTCGATCACAGCATCTGGATTGTATGTACTAATAAGATCCGTCATTTTTTTAACTGCAAAGTCTAATTCTTGGTGATTTTCATAGATCTCAGCAAATAAACCTTTTTGTTTTGACCATTTTGCTGAAAAAAAGGTATCCGATTTTATTGCTAATTGAGACATTGCTGACATTCCTATTTTTCTTTCAACTGCAGGGCCAATAACATAAGGACCAATCCCAATATTCAATTCACTCAATTTGATTTCTGCATGTTTTGAAGCTAAGCAATAATCTGTAGAGGCAATAAGACCTACTCCTCCTCCCACTGCTTTTCCTTGAATCCTACCAATAAAAAGTTTTGGACATAAACGAATGGCATTGATTACATCAGCAAACCCAGAAAAAAAAGCGTAGCCTTTGTTTTCATCGTCTATGGTCATCATTTCATCAAAACTTGCACCTGCGCAAAAGGCACGATCACCGGCACTTTTTAGTACAACAACTTTTACATCTGAATTGTCACTGATACTCATAATAATATTTTTAAGATCTAAAAGTAACGAAGATGGAAGTGAGTTTTGTTTTGGATGAAAAAACTCAACATATGCAACTTCATTCTCTATATTAAGCGTAACGTAAGGCTGATTCATTGATATTGTTCTATAGGATTCATCGTTTTTGATTGATTGACAAAAACATTTTTGTAACTGAAATCTAAGTTATAAAATTTAGACTGATAAAAATAATTTCGATTAGAGATTACAATCAGTAATTAAATAAAATAATTTTTAAAAAATGCTCGCAATTGCTATTTTTTTTTATTTTTGGAAAAACTAAGTTATCTAAATGATATTTTTAAAAAAAATTGGGCTTGCAAATTTCCTTATGCTAGCCGTTTGTATTCTCATTATTTTGATTGCTGAATACTTATTCTTATCCGGAAATAAATTACATGGTATATTCTTAGGTCTTTGGGTGCCAACCATACTCGGAGTTTTAATTTTCATTAAATTAATAAGTCGTGAGCGCAGATAACATTGTAATTTACTTATCCATTTTTGTTGTAGCCTGTGTTCTCATATGGGCCTATTTTATGATACGTCAGTATGATAAGACAGGCAGAAACTAAGAATAACATACGTTTTATAGAGAACCCTCCCTTATTTAACAAATTACCATCCATCAATCGTTCGAAAACCAAATTAGAAAAGTGGTTTAAAACAATTTTTTGAGTTTTTCAATCGTATAGTCTATCTCTGATTTAGTAGTGAATCTGCTAAAAGAAAATCGAATAGAGGTAAACTTTTGATTCTCTTCACTAAGGATTTCGTTTAAAACATGAGATCCTCCAAGACTACCACTTTGACAGGCGCTACCGCCAGAAACAGCAATTCCATGAAGATCTAAATTGAACATAAGCATTCCGTCAATAGTAGGAAATAATACATTCAAAATCGTACAACTACTATGCTCTAAATCATCTGAATTTCCATTAAAACGTATGTTGGGATTTAAATCTTTCAAGCGACTTATAAAATATTTTTTAACAGAATTCATTGATAGTTTATCTTTTTCTAAGGTTTCCAAAGCAAGTGATAAGGCTTTATCCATTCCAACAATCCCATGAACATTTTCAGTGCTAGATCTGGCTCCTTTTTCTTGATTCCCTCCATGAAATAAGGGTTGAATACCAATTCCTTTCTTAAAATAAGCAAAACCAACCCCTTTAGGACCATGAAATTTATGAGCACTGGCAGCAATAAAATCTATCGGTAATTCTTCCAAGTTTATTGGATAATGTCCAATTGCCTGAACTGTATCTGAATGAAATAAAGCATTGTACTTTTGACACAAATCACAAACTTTATCAAGTTCCAAAATATTTCCAATCTCATTATTTACAAACATCAAACTTACCAAGGTTTTTGTATCAGACGATTTTAATAAATTTTCTAAATGATCTAAAGAGATGATGCCTGAAGAAGTTAGGTTGACATAATCAACCTCTATGTTGTACTTCTCTTGTAAAAAAGTAATCATATGAGTCACTGCATGATGCTCAATTTTAGAACTAATAATTCTTTCAACACCAAGATTGGTAACAGCATTGGATAAAATTAAATTATCCGCTTCTGTACCTCCAGAAGTAAAAATGATTTCAGAGGCTGAAACGTGAAATGAATTCGCAATGTTTTTACGTGCATTTTCAACCATATTTTTGGCTTTTCTTCCAAATTGATGTGAAGAGGACGGATTTCCATAATTAGCTTTCATGGAAACTGTCATTGCTTCAATAACAGAGGAATCTATGGGAGTAGTTGAGGCATTATCAAGATAAACTTTTTTCATATTATAAAAATTTAAAATTCATTGGAATTTTGATAAATATGTACTTCTGTGGCTCCAAGACCATATTTTTTGTAGGAAGCATCATAAAATTTTGTTGGATATCTCCCTAGCAAATAATGGAGTTCATTTTTAAGAACCCCCTCTCCTACACCATGAATAAAAACAATTTTTGAAATACGCTTTGATATAGCAAACTCAATATTTTTTTTTGCGGTTTCTAGTTGAAGAGTTAGAATCTCAAAATTACTCATTCCTTTATGACTTTTGATCAATTGATTGATATGTAAGTCTATTTCTAAAATTACTTCTTTTTTTTCTTTTTTAAAATTACTTTCTTTCTTTTTCTTAACAACTAATTTTTCTTTAAGCAATGGATGGTTTATATCCGAATATTTAGACAATTGATGTTGCTCTTGTTGAATAATTACAAGTTCACGTTGATGGTATTGATAAATCATTCCATCCACACCTTTGATATCAACTAATTGATTATCAATACTAATAATAATTCCTTTCAAAGTATCATCCAAAACAGCTACTTGATCACCTATACTAAACAAATTATTAACCTTTACTTAATTTTATTTTATACTTAATTACAGTACTTTTGATGCAAAAATAAGAAGATGATCAAGACCAATCTCAAAAAAGCAAAAGATTTCTTTGAAGATGCGAATAGGAACATAATCATTAGCGAATCTAGAAAAACTCTTTTGCAAAAGATTGCAAAAAAAATTGCAACGAATTATCATTTTAACAACTCAATCAATATCAATTTCATTTGCACTCACAATTCTAGAAGAAGTCAATTGGGGCAAGTATGGGCCTATTTTGCTTCAGATTATTTTAATTTGAGCATCAACGCATTGTCTGGAGGTACAGAAGTAACCGCTTTTCATAGAAATACCGTTAAAACTTTGAAAGATGTAGGTTTTATTTTTGTGGTTGAAAAATTTTCTCACTCAAATCCTGTTTATGCTATTTCTTTCAATGAAACTACCAAGCCAATACAAGGATTTTCTAAGTTATACAATCATCCAATCAATACATCACCTTACTTCGTTTTGACAACTTGTAACAATGCAGATGAAAATTGCCCCTTCATTCCTGAAGCGATGCATAGGTTTCATCTTCCTTACAAAGATCCAAAACATTCAGATGACCTTCCTTCACAAGAGGAAACCTATCTCCAAACCAATAAAGAAATTGCTGCAGAAATGTATTTTCTATTCAACGAAGTTAAAAGACTATTGTAGTAAAATTAAATTTCAGTGTCTTTATCATAAGGAATCATCTCAAGAAGGTGGTTAATTGCGTCCACTCTAGCTTCAGTTTTCCTGTTTGCTTTGATGACTTTCCAGGGAGATGTTTTTGTATCAGTCTTGTCAAACATTAGCTGCTTGTATTTTGTATAATCGTCCCATAGCTCTTGAGCTTTTTCATCGACAGGTGACATTTTCCATTGCTTTAGGGGATCACTTTTTAACTCTTGAAATCGTTTGGCTTGTTCCTTTTTTGAAATTGACATATAAATTTTAACAAGATGAATTCCAGATTCTTGAATCATTTTTTCAAATTCATTTACTTGTCCCATAAAAGTTTGATACTGTGGCTCTGAACAAAATTCATTCACAGGTTCTAAAACAGCCCTATTATACCAACTTCTATTAAAAAATACAATTTCTCCAGCTTTCGGAAATTGTTGAATGTAGCGCTGAAAATACCATTGTGATTTTTCATCTTCAGTTGGTTTTTGAAGTGCCACAATTCTTATGTGTCTTGGGTTTATTCTTTCAGTTATTCTTCTAATTGCTCCTCCTTTACCTGCTGCATCTCTCCCTTCAAAAAGTACAATAATTCTTTCATTGTTTTTAATCGCCCAAGTTTGTAATTTAATTACTTCAGTCTGTAACTTGATCAGTTTTCGTTCATAATTTACAAATCGTAAAGTTCTATCAATATTGATGGGTTCTTTAGATAATAGTGCTATTAAACCTTTTTTTGAGTTTAATTTTTTCAACTCTGATAAAGACAATTTTCTTTCCATAATTAGTCTATTTGAGAGGTAGATCTGTAATAGCGCATAACGACATTAGGATCTGGAATTAAAGTAGTTGAAGCTTCATTTTTACCTTCATAATCAAATTTAGAGAGTACATATCTCATTGCTTCAAGTCTTGCTGTTTTTTTATGATTTGATTTGATAATCATCCAAGGACAATAAGATGTATGAGTTTGACTAAACATTTCTTCTTTATAGTGAGTATAGGTATCCCAAAACTCTTGACCTTTTTTATCGACAGGACTAAATTTCCATCTTTTTAATGGATTTAAATTTCTAGCATTGAAACGTTTGAGTTGCTCTTCTTTTGAAATGGAAAGCCAAAATTTTATAATAATCAAACCATCTTCATAAAGCATGTGTTCAAATTCTGGAACTTGCAGTAAGAATTCTTTGTACTCTTGATTGGAACAAAAACCCATAACTGGTTCTACTACAGCCCTATTGTACCAACTTCTATCAAAAAAAACAATTTCTCCAGGATTTGGCAATTCTTTGATATAACGTTGAAAGTACCATTGTCCCTTTTCAACCTTAGTAGGAATATTCAAAGCCACCAACCTAGAAGATCTTGGATTTAAATGTTCCATAAATCTTCTGATACTGCCTCCTTTTCCTGCAGCATCTCTGCCCTCAAAAATAACAGCAACTCTCTTGTTAGTTTTCAAAACCCATTGTTGCAATTTCACCAACTCTATTTGCAAATATTTTAATTGCTTTTGATACGCTAAAACATCCAAAACTTTTTGATGAGGTATCTTTTTTTCTTTCAAAATTGAGAGAAGTTCTTCTGGTGATTTAGATTTTAAAAAATCGTCTGCGTCTAATGTTGGTTTTGATGATGACATTTAAAAAATTATGGGGCGTTAAAAATATTACTTTTTTTTAAGACATCAGTTTCTTTTTATCACTTTGTATAGAATCATTCTATCAAATTTAGAGTGTTTATGGGTTGTTTGTTTGATTAACTTTCCTCAAAATACTCATCTTTAAAACCAATTAAATATAATTTTTCCTGAGCTCTAGTCATGGCTGTGTATAACCATCTCATGGATTCTTTGTTTGGTCCCTCTGGCAAATAAGGTTGTTCCACAAATATGTTTTTCCATTGACCTCCTTGAGATTTATGACAAGTAATAGCATAAGAAAATTTAACTTGTAAGGCATTAAAAAATTTATTTTTTTTAATGGCTAAAAGTTGTTTGTATTTAGATTTTTCATCCAGATAATCTTCTTTCACGGCTTCATACAAACGATTAGATTCTTGATAAGATAAAGAGGGACTTTCACTTTTGAGCGTATCTAATATTAAAACTGTCTCGAATGGTCGTTGATTAGGATAATCAATCATTCTAATTAGGACTTCAGCAAAACGAAAACCATATAAATCTTTTATTGAAATCATTTTTAAAACTTCACATATATCTCCATTAGCAATAAAGCCAGCTTCCGAAGAATCTTGTAACCAGTAGTAATTATTTTTAACAACCATGATATAATCTCCAGTAGAAATTTCATTCTCATGACCGAGAATTTGAGAGCGAATTTGTTGGTTGTATAAATTTGCTCTCTTATTAGAATAAACAATCAAAGCTGTGTCTTCAATACCTTGTTTTTCGTAAGATTGAATAATCGCATCCTCAATTTCATAACCATCCATCAAACGAATGATATCTCGATATCCTAAGTCAAATTTAAAATTAGTTGCATTGGAGCCAATGAAAGTTCTAAGAACAGAAGCATTTGCTAAGATTCCAGATTTTTCATGTTGACGAGTTACTTCATCCAACTCAATTTTTTGAACATATTTATCATAATGACTTGCCAAGATATTTTCGTCCAATGCTGGACTTAATTTCAATTTAACAGGAGGCAACTGAGCAATGTCTCCGATGAGTATCAATCTGCATTGATGGCCAGAATACACATAGGAAATTAAATCATCCAATAACGATTTTTTATCGAACAAGTTTCCGTTTTGAGATCCATCTGGTATCATAGAAGCTTCATCTACAATGAATATCGTTTGAGTATGCTTATTGGGCTGCAAGACAAACTCAATGGAGCCGTTTTGTTGTTTTTTGGGAAAATAAATCTTCTTGTGAATGGTGAACGCCTTTCTTTTGGAATAAACTGACATTACTTTGGCAGCCCTTCCTGTAGGAGCCAATAAAACCGCTTTTTTTTCGAGTCTCCACAAATTGTGAACCAACGTGCTCAAGGTTGTAGTTTTTCCTGTCCCCGCATAACCTTTAATTAAAAATAGGGAATTTTTCTCCGTAGATAGGACAAAATCTGCCAACATTAAGAATAATTGAGATTGCTTAGAGGTAGGTTGATATGAGAACTTATTTAAAAGTTCTTTGTAAAAAATTGATGCGTTTATTGACATGAAAAATTTATTGCGTTAAAGATACATGGATTTGTCTTTAAAAGTTTTTATCATTAAAAAAAAATTGTAGATTTGCTACTGTTGAAAAATTAATTTAAAATGATTGTATCAATTCTTTTAGCTGTGATTGCAGCGTTTGTTATTGCTTATTTAATAGTTAAATATTTACCATTAAAATTTAAATGGATTGTTTCCGTTGTTCTTTTAATTTTAACCGTTTTGTTAGTGGTTAATATTTATGATGGAATCATGAAACCAATTAATTTCAATAAAGACAAACGAGTAAAATTTGCCAAAGTAATCAAAAGCCTTAAAATTATTAGAAACGCAGAGATTGCTTATTACGAAGTGAATGGAAAATATACGGATAGTAAAGAAGGTTTGATTCAATTCATTGATACGGCTCAATTTGCTATTACAGAAACGAGAGATACAGTGATTGAGGTCAACAAGGGAACTAGATGGCAACCTGTAATGGTTTCTGTAGAAAAAAGAATTTTAGATACCATTGGCTATGAAGCAGTTTTGAAGAGTTTTGAGGACAAAGATTATAAAAACATGTTTTTAGTCCCTGGACTGGATGGTAAAGAATTTGAACTTACCATAGACATGGTAGAGAAAATAGCAGGGTTAAAAGTACCTGTATTTGAAGCAAGAACAGAAAAAAAAGATATTTTAAAAGGAATGGATGTTTCACTTGTTAAGCAAGAATTAGAAGCTGTAGAAAGTGATCAAATTAGAGGTCAATATGTTTCTGTAGGATCTCTTAGTGAAGTTACTACTGGTGGTAACTGGCCTCCATCATACGATAAAGAAGATCGTGAACAAGAAGACGATAAATAAAGAAATAGAGGATACATTCAAATCATCCCTATCCATCCAATTCAGTTTGGATGGATTTTCTTTTTGTACTTATGACAGAAATAATGAAGCTTATCATTTTTCATCCTATCAATTCTTGGAAACTTTAAACTCTCCCGAATTAATTTTAGAGAAAATCAAGCAGGTTTTTGAGAGCGAAAAATCACTTCACAAAGATTTTGAAAAAGTCACTGTCATTCATCAAAACAATTTAAGCAGTTTGGTTCCTAATGAATATTTTTCAGAGACCTCATTAAAAGATTATTTGAAATATTCTGTAAGAACAATTACTTCAGACCTGATTGTGTTCGATAATTTAGATTTTTTAACCAGCAAAAATGTTTACATTCCATATGTCAACATCAATAATTTTCTATTTCAAAACTTTGGTGAGTTTGAATACAGACATCACTCTAGTGTATTGCTGGAAAAGTTATTTTTAAAATCAAATTCCAAGATAAACTTCTTTGTTCATGTTAGTAAAAGCATTTTTGATATTGTCGTGATTAAAGATTCTAAACTTCTTTACTATAATATTTTTGACTATGAAACAAAAGAGGATTTTATCTATTATATTTTATTTGCTTTAGAACAGCTTGGATTGTCTCCAGAAAAAACAATGGTAACTCTTACTGGAGATATTGAAACCTCATCTGATTTATATAAGATACTATTTACCTACATTAAAAATATCAATTTCTTAGAGTCAAAAAACGCTATTTTTAAATCTCAAAAGGCTATTACCAACCATTCTAATATTATTTTATTAGGATGAGAATTATCTCTGGAAGTCAAAAAGGGAGAAAAATCAAAGCTCCAAAGAAATTACCTGTAAGACCGACAACTGATCTTGCAAAAGAGTCATTGTTTAACATCTTGAATAACCATTATTATTTTGATGCAATTTCTGTTATTGATTTATTTTCAGGAACTGGAAATATTGCATTTGAATTTGCTTCACGTGGCACCAAAAAAATTCAGTCAGTTGATAATAATTATCATTGTATCAAATTTATTGATAAAACATCAGCATCATTTGGTTTTTCAATAAATACATATAAAAGTGATGTTTTAAAATTCTTAGAAAAAACTCCTTTAAGAACAGACGTTATTTTTGCTGACCCTCCGTATGATATGGATTTAGATAAATTTTTAGACATTATAAATATTGTATTTGAGAGGAAACTTTTAAATCAAAATGGTCTTCTCATTATTGAACATTCAAAACATCTGGATATTTCAGACAACATTTTTTTTAGTCAGTCAAAAAAATATGGAAATAGTGTCTTTAGTTTTTTTGAAGAAAAAAATTAAAACAAAGATGTGATAATCTCAGGTATTGTAATATTCTCTGCTTCAGCCTTGTAATTTTTAACAATTCTATGTGACAAAATGGGGATAGCTACTTTTTTCACATCTTCAATATCAGGAGAGTACTTTCCATGAATTGCTGCATTTGCTTTTGCAGCTAAAATGAGGTTTTGAGAGGCTCTAGGTCCTGCGCCCCAATCTACATACTGATTTACAAAAGAAGAAGCCTCCGAAGTATTAGGTCTAGTTTTCCCAACAAGACTTACCGCATACTCAATTACATTGTCTGCAACAGGTACTTTCCTAATTAGTTTTTGAATCTGTAAAATATCATCAGAAGAAAGAACTTGATTAACGTTTGAAGAAAATGTAGATGTTGTATTTTTTACGACAATAACCTCTTCTTGAAAACTAGGATATTGTAAGTTAATTGAAAACATAAACCGATCTAATTGAGCCTCTGGAAGTGGATATGTTCCCTCTTGCTCTATTGGGTTTTGAGTTGCTAAAACTAAGAATGGTAAATCTAAATTGTAATGAGTCCCAGAAATTGTTACTGATTTCTCTTGCATCGCCTCTAATAATGCAGCTTGGGTTTTTGGAGGAGTTCTGTTGATTTCATCTGCTAAGATAATATTCGAAAATATCGGTCCTTTGATAAAAGAAAATTCTCTATCCTTATTTAAAATTTCACTACCTAAAATATCTGAAGGCATTAAATCTGGAGTAAACTGAATTCTTTTAAAATCCAATCCTAATGCATCAGAAATGGAATGAACTAACAACGTCTTAGCAAGACCTGGAACACCTATTAATAAGGAATGACCACCACAAAAAACAGAGAGTAAAACATAATTTACCGCTTGTTCTTGACCAATAATTACCTTTCCAATTTCTGATTTTAAATTCTGAAATTTAATAACTAGATTATCAATTGCGGCTACATCAGACATTAGTTAGAAGTTTCTTTTTTCCAATTTTTTTCAAACTTACATTTTTGAAAATCATCACCAATTTTAATGTAAGTATCACCAATTTTGTCTTTGGACCATTTTGCAATGGTTTCTTGTTTTTTCTTTTGAAGCGCTAAACTTTGAACTTTTACGTAATCATCCACCATATCGGCAACATGTGTATTCGTTCGTTCTTTCATGATCATCAGCTTGTACATTTTTTTACCTCCTCTTTCTTCATCATAAAAAACGTTTGTCATTTCCCCCTTTTGTAAGTTGTTTACTCTAGCATACAAAGCAGGGTCCATTCGAGTTAAATCAAACGTTGATTCACCTGTGTATGGATTTACTATAAGTCCTCCATTGTTTTTAGTATCTTTATCTTGAGAATATTTTTTTACTGCCTCCTCAAAAGTAAGATCTCCATTTAAAATCTCTTTTTTTACTTTTTCAACCTTGTCTTTAGTTTCATTAAGTTTTTCTTGCGGAATTTCAGGCTGAATCAAAATATGAGAAGCAATTCTAGTATTTCCTCTAATTTCGTGCAATTGAATGATATGGTATCCAAACATAGATTTAAAGGGCTCTGATACTTGATTTACATCAAGGGAAAAAGCAGTTTCTTTAAATTCTTTGATAAAAGGACTGTTTTTGTCAATTGAATATTTTCCACCATTATCTGTGACTCCTGGGTCATTTGAATTGATGATGGCTTTCATTTTAATACTCGCGCCGTTTTCAATTTCTTCCTTAAGTTGTTTTAGTTTATTGACAACCCTATCCAGTTCCTCTTGAGAGGCTTCTGCATTGATTACCAATTGTGCCAATTGAATTTCAGCAGGAAATTCTGGCAATTCCCCTTTTTCCTTTAATCCATTGTAATAGATTCTAACTTCCTCTGGAGTAACATCGATATTTTCTGTAATCATTCTTTGCTCTCTCTCGATAAGAGATCTTTCCTTTTCGATCCCAAAAAGTTCTTTTTTGAGGTCTTCAATATCATTAAAACCATAGGCTTTGACAACTTTATCTATACTTCCGTATTCCTGACTAAAAAACTGAATGTTTCTTTCAACCTGGCTATCGACTTCAGCATCAGAAACAACCATACTATCAATAACAGCATGATGTGCCAATAATTTCTGCAACATCAACTGTTCCAACATTTCACAATCAGAAATTTCAATTTTTCCTTCACTACTATTTTCCAATTCTAATTTAAACTTCTCAATGTCAGATTCTAATACAATGTTCTTTCCAACAACAACTCCCACTCCATCAATTTTAACTTTTTGTGCAGAAATTTGAATGAAAAACAGTAAGAATAGTACGAAACTAATGGATTTTAAAACTTTTATTTTGAATGGCATCATTGACTATTATTTTTTCTATATCTCTAATTAATTCTAACTTTCTTTGATGTAAGATAATTTGTTTTATGGTTGATTTAACATAACTCAATGGAGCAATATCATTCCTAAACAAAACATCATTTATTGTGACCAAATATAAACCTAAAGAATCTTCTTTTTGAATGAATTTGGATTTTTTTAACAAATTTTCTCTAGAAAAAGGTGTTTTTAACAAAACATTTTCTAACGGAGTCCAGATAGAATCGTTCAACATTATTGATTTAAAACTCAACTGCCTCAATTCTAGCTCCTCCAAGTCTTCTAAAGATCCTTTTTTGAAAAATTCACTAACCTCCTTTTTATCAATTAGATCACTCGAAAAATGAAGATATCTAACTTTAATTAACTCTTCATTCAACTTAAAATTATTTCGATGAGAAAGGTAGTAGTTTTCAATATCTTTGAAAGCGACTACAGTGTCTAATTGTTGTTTTACTAGCCGTTCTTTGTATCCATTAATTAAAAGAGCTTGTTTATATTCTCTGACCAAGGTGTTGATTTCTGAATTCTCATTTTGAGAATTATTTTCCTCAGCTTTTTTTAACAACAATTCCTTAATAGCCCAACTATTAATGATACTTCTTATGAGTATGACACTGTCTTCTCTAGCTACATTATTTGGCAATAGCAATTCAATATCTTTTTTAAAAAGATCTCTATCAAAAACACTTGCAATTGGTTTATCAATGACAATCTCTTTTTGTTGTAAACCAAGTGATTCACAAGAATAAATTAAGAAAATAAGCAGTATGAATAAAAAATTTTTCAAGATTCCTTGCGATAATATTTAATCAATTTTTTTAACACTTTTTCATTGATTTTGATTTCATTCTCAGTACGAAGTCTTTCAATCCAATTTAGTTCAAGATCGGATTGAAAATCATTCATCACTTTCCCTTTTATTGTTTCAAGTGTTTTGTTTTCATAGTTTTTTGAGTTTGAATCAAAGTAATTTTTTAACGCAATAGAATCAGAGGATTTGTTCCATATCTTTTGTTGCATCAATTCAAAAAGCAACAATCCTTCCCTATATTCTTGTAGTGTCTCAGCAAAATCCGAATTTGTATAAACTAAGTTTTCTTTGAAATAGTTTAGAATTTCTGAATTCAAAAAATTATCAAATAAGATGTCAATAGATTGATTTCGTCTATTGGAAATGTATGATAAAAATGAACTTTGTTTAATTTTTTTATCGTTGATTGTTATCAAGGTGTTTTGCAAAGAATCTTTGGACAATTTTCTGAAATCTTTGCTTTGAAAAACATTTTTGGCATTTTCATCTACCTCAATTTTGTATTCATTTTTTAATTGATCTAAAACCACATTATCTGATAATTTAGCCCTTCCAGATTTTCTTACTTTGTCTGTAATATCTTTTTCCATTATTTCAAAAGATAAAACTGGAAATTGCTTCAATAGTTTGACAATGTGCCACCCATATCGTGTCTTAAACGGTTCGCTTACCTGACCTATAGAGTTTAAAGAAAAAGCAATATCTTCAAATGGTTTTACCATTCTTCCAGATCCAAATCTTGGCAAAACTCCTCCCTTATTTTTTGAATTTAAATCATTGGAAAATTCTTTAGCAAGTATTTTGAAATTGACTCCTTCCTTTACCTTGGCATGTACTTGATCTATTTTTAACTTTCCATTATTTGTTGTATCAGAAATGATGATGTGAGCTACTTGTATTTCTCCTCTAGAAAGGCGAGAACCTGTATTTTTTACAATGTGATAACCATAACGAGTCTTGAAAGGCTGTGATACTTTTCCAAAAGGTGTCTTATAAGCAATGTCTTCAAAATTGTATAGCATTTTAAATGCGGAGAAAAAGCCTAAATCACCACCATTATATTGAGCAGATGGATCTTCTGACATTTCTCTAGCCACCGTTTCAAAATCTTCACCAGCGATGATTCTGTTTCTTATTTCAAGTATTTTATTATAATATTTCAACGTATCACTAGAGGTATAATTTTTTGGAAATCTTACAAGAATGTGACTGGCTCTAATTTCGGTTTTTGTCCTTTGATAAGCTTCTTCAACTAAAGAATTGAAATGACTTTTATCTGATAGATATGGAGCAATCAGTTGGTTTTTGTAGGTTTCAATTTCTCTTTTGTAAGAAACCATTGTATCTAGATTTAACTGAAAAGCTTCCTTAACTTTTAACTTGAAGTTTATAAATAAATCGAGATTTTTTTTAACATCTTTGGCTTCTTTATTATCAATGGCATTTAAATTTTTTTCATAGATTCTTTTAAAATCTTTTACCAAAAGTGATTCACCATTAAGGGTCGCCAATACATCCGTTTCTTTTTGTGAAAAAAGATTTAATGAAAACATGAATATGACTAAGAATAAACTATTTTTTTTCATAAGTTATAATGAGATAATACCTTTTATTTTCTCTGTTTTTTTGTAGTAGGAAATTACTGCATTTGAATTTATTAAATTAATAACTATTGAAACACTAATATATTTTCCTGTTTTTGATTTTCTTTTTGTAATTACAGCATTTTTTTGATCAAATATCTTCTGAATTTGATTCAATTGGTTTCCTTCAGAAGGAACTATAAATTTATACATGTAATCAGATGGAAACGGAGTCGTTTCGTCTAGCTGATTCTTTAATTTTTTATAAAAACTTTCTTTATCTTCCATGATCGTTTTTATTGTTTAATAACACCTACAAAATTACATCATTCTGTCATTATAATAAATTAATACTATACTTTTGTTTTATGCAGAAAAAAATTGTTCTTGCTGGAGGACCTGGTACAGGTAAAACATCCGTTTTAAATGAACTTAAAAGAGGAGGTTATTATTGTATGCCTGAAATTTCAAGAGATATCACAATAAAAGCTCAACAGGAAGGAATTCAACAATTATTTCTAACTGACCCCTATTTATTTAGTAAACTATTGTTTGAAGGAAGAGAAAATCAATATAAAAATGCAAGTAAAACGAATCAAAAGTTTGTTTTTTTTGATAGAGGTCTTCCTGATATTCAGGCTTATATGGAATATGCAAAGCAAGAATACCCTGTTGATTTGAGAGAGAAAATTATGAACTATAGATATGATCATGTTTTTATTTTCAAACCATGGAAAAAAATTTATATTTCTGACAATGAACGGTATGAAAATTTCACAGAATCTTTAGAGATTGATTCATACCTGCAAAAAGTATATGAAGACCTAGGCTATTCACCCATTGAAGTCCCCTTCAATTCTATAGAAAAAAGAACTGAGTTTATTCTTAATTGGCTCAATAAAAATGCATGAAAAACACACTAAAAATCTTACAAAAATACTGGGGACATTCTTCTTTTCGAAGCAATCAAAAAGAGATTATTGATGATGTTTTAAATAACAAAGATGTTTTTGCATTGCTCCCAACTGGTGGAGGAAAATCAATCTGTTATCAAATACCTACTCTTTTTAAAGATGGAATTTGCCTTGTCATCTCACCACTGATTTCTTTGATAAAGGATCAAATGGATAATTTGAATCAAATGGGTATTCAAGCATTGACCATAAAATCAAATTCTTCGGTTGATGAAATTGTTCGCTTATTTGACAACTTGAAGTATGGAAATGCTAAGTTTTTATATCTATCACCCGAAAGACTTCAATCAGAATTTATTTTACAAAAAATTAAAGAAGCCCCTATCAATTTAATAGCTGTTGATGAAGCTCATTGTATTTCTGAATGGGGACATGATTTTAGACCTTCTTACAGACAAATAAAAAAAGTAAGAGAAATATTACCAAAAATTAATATGATTGCTTTAACTGCCACAGCCACAAAAAAAGTAATTGACGACATCATAGAAAATCTTGGTTTAAGGGATGTTAAAATTTTTAAAACATCATTTTCAAAAAAAAATATCGCCTGTCAAATTATAAACTCAGAAAACAAGCTGGGGAAATTGGAACGGATTTTAAAAAATAATCCTCATCCTGTAATTGTGTATACGAACACGAGAAGAAAATCCGAGGAGATCTCAAATTTTCTGAATGCGAGAGGTTATGACTCAACATTTTACCATGGAGGAATGTCCATAACTGAAAAATCATTAGCATTTGATTTATGGATGAGAGAAAAAAAGTTGATTATAGTCGCTACGAACGCATTTGGCATGGGTATAGACAAAGCCAATGTAAAAATAGTGGTTCATATGGATTTACCAAATAGTATTGAGAATTACGTCCAGGAAGCAGGAAGAGCGGGGAGAAATGGTGAAAAGTCATTTTCTATTGTTTTACAGAATAAGAATGACATCATTTCTTATCAAAAAAAATTTCTAGACAATATTCCAACCATCAATAACATCAAAGAAGTTCATCAGAAACTTTATCAATATTTTCAAATTGCAAAGGGAGAACATATAAGAACACCATTTAATTTCAATTTTCATCATTTTTGCAATACGTATCAATTAGATCAAAATAAAACAATGACCATTTTACAAATCCTTAAAAAAAATGGCATCATTGAAATTAATGATATGTTCAACCAAAAATCAAAAATCCTATTTAAAATATCAAGCAGACAACTGGTCAATTATAAGTTCAATAGTGAATTATCAAAAAAACTAATCAATAGCATTCTCAGAACGTATAACGGTGTTTTTCAAAAAGAAACCAATATCAATGAGTATGATTTGGCTAAAAAAAATAAAACTAGCTCTTCACGTATTATCAAAGAACTAAAAAAACTTGATGAAATAGATATTTTGAAATACAAGACAACCAAAGAAGATCAAGAATTTTCATTCCTTCATCCTAGAGAAGATGATCAAACAATCAATAGAATTTCGAAAACTATTTTGAATTATTTACAACAAAAAAAAATAAAAGCCCAAGAATTGATTAATTTTATTGAGAATGATAAAATTTGTAGAAACATTCAGATATTAAATTACTTTGGTGAAGATACAAGTTCTATCTGCCATGTTTGTGATGTATGCATTTCACAAAAAAAGAACATGTCTAAAGATCTTGAACAACAAATAATGTCTTTATTTAAGAAACATAAAGAGCTAACTATGGATCAAATACTGACAACCTTAAACAAAGACGAAAGTTCTATTATATTGCAAATTCGTTCTTTATTATCAAAAGATAGAATTGGAATCAGTAATCAAAACAAATATTTTCTTTTATGAGAAATCTTCGAATCTTATTTATGGGGACTCCAGATTTCGCAGTAGAAATACTAAAAAAATTACTTGACAATAATCATCAGGTAGTTGGAGTTGTTACTGCTCCTGACAAACCCTCAGGAAGGGGTAGGAAATTAAAACAATCTGCGGTAAAAAAATATGCATTAGAAAACAATTTATACCTACTTCAACCCTCAAATCTTAAAAATGAAGAATTTATATCAAAATTAAAATTGCTAAATGCAAATCTTCAAGTCGTGGTTGCATTTAGAATGTTACCAAAAATTGTCTGGAAAATGCCGGAATATGGCACCTTTAACTTACACGCTTCTTTATTACCCTTATATAGGGGAGCTGCTCCCATTCATTGGGCCATCATCAATGGAGAAAATAAAACAGGAGTCACTACCTTTTTTATTGATGAAAAAATTGATACAGGAGAAATCATTTTTCAAAAAGAAATTCCCATATATGATGATGAAATTGTTGGAGAATTACACGATAGACTTATGTATTTAGGAGCTGATGTGGTCTCAGAAACGGTTGCTCATATAAAAAATGGGGATGTAAAAACTCAAAAACAAATTCAAGATGATAAGAACATCAAATTGGCTCCAAAACTTTTTCCAGAAAACTGCAAAATTAATTGGAATGATCATTTAGATTCCATTTACAATCACATAAGAGGGTTAAATCCCTTTCCTGGTGCTTGGTCCAAAATGATAAACAATGGTGTTGAAACCACTGTAAAGATTTATAAAGTGAAAAAAGAAAAAATCAAACACAAAGATACAATTGGTAGAATCATTACTTCTAAAAAAAATATCAAGGTAGCTGTTGAAGGTGGATATGTATTTATTGATGAAATAAAAATTCCAGGAAAGAAAAAATTAGATGCAATTAGTCTCTTAAACGGTTTTTTATTTTCTCCAGATGCCAAAATGAACTAAAGCCTTTATTTGTAACACATTCAAGGTTTTTTTATGAAAAAACTTGGCTTTATTAACAATTTCTACTGTTTTATCAACAAAAAGACCTTTTTTTGACTCACAAACTTGCGTAAACCCTTAATCCGTCTATATTTGTTTAGCATTCATGCAAAAAATAAAAACTAATTAATTTTAAATACTATTTATTATGAACAAATCAGATTTAATCGATGCAATGGCTGCAGACGCAGGAATTTCAAAAGCAGCTGCTAAAGCGGCTTTAGAATCATTAACATCAAATGTAACTTCTACGCTAAAATCAGGTGGGAAAGTTGCTTTAGTAGGATGGGGAACTTGGTCAGTATCAAAAAGAGCTGCTAGAAATGGTAGAAACCCTCAAACAGGAGCAGAAATTAAGATTGCTGCTAAAAATGTTGTAAAGTTCAAAGCTGGAGCTGGTCTTAGTAGTTCAGTAAACTAAAAAACTTTTCAAAAAAATACAAAACCTTCTTTTTAAGAAGGTTTTTTTTTAATCAAGAACAACTATTGTCTTTAATTAAGTTAAATAAAGGAAACTTGTTGATAGCAGAGCCATCTCTACTTCATGATGACTCTTTTAATAAATCTTTGATTCTTTTGACAGAATACAATAAAAACAATTCTATTGGTTTTATTGTAAACAAACCTTTACATTATAAAATCAAAGACATTATTCCTGAAATAGATTGTTCATTCACTGTTTATCAAGGAGGTCCTGTAGAGCAAAACAACCTCTATTTCATTCATAAAATTCCAGAATTAATTCCCAATAGCATTCAAATAAAAGACCAATTACATTGGGGAGGAGATTTTGATGTTTTAAAAATGTTATTGATTGAAGATCAAATCAAAGAAACAGAAATTCGTTTTTTCCTTGGTTATTCAGGTTGGGGAATTTCTCAACTGGATGATGAACTCAAAAATAAAAGCTGGTTTGTATCAGAAAATAATTTTGAGAATATCTTCTCTGAAGACAACAAAACTCTTTGGAAAAACAAATTGATCGAAAAAGGTGGGGAATATAAGATTTGGGCAAATGCACCTAACGATGTAAGCTTAAATTAATTACTTCGTTGTGACTTCTAAAATTCTCAAACTGGAAGCAATTTTTTTGCCAGTAACTGTAGTAAATTCCTTCTTTCGATAATTGGTAACCGGTTGTATTCCAAGAACTGAATTTGTGATGAATATTTCGTCGGCCTTTTGAACCTCAAAAGGAGAGATGACACTTTCTTCAATTTTATAGTCGTTATTTTTCGATAGAATTTCAATGACTTTTCCACGTTTTATACCCGTTGTACAGCCTTCAGATAAATGAGGTGTTTTTAAAAAAATATAATTTAATAAAAAAATATTTAAACCACAAAACACAACCACACCTTTACGTTCATTTAAAAGAATACAATTGTCAAATTCATTTTCTTCAGCATAAACTCTTGCTAATGTGTTTATTAACTTATTATTTGAATTTACGGTAGATAGAAAACCTGAATATTTAAAAAAATCTTTAAAAAGATCTATTGTGTATTTTGATTGAATCAAAGAGTCAATTTCTTCTAACTGTATGAGATAATCAACTTTATTAGTTTTGGGAAGATATTGACCTCCATCTTTTCTAAAAATATTTAATCTCGCAATTTGAATTGAACTTTTATTATCTGTTGAAATTGTTTTAAGAATTTCTTGTTCAAGAAATTCCAATGTGAAATCAATTGGGATTTTCATTCTAAGCATTCTCATTGATGCCATTAACCTAAAATAATGGTCTTCCCAAAAAATCACTTTACCATGAGCAATTTTTACAGTCTCAAAAACAGCATCTCCGTATTTAAAAGCTCTATTGTCTGAACTTAACATCAATTGATCCGAAGTGAAGAAATCTCCATTATAATTAAACATTTCCAATTGTTTTTTTATGGATCACAAAGTTAGGTCAATTCGCTCAAATGTAAACAAAAAAATAACCTTAGATTACTCTAAGGTTATTTTAAAAGTTATGGCAGCTTAAATTTAAGCCCCTATTCGATGTTTCAATTCATCGATCTGATTTGTCCAAAGCATTTTAGACTCCTCTACTTCATCTTCCTCGGCAAAATCTGTAATGATTAAAGAAACATCTTTTGTGATTTCATCTACTTGAATTCTAAACTCAAAATAACTATCATCCCCTTCACTTTCTAACCATTTATATCGTGCTTTTTCTTCATTTTTTTTAGAAATAATGAGTGCTTGCTCTTCAGAATCATCCCAAAAGAACGTGATTAATTTCCCTCTAGAATTTGCTTTATCAGAAAACCATTCTTCTAAACCTGAGGGAGTAGAAAAATATTGATACAACATACTAGGAGATGCGTGAATTGGGAATTCAATTTCAAATTTAACTTTATCCATCGTTTGTTAGATTGATTATAAAATCTTTTTTTATCAATAATTATTCTGACAATATAGGTATTTAATCTAGTTAAAAAAAATTAAAAACACTCCTTGCAGTCCTGTAAAATTGAATTATATTTGCTGCCATTAAATCAGGCGAGGTAGCTCAGTTGGTTAGAGCGCAGGATTCATAACCCTGAGGTCGGCAGTTCAAATCTGCTCCTCGCTACAATTTTTTTCAAAATATCATACTTAAAAAAACGATTTATTAGAAATAATAAATCGTTTTTTTTATGAAAAATGGTCAAATAAGTTAGAACATATCAATTACTTGATACTTAATTTTTATAATCTAAAATTATTTTTCAACGTCAATAATAAGAGCAGGGATGTCTAATGATTTATACAATTCATTGTAAGCATTCATTTCTGATTTAATAATAGCATCTCGTTCTTTGGTGTATACTTGCCAGTCTTTCATTAAGTCTTCAAATCGCTCTTTTGCTCCTTCTGTAATTTTTGGATCAGATTGATCAATGTAACTTTTTAACTGAATGAGTTGGGCGTTTAGTTTATTGTTGAAATTAATAACATCCTGAAACGTTTTTTGCTTTGCTTGAATCAAATTTTCTTCCCAGCTATTGATACGATTTAATAAGTCTTTTCCTTTTGTCATTAATTCATCAATATTGCTTTTATCTTTTAAAAGTTTTGAATGGGTGTTAAGCTGTGTCTTAGCAGATCGCATTAAATTAACAGAATTATGAATGTCTCGAATGGTTTTTTCAATTGAAACTAACATGTTTTGTTGTTCTTCAAAATCTTGAGCAGTAGAGTTTACAGATGGGTTTGGAAGAATTGTAACTTCAGTTTCAACACGATCATCTTCAAGAGTTAATCGCAATGTATAATTACCAGGAGCTACATTAGATCCAGAAAGCCCACCAAAAACGAACACCTTGTTAATTGTTGGTAAAACCTCCCTTTTAAAATCCCAAGTAAAGCGATTATAGCCTTTTTTTGAAGATAAAATTTGAGGTTTTGAGGGACCGCCTGGCCATGATTTAAAATGTTTTGGTTTTTTGTTGGTGTAAGTTCTTATCACCTCAGAATCCTGGAGAACCTCCAATTTTAAGTGTAAAGAATCAGCAGATTTATTTAAGTAGTAATCAAAAGTAACACCGCTTCGAGGATTCTGTCCAAGTCTTGGTGCTTTTGATGTACCTCCAAAAATCCGATAGGTTGATTTTGGTTTAAATATTTGAAGTTGAGGATTAAAGTTCATCTGTTGAAGAACACCTACATCATCTAAAATCCAAAATCCACGACCCGATGTAGCAGCAACTAAGTCATTGTCTTGGATGATTAAATCATTAATTGGAACCGTTGGTAAGTTCAAACGAAGACGTTGCCAATGATTTCCATCATCATTTGAAATGTATAAACCTATTTCAGTTCCTGCATATAATAAACCCATTCTATTTTTGTCTGATCGGACAACTCTAGCAAAACCATTAGGATCATTCAAACCATTGACAATTTTCTCCCAATTTTTTCCATAATTATTGGTTTTAAAAATATACGAGCTCAAGTCCATAGATTTATATCTCATTACTACAACATAAGCTGATGCAGGATCGTGAGGAGAAACTTCTATGCTATTTATAATTCCATCTTTAATCCCTTTTGGTGTGATATTTTCCCATGTTTCACCACCGTTTTTTGTGATATGCAATAAACCATCATCACTTCCTGCATACATTACTCCTTCTTCGTGTTCTGATTCAACCAATGCAGTGAGCGTGTTATAATTTTCACCACCTGCTGCCTCATTTGTGTAAGGTCCACCACCTGGACCATGTTTATCAGTTTCATTTTTTGTTAGGTCAGGACTTATTTTTGACCAACTCATACCAGCATTTGTTGTTTTAAAAACAACATTACCTGCATGATATATTGTTTTTCTATCGTGTGGTGAAGTAATGATAGGTGCATTCCAATTATAACGATATTTTGCATCTTTCGGAGCAATACTTAAGCCCAGCTCTGGATATTCTTTAATCGATTTTTTTTCTCTTGAACTTCTGATCCATTTACTAATATTTCCCTGATATGTGCCTCCGTAAACAATTTCTGGATCATCTGGATCAAAAGCAATGAAAGCGCTTTCACCACCTGCTACTGAGTACCAATCTTTCCAATCTATTCCTCTCTTATTAGTTCTACTTGCAATGGCAATCGCAGAATTATCTTGTTGACCACCGTAAACATTGTAAGGAACTAAGTTATCAGTAATCACTCTGTAAAATTGAGAAGTCGGTTGGTTTTGCTGAGTACTCCAGCTTTTTCCTCCATTAAAAGAAATGTTAGCACCTCCATCATTAGAATTGATTAAATTGGTATTATCTTTTGGATTGATCCACAAATGATGATTGTCTCCATGCGGAACTGGTATATTAGAAAAACTTTTTCCTCCATCAATAGATTTCATAACGGGAGCATTTAAGACATACACGATATTTTCATTTTGAGGATCTGCAAAAATTTCCATGTAATACCATGAACGAGCAATATTCACACGATTTTTATTTACCTGTTTCCATGTTCTTCCTGAATCATCAGATCTGTACACCCCACCTTTTTCATCTTTCGCTTCAATTACAGCAAATACACGATTTGAATTAGCTCTAGAAACAGAAATACCAGATTTACCAAAGGCTTTTGGCAATCCTCTACTCATTTTGTTCCATGTATCTCCTCCATCAATTGATTTGTATAGACCAGAGCCCTCTCCTCCAGATTCCATATACCATGGATAGCGACGATGTTGCCACATTGAGGCATATAAAATTCGAGGATTGTTCATGTCCATTGACAATGACGAAGCTCCTGTAGAATTATTTACTGACAAAATATTCTTCCACGTAATCCCTCCATCAAGAGTTCTGTAAATCCCTCTTTCTTTTGAAGGGGTATATTGTGCTCCTTGAGCAGTAATGTAGATGATATTTGGATTCGTTGGATGTATGACCACATCTGATATGTGACGAGTATTCTCTAGACCCAAATGTATCCAGGTTTTTCCTGCATCCATAGATTTATATACCCCATTCCCCATTGAAGTCATTACTCCACGAGCGGCATGTTCACCCATTCCTACAACTACTATGTTTTGATCACTTTCTGAGACAGCGATGGCTCCTACCGTTCCTGTCTTAAAAAATTGATCAGAAATATTTTTCCATGTAATTCCAGCATCATTTGTTTTAAAAACACCTCCGCCAGTGGATCCCATATAATAAGTATGGGGGTTACCGACAACCCCTGAAGATGCAACACTTCTTCCTCCTCTAAAAGGACCAATATTTCGCCATTTTAGACCATGAAATATAGAGTCTGTAATTTGTAAGCTAGGTTCTGAGGATTTATTTTTTCTTTTTTGGGCGCTCACCATAATGGGTAGCGTAAGGATGCAAATAAAAAATAGTTTAAAGAATCTCATGTTGTTACTTTTAGTTAATAAATTGATCGGTATATGGAAAATCAAATACTAAGATTTCTGATGTTTTTCTCACCATTGATGTTTCTTTTAAAACAACTAATTTAACAAACTAATCATAGATAAAAAAGTGAAGTCCATCTCAATTTGATGAGTTACAAAAACTAAGTATTGGATTGAAAAAATCTTTTTGAATTAATTTTGCTCAGTACTATAGAATTTTAAAAATGATTTTTATATTTGCGACATCTATCAGCGAGAGTAGCTCAGTTGGTAGAGCGTCAGCCTTCCAAGCTGAATGTCGCCAGTTCGAACCTGGTCTCTCGCTCAAAAAGTCTTATCAACCGATAAGACTTTTTTTATATATCTAACTTTTTCCCAGCAATCAATAAAAATAAAATAGGAATAGAGATGACAGAAATCATAAAAAAGTTCTCTTGAAAGATTTGAGGATACAGCAATAATGTCAAAGAATAACCGCCTATAGCTCCTCCAAGATGTGCAGAATGACCGATGTTTCCCACTCTATTTCTCATCCCATAGATAGAATACAATAAATAAGCAACACCAAAAATATATCCTGGAATTGGAATTGGAATCAGTATCAAACCTAATTGCATTTGTGGATATAGCATGATACAAGAATATACAATACCAGATACTGCACCAGAAGCTCCTACCGCACTATAAAACAATTCATTTTTATGGTAAGCAAATGAATATAAGCTACCAGCCAATAAACTACCAAAATAAATGATTAAAAATCCAACGGTTCCCATTCTAGCATTCACAATATCTCCAAAAAGATACAATGCGTACATATTGAATCCTAAGTGCAACCAATCTACATGCAAAAACCCAGCACTAATCATTCTTATTTTTTCACCTTTTAATATCCCATTGACCTGAAACTTAAACTTATCAAAAAAGGACTGATCATTGAATCCTTTTATTGAAAATAAAATATTTGCTAAAATCAGAAATAATACTGCTTGACTCATATTTTGTATCATATGACAAACTTAAAGAAAACAATGGAATCATTGCACCTCATTCGAAATTTAAATACGATATTTGCTTTATAAAAGTAAGAGAATGCAATTTATAATTTTCGCGGTTACATATCCAATCATTTGGTTATTATCATTGTTACCAATGAGAATTTTATATCTATTGTCCGATTTCCTATACTTCCTTTTTTACTTCATTATCAGATATAGAAAAAAAGTTGTTTTAGAAAATCTTAAACTCGCATTTCCTAAAAAAGAATTGAGCGAATTGAAATCAATACGTAAAGAGTTTTTCAAGCATTTTACAGATATATTTGTAGAGAGCATCAAAGCTTTTACAATTACTAAAAACACTATCAAAAAACGATACCATTATACCAATCCCGAATTGATTAATGAATTGTATGACAAAGGCAAAAGCATTTGTTTTGTGGGTGCTCATCAAGGAAATTGGGAATGGTCAATAAGTATTCCTCTATATGTGAAAATTAAATGTTTTGGAGCCTATACCAGAGTCGGTAATAAGTATTTTGAAAAAGTTTTAAAAGATTCTAGAACAAAATTCGGGTTCATTGGTTATAAGACCTCAGAAACTATAAAATCAATGGTTCGTAATTTTGATAACGGAGTTCAAGGATTGTATTTATTATTAAGCGACCAATCTCCTCAAATTCACAAGACTCATTATTGGCGAGAGTTTATGGGCGTTAAAGTTCCTATTCATACAGGTGCAGAAATGCTTGCTAAAAAATTCAACATGGCTGTTGTCAATTATTCGATTAAAAAAATAAAACGTGGCTATTTTAAAATCACTTTTGAAACCTTGACAGAAGAGCCTAAAAAATTTAAAAACTACGAGATAACAGATAAATACTTGGAAATTACCGAAAGAAATATCCGAAACCAACCTTCCTATTATTTGTGGACTCACAAACGCTTTAAACATCGCAATAAAGCTCCTAAATAGTTCGAATACTAAAAATAAGTAACCCTTTTTTGAGAAAACTATTATTTAGACCCGAAACCAATTTTTGACCAATGAATGTTCTACAGGTTTCACAGCATTGTGAACATAATCATTTTTAATGGGGTCATATGAATAATCAGAAGACCAATCGTCTATATTTTCGCACAACTCCTTCAATGAATTACAAATAAAGGTTACTTCACTATCTAGGATGGTAGGATGAATAGACAATCGTATCCAACCTGGTTTTTCCGAGGAACATCCTTCAAGAATTTGATCCTTGATGCGATACGATGTTTCTTGATCTACATTCAATAAAAAATGTCCGTAGGTTCCCGCACAAGAACAACCGCCACGAGTCTGAATACCATAACGATCATTTAATAGCCTAACAACCAAGTTAAAATGAACATGGTCTATATAAAAAGAAAAAATACTCAATCTGTTTTTATGGTTGGGAGCTAAGATATTTATATTGGGAATCGATTCAAGCGTAGAGAAGATTTTCTTATTAATTTCGTCCTCTCTTTTTTTGATCATTTTGGTTCCCATGGTTTCTTTCAATTGAATGGAAAGTGCAATTCGAATGGTTTGCAAAAAAGCTGGAGTTCCACCATCTTCTCGGGTTTCGATATCATCAAAATAATCATGTTCTCCCCAAGGATTTGTATATCCTACTGTTCCCCCTCCAGGATTGTCAGGAATTAAATTATTGTATAACTTCTTATTGAAAAGCAACACCCCAGAACTCCCTGGTCCCCCTAAAAATTTATGTGGAGAGAAAAAGATTGCATCCAAGTGAGCTCCTTCCTTTTCTGGGTGCATATCAATATCAACGTAAGGCGCACAACAAGCAAAATCAACAAAACATAGGCCATTGTATCGATGAATCAATTGAGCAATCTCTTGATAAGGAGTTTTAATTCCTGTGACATTAGAACAAGAGGTGATGGAAACAATCTTCAATTTTCTATGCTGATACTTTTTTATTGATTTCTCAAATCTTTCCAAACACACAAGACCTTCTTCATTACAAGGGACTACTTCAACATCAGCTATGGTTTCTAGCCATGAAGTCTGGTTAGAATGGTGTTCCATGTGAGATACAAACACAATGGGTTTAATTTCCTCAGGAATACGGGTGTATTGGCTTAAATTCTCTGAAACTTTCAATCCTAGGATTCGTTGAAATTTATTGATCACACCGGTCATTCCTGAACCTTCAGTAATGAGTAAATCGTCCTCACTAGCATTTACATGATTTTTAATGATTCTTCTCGCCTCGTGATAGGCTAGTGTCATCGCGGCACCTGAGGTCGAAGTTTCAGTATGTGTATTGGCCACAAAGGGTCCAAATTCATTGATAATTCTGTCTTCTATAGGTCGGTATAATCTTCCACTAGCTGTCCAATCAGTATAGATCAATTTCTTTTCTCCATAGGGAGAAACAAATTTTTGATCAATTCCTACGATTTGCTCTCTAAAAGGTTGAAAATACTGTTCTAAAAAAAACATAATTAACTAATCATTTCTTTTATTTCTATGATGAATCGTTCAGCTAACTGATCCGCATTTTTTTGGGAATCACTTTCGGTATATATTCTAATAATCGGCTCAGTATTGGATTTACGGAAATGAATCCATCCATGTTCAAAATCAATTTTAACACCATCCACTGTATTTACTTCTTCATTAGCATATTTAGATGCCATTAATTCTAGTAATTTATCGACATTAATTTGAGGAGTCAATTGTATCTTATTTTTACTCATGTAATAACTTGGATAAGATGCTCTCAATGCTTTACAAGATATTTTTTTTCTAGCTAGATGAGATAAAAATAATGCAACTCCAACCAGACTATCTCTTCCATAGTGAGATGCTGGGTAAATGATTCCTCCATTCCCCTCTCCTCCTATTACAGTATTGGTTTCTTTCATTTTAATCACTACATTCACTTCTCCAACAGCACTAGGAGTATAAGTACCACCGTGTTTTTCAGTGATGTCTTTTAAAGCTCTAGAAGAAGATAAATTAGAAACGGTGTTTCCTCCTCCCAATCTTTCCAAAACATAATCTGCACAAGCAACCAAAGTATATTCTTCTCCAAACATAGACCCATCTTCACAAATCAAGGCTAGACGATCTACATCAGGGTCTACAACTATTCCAAAATCAGCATTTTCTTTGACTACTAAGTCTGAGATGTCTGTTAAGTGCTCTTTTAAGGGTTCTGGATTGTGAGGGAACTGACCATTGGGTTCGCAATAGAGCTCAACACATTCCACATTTAATTTTTTAAGTAAAAGAGGAATCGCTATTCCACCTGAAGAATTTACCCCATCTACAACGACCCTAAAACTAGCAGCTTTGATTGCTTCTACATCTACCAATTCAAGACCTAAAACTTCTTGAATATGTTTTTCAATATAACCTGTTTTTTTCGTGTAGGAACCTAAATGATCAACATCAGAAAATTCATAATCATTACGATCAGCAATCGCCAAAATTTCCTCTCCATCTTGTCCATTAAGAAATTCTCCTTTTTCATTTAAAAGTTTTAAAGCATTCCATTGTTTGGGGTTGTGACTTGCTGTTAAAATGATCCCACCATCTACTCCCTCTAATGGAACCGCTATTTCCACTGTCGGAGTTGTAGACAATCCCAAATCAATGACGTCAATTCCCAATCCAACCAGTGTATTAGCAACAAGACTACTAATCATTTTTCCAGAAATCCTTGCATCTCGTCCCAAAACAACTGAAACTTTCTCTTTATGAGAATTTCTTTTTTTAATGAAAGTTCCATATGCCGAAGCAAATTTAACAGCATCTAAAGGGGTGAGATTATCACCTGTATTTCCTCCAATGGTACCTCGAATTCCAGATATCGATTTAATTAACGTCATTCTAAATTTTTATTAAAACAAAGATAAATTATTCTAAAATACTTCTATAAATATAGCATAAAAAAAACCGTCACATTACGAATTTATTTTAGTAATGTGACGGTAATAAATGTATGAAAGGTAAAATAATTATTTACCGGATTCCATTTTTTTCTTCAAATCGGCAAGACCTCCAATATCACCAAGTGTTGTTTTCTCTACATCAGCAGATTTTTTAGCAACAGCTTTCATATTTCTTTTTTCTTGCTCTTTAAAAATGGCAGTATGTGATACCACAATTCTTCTATATTCTTTACTAAATTCTAATACTTTAAATTCTGAGGTATCTCCTTTAGTAAGTTTAGTTCCATCTTCTTTTTCTAAATGACGTCCTGGTGCAAATCCTTCTACACCATCGGTAAAGGTTACTATAGCGCCTTTATCATTCTTTTCTTTGATGGTTCCGTTATGAACAGAATCGATTTTGTAGGTAGCTTCATAGGCATCCCATGGATTATCCTGAGTTTGTTTATGACCTAAATTTAACTTGCGTCCTTCTACATCTAATTCTAAGACTTTAACTTCTAAAGAGTCACCAACGGTAACAAAATCAGAAGGGTGTTTGATTTTCTTAGTCCAAGATAAATCAGAAATATAAACCAATCCATCAATTCCTTCCTCTAACTCAACAAATACTCCAAAATTGGTGTAATTTCTTACAGTTCCTGAATGAGAGGAACCAACAGGGTATTTTTTAGTAATATCAGTCCAAGGATCTGGATGCAATTGTTTCATACCAAGAGACATTTTACGCTCTTCTCTATCTAAGGTTAAGATTTGAGCTTCAACTTTATCTCCCACTTTAACAAAATCTTGAGCAGAACGCAAATGAGTTGACCAAGACATTTCAGAAACGTGAATTAAACCTTCAACACCTTCAGAAACTTCTACAAAGGCACCGTAATCAGCAATGACAACAACTTCACCAGTTACCTTATCACCAACTTTTAGATCCGCATTCAGAGCATCCCATGGATGAGAAGATAATTGTTTTAATCCAAGTTGAATTCTTGATTTACTATCATCAAAGTCTAAGATTACAACATTTAATTTTTGATCTAATTCAACGACTTCATTAGGATGGTTTATTCTTGACCAAGATAAATCTGTAATGTGAACTAGTCCATCAACACCACCTAAGTCAACAAAGACTCCGTAAGAAGTGATATTTTTAACAATACCCTCTAATACTTGTCCTTTTTCTAATTGACCTATAATTTCTTTCTTTTGAATTTCGATATCAGCCTCAATAAGTGCTTTGTGAGAAACCACCACATTTTTGAATTCATGGTTGATTTTTACCACTTTAAATTCCATGGTTTTCTCAACATATTGATCATAGTCACGAATAGGTTTCACATCTATTTGAGATCCTGGTAAGAAAGCTTCAATTCCAAAAACGTCAACAATCATTCCTCCTCTGGTTCTGCATTTTACAAAACCATTCACAACCTCACCTGTTTCATGAGCATTGTTAACTCGTTCCCAAGCTTTTATAACCCTAGCTTTTTTGTGAGATAATACCAATTGACCAGTACTATCCTCTCTTTTATCAACAAGAACTTCTACGGTATCTCCAACTGATAAGTTTGGATTGTAGCGAAATTCATTTAAAGATATCACTCCTTCAGATTTAGAATTGATATCAATAATTGCATCTCTATCTGTTTTTCTTACAACTGTCCCTTCAATTACATCTCGTTCCTTCACAAAACCAACAGTTCCTTCTAAAGCACTTTCAAATTCTTTTAATTTTTCTTCATCAATCGCCTCAATTCCTTCTTCATATTTGTGCCAATTAAAATTGTTCAAAAATTCTTCTGAGGATTGCTCTTTTGCCGGAGTAGGTTCTTGTTCAACAACTTCTTCGGTTGTTTCTTCTACAACTTCTGTTGTAGCTTCTGCAGTTTCTTCTTTTGCTACAGCTTCTTTCTCTGTAACTTCTGGTGTAGTAGCTTCATTTGCTACTTCTGGAGCTTCATTAGCTTCCGGATTTTTTGTTTCTTCAGACATGCTGAAAATAATTTTGTATCTTCTTATTATTCAGATTATTAACGATAATAATGCAAAGAGAAATTATACGTTTGTATGCTATTTTAAAATCCTTTTTCTAATCTGTTATCGTAAAAAGGAGTGCAAATGTACAAAATTATACTGATTATGAAGATTTTAGATCAGATAAAATTGATTTTTTACCCCCATTTATCAAACATCTTTACAATGGATGGTCAACATGAAAAAAATTCATTCTTTTTATTTAAAACCAACCAACATGAGCTACATTTGCAAACGATTTGGCTCTTAAAAGTCAATCAATAGAATAAAGGAATACCAAAAGGTAGTATGAATAAAGAAATAAAACATCTAGTCGATCAAGGAAAAATGCTTCCACTCATGGAAGAATTTTACACAATTCAAGGAGAAGGGTACCACACTGGAAAGGCTGCTTATTTTATTCGATTGGGTGGATGTGATGTGGGTTGTCACTGGTGTGATGTCAAAGAAAGTTGGGATGCAAAATTACATCCCCCTACTTCAGTAAATGACATCATTAATAATGCTAAAAAATACTCTGATACTGTGGTAATTACTGGAGGGGAACCTCTGATGTGGTCGATGGATTATTTGACAACATCCTTAAAAAAAGAAGGATTAAAAACTCATATAGAAACTTCAGGTGCCTACTCTTTTTCTGGGGTTTGGGATTGGTTTTGTTTGTCTCCCAAAAAAACAAAACTACCTTTAGAAGAAGTATATAATCAAGCTGACGAATTGAAAATGATCATTCACAATAAAAGTGATTTTAAATTTGCTGAAGAACATGCCTCTAAAGTAAGCGATACATGTGAGTTGTTTTTACAACCAGAGTGGAGTAAAAGAGAAAAAATGACTGAACTGATAGTTGCATATGTAATGAAAAATCCAAAATGGAAAATATCTCTTCAAACCCATAAGTATTTAAATATTCCCTAACTTTTCTTCTACCAAGCTTAAAATCAATTGAAACTGTTGCTCTTTTGATAAATTAGAATTATCTATTTCAATCGCATCATCAGCTTTGACTAGTGGTGAATGTGTTCTGGTAGTATCTACTCTATCTCTATCAACCACGCTATTATAAACATCCTCATAACGAACTTCTTCTCCTTTTTCAAGGAATTCATCAAAACGGCGTTTAGCTCTTGTTTCTGCTGAAGAAGTCATAAAAATCTTTAATTCTGCATCCGTAAAAACAACAGTTCCTATATCTCTACCATCCCTAACAACACCTTTGTTTTTACCCATTTGTTTTTGAATTTTTACTAATTTTTTTCGAACTTCAGGAATCACCGCTATTTGACTCACTAAATTTGAGACCTCTAATTTTCGAATTTCTTTTTCTACATTGATCTCATTTAAATACATTTCTGAAAATCCTAGTTTTGGATTGTAAATAAATTTCAAAGAGGCATGTTCTAGATTTTCAATTAGCGAATCAGCATCCAATTGACTAGTTGTTATATATCCATTCCTCATTGAAAAGAGTGTCATAGCTCTGTACATAGCACCACTATCAATATAAACATATCCTAATTGATTAGCCAATTGCTTTGCAATGGTGCTTTTTCCTGTTGATGAATAACCATCTATTGCGATTGTAATTTTTTTATCCATTTAACTTTTATCTAAATCAAATTGTAAACTAAACGTGCTGGCACTTGATGCGGCATGATATTTTGAAAAAGCATAATTGAATCTTAATTTATTCATTTTAATTCCAAAACCAAAAGAAATTCCACTAAAAGATCTTGCATTGAGTAATTTTAGCTCACTTGATCTTCTAAAATTATAACCAGCTCTTAGGTTTACAGGGCTATCTGGAAAAAGTTCAGCTCCAATTATCAAATGCCGAATTGCATTTTTAAAAAAAGAAATTTTTTCTTCTGTTACAACTCCTTCTAAATCAGTAGTTTGATTGGATGGGTTTGGTACAGCTAGATTCCACTGTTGTAAATTATCAAGCGTAACATGCCATTTTAAGGGTACATATTTAAGCTTGTAAGATCCTCCTATTGCAAGTTTAAAAGGGATTTTTTCTCTTACACCATCGAAAGTTTGAATTTGAGTTCCTAGATTTCTTGCAACAATTGTAAAAGTATATGGTTTGTATGGACTGTAATATAAAATACCGATGTCTGCAGCAATACCATTTGAAGAAAAATTACTAATTGAAGAATTGATAAGTTTACCATTGAAACCCATGAAAACATTGGTCCATGGTAGATTGAATGAATATCCCACAGAAATTGCAATATCACTAGCATTGAATGTCCCTGTCTCATTTCCATTTTCATCTGCCTCAATCAAGGTTCCATAATTTAAATATTGAATGCTTCCATGAATGGCTCCAAAACGTCGATTGATGACTTGTGCATAGGATGCAGACCCGATACTGATTCCAGCCAAATAACTCGTATAATTTAAAGACAATTGCTTATCAAGTTCGGGATTGATTACTGATGGATTCCAAATAGGCTGATTGACATCATCGATTAATGTCAAAATTTCTCCTCCTAAAGCAACTTGTCTTGAAGAGGATGTTAAATTTAAAAATTGAAATACACTTTGTCCACCTACCTGACCAAAAGTATGCTTAGAAAAAAAGATAAATACAATAAAAAAGAATGTTCTTCTCATCATCCCAACAAAGAAAATAGAAATTTACTTTATAACGTAAATATCTACTAATATTTTATGAAAACAGTTTATTATATAAAAAAACCTCATTCTAAATTAGAATGAGGTTTTAAATTAAAAAAGAAAGGCAGC
>JAYPZA010000005.1:0-90237 GCA_038136095.1 Flavobacterium sp.
ATAGAGATCGAAATCTTGACATCATCCAACAGGCCAAAGAAGTGAATCACCTTTTGGTCTCAAACAATATCACTCCTATATTCTTAAAAGGAACTGCTAACTTGCTGCAAGGACTGTATGGAGATATTGCTGAAAGAATGGTGGGAGATATTGATTTGATTGTTTCTGAAAATGACTATGAACCGGCCATTAATCTTTTAAAACAAAAAGGCTATACTCACAAGCCACATCTTCTTGATAATGAAAAACTAGGAAAACATTATCCTAGAATGACGCATCAAAATAAAATTGCTGCGATGGAAGTTCATTTTAGAATGATTAAAGAGCCTTATGATCGCTGTTTTAATTATTCAACAATTAAAGACCGAATATTAGGTCTAAAAGACGAGATTTCCATATTGAGTTACGAACACCAAGTACTTCATACGATTTTTAACAAACAAACCAATGACCTTGGGTATTGGCATAAAACCATTTCATTGAGAAATTGTTATGATCTTTTTCTGGTATCGAAAAAAACAAATACCCTTGAAGCCATCTATTCTGTAGGAGACTATGTTAATATTCTCAATAGCTTTTTAGCCAGTTGTCATCATATATTCAATGGTATTTCATCCATAAAATTTATCAACGACAAAAAGGCCGTTAACTATGTAAATCGACAGATAGAATTGCTTGAGGCTCCGAAAAAATTGAAATGGAAGATCAAAAAATGGGATTTTTATTTTCTAACCAAAAGTCGACTTAAAATACTAAAACGAGCCTGGATAAGTAAAAACGTGAGAACACACCTCTACAATAAAATTTTTGGACTTAAATAAGACTTTTAAGTTCCTCAAAATCCAAGCCTCCATAATTGCCGGAACTCATTAATAGAAGGGCTTTATTGACTAAATTTTGAGAAAAAAGAAAAGATTTAAAATCTTGTGGGTTTGTATAAATAATCAAATCATCCCTCTCAAAAGCATTGGCAATCTGAGCTTTCGAAACCTCTTCTAATTGTTTTATTTTCACGGCATGTGGCGAATAAAAAACAACAGCAGTATCTGCCTCTGAAAGCGCTCCTTTGTATTGTTGTAAAAACTCAGCATTCAAACTACTGTAAGTATGCAATTCCAAGCAAGCAATGACTTCTCTTTGCTCATACTGTTTTTTGACAGCCTCAGTGGTTGCTTTTACTTTGCTAGGGCTGTGCGCAAAGTCCTTAAAAATGACGGTTTGTTGATGTTCTGCTATTTTTTCTAAACGCTTACTGGCTCCCTTAAATGAAGAAATCGCTTCAAAAAAATCATCTTCATCGACCCCCATATGTTGACAGATCCATTGAGCACCTGCCAAATTTTGTAGATTATGATCGCCAAAAATTTCTAAGGGCATTTGACCATCCGGAGTATCAATATAGGTGGTTCCATCATCGATGAAATGTTCTAGAGTTGAATAAGGGTATTTTTTAATGGGATGTTCAGAATTCTCTATGACCTGTTTTACGGTGGGGTCTTCTTCGTTATAAACCATGATTCCTCCATTGGTCAAAGAATTGGTAAAGATGCGAAACTGCTCTACGTAATTGTCAAAAGTTGGAAACACATTGATATGATCCCAGGCAATACCACTTATTAGTGCAATGTTTGGCTTGTAAAGATGAAATTTTGGACGCATGTCTATAGGGGAACTCAAGTATTCATCCCCTTCCAACACTATAAATTCATTTTCTTGAGTCAAATGAACCATGGTTTCAAATCCTTCTAATTGTGCTCCTACCATATAGTCTACCTCTCGATCGTGATAATTCAATACATGAAGAATCATGGAGGTAATGGTTGTTTTTCCATGAGACCCTCCAATAACAACTCTTGTTTTCTCTTTTGATTGTTCGTACAAAAATTCTGGATAGGAATATATCTTTAGGCCCATTGCTTGCGCTTTTAATAGCTCAGGGTTGTCTTTCTTGGCATGCATTCCCAAGATGATGACTTCTATATCAGAAGTTATTTTTTCAGGAAACCAACCAAACTCCTTAGGCAATAAGCCTCTTTTTTCTAGGCGAGATTTGGACGGATCATGAATGGTATCATCACTTCCAGTGACATGATAGCCTTTATTATGAAGGGCGATGGCTAAATTGTGCATCGCACTTCCTCCAATCGCTATAAAATGAATATTCATCAGTTATTTTAAGTTGCTAATTATAAATTTTTACTCAAGAGCAATTCTTGTCGGTGTGTCTTCTCCAGAAATGATCGTTTTTGCACCCACAGCAATCGCCTGTATGGTTTGTGTAATCACTTTTATATCTAAGGTAGAGGCTTCGTCTGATGGCTGATGATAATCTTGATCCGTATCGATAGCGGTTGTACTAAACGTATGGGAAGGAACTCCTAATCGTGCCAAAGAAGCATTATCAGATCTGTAAAATAAATTAAATTTTTTATAGGGATCTGGATACAATTGGTATCCTGTACCTTTTAAATTTTTTTGAATGATTTTTCCTAAATTCGAACGATCAAAACCTGTGAGCCAAGCTGTATTGGGACCAAAACTTGG
Source organism: Flavobacterium sp. (assembly GCA_038136095.1). Classification (GTDB taxonomy): domain Bacteria; phylum Bacteroidota; class Bacteroidia; order Flavobacteriales; family Flavobacteriaceae; genus Polaribacter. The sequence goes on from JAYPZA010000005.1 coordinate 2,545, forward strand.
TGTTTTTCCTATCATTTCTAAATTCAACCCTGCAACAAATTTTGAGGCATCTATTGTTTTTCCAAAATACTTAGACCCTATAATCCCCATTTCCTCAGCTGTGAAAGCAACAAATACCAAGGTTCTTTCATTACCTACTTTTTTAAAATGTTCAGCCAAGGCTAAAACTCCAGTCACTCCAGAAGCATCGTCATTGGCTCCATTGTAGATACTATCCAAGACCCCTTCTTTTTGATTGATCCCAACATGATCATAATGTGCTGAGATGATAACAAATTCATTTTTTTTACTTTGCCCTTCCAAAACACCAATGATATTACTAGATGTGATGCTCTCTTTTGATCCTCTGGGTTTGAAGGTAAAAGTTTGTCGATAACTTGCCAAAGTATCAAAAGTAGAAAGACCCATTCTCTTGTATTCATTCTCGATGTATTGTGCTGCTTTTTCAATCCCTGGAGTTCCTGCTTTTCTACCTTGCATTTCATCGGAAGCAATTGCATACAAGTGTTTTCTTACCATTGTTGAATCTATAAATAAAGAGATCGTATCCAAATTTTTTCTCAATTCGATAGATTCAGACATGGATGCTGAGAAATGTGTTTCTTTTTTGGTCTTTTCTTTACAGGAAAGAACCAATAGTGATATCAATGTGAAGAAGATGATTTTTCTCATTAGAATTCATTTTAGGCAATAAAGATACCAAACAACAACAACATTTATTTTGTACTTTTGTAAAAAAATTATTGATGGATTTATCTTTAGTGCCAAAATTAAAAAACCTAAACGCTGATAACTTTTTTTTATTAGCAGGTCCTTGTGCAATTGAAGGAGAAGACATGGCGCTAAAAATTGCCGAACAAGTCGCAAAAATTACTGATGACTTAAATATTCCTTATGTTTTTAAAGGAAGCTTTAAAAAAGCCAACAGAAGTAGGATTGATAGTTTCACAGGCATCGGTGATGAAAAAGCATTAAAAATTTTAAGAAAAGTTTCTGAAACTTTTCAAATCCCTACCGTTACTGATATTCATGAAGTTTCTGATGCAAACAAAGCTGCTGAATACGTGGATATTCTACAAATTCCTGCTTTTTTAGTTCGTCAAACAGAATTGGTTGTTGCAGCAGCCAAAACTGGAAAAGCGGTCAATTTAAAGAAAGGACAGTTTATGAGTCCGGGTGCTATGAAACATGCCGTAAAGAAAGTTATAGATTCCGGAAACAATCAAGTAATGACCACCGACAGAGGAACCATGTTTGGTTACCAAGACATGATTGTGGATGTGAGAGGAATCCCTGAAATGAGAGAATTTTCAACGACGGTCTTAGATGTGACACATTCCCTTCAACAGCCCAACCAAAATTCGGGTGTTACTGGTGGAAGACCCGAGATGATTGAAACAATTGCAAGAGCAGGTGTTGTCAATCATGTGGATGGTTTGTTTATTGAAACCCATTTTGACCCCTCTACTGCAAAAAGTGATGGAGCCAATATGTTGGACATTCGCCATCTCAATGACTTATTAACTCGTTTGGTATCCATTCGACAAACAATCAATCATTTCTGATCATCGAATCAATGTTCTAAGATGACATTCCTTCAAGGTAATCTTGGAGGTAAGAATATCTTGAAGTCAATTGTTTTTGGGAAGTCATTTTTGCTCTTTCCAAAACCCCATCTTTATCATCATTAAAAAAAGCTGGTATTACTTGATCTAGGAATAAGTCTCCAAAACCCTCACTCGCATCTTTAGGCAATTCGCAAGGTAAGTTATCTACCGCCATGACTGTGATTGCATTGTTCTCTCTGTAGTTTACTTCAGAGGCAGTCTTAGGATCATAACCGTACAATGGATCTGCTATGGTCGAGGCTCTTAAGGTTGAGGCAACAGGACCATTGATATCACAAGAAATATCTGCAACCAAATTGATTTTAAATTCTGGTGACCTCGCATCTTCTTTTGTGAATAAAAAAGGAGAACCCTCGCCAAAAAAATGACCGGCAATAAAGTAATCAGTCACACGAGCAAATCGCATAAAATCTGACTCATAATCTGAAGGATTGTTATAAAAATCAAGATTATCAATAAGCGTTCCATCCTTGCGTTTGTTGTAATCCAACACATCTATTTTACAATAGACAGGAGTTTCAAAATTTTTCGTGATGTAATCTTCTACTGAAACCGACTTTAACTGCATCGCATCCAACATTTCTTGGGCGCCTCTAGCCACCTTACCACTACCGGTTAGTAAAATTTTGATATTCGGAAGTTGAATGGTATTTAACTGATCAATCAGAGCTTGTTGATCTTTCAAAGTGTTTGCTTTTGGAAGTTGAAATGTGTCATTTCTCAAACCAAAGGCTCTAAAACCATTATATGCACCTACGATACCCGCATAATATCCAAAACCAATCAAACGATTTCCTTTAGCATCAGTAATCACTTCGTGATCAAAAAGCTCAATATTCTTTTCAACAATCGCCTGTAACAAACTCCTGTTATAGGGTTGTTTTTTTATGGTATGACTGAAGAAAAAATATTTTTTATTGGGAATTAAATCGTCAACAGGAACTTCTTTCACACCAATGAGCACCTCGCAATCAGATAGGTCATTGGTAACCTCAAAGCCTGCTTGTTCATATAATTCGTCTGGAAAAACTCTAATTTCTGACGATTCAACTTTGATGACCGCTTTTGGAAATCTTTGTTGAAATTCTTGAAGCTTTTGAGGGGAAAATACAACCCTTCTGTCTGGTGGGTTTTTGCGCTCTTTGATGATTCCAAATTTCATATTTTGATCCAGTTTGTTTTCCCAAAATTAGTTGATTTAAAAAGGATGCGCAAATGGTAAATCGATTTCGTTTTCTTACTTTTGTGGTCACTATTCTCTATTTTTTATGAGAAAAGGGGACGACTGGTTTTGACAGCAAGGTCAGTTAAATTGTAAGCATACCGAGGACTGAAATGATAACTCGTTAACCTTATTTCAACCATTTAAACGGCGAAAATAATTACGCTTTAGCTGCTTAATCTGAATTTATAGTAGGATGAGCCTAGGCACACAAGGTGTGCAAGCTTTATGTCCACGAAAAGCCTTGGTTTATGGCGTTTCATTTTTGGGCATCGTAAAAATAAACATAGAAATGCTAAGGCTTTGATAGCATTTTGAAACTAAAAAAGCTAAGCTTATAGTAGGTTGTTTTTGATCAGCTATACGACGAAAATTAAACAAAAACTAAGTATGTAGAAAGCACTTGAGCTGCTTGTTTGGACCCGAGTTCGATTCTCGGCGTCTCCACGATGAAGCGACCTGGCGCAACCCGGGATTAAAAAACAAAATCTGCCAAGCTTGCTTGAGCAGATTTTTTGTTTTAAGACCACTGGACTGAAAGGACAGCGCCAATTCATTTCCTAAGCGGGAGGCTAGAGAAAGACCTAAGTCATTCTCGGTGTCTCCAAGGCATTATTCCCTAAAATAAATTTTATTTTAGGGAATAATTTTTATTTATATTCGTCATGTGCAGACCTTAGCCAAAAGCAACACAACATTAATTGATGTTGATTAAAATGACAACTAAAATATAAATACAAGTAATAATGTCAAGTTTATCCCAGCCTATTAACTTAAAAAACAGAATTCATTCGCTCGACTTGATACGTGGATTTGCTGTTTTAGGAATTCTGATTATGAATATCACCTCTTTTTCTCAAATCAATATGGCGTATATGAATCCCACAATTGGTGCTGGTTTAGAAGGCTACAATCAATATTTTCATGGCTTCAACTACATTTTTGCAGATACTCGATTTATGTCTATTTTCTCAATGCTATTTGGAGCAGGTGTGGTTTTATTCACGCAAAGAATAGAAGCAAAAGGTAAACGAGTTGCTGCATTGCATTATAAAAGAATGTTTTGGCTTTTACTCTTTGGTTTAATACACGCCTATTTCATTTGGGTAGGAGATGTATTAGTAGCCTATGCCATTTGTGGAAGTCTGGTTTTCTTTTTTAGAAAAAAGTCAATTCGGACACTTTTTATTATGGCAGTTATCCTTTTTCTCATTCCCATAAGTTTAAATTTTATGACCTATTATGGCATGCCAGAGGAGGCGCTCGAAAGCACTTTTGCTTTCTTTTACCCTTCCACTGAACAAATCGCTTTAGAAACCGAAATCATGCAAGGTTCTTATCTAGAGCAAATGCCACTGAGATTGGAAAATGCTTTAGGACTTCAAACCCTTGTTTTTATGATTGAAACATTTTGGCGCACCAGTGCAATGATGTTGTTAGGTATGATATTATATCGAAAAGGCATTTTATCTGGCGATAAATCAACTGCATATTATAAAAAGATGATATGGGTGGGATTCGTACCAGGATTGATACTCTCTAGCATAGGATTGAGCCAAGTTTATACTTCTGAGTGGTCCGGTGCATATGTAATGAACATTGGTGCGAATTATAAATTTATATCAGGGCTTTTCATGGCATTAGGCTATATTGGATTGGTTATTTGGATTTATAAAAAAGAAATATTTAAAAAACTTCAAAATCGATTGCAAGCCACAGGGCGAATGGCATTTACTAACTATATAGGCATGTCTATAATTTGCACATTCATTTTTAATGGCCATGGATTAGGACTTTTCGGTACATTTGATAGATTGCAGCAGTTCCTTATTGTAATTGCAGTATGGGTTATAATGTTGATAATTTCTCCTTTAGTTTTAAAAAAACACCAATTCGGACCATTGGAATGGCTGTGGAGAAAGTTGACTTATTTTTCATTTCAAAATAGCTAAATCCACCCCAAAATAGTTCAACTTCACTCCTCTTAACTCCACTTCTTATTCCTAAGAGGAATTTTTTTTTCCTTGGGAATATTTTATCGTTTAAAAAAACTATTTAAAACCTTCATAAAGTCAAAAGGTTTCTCAAATAGTAAATCTTTTACGGTAGCACACAAAAATCTTACAATTTGACTATATTTCACTAATTTTATTGAACAATATTTTTGCTTTGAGACTATTTTTTTTAATTACAGTTATATATTTCTTCTCTTGTGCCAATGAAAATACAGAACAGTCTATTGATGCTTACAGAGTAACACGGAATATTTCCTATAATAATATTACTGTTGATGTTGTAATAGACAAACCTGCCTTAAACCAAGTTGATGTCTTGTTAGTGTTTCACGGTACAGTAATGTATGATTTAAATATAATGACTGCTGCCAATACAACTCTTGATAAATTCAAAAGTGTTTTAGACAGAAATGATATGATGATTGTAAGTGTAGCATATCCCCAAGAAAATATATTATTAGGCGATAGTATTATTCAATGTGAAGCTGCCTTATTATGGTTGAAAAACAAAGCAAGTCAAGAATTAGGAATCACTGTAAATAAGATATTCTTAGCAGGGCATTCTCAAGGAGGCTATATGGTAACAAGACTGAATACTATTCACCAAACAAATGGCGTAATTGCTAATGCACCAGGACCATTAAATCTTGTTTATAGATGTCAGCTTGAGGAAAATGGCCAGGTTCAATCTAGTGTTGTGTGTTCTAATCTAAAAGATTTATATGGAACTACCGCTGACAATCCAAACGCATATTTTCAAAGATCATTACTCAATTTCACAAATGATTTCAAGTCTGATATTTTGTTTGTTCAAGGTTTAGATGATTCTCCTATACAAATGAACTTGTGGCCAACTTTTAAACAAAACGTAATAAGTTGCTCAACTTGTCAAAACAGACAATTTGTTGAAATCTCTGGTGGTGGACACGTCTCTCTTTTTGAAAGTTTGACTGCAAAGACGGAATTCAACAACTTTATAAATAGTCACTAATTATACAATTTTTAAAAATGTAATCGCTGATTTTGACAAAGCTATATAACTAAATTTCAAGTTAATCCCAGACTGCAAAAGAATGAGGAGTTGGATTAACTAAGATAAAGTGATTAAATACCCTTCAAAATAGTTCAATTTCATACCCTTTGGGTCCACTTTTTATTCCTAAGAATAATTTTTTGAAGAAACTAAACCAATGTATAAGGAGAAGAAAATAATTTCGATTCAGGGTATCATAACAAGTCAAGAGGACTTTTTACTTTTAAAATGGTAGAATTTGCAAATTGGGTATATATCATAGTTGTGTATAGGTTATTATGTCTTAATACTTTTTGTTTATATTCGTTATATACAAATGTTAGCAACAAGCGAAAACTTGAACTGTAAAATGAAGTTTAGAAAAGCAACAGAAAATGATGTTTTAGTAATTGTGGAAATGATTGCTGATGATGGGCTTGGAAAGAAAAGGGAAAATTTTCAAATTCCATTGCCTTCTGAATACCTAAAGGCTTTTGAGAAAATAAACTCTGATGAAAATCAAGAATTAATTGTTGTTGAAAATGAAAATTTGGAAATAATAGGCACTCTTCAATTATCATTTATACAATACTTGACCTATCGCGGTGGAATTAGAGCACAAATTGAAGCGGTAAGAATTAGAAAGGATAAAAGAGGACTCGGAATTGGAAAAATTATGTTTGAATGGGCAATTAATAGAGCCAAAGCACGCAAAGCACATTTGCTTCAATTAACGACAGACAAAAAACGACCGAAGGCGATTAAGTTTTATAAGGAATTAGGATTTAAACAATCACACGAAGGAATGAAAATGTATTTTAACTGAAAATAGCCATTGAAATTTCTAATCAGAGCAAACCCACATCATCTATTTTAATAAACTTCACTTAAAAACGTGAAATACTTTCAATTAAATTATTCATATTTGCACCAAATCAATCTAATTATGAAAAAACTACTCTTACTCTCCGTCCTATTCATCTTCGCTTGCAGTGGTGATAATGATGATAACATTCCCCTTCCAGAATATACCATTGAAGGTAAATGGATATGGTCACCAAGTGAAAGTAGAGCAGATGCTAATACAATGTATGAGTTCGTTGATGGTATCAGATATACTTATTATTGCATAACTTGTCCTGGTGATGATGCTTATTGGAATTCATTAGATACTACTGATGCACTTCCAAGTACCAATCCATACACATTTGAAAATGATACCTTAAAAGTTGATTTACATTTTGGAAATGAATTAGTTACCCTAGTTACATTTGATTGTAATGGTGGTAAACTTTTGATGGACGGTGAATTCAGTCACCTTTGGAGATTAAGCTCAGATTGTCAATAAAAATGTCAAAAAGTAATTCATTTAAAGAATGACAAAAATAGACATCATTGATGATTTAATACAAAAACATCAATCACTTTATGAATGGCTCAAAAAACATCCAGATGAAAAATGGACAAAAGGCCCGAAAGACAAATGGAATACTGGAGAGCATATTGTTCATTTAATTCAAAGCGAAAAAGCTTTAATCAAAGCATTGTGGTTACCAAAATTTTATTTGAAATATAAATTTGGATTAAACAATAGAGAAAATCGTACCTACGCACAAATTGTTCAAAAATATCAAGATAAATTGGCCGCACATTCTGGACTGGTCGCTAAAATCTCCAGAAAAATGCCAATCATGACTCCCTCAAATAAAAAATTTTATATCTCTAAATTAGAGAAGGAAAAAATGAAACTGATTCGTCAGTTTAAAAAGTGGACTGATCACGATTTAGATACTTACCTACTTCCGCATCCACTTTTAGGCAGAATGACCATCAGAGAAATTATCATTTGGACAGCTTATCATACTGAACATCATTGCGAGATTTTGAAATCAAATTATTAAAAACGATATCCAAAAGAGATCGCTGCTCTACCCACAAAATCATCATCATATCTATCGTTCCCAAAGTTTCTCCCCAATCCAAGATGAAGATCTGCAGTAAAACCACCTTTAGACACGAACTTACCACCAATTGATACTCCCAAAGCAAAAAGAGTAGTTACATCTCCATTGCTATTACTAAGGTAATCATCATAGATGTCTTTATTACTATAAAGCATCCCAAACCCCTCTAAATAAAAACCTCTAGCATATTTTGATGAAAAATAACGTCTGTAATAAGGAGTTAGGGAAAATGTTCTGTAATAAGATATTGAAACACTGCTTTCATCATCAAATCCTACTTGTAAAGCAGCCCCATAAGAGGATTCTTCATTGATTAAATTTTCATAGCTTAAATCAATCCACTCGGAAGTAAGTAGACCGAGTATATTTAATTTTATCTCATGTTTTTTCTCAATGTCTTGGGGTAAAGAATCGTCTTGAGCAAAAGTATTTGCTGAAAAAAATAAGACAATCATCAGTAGAATTTTTTTCATAATTGATGTTTTATTTATACAAATATCTCTAAATATTTTGAAATTAGTGATGAATTTGATACAAATATTAAATGTATATTCGCAATAAAGTTAACTCCTATCTCCTTGCTAAAAATGAAAAGAATCCATTTTTTTACCATTTTCTTAATTTTCTTGTCTTTCAATATATCTCTAATCTCTTGTTCTAAAGATAACACAGAAGACATTGTTGAAGTGGAGGTTCCAGATGAAGAACCCCCTGTGGATTCGGGGTTGCCTATCGTTATCACCAATGAAATATCAGATTTAACTCGATATTCAGTTACTCTTAGCGGAAGACTCGTTGATCCAGGAGATTCTGATGTTACTGAAGTTGGAATTATTGTTGCACAATTCCCATCCCTGACCATTTACAATAATCAAGTTCGTTTCCCTTTAGACCCAGATGATACGGGTGAATTTTCTATCGAAGCAACTCATATGTATCCAAACAATCGTCATTTTGTAAAAGCCTACGCTATTAACAATGAAGGGGTTGCCTATGGTGATTTTATAGCATTTACATCTTTAGATCAAAATGCCTTTGATGGAGACATTACACTCAGTACTCAACAAGAAGTGGAGGACTTTGGAGCGAATAACTATAACGTAATTAAAGGAAATGTGACTATAACCGGTAGTGTGACAAGTTTATTGCCTTTGCAGACTCTCGAAATAATTGAATTAGGGCTCAATGTCATAAACACTGATAACCTTAAAAATTTTGAAGGTTTACATAATTTAGTGGTAACAGGGTATACTAATTTTGGCGGGTTTAGGATTGAAAATAATACTGCATTAGAGAATTTTTCAGGTTTGGATAATTTAGAAGTTATCATGGGGGATACATATGTTATAAACAATCCTAATTTAATCAACTTAGAGGGGTTGGACAGTTTTGCCAGAGTCTGGTTTGGTCAGTTCAGAATTGAAAATTGCAATGCAATCCAGAGTCTAGCAGGATTGGAAAATCTGAGTTTGATTGATATGGAACTGTTTTTAATTGACAATGCTTTGTTAAACGATTTATCAGCATTGAACCAACTCAATTATGCCGAGCGTATATACATACTTAACAACTCTTCATTAGAAATCATCAATGGTTTTGAATCTCTGACAAGCTCTGATGGTTTGATTGTTGAAAATAACGAAAATCTAACAAGCATTGAGGGCTTTGATGTTTTGACTAGGATACCGGATGTGATTACCTTTAGCAGGAACCCCAAATTAACTAATTTAAATTTTTTACAAAATATCAGCAGTACTGCATATTTAAATATCATTGAAAATGAAGTTCTTGCTAATTTTGATGGTTTTCAAAATCTTACCTCTGTTACATACAATATGTATATTAGAGAAAATAATAATCTTAATAGTTTATTTGGATTAGAGAATTTAAATCAAGTAGACAAACTAGAAATTCAAAACAATGAACTACTTGATGATTTTTGTGCTTTGAATCATTTATTTACAAACGGGAACAGTGGTAGTATTAATTTTAGCGGAAACTTATCCAACCCTTCAACTGATGACATCATCAACAATTGTGATTAAAATTGAAATTTTATAGAATTTACTTATGAATAGTGATTTATTTTACTCACTATTCATCATAATAAAAAACCTCAACTTATCAGCTATTGACTTGTTGAGGTTTTTATTTAGTTTTTCAATACTTCAAAAGCTTTAAAAAATGTTTTTTATTGATAATGACAATATAAACTCCAGGGTTATATTCTAAGGCATGAATCTGTACTTTTTTGGATTGAAAATTTGAAGTAAAAATCTGACGACCTTTCATATCATAAATCTCAATATTTTCAATAACTTCTGTAGAGTTTAAGTTCCAATAATCTGAGGTAGGGTTCGGATATAGATGAATGCCTTTTTCTGCTAAAATTTCATCATTTATTCCTAAACTATTTCCATAGTAGAATATAAAACCATTTTCTTTAAGATAGTAAGTAATTTGGGGTTCCCCTTCATTTCCTACTAAGTCAGTAACGATTAATGAGACTGTAAAATAACCGTCGTCTAAAGCTGAAAAATCAATTCCTTCAATATTAAAATTACTTTGATCAATCGAGCCATCAAGTGAAATCGTGTTAATAGAACCTATTGAACTACTTGATTCCAAATTTTCAATATTTAATTGATAAGATCCTCCAACATCTTGTTCTTCTACAACTACATCAATAATAATATCATCCAAGCTGCTTGTCCCTTCATCTTGAATATTAGAACTTGAATAATATGAATCAGGATAAAAAGTATCTTTTATATATTCAGTACTCAATGTTGCTATTAGTTGATCTTCAGTATCTGTAACTTGAACAGTAAACATAATACTTCCATCGAGAACACCTGAAGTGTTAATTTCATTTAAATTGACACTATCCTCCTCAAATACTCCATTCCCTTGAACAACAGCACCTCCTGTTAAACTATAGATTGTATAAATATAATTTAATCCTGCGCAGGGTGAACAACTAATTGCAGCAGAAATATTCTCTACATTTGAGGCATTCACATAGTCACTTAAAATCTCTGCAGCAAGAGGTTCATCAAGCTCTACATCTGATTCAATGATATCAAATCTTACCAATTCCACAAAGGAATATCGTTTTATGTTTCCTGCTTTATCACGAATATCAGCCGAGGCCATTCCCCAAATACCAGGTGGGGATCCAGCAGGAAGCACCAGATCAAAATGATAAACTGCCCAATTGGAATTTAGATCGGGATTGAAATCATAAATATCTAATTCTGGATGATTCATGGTACCATTACCTGTTTGAAATCCATGATCATTTCCTAAAGGATCTCTTAAAATAAATCCTACTGAGCCAACGCCTGACTCATGCCCCTCATAATCTGATAAATCTCTAGCAATCATTACAATTTCTACCCTAGTCTCTCCATTAGGAGCTTCTGGATTGGTAGGTTCAGCTATGATTGTGATATTGTTAAGATCCAATTGGGGCTGAACATAGTCTGGATATAGTGTTTCTACATAAATACTATCTCGAACATCTTTGAATTGTTTAAGTCTTTGACTTTCTGGTATGATAAATTCTGTAGTATCATTTACAAAATATGTATTGGAATAATTTCCTCCCGAGTCGTGCATATTCACCATAGAAACAGCATAGTAACCAGAAGGGAACCACTCAGGAATGGCTAAATATTGTTCAAAACTTTTGTCACTATCGTAATCATCCTCCCATTCTGGAGTACCCCAGTTAGAGGGTCTCCCTTGTATTTGCTTTTCATATACTTCAGCATCGGGCTCATCTAAAGTTGGATGGAAAATTCTTGTAATTGTTCTAAGCATCGGGCTGTTATCGTAGACTGTATAAGCAAATTTTATTGCTTGCATGAGAACTCCATTTTCTTCATCACTAGGCTGAGTGTCGTATTCAGGGGTAAAATATCCTTCTTCAACCTCCATTGTTAAATCATAATTCCATGATGGGGGCAAAATATCCTCTAGTGGATTTTCTATATACAGTTTCCATCCGATAGTGGACGTATTCTCATATCTTTGGTTTCCTACCTGATCCGAAATATTGAAAGAAGTAAGATTCCAATAACCGCTCTTTTCTAATTTTGAAAAAGTTGTAGTACCAACTAGTATTGAATCCAATGCTTGACCATTCTCAGTATTCATCGGAATATCATGAATTGTTCCAGTTGTTGAAGATAAGCGAATGTATCCACTTGCAGCACCGTCAAGACTAGGATCTATGGAGTTTAATGTTGCTCTAACAGTTACTTCCTTGTCTTCATCTGGTGCTCCTGTAACATCAATTTCCATTTTTGTTACCTTTCCAGGGAATACATAATCTGGAAATAAATTATAAACCGTAAAAGTTAGCTCCTCTGGAATCATGGCTACATATCTTGTACCATGCATAATTCTATCTCTAATAAAATCATATTTTTGAACAGATACCGCTTTAAGCGCATCTGGATTGGTCAAATAATAAGCTATAGACTCTGCCATATCTTCATTAGGATTTAAAAGATGTGCATACGGAGAAACAAAACCTGTAGTTTGTGATGTAGACCAGCCTGATGCTGAGGAGGGATCTTCAAACCATCCTCCTACATCTGCCCAATCATCTCTTAATTCTTGATCAAAAGCATACTCCCAAAGAAAATGGGCTTTTTCGTGTAATATTAACCTTCTCACATCATTAATTTCTCCAGTAAAAGCCTTACTCATCCATTCAATTGTATTAAATCCAGTCCATGCTATAGCGGCTGCATCTGGATATGTTGGATTGTCTTGACCATTGACCCTTCTTACCAAATATTGAAGTCCTTGTTGCTTTTGGAAACCTTCTGGAAGCTCTTCAAACATGGCTAATATCTCCATTTTTTCTTCGTCAAAAAATTCTTGAAAGTTTGAGGAAGTTTCTCCCATTAAATCCTGTGTTTCTTGATCTGGAAGCATAAATCTCACTCCAAAACTCTCTTCAGCAATCCAATTGACCATTTCATCATTTGATGCAAAATCAGTAATAAAATTTACGACTGCCTTGTAGAGTCTTTTTGAATAAAATTTCCCTTTAATTCCATCTATAGTAACTATTTGAGGAGTTGCATATGTAAAGGCATCTTTACCTACTCTTGCATTCTTTATACCATCAACAGTAGATAGCTCTAGATCTTGATCTAAAAGATCGTTTGATAATGTAAAAATACCTCTTACATTTTCTCCAGACTCAAAATCTACTTCAGACCCTTCTCCATAGGGATTGAAGGGAAGTGATTCAAACATTTTATACAGTCTATAACTATCATCCATGGACCAAGGCTCCTCATCATCCGATAGTACAATTCCATATTCATTTCTTAATTTGATAGAGGAGTAATCGTCTGGGACGGGAACTGTATCATTAATCACTATAATTTCAGTAGGTTCATTGATATAAACCTGTGTAGCATGTCCTACAAAACTATCATCATTTTGCCAGATATAATTGTAATCTTCACCATTTGCTGGTGTCAAAGTATAAGTAGCGCTCGTATCATCTGGTATATCAACCAACATCGATGAAGGATAATAATAACCGGTTCCATCTAAAAAAAGTGCCCATTGACCTTCACTTAAATCAAAGGTGACCGAAACAGGACTGTCATCAATATTTTTTGCCCATAATTGATATTGATTTTCAACACCTTTTTGAATAATGACCCTGATCGAGTCTCCAACAGCGAGACCATTAATGTTTACATCAAAGTTGTTTTGTGATTCAACAAAATTGGAAAAACCAAATAAAAAAAATAAAATTGCAATCGCTTTTTTCATAGTGATATGATATAAAAGTTATGTAATCAAAAATAAATGATATCCTTTCAAAACTTTGTACATATTTTGTACATTTAAATAATGATAGACATTTTAAAAACAATTACCCAAAAAAAAGTCGGCTTTAAAATTAAGAATTACAATGACAGTATTCGGCTTAGTGATATTATATTCATGGAAACTGGTATTGAGTTAAACTACAATACCATTAGACGGTTTTTTGGTGTTGTTGAGCCAGTAAAACCTAGTAATTTTACTTTAGATGCCCTATCCAGATTTAACGGTTATGAAAACTACAACGATTTTCTCTTAAACTATAGTTTTAAAAACCAATGGAGAGAAGATTTTAAGTTCTTTGAACTATTGCAAAAAAATGAACATGAAATCATTTTGGACTATGTTACAAGTCGCTTGCATCATCGTAAATCATTTTTACTAAGATTTGTTCAACTAATTAGAGAATTAATTCTCAGTAAAAACTTTGAGTTAGTCACTAAGATTTTTAGTTTGAATCAAATGAATCCTGAGAAGTTTATTTATGATGATATCATTTATTTAGGAACTTGTATAGGTCAACTATCTGAGCACTTTGATCTTGATCAAAATAATCAGAAACAACTTGTTTTAAATGAAAATTTTCAAAAACTTGTAATTCTTATTTATGTAGATTATAAAAACTTACAGGGATACTATTGCAAATTAATTAGTTTCATTTATGAAAACTCCAATCATAGTGAAATTAGAGGATTTTGTGAAGGTATATTAAATTTAGACTTGTATTTGAGTAACAAAAAAAAGAACACCTTTTTTAAGCCAAAAATTGAAAATCAATTTCATCCTATTTTGAAAAGTAGGATTGTAGCTCAAACATTATTTCAGCCTACATTGAACCACATCAAAATTCTTGAAAATTATTCACAAAAATATCTATTGAACAAAAAAAATAATATTGATTATTTTTTTGAAATTATTTTTAATAGCATCGTCACTAAAAATTTTCAAGTCATGAAATGGATATTAGATTATCTAAAAGAATATTCCATTTCCAAGCCCTTTTACAAATTTGAGCATTATGAAAATTTTGTATTGATGAAGCTACTTTATTTTCTTAAAGTTAACGACAGAAATAGTTGTGAAATTTGGTTGGAATCCGTTTCATTTGAAAATTTCAACTTTTCTTATGAGGTGATACTTAAACAATACGTGAATATTTTTAAATATCATTATTATAGTATTGATAAAAAAATACACTTAGAGACTTACACCAAAGTCAGTAAAAATATTTATAAAGATTTTTTTACGAAATCTTATCTTTTAAACTACTTTGAGTCATGATTACAGCACTTCTTGCCGTTTTGTGTTTTGGGATTTCTGATGCACTTTGGAAACCTTCCATTAAAATTCATGGACATTACAAACTATTGTTGCATCGAACTATTTTAACTTCAATCATTTTACTTCTCTATTTTTTAGTTACCAACACCAACGAGCTAGAGAACATGTCGATGTTTCTCATGGCAATACTCAGTGGGGCCATTTCTGGTATGGGACTCTATTTTTTGACAAGAGCTTTTATTTTGGAATCCACTTCCACAGTTTTATTTTTAAATATTTTTACGCTTGTTTTTTCTCAATTAAGTGCTATGATTCTTTTTGATGAAAAAGTACAATTAGGAAGTTATACCGTTCAGATTGGACTTTGTATGATCACTGTCTGTTTTTTAAACAATCTCAAAATAAAATTAAATAAAGGGCTGACCTATGGCATATTGGCATCATTGTGTTTTGGTATAGCATACCCTTTGGCAGGTATTCCAATAAAAGTTATCGGTTACCAAGCTACAATTCTCAGTCAAGAATTAACCATATTGATATTCTTAATTGGGTATGGTTGGTTTCAAAAAAAACTAAAAATTGATTTCAAGTCATATAAAGATCCCAAATTAATTCTTCTCAGTTTATTAGCAACTTCTGCTATAATTCTCTTTTTTTATAGCTATAATAAACTTGAAATTTATAAGGTCAATTTAATTTCAAGCTTTCATCCTGTTGGAGGAATGTTGATTTCGATTTTTTTATTTAGGGAACAACCTACAAAATACCAATTCATTGGTGTAACAATTTCATTTTTTACAACCCTTTTAATATATCTGCATTGATACACTTGAAATATACCATTAAACAATTTTAATTGCATTCGACATCGTTGGAAGTAATCGTCATTAGAATCACTTTTGATGGAAATTACGATGCATTGACCTGCAATTTAAGGCAGATCGAGATCGTATTTCGAAACCAAATAAATTGTTATTTTTGATACATATTTGTTATACAAATTAATAATTTATGATCGAAGTATTAAAAGAGGAAGTTGAAAAAAAATTTGGAAAAAAAGTTGAAAATCGTGGTGATTGTGAATTGATTGCTGACGGAATTCTTGAAATACTAGACAAAACAATCAGTTACAATACCCTGCGTCGTCTTTATGGTTTAGCCCCCTATTCTAAACCAAATATGAATACATTAAACACACTAGCAGAATTTATTGGTTATCATAACTATTTACACTTTACCAAAAATTTTAATTACAAAGAAAAAGCAACTCTTTTTCAAACAACCTACAAGTATTTATATGATGAAAATGAAGAGCAAATTATAGAACTTGTTAAAAAAACAAAAAAAAGTACAGAGGACTATATTGGTTTTTTAACATTCTTAATAAGAGAACTCTTTCGAGATAGAAATTACAATCTTATCAATCAAGTTTTTTTACTTGATGAAGTAGATTACCTTCAATTTAGTTATGATGAATTAATATATCTAGGAAATTCATTGGGGCTGATCTTGAGAAAAGAAAAGAGGTTTCCAAAAGAATTAAGCAAAAACAGGAATTTCTTAAACTGTGTATTTCTAATTTTTGTAGATTATTCATCTTTAAATTCATATTACGGAGATTGGGCAAAATCACTAATGCTATCAAAAAATTCTTCCGAGGTTAAGCTATTTTCTAGAGCGGTTCTTCAATTTAGAAATTTTTTAAATCTTAAAAAGGTAAAACCAATAAAAATAGATACGATCTATTCTAGTGAAATACACCCCATTTTGTGTAGTCGTCTGTTGGCTTTATATTTTCTATCTGAAAAAAATAATGATGTCGAGGAAGTTCTGACAACTTACTTTAATTTTTATAAAAAATCAACAAGCTCATCCGATTACTGGCTTGAATTACTCAGTTCCTCGATTCTTACAAAAAATATTGAAATCATGAGTTTTTTAGTTAAAAATTTAAAATTAAAAAGTGAGTTTTATTACCAAAGAGAACATTTGAATTCCTATTATTTGATGAGTGCTTTTTACTATAAATTCACAAACAATGGGAACAAAGAAATCGAAAGCATCAAACAATTTGATATTTCAGAATATAAATATTGTTATGAGGACTATACCAACCTATTATATCTCATTTATTTATATCACAGCAATAAGTCTAGCTCTAAAAGAAAGAGCTTGAAAAATAAGTATATAGAGCTGTCTAAAAAATTAAATTATCCATACTTTTCAGAAGATTTATTGGTGAATTACTTTAATTAATGTCAGTCTTTTATTTGAATGAGTAAATCAAATGATATTGAGAAAGTATTCGAAAAGGTAAAGTTTGATTTAATATCATTTCATTTTTAATTCTTCATTTTTTCTTTTCAACCACTTACCTGGCTTTTTACCTGTTAATTTTTCATTTTCTAAAACCAATTCTCCATTGATTAAAACATACTTAATTCCACTTGGAAAATGATGTGGGTCAGTATAGGTTGAATTGTCTTTTATGGTCGCCAAATCAAAAATAACAAGATCTGCAAAGGCTCCTTCTAGGATTCTTCCACGGTCTTTTATTCCTAACTTTTCTGCTGGTAAAAAAGTCATTTTTTGAATCGCATTTTCCAAATTGATAATTTTTTTATCTCGAACATAATGCCCTAATATTTTTGGAAAGGCACCATAACAACGTGGATGAGGATGTCCTTCTCCAAAATTAAGTAAATCACCATCAGAATCAATCATCGTATTGGGATGTTGAAGAAAGTGCTCAATATCCAATTCAGACATTGCGTGAAAAATACCAATGAACCCTCCTTCCAATTCTAAATTTAATATCAAATCAATGCCTGTTTCTAAAGTGAGTGGTAAGCCCAAATAATCAGCATAATCAGCGAGAGTTTTACCACTAAATTCAGGATATTTTTTGAAATTTCTAAATTGTATTTTTGTTAAATCGTCACCTCCAGCATCTCTTTTGAAAAGCTCAGCCATTTCTTGTTTTATTTTTAAAGAAGTTGGTCCGTCTGCCAAACGTTTTTTCAAACCTTCCTTGCCTCCAGCCATTGCCCACTGAGGAATCAAAATAGAACTTTTGGTACTAAACGCTTTGTAAGGATATATGTCTTGGCTAACATCGATACCTACTTGTCTGGCAGAATCAATCAAATTCAATGCTTTATTAGCCCAACCCCATTGGGTTTGTCCAGTCGATTTTAGATGATTAATTTGAACAGGGATATTTGCTTTTTTACCAATATTGATACTCTCTTGAATTGAAGTCAACAAACCTCCTCCTTCGTTGCGCATATGAGTAAAATAAACACCATTATATTTTTTAGCAATCTTTGCTAATTCTACAATTTCTGCTTCATCTGCATAGTTACCGGGCACATACTCTAAACCTGTAGACAATCCTAGAGCACCTTGTTTCATGGTTTCTTCAACATAATATTTCATTTGATCTAACTCCTCCTTTGAAGCTGTTTTATTCTTTTTCCCCATCACCTGATTTCGAATCCAAGTATGACCTGCAAAATAACCCATATTGGGAGCCACGGTAAGTGCCGCTGCATAAGTATCTAATGGAAAAGCTTGATCACCACTGTGTAAACTAGCCATTAAAGTAGTAATCCCTTGACGAATAAAATTTTCAGCCATTGGATAATCCTGAATATTGACCTCTACATTGGTATGCATGTCAATAAATCCAGGGCTAACCATAAACCCTTTTGCATCGATAATCTTGATTGCCTTGGTGGGATCTATATTTTCTTTTGAAATTTTTACAATTCTATTATTTTGAATGGCTATCGAGGCACGATAGGCAGATGTACCTGTTCCATCAACCACAGTTCCATTTTGAATAATGAAATCGTAAGAGTTAGAAGAAGTATTGCAAGATGCAATACTTAATAATCCAAAAAATAGTATTGTGAATCTTCGTATTAGACCATTCATTTGAGTAATTGTTTACTGGTGTATATCATTTAATTCAACACCTAATCCAGGGTTGTCAGAGATACGCATCATCCCGTCTTTAAGAATAAAACCACCACTTACAATGTCTTCGGCAAGGTCCAAACTTCCATCTAGATCAAGATATTTCGTATTGACACAAGCAAATGCTGCATGTAAAGCAGCTGTAATACTTACTATACTTTCATCATTACATCCCCAAAATAAGTCAATGCCTCCAACCTTAGCAATGGTGGCAATCTCTAGCGCAGACAAAATACCACCACATTTCATTAATTTAATATTGAAAACACCAAAGGGTTGAGGAGAGGGGGTAAATTTTATGGCACTTTTGCTATTTTTTAGACTTTCATCAGCAACTAAAATACTCCTATGTTGTTTATCTAGTTGATTCAGTTCAGTTTCTTTACCAACCAATAAAGGTTGCTCAATGATTTCCAAACCTAGATTTTGTGTCGCATTGATAAATTTTTCTAAATCTTTGATCTCATAGCCTTGATTGGCGTCTACTCTTATTTTTATATTTTTAAACTTTTCATTGACTTTAACAATTCGTTCAATATCTAAATCGACTTCTTGTCCTGTTTTAATTTTAAGAACCTTAAAGCCTTGTTTTATATACTCATTAGCAGCTCTCATTGTCTCATCAACATTCATAATTCCTATGGTCACGGAAGTAGGAAGTGCACGAATGTGTTGGCCATAAATTGCAGCTACAGGAATCTTCAAATATTTTGCAAAGGCATCATGAAGCGCAATGTCCCAAAGGACCAAAGTCCCTGGCTTGTTAGGAAAAGCAATACTTACATCATGGATCATCGATCGGAAGTGTTTGATACTTTTACCAATAAATTTTTGAAAAAAATCTGACTGACAGGTTTTTAAAACATCTGCTGGAGACTCTCCTACAACTTGTAAATCAGGATTCGATGCACCAATACCCACAATCCCATTTTCAAGTGTAATGAGTAAAAATACATTTTCTACATCAGTAATTGTTTTGTAAGCAATAGTATAAGGCTTTGTTAGAAGTAAATTTTTAGAAAAAAATTCAATTTTTTTTATGATCATAATTGTAAGCCCTTAATTTCAGAAACAATCCTTGTTACCCCTTCCTCTAGAGGGATAACCACTGGAATTCCTAAAGATTTTTTATACTTTTTTTGAAAATTTAGTACTTCCTCTTTTGAAAGACCTCTTGTATTGAGAGCAAGAGCAATAACCTTTGCACCAAATTTTTCAATAATTTCAATTTCTGACGCCACAGAAGGTATTTCTCCCCAAATAGGATCATTGTCAAAATATTTTTTTTTCGGATCGTAAATTAAGACCACTTGTTTTGCATTTCCTGAAATTAAAAATTCCAAACCACAGGGGCCGCTTGGGTTTCTTAAACTAGATTGACCCTCTAAAAGAATTAGATCTGGTGAGGCTTCCTTCCAACAGTTTACAATCGCATTTTCAAGTTCACCTGCAACAAATTCATTGAGAGTTGAGTCGAAAATAAATCCATATTTATTGCCTTGCATCCACCCTGTCTGACCCGTGTAAATTAATTCAGCATGCAGGTTCATTTTCAAACACTGTTCCATTACAAATCTAGCAGTAGTTCGTTTCCCCATGGCACAATCCATCCCTAAAAAGGCAACAATAGGAACATCAACTTTAAAGATATCCCCTGTCCAAAAATGTAAATCTTTCATTGATTTTGGTGTACGGATATCAATTAGCTCTACATTATTTTTTTTCGCTAGTAAGGCAATTTCTTTGCGCTCATTTAGTTTGTCATGAAGTCCATTTACAATGCTAATGTGTTTTGTAATTGCATCCACAACAACGTCTAGGAGAGAGTTGGATAAATAACCTCCAACGGTTGCAACACCCAGCACCAAATAATCAATATTGTCAAACTTTTTAATCGCTTCATCTACTGAAGCGACAACGGGAATATTTCTAAAGGAACCATCCAACAACTCACCTGCATCCGAATCTTTGTGTTTTGAATCAACAACACATAATACTTTGAAACGCTCTGATCCTCTTATTAGACCATGGGCTGTTTTAGCACTATCGGTTAAGAGTAAATTGTCAGTAGCAACAATGACATTTTTCTTCACTTCTTTTTTTTAATAATTATACTAAATCTGATTTGTTTTTTACTGATCATTTTTGATCAATTCATACCCTTGATTGATTCCTTTTTCAATCGCAGGAACACCACGTACCATCCAAATTGGTTTCGGAGCTCCCTGAAGGTAATGATCAAAAAATTGTTGCATTCTTATATTGAAATCTTTTCTGTTCTGCATTTTTAATGGCCAATGACGAGCACCATTGTAATTTAATAACCAGGAAGGTTTTCCCAAACGTCTTAAACTCATAAAAAATTCAATCCCTTGATACCAGGGTACGTGCCCATCTGCATCATTATGCATGATTAAAAGTGGGGTATGAATTTTGTCAATATTATAAATGGGTGAATTTTCAAAATAACGCTGAGGATATTCCCAAGGTGTTCCTCCTATTCTACTCTGAGTATGTTCATATTGAAATTGTCGACTCAACCCAGTGTCCCATCGAATTCCACCAAAAGCACTGATCATATTTACAACAGGAGCCCCAGATTCTGCAGCTTTAAATATGTTTGTTTTTGTGACTAAATATGCGATTTGATAGCCTCCCCAACTATGACCTTGTGTTCCAATATTATCTTCATCTACATATCCTTTTTCTATTAAAGAAGTAACTCCTGGTATCACACAATTAAAAGCACTTTCACCGGGGTATCCAACACGGTAATAGACATCAGGATTAAAAATTAAGTAGCCTCTACTGGTATAAAAACTATAATTAATTGAAGATCTTCCGGGATTCGGCGCTCTGTGAATGTGCAACCGATCTGAACTTTTTTCATAAAAATTGACAATCATTGGATACTTTTTACTGGGATCAAAATTCTCAGGTTTGATAAGCATCCCTGTAAGTGGCAAGCCATCCAAAGAGGTCCAATGTACCAGCTCTGCGGTACCCCAATTGTACTCCTTTTGTTGGGGGTTCACATCACTGATGACTACCTGAGATGAAAAATTAAGATCAGACATTCGAATGTTGGGAAACTCCTCGAATGACTCTCTTGTGAAAATGACTACATCATTCAATCTCGACTTTTTGGGTGTTGAGTATCGGTAAGGACCCTCTACTAATTGTTCTCCTCTGTTCTTTTTGTAATGATATTGATAATATCCCGAGTTTTTTGTCGTCTCATTGAACGTCTTCATGAGCATTTTTTCTGAAGGATCAATAAAACGTTTATCAGGATCAAGTTTTACTATTCTAAATCTGGTATTCATTTCTCGTCCTTTTGTAAGACGATTACTGGTACCATTATCAGGATTGAATTCCCAAACATCAAAACGGTCATAAATTAAAATCTTCTTATCATTTTTGGTCCATCCAGCAAAGCCATAGGATCTTGGATAATTTGGAGAGTCGTTAAGCTCATTATAAAACTTCTTCCCCTTTGTCAATTCAATGTACTGGTCTGTTGACACATTGTAGGTATACCAAGTGCTATCAATTTGATTGTATCCGAATGCATAATTGCCTTTTGGACTCATTCTTGCATTATCAGGATTGGCTTTGATCACCATTTTGGAATTGCCCGACTTCAGATTTAAAATGGCTAGATCATTGGTGTAAAATTGAGCAGTCCATTGAGAACTTAATTGATAAGGTTTTCTGGTACTAATCAGAGCATAGTCACCATTTCCTTCATCAGACAATACCGCATTAGGAAATTCTTTTGTCGCTATCTGAAGTAGTTTTTTATCTTTCAATTGAAAAACGGTTTGAAATGATTTTTTTCTATCATATTTAACTTGCTTTTCTTGAACAGTATAGAGACGCGGTTCATCGTAGGTCCATACTTCAACATTGACAATTTCGTCTTTTAATAGAAGAGTGTCCTGAACAATCTCAGGAAGTGCTAAGCCAAAAAACAACCTACTTTCATCTTTTGAAAATGAAATGTCACCATCTGAAGATACTCGATAGCCTTTAGGTGTGTTGTCATCGTTGAGTATTAATTTTGCTTTCTCATTCGATGAATCCCATGCATACAATTCATTGGGTCTGTGGTAAGCTTTTGTAGAATCAGCATCTACTACAAAAGCTAAATAATTACCAAAATCACTAAAACGAAGTTTGAAATATTTAGTCTTGTGATGAGAGTTAAAAACCTGTTTTGTAGTGTTCGTTTTTAAATCTTTTACATAAACTCCTGCTTTCATTTTTCCCTTCATCCCGGTGGTCGTATAAGCCAGGGTCTTTGCTTTTTTGGCAAATGTGTAGTTTGTTACGAAATGAATGGTATCTTCTCTTGATGTTTTTAAATCACGAATGATCAGTGGATAACCATTTTTGGAACTCGGTTTTTTAGCTTTTTTCTTGGATTTTTTTTGTGTGCTGTCTTTTACTTTCTTAGATTTTTTTTGAGACTTTTCTTTTGTAGGATTGTATGAATATGCAATAAAACCTGACCATTTTTCAGGGATTTTGTATGATTTTACATTGGCAATTTTTTGAAGCGATTGATTTTGCAAATGATAAATTCCAATTGAATCCTTTGGTAATTTTTCTTTTTTTACTTTTCTGCGTTTCATTTCAGTAATGCTATCAGTCCAAGCTTTAATTTTGAAAATAGCAATTTCTGAATCGTATGTAAATTGACCATCTTCAGAACGCTCATGTTGAAAGATCACTTTACCCTGATTGTCTTTAATTTTTAGATGACTGTCCTTTTCACCCTGCTGAACAGAGTACATCACAAAATCACCTTCTGCACTGAGTACTGGATTTTGAATTCTATTCCAAATATCAAAGTCTGGATGGTCAAGTATTTTTTTCTGCGAAAATGTTTGAAAACCTGCTAGAAGCAAAAGTGTACACAATATTTTTTTCATGTTTTTTAATTTTTAGCAATAGGAATTTGAATTTGTGAAGGATATTTTGAAGAATGGTGAATGTTGTTATGGGCAACAATCCCCTCTTTTTCATCGTAATTATTACCTCCAGTATTCATATTTCTAGCAAACCTAGGAAAATTACTACTAGAAATTTCAATTCGAATACGATGGCCTTTTTTAAATACATTACTTGTTGACATTGGAGTTAAATTAACTTCATATACCTTCCCTTGTTCCATAAAAACTTCCTTATCATACCCTTCTCGATATCGAGCTCGTTGAATTGTTTCATCTAAATTGTAAGCAGAACCATTGGGGTATACATCAATTAATTTAATAGTAAAATCAGTATCTTTTACATCGGAGGATACATACAGTTTAGATTTAATAAACCCACTAACCTCAGTATCCTTCTTTAAAACATTTGTGGTATAGACCAAAATATCATTTCTTGCCTCCATATCTTGTTGATCCCAAGATCCTCCTTTCACTGCATTTCCCGTACAACAAACATTTCCTCCATAAGAAGGTACTGGTGACATGGGATCGTAAGTAAATGTATCAGGATGGTCCTTTTTGGCCTTTTGAGTTGTCAACATCCCGTCTCCAAAACGACTGTTTGCATTTCCATTACTTTGTAAATAGTAAGTAACCATTTCCGTATTTTCTGGGGGCCAAGTCTCAGCAGATTGCCATTGATTACTTCCCATCGTAAAATATTGAATTCTTGGGGTGGATTCTTTAAAATCATTTGAGGCTCCTTTTAACCATAAATCAAACCATTTAGTGATTTGTTCATCATAATTTAATCGTGCATCACCTACACTTCGTTCTCCTACAATAGTGTTCTCTGTGGCTCTAGTGAAGGCACAATGAAGTGTTGGAGCTATTACGAGATATTGATGCTCCCTGATGAAAGGATCTTTGGAATTATTTCTTGCATGGTTAAACAATTGAATGTTTGGAGTGATCGAAACATCATACCATGAAGCAAACCAAAAACTGGGTGTTCCAATGTCTTTATCATCATGGTAAATACCTCCTTCATACCATGCTGGATCGTTTGGTTTTCGTCGAATCATCTTGTCAAATATTTCATGTTTCCCATTGATGTTTTTTAATATATCTTGAATGGGTAAATGCTTCAAAGCTTCGGCCATATCCACTTTTGGATTCTCAGGTGCCAAATCATAAAAGCGAGAGATTCTTATCAAATCTTCTTGGGTGGCTCCTTTTGGAATTCTTGGTTTAAATTTATCATGTTCTACACCATAGAGCCATGAAAAAAACAACATCTGCTCAACTCCTCCTCGATACCAGTTTCCTTGTTCATTAATAGTTCCTACGCGTCCAACACCTGCTCCAAACCCCTGAGGTACCATGGCAGCGTGAGAAGGGTGATCCAATGCAGAAACAGCCATCTGCCATTCTGCAGTTGATGAACATCCGAGCGTACCAATTTTTCCATTAGACCAAGACTGATTTTTCATCCATTCAAAAGCATCATATCCGTCGGTTAGAGGAACTCCTAAAATATCCCATTCTCCTTCAGAATAATAACGTCCACGTTCATTTTGAACAACATATGCATATCCTTTTTTAACATATTCATAAGCTCTTTTAGCAGTCCTTGTTCTTTGTTTTCCATCACCCCAAGAGTTAAAGTTATAGGGGGTTCTGGAAAAAATTATAGGATACCTCCCATCTGCTTTAGGCCTGTAAATATCTGTAGCTAGTCTAATCCCATCACGCATTGGCATCATCACTTTTTGATCAACAATCGCTATCTCGTCAAGTTTTTGAAAAATATCTTCCTGAGCTTGTAAAGAATTAATAGATGTAAAAGAATAAAAGAGGATGCTGAAAAGAAAAATTGTATTTTTCATGATCATGTTTAAATTAAATTTTATTGATTTAAAGATAATGAAATGATTGAATAGATTGATATTAAATTTCTAATTGTGTTTAAATTTAAAAAAATCTCAATGATAGGAAATGCGATGCCCAATAGAATGAAACTTATTTTAAAAATTTAATTGTATTTTGAACACCATTATTCTAACCCTAAAATATTTAAAATGAAAAAAACAATTTTTTTATTAATCTTGACAATGACCTTGATGTCTTGTAAAAATGAATCAAAAAGCAATGCTGACTATGAAGCTAACAATGCAATTTTTTTAAAAAATGTTGAGACATTCAAAAATCATTTTTTAAAAGGTTTTGAGACTAAAAACTTGGATTTAATGATGGAAATGTATGCTGATTCTGTTGCCTGGGATGGGCCAAATGGTGGAGGTGTCAAATTCAATAAAGAGGATTTATCAAAGACCTTAACTAATTACCTTGATAACTTTAATGATATCAAACTTAACGACCAACTTTACTTTGGTGGTTCAGTATATTCAACACCTATGAAACCCTTTTCAAATCCCAATTATATCAGAGTTGTTGGGAAATGGACAAATACTCATATAGAGTCAGGAGTTCCAACCTCTTTAAAATGGCATGCTGTTATGTGGTTTGATAAAGATGGAAAAGTTTATAGAGGAACTGACTGGATGGATGTATCAAGTTTAGAAAATCAAATTAAAAACGGAATGGATTCTGAATAATTTTTTAGAATCTACCATTGATTGAAAAAATAATAGCGACTCATAGAAAAGAGCAGCCAATTGTGACTGCTCTTTTTTTATTATTCAAAATAGATTCATCATTTTTTTTATCTTGTTGAACAAATGATTTTTTTAATTTTTAATTCACAGTAAAATGAAACAATCAATCATACTTATATTTTTTTTATTTACTCAAATTTTCGTCGCTCAACAAGTTGTTGAAACATTTAATTTATCCAAAATTTTAGATGAAACCTCAGGCTTGGAAATGATCGACAATACACTAGTAACAATCAATGACTCAGGGAATGAGCCCATTCTTTACTTTATGAACCAAAAAGGAAAAATTATTTCAAAAAGAAAAGTAAGTGGCTTCAAAAATACAGATTGGGAAGACATCACAAAAGATGAGAAATTCATTTATGTTGCAGACATGGGTAATAATTACGATACGAGAAGAGACCTCTCCATCATCAAAATACCCATCAATGAAAATTCCAAGCAAAACATCGCAGAAATAAAATTCAACTATCCAGAACAAGTGGATTTTAAATTTAATAGGAAATCTCGTTTTGATGCTGAAGCATTAATAACTCTTGGTAATTCTCTTATAATTTTTACAAAAAACAGAGCGAGCAAAACAACAGACATCTACAAACTCCCTAAAACTCCTGGAACTTTTAGAGCTAAGAAAATAGGAAGTTTAAATACTCAATCGATTGTGACAGGAGCAGATTTCGACCCAAAAACTCAAACACTAGCATTGACCTCTACTATTGATTTTAATAATTATTATGTTTTGATTGTGGAGAATTTTTCAATCAACAATTCAGAAAACTCAAATATTGACATGTTTGAAATCCCGATAGGAAAATGCCAAGTTGAATCCATAAAGTTTATTGATTCAAAAACTTTTTGGATCAGTTCAGAAGATGAAAAAAGCAGTACAAATGCGAGATTAATGAAATTAAAGTTGTAGAGAATATTTTTTAATGTGAAATTCTATGATGAATAAATTTTTATGATTTACATCCATAAATAAACCCTATATTTAAAACTCATTCTAGCATAACATTGATAAACCTTTAATTTGAAACTAAAAAGAGAAGTAAGCAGTTTAGGACTGAGTGCCAACATTATTAACATCATCATTGGAGGTGGAATTTTTGTTTTACCCGCAACCATTGCTGCTAGTTTAGGTGCTGCTAGTATTGTGGCTTATTTATTTTGTGGTGGTGTGATGGTATTGGTAATGGGATGTTTTGCTGAATTAGGAAGTGTTTATACAGGGGCTGGAGGAAGTTATAACTACATAAAATCTTCTTTTGGACCCTATCCAGGATTCATAACAGCCCTACTAATTGTATTGGCCTCTTTTTCTGGTGATGCAGCAGTTGCAAATGCGATTGCAGATATTTTAGGAACTTTTATTCCCATTTTTAAAGAGTTTTGGATCAGAAGTATCTTTTTTACAATTGTTTTTTTTGGTTTTGGATATCTCAATATCATTGGGTTAAAAAAGGGAGTTGGTTTCGTAAAATTGATCACCTTGTTGAAACTTATTCCGCTGTTTCTAGTAATTTTATTTGGTTTCAAAGAAATTCTTCCTTCAAGTTTTCATTGGGAATCAATGCCAAATATTAATGATGTTGGCGAAATGTCTCTGATTTTATTTTTTGCTTTTATTGGTGCAGAAAAAGGATTGTCTTTGAGTGGTGAAGTTAAAAATCCAAAAAAAACAATCCCAAAGGCAATCGCTATAAGCATTGCCGCCATACTGATTATTTACATTCTTATCCAGATCATTTCTCAAGGTGTTTTGGGGGACTCACTTTCAAAATTTGATAAAAATCCTTTGGCAGAAGTGGCATTAAATATCTTTGGACCTGTCGGTTTTACAATCATGACTGTAGGAGCAGCAATTTCAATGATTGGAAGTTTAAGCAGTAAAATTTTAAGCATGCCAAGAGTCCTATTTGCAGCCGCTAAAAACAATGTGATTCCCATCAAAAAACTTGCTGCAGTTCATAAAAAATTTACAACTCCCTACATATCCATCATTCTGTATGCTAGTTTAGGATTTTTATTCGCAATCATAGGAGGGTTTAAAGAACTCGCGATCATCTCTAGTGCGTCAACCTTACTTATTTATCTAGCAATTTCATTAGCTACGCTAAAGTTAAAGACTTCAAAGTCAAAAAACATATCAGACGGATATAAAGTACCAGGTGGTTTTTTAGTCCCTATTATATCCTCAGTTATAATCATATGGCTTTTATCTAAACTTTCTCTTAATAAAATAGGAGTGTTTTCTGCAGTCATATTGTTGTTGAGCATCATTTATTTTGTTCTCAGGTTTTTTTCAAAAAAATCTTCACATGCTAAATAAGCGTTTCTTTTTCTTCACAAGAAAAGTCTTTCTTTATTAAGTACAGTCCTTTCAATGATTTCATAAGGAATTTTATATCTTGCTATCTAGAATTGAATTGAATTGAAAAGAATTATAGTTTCAGTAACCAACGATTTGACCACAGATCAACGTGTTCATAAAACTTGTAGTAGCTTGATTGAAAATGGTTATGAAGTGCTATTAGTGGGAAGAAAACTTAAAAAAAGCATCCCCATTGATAGAAATTATCAGACAAAAAGATTTCGATTACTTTTCAATAAAGGGTTTCTTTTTTATTTGGAATATCAAGTAACACTGTTTTTATTTTTATTGTGCAGCAGAAAAGATATTTTATTTTCAAATGACTTGGATACACTTTTGCCTAATTTTTTAATCAGTAGAATTCAGCAAAAAAAAATAATTTTTGACAGTCATGAATTATTTTCTGAAATTCCTGAATTGGTTCACAGAAAGGGAGTAAGAAGTATTTGGCTCCTAGTAGAAAAGTGGATCATTCCAAAATTAAGACACATCATCACCGTAAGTGACTCTATCAAAAATCATTATCAGAATTTGTATGGTGTATCGCCTGTTGTCGTGAGAAACATCCCTGAAATCAAAAAAATAGAACCAACCCGTTTTGATTTTGACACGAAAGGAAAAAGAATCATTTTATATCAAGGCGCTGTCAATATGGGTAGAGGATTAGAATTAATGATTCAAACAATCCCTTTGCTGAAAGAGCATCTCTTTCTAATAATTGGAGAAGGTGATGTTCTGAAAGAATTAAAGAAAAAAGTAACTTCCTCATCCTTAGAAAAGCAAATTAAATTTCTTGGCAAGAAAACTCCTGAGGAACTGAAAAAATTAACTCCAAATGCCTCTATTGGAATTAGCTTGGAAGAAGATTTAGGATTGAATTACAGATATGCACTACCCAATAAAATATTTGATTATATCCATGGAAAAGTCCCTGTAATTGTTTCCAACTTACCAGAAATGAGGTCCATCGTTAAAAAATATTCAATCGGTGAAGTTTTGACGGAGAGAAGCCCAGAGGCATTGGCTCAAATTATTACCAACATGAGTACTAAAAATTATCAAAAGGAGTTAGATATCGCAGTAAAAGACTTACATTGGTCTAAAGAAAAAAAAGCATTAATTTCAATTTTTTCAAGTCTTGATTAAAAAAATTCATATCGTATCTTTTGATGTTCCTTACCCTGCCAATTACGGAGGAATCATTGATGTGTTTTACAAAATTAAATCATTACATGCATTAGGGGTAGAAATTTCCCTTCATACGTTCGAATACGGGAAAGGAAAACAGAGAGAACTAAATAAATATTGTAAAAATGTTTTTTACTACCCAAGAAATTCATTTGTGAAAAGCTTTTTTTCAATTTCTCCATTTATTGTCAAGACCAGAACAAATAAAGATTTATTAAACAACTTATTGATTGATGAGCACCCAATTCTATTTGAAGGACTTCATACAACCCAGCCTATTTTAGACAGTCGGTTAAAGTCGAAAAAAACATTCATCAGAGCTCACAACATTGAACACCTCTTTTATAAAGGACTCGCAAAAAGTGAATCCAATTTTTTCAAAAGAAACTTTTTCAAACAAGAATCTAGAAAATTAAAAAAATATGAGAACGTGTTTCAAAAGACAGATGGAGTATTTTCTATTTC
Organism: Flavobacterium sp.; assembly: GCA_038136095.1. GTDB lineage: Bacteria > Bacteroidota > Bacteroidia > Flavobacteriales > Flavobacteriaceae > Polaribacter. The sequence goes on from JAYPZA010000005.1 coordinate 33,149, forward strand.
TCCATTGGAGCAACAATATTTTAAGAAAAAATATGGTGAAAAATGTGTCTACATCCCTGCTTTTCATGATACAGAAAAACATACGACACTAAAAAGTAGTGAAAATTTCGTTCTCTATCATGGAAATCTTTTGGTATCAGAAAATGTAAAAGCGGCTTTATTTTTAATTGATACATACAAAAATTCAGATTATAAATTAGTGATTGCCAGTAGTCATATAAATTCGAAAATTAGCTCATCAATCTCTAATCATAAAAACATGAGGTTTCAACACCTAAAAACAGAAACTGATTTATATCAGTTATTTGAAAAAGCTCACATCAATGTCCTTCCCACTTTTCAAAATACAGGGATCAAATTAAAGCTTTTAAATACTTTGTATCAAGGAAAATTTGTGATTGCAAATGATTTTATGGTAGATCAAACAGGATTGGAATCATTGTGCGAAAAAGCAACAACAAAAATTCAATTTCTAGAGAAAACAAAAGAGTTATTTCAAAAAGAGTTTGACCCCTCTACAGAAAAAGAACGACGTAAAATACTGAAAAAATTTGCCCCAAAGGAAAGTGCAGAAAAGATGCTCGATATGATGTTTCGCTAGTTTTTTGTGACAACTTCAAACAGCTTTCCTCCTTCACATTTAATTGTTTTTTGTTTGAATTTTACAATCAAAGCATAATCATGTGTTGCCATAATAATACTTTTTCCACTTTGATGAATTTTGTTTAGTAAGTCCATTACCTCCAATGAGGTTTTTGGATCTAAATTTCCAGTGGGTTCATCCGCTAAAATTAAATCAGGATCATTCAGTAGTGCTCTGGCAATGGCAACCCTTTGTTGTTCACCTCCAGATAATTCGTATGGATTTTTATACGATTGGGTTTTCATCCCTACATGATCTAAAACCTCCTCAATTTTGGCCTTCATAGAAACCTGATCTTTCCATCCTGTTGCCTTCAAAACAAATAAGAGATTGTCAAAAACAGTTCTATCATTTAATAGTTTAAAGTCTTGAAAAACGATTCCAATTTTTCTTCTAAGAAAAGGAATTTCTTTTTCCTTTAAAGTTCTTAAATCAAAACCTACAATAGAACCTGCCCCTTTTTGAAGTTTCAAATCACCATAAAACGTTTTCATCAAACTACTTTTTCCACTTCCTGTCTTTCCAATTAAATAAAAAAAATCTCCTTTGTTAATCGTTAAATTCACATCAGATAGAACTAGTTTATCTCTTTGTAAGATATCAGCATTTTCTATATGTAAAATCGAATTTTCCATGAAATAATTCTTTTTACAAACCTACACAATTTTTACATAGAATTTTAGCATTAAAATTGGTAAATCACATTTTTAAATCATTTAAATTGTTCTTATTATTACATTAAAAAAAATCAAAGACATCCAACAAAAAAAGAAAATATGCGTTAACATTATAAATAGAAAAAAAATCCATGAAAAACACCTTTGTTATATTGATCCTATACCTACTATCTTTTTGGATACATACAGACGAAATTTATGGTCAACAATCCGAAATAGATATCAATCTTTATGCTGATTTTAATCATGCCCTAAAACTATTTAACTCTAAATCATATGCAGCAGCTCAAAAATCTTTTAGAAAAGTAACTGAGCACACAAAAAATAATACCAATCTTAAAGCTGATGCTAGTTACTATGAGGCTATCTGTGCAATTCGTTTGAATTTAAAAGATGCTGATAAAAAGGTGTTAAGTTTTGTTGATAATTATCCTAACAGTAATAAAAAAGATAAAGCTTATTTTAATGTTGGTAACTATTATTTTGCAAACAAAAAATCAGCCCATGCTTTAAAATGGTATTCAAAAGTGAATGCATATGCTTTGTCCGATAGCAATAAAAATGAGCTAAATTTTAAAATGGGCTATGCCTTTCTAACAACTAGAAACTTAGATTTAGCAAAAAGTAAGTTTATAACACTGATCAATGATCCCAAGTATGGAAATGATTCTCGTTATTATTTTGGTTACATTTCTTACAAGCAAGAAGATTATGAAATTGCTGAGAAAACTTTAGAGGAAATAGCAGACGATCAAGCCTACAAAAGTGAAGTCACTTATTATTTATTGGACATTAGTTTTAAATCTGGAAAATTTGAAAAATGTATTGAAGTTGGAAAAAAATTATTGAAAGATGTAAAACCCAAGGAAGCTTCTGAAATTTCTAAAATCATTGGTGAAAGTTATTTCAATCTAAAACAGTATCGGGAATCAATATCATATTTAGAAGCTTATAAAGGAAGAAAAGGAAAATGGAATAATACAGATTTTTATCAATTAGGATACGCCTATTTCAAGCAAAAAGATTTTGAAAAATCAGCCAATAATTTCAATAAAATTATTGACGAGAAAAACAATGTCTCTCAAAAAGCATATTACAACCTTGGTGAGTGTTACATCTACCTGGATAAAAAACCAGAGGCATTAAACGCATTTAAAAGTGCAAGTGAAATGAGTTTTGATTTGACCATCAAAGAAGATGCTGCACTAAACTATGCTAAGCTTAGTTATGAAGAAGGAAATCCCTACAAAAGTGTTACACTTGTATTGCAAGAATTCTTAGAGAAATATCCAAAATCTTCGAGCTATGAAGAAATGAATGAATTGTTAGTGACCTCTTACATATATCAACAAGATTATCAAGGAGCTCTCAATTATTTGAAAAATAAAAAGAGTAAACAAAATCAAAATTTGAGTCATGAGGTTTCTTATTACAGAGCCATTCAATTATTCAATTTAAATAAATTTCAAGAAGCTCTTCCGTATTTTGAAAACGCTAAAAAATCAATTGATAATTCCATCAAAGTCATGGCTCATTATTGGAATGGAGAAGCCAATTATAGACTGAAAAAATTTCAAACTAGCATCTTAGAATTTGATGAATTTAAAAAAATTGCATCAAAAGAAACCAAGGAATTGAGCTTGATTGATTACCAAATAGGATACAGCTATTTTAAATTAGAGGAATATCCAGCGGCTGCATTGGCATTTCAAAATTTCATCGACACACAGGTCAATGATATGAGTCTAAATGATGATGCCATCATTCGATTAGGAGATTGTTTTTTTGCAACTAGAGATTATGCTAAAGCTATTAAAACTTATAAAAAAATTGTTGATCAAATCGCAGCCGGTGCAGATTATGCTCAATATCAAATGGCGATGAGTTATGGATTCTTGAATAAGAATGATGACAAAATCAAACAATTGGAGAGTTTACTTACAAACTTTGAAATATCGAATTTTAAAGATGATGCACTATTTCAATTGGGAAATACATATTCCGCTCTAAAGGATCCAAAAAATGCACATCGAGCATATGGAAAGTTATTACAAGACTTTCCAAAAAGTTCATATACGACAAGAGCTTTGTTAAGAGATGGTTTGTTGTATTTTAATGAAAACGAAAATCGAAAAGCATTAAAAAACTATCAGGAGATTGTAAGTAAATTTCCAAATTCAGATGAAGCCAAAGAAGCAGTGACAAATGCAAAAAATGTTTATATGGATATGGGGGCAATTGATGAATATGCTACTTGGGTTAAGGGAATTAGTTTTGTAAATATTACTGACGCTGAACTTGATCATTCGAGCTATAAAGCAGCTGAAAATAAATATATTTCTGGTGATTTTTCGAAGGCTATTGAAGGGTTTAGAAAATACATCAACTCTTTTCCTGAAGGATTGCATATTTTACCAGCTCATTTTTATCTAGCAAAACTATTGCCAAATGAAAAATCAAAAGATGCAGAAGTCCATTATCAATATGTTGTTGATCAACCTCAAAGTGAATATAGTGAAGAAGCGCTTAATAAATTGTCTCAGATTTTATTAGAACAAGAGGACTGGACATCTGCAATACCCTTGTTAGAACGATTGGAATTGGAAGCGAATTTAACTCTCAATATTTTGTTTGCGCAAAGTAATTTAATGAAGGGATACTATCAATCTCAAGAATATAAAAAAGCGGTTGAATATGCAGAAAAAGTCTTATTACAAGAAAAACTTGAGGCAACCATTGAGTACGATGCTAAAATTATCATAGCACGTTCAGCTTTTCAAACTGATGATGATGTTAAGGCTGAAGAATATTATACGGAGGTTGAGAGAAATGCCAGCGGTGAATTGAAAGCAGAAGCTTTGTATCATGTTGCATTGTTTGCGAATAAGAAACAAGAATATGAAGCTTCCAATGAAACCATACAAACCATCACATCCGATTTTTCGGCCTACAAATACTGGGGTGCAAAAAGTTTTGTCATCATGGCAAAAAACTATTATGCACTAGAAAATTCTGATCCATACCAAGCGACTTATATTCTAGAAAATATTATTAAAAATTTTCCGCAGTTTGAGGAAATCGTAAACGAGGCCAAAAATGAATTGAAAAAAATAAAACTCAACGAGGCCAAAACAAATAATTCAATCAAAACTCCAAAAAATTAAATCCGATGAAAAAGTATGTTTTGTTATTGATTTTTGTAGTGACGTCACTTTCTGTTTTTTCACAAAAAAAAGGTGAGAAAAACTCCAAAAAGAAAGATTCTATTGTTGAAATTGTTAGCATTGTAACCTCTTATACTCCCACAATTGACGATGCTTTTAAAATTAAGAAAAATCCTAGAATTGAACTGAGTAAAAACTCAAAAAAGAAGCAACTTACCTATAGCATCTTTTCAGCTCCAGTAGCCTCTACATTTATTCCCAAGAGTGGCGTAGTCAAAGGTATTGATGTCGGTAAAAAAGAACGATTATTTGACAACTATCTTGCTTTAGGGTATGGAAATTATTCAACTCCTTACATAGAATCTTTTCTCCGTCAAAATAAAAAATTTGAACATGACTATGGACTTTACTTAAAATACATATCCTCTGAGGGGGGGATTGATGAGACCCCACTAAACAACAAGTTTTCAAAATTAGATGTTCATGCATATTATATGAAACAAGAAAGATATTTTACATGGAAAATTGGAGGAAATGTAGAGCAACAAAATTACAATTGGTTCGGATTGCCTAATATATCTTTTGATGATCAGTCTATTGAATCCATTCAAGAAGAACAAAACTATGGACTTTATATGCTAGAAGGGGAACTTATTTTTGATGATGCGATTGTTGATCATATCAAAACCTCCATCCATTATTTTAAGGATTCTTTTGAAAGTCATGAGATTGGATTCTCTCTGAAACCAAATTTTACAGTTCCATTAAATTTCATTGGAAAAAATTCAACGAATCTGAAGTTCCATACTCATTTTGAGTATTTACAAGGTGAATTTGAGCAAAATTATCTCAATGAAACAAATCTCAACTATAGTTTCTTCAATTTGGAACTTCATCCTGTAACCAAATTATCATGGAATAAATTCAATTTTAAATTAGGAACAAAAGTATTTCTCAGTTCTGATATTGAGAATAAATTAACCGATATACTGGTGTATCCAGATCTACAAATAAGTCATCCATTAATTTCTGACATGCTAAACTTATATGCAGGAGCAGGTGGAGATCTTCATATGAATTCATTCCAAAGTTTAAGTGCAAAAAATCCCTATGTTTCTCCCACTTTATTTTTAACTCAAACCAATGAACAATACAATGTTTTTGGAGGGGTTCAAGGAAGATTTTCTTCAGACGTAAGCTTCAACATCAATGCAAGTTATCAAAGGGATGAAGATCATGTTTTATTTGTTAGAAATAATTCAAAATCAAACGGTATTTTTGACCCAAACACTCAATTATTAGGATATGAATATGGAAACTCTTTTAATGTTTTCTATGATGATATTCGTACACTATCTATTTTTGGTGAAGTTGAAATTGATTTAAACAAAAGATTCCTTTTAGGAGGAAATTTTCAATACAATTCATATACAACAACTTTTCAACAAGCTGCCTGGAATTTACCGAAAATTGAGGCGACTTTGTTTGGTGAGTACAAAAAAGACAAATGGTATGCCAGTTCAAATATTTTCCTTGTTGGTAATCGTCAAGACGTTCTTTTTAATGGAGCATTTCCATCAACAATTGCGGGAATTCAAACTTTAGATGCTTATCTGGATGTAAATATAAACGGAGGGTATCATTTCAATGATTTTTTTACTGGATTCCTAAAACTCAACAATCTTCTAGGAACAAATTATGAGCGTTATGCAAACTTTAATGTTCAAGGTTTTCAAATATTGGCAGGTGTTACCTATAAGTTTGATTTTTAAAAATCCATCCAACATAAACAATAGAAATTAAGCTTTTCTCTAAAGTGTAATCTATTATTGATTTCATACATTTTAATTTTATTAAAATTTTTATCAAAACTTTCCGTAATTTTAAACATTAACAAAAACTAGATCTGGATGAAAAAAATTCTCTCACTAATCGCTCTAGGTGTACTACTTTCTTGTAATTCTGAAAAATCTTCTACAAAAAATATCGACGAATTATCAAGCCGAGAAAAAGTAGATTCAACCCAAATAAAACATCTCTTTAATGCAGCACTAACTCAAGGTAAATCTTATGAATGGCTTCGTGATTTAACGAAGAATATTGGCGGGAGACTCTCTGGATCTCCAGAAGCTCAAAAAGCTGTAGAGTGGGGAGAAAGAATCATGAATGAAGTTGGATTGGATTCAGTTTGGTTGCAACCAGTCATGGTTCCTCATTGGGTTCGAGGTGAGAAGGAAGAAGCCCATTACACAACTAATGGGCAAAAAAAGAAGGTCCCTATTTGCGCTCTAGGATTTTCTGTAGCGACTCCTAAAAATGGAGTAACTGCGGAGGTGATTGAAGTAAAAAGCCTGGAAGAGGCTGAAGCTTTAGGTAATAAAATGATGGGCAAAATTGTTTTCTTTAATCGTCCTTTTGACGATACATTGATCAATACTTTTAGAGCATACGGTGGTTGCGTGGATCAAAGAGTAAGAGGTGCGTCAATCTGTGGTCAATTTGGAGCGAAAGGGGTAATTGTCAGATCTATGACCAATGCAATTGACGACTACCCACACACAGGAACAATGAGCTACGGAGATTTACCCACTTCTAAATACATCCCAGCAGCGGCAATTAGTTCAAAGGCTGCAGAGATGTTAAGTAAAGACCTAAAAAAGAATCCTAAGCTTAGATTTCACTTCAAACAATATTGTCAAACCTTACCTGATGCTCCATCCTTCAATGTAGTTGGTGAGCTTAAAGGTTCTGAAAATCCAGAAAATATATTTGTTGTTGGTGGTCATTTAGATTCATGGGACTTGGGAGAAGGGGCTCATGATGACGGAACTGGAATAGTCCAATCGTTGGAAGTTGCATATTTGTTTAAAAAAAATAATATCCGACCAAAAAACAGTCTAAGAGTTGTCTTCTTTATGAATGAAGAGAATGGAACTAGAGGTGCAAAAAAATACGCTGAATTGGCCAAATTGAACAAAGAAAATCATATCGGAGGGCTTGAATCGGATGCTGGAGGTCATACCCCAAGAGGTTTTTCTATAGATGCCAATTCTGCAAATACTGAATTGCTCCAAAGTTGGAAAAAACTATTATCTCCTTATGGTTTACATGATTTTGACAAAGGTGGTTCAGGTGCAGACATCAGTCCACTAAAAGGTGAAAATGTGACATTGGTTGGTTATAGACCCGACCCTCAACGTTATTTCGATTATCATCATACAAGTAGAGATACCTTTGACAAAGTCAATAAGCGAGAACTTGAGTTGGGAAGTGCTTCGATGGCTAGTATCATATATTTAATGGACAAATATTTGTATAGTGATACTCCTCTAAAGCCCTAATAAAGATGGTAATTCTTGTCGCACTATTTGGAATTTTATTTATGGTTGCAGGAATCGCTCACTTTATAAAACCAAAATTTTATAATCGATTTATTCCTAATTTTCTTCCAAAGTTAACGGTCAATTATATTGTGGGCCTCATCGAGTTTATCTTTGGCGTTGGTTTGTTGATTCCAACAACCCGTTCTTATGCCTGTTTAGGTATTTTTGTGTTGATGTTATTATTTCTTCCAATTCATCTGTGGGATGCAACAAAAAAAAATCCAGCAATTGGTTCTAAACTTCTCGCTTATATAAGAATCCCTGTGCAATTTTTGTTTCTCTATATTGCTTATTTTATTTATCAATCCCTTAAATAATGTCTGAATGAAAAAATTAACATCCCTGTTCTGCATGATGATATTGTTTTCTAATTGTAAACAACAACAAGTAGACCTTATTATTTCCAATGCAAACATTTACACCGTAGATAAAAATTTTAGTAAAGCAAGTGCCTTTGCCATCAAAAACGGCAAATTCCTCGATATTGGAAGTACTCATGAAATAACAACTAAATATTCTGCATTGAACAATATTGATGCAGGTGGGAAAACGATTCTTCCCGGACTCATTGATGCTCATTGTCATTTTTATAGAATGGGTTTACAACAACAAAAAGTTTCTTTGGAGGGAACAAAAAGTTATGATGAAGTTTTAGAAAAATTGATAGAATTTCAAAAAGAAAAAAATACCCGTTTTATTAGTGGACGTGGCTGGGATCAAAATGATTGGGAGCTAAAGGAATTTCCAACAAAAGAGAAACTTGATAAATTATTTCCAACCATCCCAGTGGCAGTTAGAAGAGTTGATGGTCATGCTTTATTGGTTAATCAAGCAGCTATTGATCTTTCAGGAATCAATAAAGAAACTGAAGTTTCTGGTGGTGAAATCATCATCAAAGACGGTAAAATGACAGGAGTTTTGATTGATGCAGCAATGGATTATATTAAATTTCCTACAGTAACAAAACAGGAATCCATACAAGGATTGTTAGATGCTCAAAAAATATGCTTTTCTTATGGACTTACTACTATTGATGATGCAGGAATCGATAGAGAAACAATAGAATTGATTGATAGTTTACATAAAACCAAGCAATTAAAAATGCGAATCTACGCCATGGTTTCGGGAGACAAGCAATCACAAATTGATTATTACATTTCAAAAGGAAAAATAAAAACAGAAAGATTGAATGTTCGTTCCTTTAAAGTATATGGAGATGGTGCTTTAGGATCTAGAGGAGCTGCCCTTAGAGCTCCTTATTCGGACAGAGAAAATCACTATGGAGCATTGATCTACAACCCTGAACGTTATCGTGAAATTGCCCAACAGATTGCAGCCTCAGATTACCAAATGAATACTCATGCAATCGGTGACTCTGCGAATACTTTAATTTTAAAAACCTACAACGAAATTTCACAAAATCTAGAAAATAGACGTTGGAGAGTAGAACATGCACAAATAATTTCTCCAAACGATTTTAGACTTTTTAAGCACGTCGTCCCTTCCATTCAACCCACGCATGCAACTTCAGATATGTACTGGGCGGAAGACAGAGTTGGAGATCAACGAATTAAAGGTGCTTATGCTTACAAAAAATTGTTAGAAAATTATGGTAAAGTAGCTCTTGGAACAGATTTTCCTGTAGAGCAGGTAAATCCATTTTTGACTTTTTATGCAGCGACAATTCGAAAAGATGTCCAAGGATATCCAGAAGAAGGATTTCAAATGAAAGATGCTTTGTCAAGAAAAGAAACCTTAAAAGGCATGACCATTTGGGCCGCTTATTCAAACTTTGAAGAAGAGGAAAAAGGGAGCATTGAGGCTGGCAAATATGCTGATTTTGTAATTTTAAATCAAGACATTATGAAAGTTAAGGGAGAGGAAATTCCTAAAACAAAAGCCATGGCTACCTATGTGAATGGTGAGAAAGTATATGAATTATGAATTTCTAATTTCCTTCACAAATTTCGAAATACCTTCTACACCCGTTTTCTCAAGATGTTCGATAAATGCTGATCCTATAATAGCACCATTCCCATACTTACAGGCTTGGGAAAATGTATGATGATTAGAGATTCCAAAACCAATCACCAATTTGCTTTTTAAATTCATGGATTGAATTCGTTCAAAATAAGAAATTTGTTGTTCAGAAATAGCTCCTTTTGCTCCTGTGATAGCACTTGAAGCTACAACATAGATAAAGCTTTTAGAGTAAGCATCAATTTTTTGAATGCGATCTAAAGAAGTTAAAGGAGTGATTAAAAACACCAAATCAATTCCAAAAGAATCAAACAATGCTTTGTAATGATTTTCATATTCTACCATGGGTAAATCCGGTAAAATCAACGTATCAATTCCACATGCTACAACTTTTTGACAAAACTGATCTTCTCCATATTTTAGCAATTGATTCAAATAGCCCATCAATACCAAAGGTTTGGTATTCGTTTCTTTAATTTGCATCAATTGATCAAATATTACATCTAAATTAATTCCATTATCTAATGCTTTTTGACTGCTCTTCTGAATGGTTGGTCCATCAGCTAAAGGATCAGAATAAGGCAATCCAACTTCTATAAAATCAACTTCAACTTTGCTCAGTTCTTGAATCACTTTTGAAGTGTCATCTAAACTTGGAAATCCTGCAGTAAAATAGATTGATAAAACATCCGATGGTTTTTCTATCAATAATTTATTGATTGAATTCATTGGTTATTTTTTGATTTATTGTTAGATATATTCGTCGCTATATAATCCCATAAAGCAATTCTTACTTGCAACGCCTCTTTTGCCGTGGCAGTTACCTCATCCCATTTTTGATCATCATCCCCACATAGCTCCTTAATCATTTCTAAGGATAACGGTCCATGAGAATCACCATCAAGTTCTACATGTCTATTCAGATAGTATAAAAAATCTTTGTAAGATTCTTTGTCATCCGTTTCATTGATGATTTGTATGAACATATCTGGAATAAGATCTTCTCTTCCAAAAGTAAACGCAGCAGCAACTTTGTGTGCATCATTGCTTGCAATCGTATCAAAAGTAAATTTGATAAAATTTTTCACAGCAAGTGGAATTTCAGTGATCTCAAGAGCTTGATCTACAGAATTTGTTTGTGATATATGAGTTAAAAAACTATGGATTTTACCGCGATCTGCATCAAAATTTTGCATGGCATCTAAATACATTTCAAAATGACTTTTGGGCTCTCCATAAAGATTCACATCGCTCTCTTCAGCCAAGGTAATTTCATTGACAAATTGAGTGAGTTTGCTATTTTTTTTGGGAATCCATGGAATGGAAACACAAGTCAATTCTCTTTGCAAAAATTTTAAAAGAGACATAAAATCCCATACAGCAAAAACATGATCTTCAGTAAAAATCTTGATATCATCGATGGTTTTTAATTTTTTGTAGATTTTGTGGGATTTTAACTCTTCTCTTAAAGGAGTAATCTCGGTTTGAATAAAATCTATGCTCATTATTCTAAATGTTTTATAAATGTTTCTAAATCTTTATCTCCTCTTCCTGACAAATTTACGACAACAACTTGATCTTTTTTCAATGTTAATTTTGGTAAAATAGCCAATGCATGAGCTGTTTCTAGAGCAGGAATAATTCCTTCTATTTTTGTCAATTCATAGGCAGCATCGAGAGCTTCTTTGTCTGTAGCAGACATAAATTTTGCTCTTTTTGTTTGGAATAAATGTGCATGCAATGGTCCAACTCCAGGATAATCTAAGCCTGCTGAGATCGAATATGGTTCAACGATTTGACCATAATCGTCTTGCATTAAAATAGTTTTACTTCCATGAATAATCCCAACATCTCCTAATTGAGAAGTAGCAGCACTTTTACCTGAATTCACTCCCAAACCACCAGCCTCTACAGCAATCAATTCAACACTTTCATCGGACATGAAGTGATAAAAAGCTCCTGCAGCATTACTCCCTCCTCCAACACAAGCAATAATGGTATCGGGGCTAGATTTTCCTGTTTTTTCTTTTAATTGCCATTGGATTTCCTCTGAGATGATTGCTTGTAACCGGGCAACCATATCTGGATGTGGGTGAGGTCCTACAACAGAACCAATCATGTAAAATGTGTTCGGATGTTGTATCCAGTATCGAATTGCCTCATTCGTAGCATCTTTTAATGTTTTGCTTCCACTTGTTGCTGGAACAACTTTGGCTCCAAGCATTTTCATACGAGCCACATTAGGTGCTTGACGTACTATATCTTTTTCACCCATAAACACGGTACAATCTAAGCCCATCAATGCACAAACGGTAGCCGTAGCAACTCCATGTTGACCAGCTCCTGTTTCGGCAATGATATTGGTTTTTCCTAATTTTTTTGCAATCAGTACTTGTCCAATTGTATTGTTAATTTTATGAGCTCCCGTATGATTTAAATCTTCGCGTTTCAAATAAATATGTGCTCCATACTTTTCTGACAAACGTTTCGCTAGATAAAGAGGACTTGGACGTCCAACATAGTCTTTCAGTAAACTTTTGTACTCATTTTGAAAGTCTTCAGATTCGATAATTTGAATATAATTATCTTCTAATTCTTTGACATTTGGATGCAATAATTCAGGAATAAATGCCCCACCAAATTGTCCAAAATAACCGTACTTGTCTGGATGAAATTTTGAATTCATATTATAAATTATTCTTGAAATTCTTTACTTTCTTAATATTTTTAAACCCAGGTTTTTCCTCAAAATTACTATTGATGTCAACCGCATAAATTGGCAAACCAGAAGCTTCTATTTTTTTGATTGAAAGACCATCATTGGGTTGAATCCCTCCACTTAAGAAGAAAGGCTTAGAAAAAGGATACTCTTTTAATAAAGACCAATCAAAAGCGACACCATTCCCGCCTCGTTCTTTCCCCTTGGTATCAAATAAAAAATAATCAATTTCATTTTCATAGGGTTGTAAGTCTTCAAAATTGATCTGGTCTTTGACTCCAAATGCTTTGATAATTTCAACTGAAAGTCCTGCTAAATTTCTTTTTTTTAAAATGATACTTTCAGTGAGATGACCTTTTAATTCTCTGATATAGTCAATCGTTTCATCACCATGTAATTGAACTGCATCCAACTGGTATTCTTCCACTAATGAAACTATTACTTCCATAGGTTCATTGACAAAAACTCCTGTTTTTTTAATGTTTTTTGGAAGTTGAGGAATCAAGCCTTCAAAATTTCTTTTCGAATGATGATACATCACAAAACCCATATAATCCGGTTTCAAATCAGCAATTGATTTGATGTTTTCAATGTATTTCATTCCGCAAACCTTGAGTTTTACCATTACCGAATCTGACTTATAAATGTTTCACAAGACTCCCCTGGATCTTCTGTTTTCATAAAATTCTCACCAATTAAAAACCCTTTAAAACCGTATTCCTTTAAACCTGTAACAATCCTGGGATCACTCAATCCACTTTCCGATACTCGCACACAATCCTCAGGAATCTGATTTACCAAATTCATAGAATGTTCAATGTCTACTTTAAATGTCTTTAAGTTTCTATTGTTGATCCCAATAATTTTGTTGGAGAGTTCTATTTTATCTAAATCTTCTTGTGTATGAACTTCATACAAAACTTCCATCCCCAAATCATCAGCCAATTTCCCATAATTTTTTAATTCCTCTTTGGTCAAACAAGCAGCTATTAAAAGAATCACATCTGCACCAATGGCTTTGGCTTCAACTATTTGAAAGCCATCTACAATGAAATCTTTACGTAAAATAGGTTTCGTCGTATTGATGGTTCTCGCTTTCATCAAATCAACCATTGTACCACCAAAAAAAGACGTATCTGTAAGGATGGATTGTGCTGCAACATTGGCCTCTAAATACCCTTGAGTTACTTCTTCAATCGTTGCTTTGTCATTGATAATTCCTTTTGACGGAGATTGTCTTTTGAATTCTGCGATGATCCCAGTAGAATTTGGTTCCAATAATGATTTTCTTAATGATAATGGAGTTCTTTGAAACAAGGGACTCTCTACCAATTTCTTGACAGGGACATCTTGTTTTATCTTTGAGATTTCCTTCTTTTTAAAAGCAATTATTTTATCAAGTATCGTCATCATTAACAATTCATCGTTAGTTTTTGTAAACATTTCTTAGCTTTCCCACCAAATAGTGAGTTTTGTGCAATGCTAAAAGCCTCATCAAATGATTGAGTAGGATCTATAATTTTTAACGCAAAGGCTGCGTTAGTAAGCACAACATTATTTTGAGCCTTAGTTCCCCTCCCTTCGAGAATATTCATAAAAATTTTCGCAGCATCTTTTACAGAGTTTCCTCCATAAATATCCGACTGTAAAATTCTTTTTTGACCCAACTCCTCTGGTTTGATGATTTGCTCTCCAGATTTGGTAAATAATTTAAATTCACTAGTTAAAGAGATTTCATCATACCCATCTAGAGAATGAACAATTCCATAATTTGCAGAGTCTTGTTGTAATAAATAATTATAGAGTCTTGCAATTTCTAAATTGTAAGTTCCAAGCATTGAGTTCTTTGGTCGACATGGATTGACCAAAGGACCTAGGATATTGAAAAAGGTTTTTAGGGCCAATGCCTTTCTTGTAGGACCCACTACTTTCATAGCAGGATGAAATTTTGGTGCATGTAAAAAACAAATGTTTGCATTCTCCAATTGTCTCTTTAATGTCTCTTGATCATTCGTAAAATTGTACCCAAAACTTTCCAACATATCCGAAGATCCAGAAGTTGAAGAGACACTATAATTTCCATGCTTTGTTACTTTTTGCCCAGTACCTGCAATGATAAAAGAGGTTAAGGTAGATATATTGAAGGTGTTTTTTGAATCCCCACCAGTCCCAACAATATCAATGGTATTGAAGTCAGAGAAATCAACTTTTATTGCCAATTCAATTAAGGCATCTCGAAACCCAGAGAGTTCATCAACACTGATAGGACGCATCATAAAAACTGTCATAAAAGAGGCCAGATGAGCTTCATTAAATCTCGATGTGGAGATCTCTAACAAAATATTTTTAGCCTCTAATGAGCTAAGTCTTTTATGTTGAAATAAATCATTTAATAGTGCTTTCATTTTACGTAAATGTCAATAAAATTTCTAACTATTTGCACTCCCACTTCTGTTAAAATAGATTCAGGATGAAACTGAACCGCACTGATTGGAAATTTTTTATGTTGAATTGCCATGATTCCTCCTTCTTCATCTCTAGCTGTAATCTCTAGATTTGAG
This sequence comes from Flavobacterium sp., assembly GCA_038136095.1. Taxonomy (GTDB): domain Bacteria; phylum Bacteroidota; class Bacteroidia; order Flavobacteriales; family Flavobacteriaceae; genus Polaribacter. The sequence continues at coordinate 48,276 of JAYPZA010000005.1, forward strand.
GGGAAATTGCTTTCATCGGCAATCCAAGAATGATATCGAGCCGCCAAAAATGATGATGGAACATTTTTAAAAATTACAGCCTCAGGTTGAGTGACTTTCATTTGGGTTGCAACTCCATGAAAAACTTCATCCATATTGATGATGGATCCATCAAAAACTTCGACAATTGCTTGCAATCCTAGACAAACTCCAAATATTGGTTTTTTTCCAGCATAATGTTTGATGATGTCCTTTAAAATCCCCGCCTCATCTGGTATTCCAGGACCGGGAGACAACATGATCATGTCATATTGATCTATTGCATTCAATTGAATTTCATCATTCCGAAATACAGCTGGTAGTTGACCAGTGATCTTTTCAACCATTTGAACTAGGTTGTAAGTGAATGAATCATAATTGTCAATAATGAGTATTTTCATTTTAAATTTTTTCTGCTAAAATCAATGCTTTTTTTAATGCAATCAATTTATTATTTACCTCTTGTAATTCTTTTTCTTCATCAGAACGAATCACTATCCCTGCGCCTGCTTGATAATATAATTTGTTTTGTTTAGAGACAAATGAACGAATTGCAATTGCCAAATTTACTGACCCATTTAGACCGATAATTCCAACAGCGCCTCCATAAAATCCACGAGATTGATTTTCGTAACGATCAATCAATTCTAAAGCCTTGTACTTAGGAGCTCCACTCAAGGTCCCTGCAGGAAAAGTGTCACCAACAATGGTCATTGAATTTTCTTTAATTTGTCCCTGTACAGTAGAAACTAGGTGAATGACATGACTGAAAAACTGGACTTCTTTGAAAACTTCTACAGATACATCTTTGGAATGTTTACTCAAATCATTTCTAGCCAAATCAACCAACATTACATGTTCTGCAGTTTCTTTAACATCCTCAGAAAGCATCTTTCCTAATTTGATATCATCCGCAATATTACCCGTTCTCCTGAACGTTCCAGCAATTGGATTGATGGTCGCTTTACCATCCTCAATTTTAATCTGAGATTCAGGTGATGACCCCATCAATTTATAACTACCATAATCAAAGTAAAATAAATAAGGAGAGGGGTTTATCGATCGAAGTGCTCTATATACATTGAATTCATCTCCTGTAAACTCTTGTTGAAATTGTCGAGACAATACCAATTGAAAAACATCTCCTCTTTTACAATGATATTTTGCTTTGGCAACATATTCTTTAAATTCATCATCTGAACAATTTGAAGATTCATTTCCAATCATTTTAAAATTGCAAGTATTGAAAGCTTGAGCTTCAATAATGGCTAAAACCTCTGACATTCTTGATGTTGTTCCTTCCTCAATGTTTTCTATCAATGTCATTTCGTCATTAAAATGATTGATGGCAATGATAAAACGATAGAAACTATAGTTCATATAAGGAATGGAAGACGGAGCTTGTGTTGTTTCAAATTTTATATTTTCAAAATATTGAACACTATCATAGGTAGTGTATCCATACAAACCATTAAACGATTGAAGCGAGGGCTCACAGCTCAAATCGATTTTTTGAGTAAACTCCGAAAACAACTCATAAAAATTACTTTGTATTTCTTTTTTTTGAATGGTAGCTCCTTTTTTTTCGATATAAAATTGATGATGATCAACTTTCATTGAAACGACAGGTTCAATACAGATAAAAGAATAACTCTCTTCTTTACTGTGATAATCAGAACTTTCCAACAATAACGTGTTGGTATATCGGTCTCGAAATCGGACATACAAACCAACAGGCGTTAGCGTATCAGAAATTCTACGTAAACTTTTTGTTTTAAATTTTATTCTTTCCACCAATTTGAATTTATAGGATCAGACCTTAGTCGAGTATCATTAATTAAAATAAAACTCTTGTTAAATACTATAAAAAAAAGCTTATCGTGAGATAAGCCATTATTTTTTATATATAACATTGAATTCTCACTTACTTAGATAAGAGGATTCCAAAGCCATATGTGTAATTTTATGTTCATAAATTGAGCTAACAAATTTAAATACTCAATTTAACTTTAACAAGTTTTAAGTCTTTTATTTTGAAGGTATTTACAATCTGTAAGTTTTCAAAACTAATTTAAGGCATTCTCATAACACATTCTTTATTTATATACAAAATAAGTTAATTATTATAGTTAAAATAATTCTTTTTATTCTTTTTATAAACTTTAATAACCTTCTTTGCATAAAAATTTAAACTTATTCTTAGATTTTACTAAAAATTAGAAAATATGTGTGGTATTGTATGTGCATTTGATTTGAAAGAAAGTTCAGAAAAATTAAGATCTCAAATCCTAGAAATGTCAAAGTCCATTAGACATCGTGGACCTGATTGGAGCGGAATTTACAGTGATGAAAGAGCGATTTTAGCTCATGAGAGATTGGCCATTGTTGATCCTGCTTCTGGAAAACAACCTTTATTTAGTAAGGATAAAAATCTTGTATTGGCTGCAAATGGTGAAATCTATAATCATCAAGTTTTAAGAAAACAATTTGAAGGTAAATATGAATTTCAAACGCAATCAGACTGTGAAATAATCTTAGTGCTGTATCAAGAAAAACAAAGTGCTTTTTTAAATGATTTAAATGGAATTTTTGGATTTGCTGTTTATGACTCCGAGAATGACTCCTATTTAATCGCAAGAGATCACATGGGGATTATTCCACTCTATATTGGTTGGGATAAAAATGGGACTTTTTATGTCGCTTCTGAATTGAAAGCTTTGGAAGGTACTTGTAACAAAATTGAAGTTTTTCCTCCAGGTCATTATTTGTCTAGTGAGGATGGGCAAATTACAAAGTGGTATCAGAAAGATTGGATGGAATATGAAGCTGTAAAAGAAAACGAAACTTCAATCAATGAACTACGAGAGGCCCTTGAGTCTGCCGTACACAGACAATTAATGTCTGATGTCCCCTATGGAGTATTACTTTCTGGCGGATTGGATTCTTCAATCACTTCTGCCATTGCAAAAAAATATGCTCAAAAAAGAATCGAATCTGGAGATACCAAAGAAGCTTGGTGGCCTCAGTTACATTCATTTTCTATTGGTCTAGAAGGATCTCCAGATTTAGCAGCTGCAAAAGTAGTTTCAGATCATATTGGAACAATTCATCACGAAGTTACTTTTACCATTCAGGAAGGACTGGATGCAATCAGAGATGTTATCTATCATTTAGAAACTTATGATATTACAACCGTTAGAGCCTCTACTCCAATGTATTTATTGGCAAGAGTCATTAAATCAATGGGGATAAAAATGGTACTTTCTGGAGAAGGTGCTGATGAAATTTTCGGAGGATATTTGTATTTTCATAAAGCACCCAATGCAGAAGAATTGCATAAAGAAACTGTTCGAAAATTAGATAAATTGTATCAATATGATTGCTTAAGAGCCAATAAAAGTTTGGCTGCTTGGGGTATTGAAGGACGTGTTCCTTTTTTAGATAAAGAATTTATGGATGTAGCCATGAGAATCAACCCAAAAGATAAAATGATCAATGGTGAACGAATGGAAAAATGGGTCTTGAGGAAAGCTTTTGAATCTTACTTACCTGCCTCTGTCGCTTGGAGACAAAAGGAACAATTTTCTGATGGAGTGGGTTACAATTGGATTGACACTCTCAAAGAGCTAGTAGAATCTTCAGTTTCTGATAATCAAATGCAACAAGCCAAACATCGTTTTCCTGTTCAAACTCCAAGAACCAAAGAAGAATTTTATTATCGATCAATTTTTGAACAACATTTCCCATCAGAAACTGCAGCACTGACAGTACCATCAGTACCATCAATAGCTTGCAGTACTCCAACTGCATTGGCTTGGGATAAAAGTTTTCAAAATGTAAATGAACCCAGTGGAAGAGCCATCAAGGCTGTTCATGAAGATGCTTATTAAAAATAAGCATCAAAAAAATATCTTTAATTACTGTAAGAAGTCATTGGACTCATATCATAAAAAAGAAGAAATCCTCTGAATTGAGGATGATAAACTGAAAACAAGAGGGCTTAAAATATACTTTTTAAGCCCTCTTTCGTTCATTTTATTTTTTAAGTCATACTTAATTTTATGAATATTCAATTTAAGCTGTTTTAGAGCCGATTTAAGAGACTTTATAGTAATTAACAAATGTTGATAAAACTTGCTTTTGATCGCTAAAGATCTTCCTCAAAACCTTGTTTTTTTTTAAATTTGAGTAAAGAGAATTCCCAAAAAAAATGGGATTATTTTTCATCTTTAAAAGATAAATCAATTATGAGCGAAGAACTAAAAAAAAGTAATTATTCAGCAGACAGTATACAAGCCTTGGAGGGAATGGAGCATGTTAGAATGCGACCTTCCATGTATATTGGAGATGTCGGTTCGAGAGGTTTACATCACTTGGTATATGAGGTTGTGGACAATTCGATTGATGAAGCACTCGCTGGTCACTGTGATGAAATCAATGTCATTATCAACGAAGATAATTCGATCACAACCAAAGATAACGGTCGTGGGATCCCAGTAGGAATTCATAAAAAAGAGGGAGTATCTGCTTTACAAGTAGTGATGACAAAAATTGGAGCTGGAGGTAAATTTGATAAAGATTCCTATAAAGTTTCTGGAGGTTTGCATGGAGTTGGAGTTTCTTGTGTAAATGCACTTTCTGATCACTTGATAGCAACAGTTCATAAAGAAGGGAAAATCTGGCAACAAGAATATGAAAGAGGAAAAACTTTATATCCTGTAAAAACCATTGGCGAAACTGATTTTACTGGAACCATTGTCACCTTTTCACCAGACAAAACTATTTTTACTCAAACAACAGAATACAATTACGAAACACTGGCAACACGTTTGCGCGAATTATCATACCTCAATAAAGGAATCACCATTACTTTAACTGATAAAAGGAACAAAGATGACGAGGGGAATGATATCTTTGAAAAATTCTACAGTGATGAAGGACTTCCTGAGTTTATCCGATACCTTGACAGCACACGTGAACAATTAATTGCAGGAGTGATCTCTATGGAGGGAGAAAAAAATGGAATTCCTGTAGAAGTAGCGATGGTTTACAACACTTCCTATGCAGAAAATTTACACTCATACGTCAACAATATCAACACTCATGAGGGAGGAACACATTTATCTGGTTTTAGAAGAGGACTTACTGGAACTTTAAAAAAATATGCGGATAGTTCTGGGCTACTTAAAAATGTAAAATTTGAGATTTCAGGTGATGATTTTCGTGAAGGATTGACAGCCATTGTTTCTGTAAAAGTTCAAGAACCCCAATTTGAAGGCCAAACCAAAACAAAACTTGGAAATAGGGAGGTTACTTCAGCAGTTTCACAATCAGTTTCTGAAATGTTGACTGATTATCTTGAAGAAAATCCAAATGATGCGAAAACCATTGTTCAAAAAGTAATTCTAGCTGCTACTGCTCGTCATGCAGCTCGTAAAGCACGTGAAATGGTTCAAAGAAAAACCGTCATGAGCATTGGTGGTTTGCCTGGTAAATTATCCGATTGTTCTGAGACTGATCCAGCACAATGTGAAATATTTTTGGTTGAGGGAGATTCCGCAGGTGGAACAGCGAAACAAGGGAGAGATCGTAATTTTCAAGCAATTCTTCCATTGCGCGGTAAAATATTGAATGTTGAAAAAGCCATGCAACACAAGGTTTTCGAAAACGAAGAGATCAAAAACATGTTTACAGCACTGGGAGTTTCTATCGGAACCGAGGATGATCCTAGAGCTTTGAATTTATCAAAAGTAAGGTATCACAAGGTTGTCATCATGTGTGATGCCGATGTTGATGGGTCTCATATTGCAACTCTAATCTTAACTTTTTTCTTCCGATACATGAGAGAAATGATAGAGCAAGGGTATGTATACATCGCTACCCCTCCTTTATATTTGGTTAAAAAAGGACAAAAGAGAGAATATGCTTGGGATGACAATCAACGTGATTTGATTGCTCAAAAGATGGGAGGTTCTGTAAATATTCAAAGATATAAAGGTCTTGGAGAGATGAATGCAGAGCAACTTTGGGACACAACCATGAATCCAGAATTCAGAACCTTACGACAAGTTACCATTGATAGTATGACAGAAGCTGATAGAGTTTTTTCAATGTTGATGGGTGATGAAGTTCCTCCAAGAAGAGACTTTATTGAAAGAAATGCCAAATATGCTAACATTGATGCTTAATTAAACAAAATTTAGAAAATAAAAATTCTTTTTAGGGTTCCTTTTTTTTGAAAAGGAATCCCTATCCATTTGATTATTTTGTGCTAGTTTTGCACAACTTTTTATAAACATAATTAAAAAACAAAAAAATGAAAGTTACAGTTGTTGGAGCAGGTGCAGTAGGTGCGAGTTGTGCAGAATATATTGCCATAAAAAACTTTGCTTCTGAGGTTGTATTGTTGGATATCAAAGAGGGCTATGCAGAAGGTAAAGCGATGGATTTGATGCAAACAGCTTCTTTAAATGGTTTTGACACCAAAATTACAGGAAGCACAAATGATTATTCAAAAACAGCAAATTCAGACATTTGTGTCATTACTTCAGGTATCCCAAGAAAACCGGGAATGACAAGAGAAGAATTGATTGGTATCAATGCTGGCATCGTAAAAACAGTTTCTTCAAATTTAATTGAACATTCTCCAAAAACAATCATCATTGTTGTTTCCAATCCAATGGATACAATGACCTACCTCGTTCACAAGACTACTGGTCTTCCAAAAAATCGAATCATTGGAATGGGAGGTGCTTTGGATTCAGCTAGATTCAAGTACAGACTCGCTGAAGCACTAGAAGCTCCAATCTCTGATGTCGATGGAATGGTCATTGGAGGTCACTCTGATAAAGGAATGGTTCCTTTAACAAGATTGGCAACTCGGAATTCTGTTCCAGTATCAGAATTTATATCTGAAGAAAGGTTATCTCAAGTATTGCAAGACACCAAAGTTGGTGGAGCTACACTAACAGGATTGTTAGGGACCTCAGCATGGTATGCTCCTGGAGCCGCAGTGAGTGGTTTAGTTCAAGCAATTGCATGCGATCAACAAAAAATATATCCTTGCTCTACTCTATTGAATGGTGAATATGGGTTAGAGGATTTATGTATTGGTGTTCCAGTAGTTCTCGGAAAAAACGGAATCGAAAAAATCGTTGAAATCTCATTGAACGAGGCCGAAAAAGAACATTTGAAAGCCTCTGCTGAAGGTGTTGTTAAAACAAATGGCCTTTTAGACATTTAAAAAAAATAGTCAAAACAAAAAAACAGCCTTAGGGCTGTTTTTTTGTTTTGAAATATAAAATTGAATTTAAGAAAGTCCTGAAATCACCCCGTTTTTATCAATTGTCATTCCCTCAGAAGCTGGTTTCGAAGGCAATCCAGGCATCCGCATCATCTTTCCGAGGATGGGAATGATAAATTGAGCACCAGCTGCAATTTCAATTTCTCTTACAGTCACAGTAAAGTCTTCTGGTCTTCCAACTAATTGTTGATTATCAGAAAATGATTTTTGAGTTTTTGCCATACAAATCGCAAAGTCATTAAATCCTAAACGATCAATTCTTTTCAAATTTAGTTGTGCTTTTTTACTGTATTCAACTGAGGAAGCACCGTATATTTCTTTTGCGATGCATTCTATTTTTTGGGTCACTGGACTTTTCCAATCATACAATGGTTTGTACTGAGAAGCTTTATTTTCAACAATATTTACAACCACCTTAGCTAATTCTTTTGACCCCTCACCTCCTTTGGCCCAACCTTCAGAAACAACTGCCTCTACTCCTAAATTTTGACATTGATTGATGACAAAATTCACTTCATCTAAACTATCAGAGACAAATGAATTAATTGCCACAACGGGTTCAATATTAAATTTTCTGATGTTTTCAATGTGTTTTTCTAAATTTTTAAACCCCTCTCGTACAGCTTCTAAATTTGGAGTGTCGTAGGATTGTTTTTGCACGCCTCCATGATGACGTAATGCTCTGATGGTTGCCACTAGAACAACACATTTTGGATTTAATTTTGCAAAAGAAGATTTGATGTTTAGAAACTTTTCAGCACCTAAATCAGCTCCAAAACCAGCTTCAGTCACCACATAATCTGATAACGTCAAACCCATTTTTGTTGCAATAATAGTATTGGTTCCTTGAGCTATATTAGCAAAGGGACCTCCGTGAATAATGGCAGGATTCCCCTCTAAAGTCTGAACTAAATTTGGTTTTATCGCATCTTTTAACAAGATAGCCATCGCATTTTCAGCCTTTAAGTCACGTGCAAAAACAGGCTCGTTATTGTACGTAAATCCGATAAATATATCTCCCAAACGTTGCTTTAAATTGTCAAAATCTGTGGCCATACATAAAATTGCCATTACCTCAGAGGCTGGAGTAATATTAAAACCGTCTTGTCTTGGAATCCCGTTTGCAGTCCCTCCCAAACCAATGGTTATATCTCGAAGAGCCCTATCGTTCATGTCAATGACACGCTTCCATAAAATTGTTCGCGGATCAATATTTAAGTTATTTGTTTTGTTTTGAATATTGTTGTCAATGAGAGCAGAAAGTAAATTGTTTGCTTTTTCAATGGCATTAAAATCTCCAGTAAAGTGAAGATTGATATCTTCCATGGGAACTACCTGAGAATATCCTCCCCCTGCAGCGCCTCCTTTGATTCCAAAAACAGGACCTAACGAAGGTTCTCTTAAAACAACAGTGGCTTGCTTCCCAATTTGATTTAATCCTTCAGATAAGCCAATAGAAATCGTAGTTTTCCCCTCTCCAGAAGGAGTTGGAGTCATCGCAGTAACCAAAACCAAATTGTTTTTGGCGACCTTTTTGTCATCAATTAAGTCAAGCGGAAGTTTTGCTTTGTATTTCCCATACATTTCAATATCAACCTCTTGCACATTTAATTTCTCAGCAATCTCCTTGATATGATCGAGTTTCTTCGCTTGTGCAATTTCTATATCGGATAGATGTTTCATCGTTTGGTATTTATTTTTTTTACGTGTACTTTGCATCTATTGTGTAGCGGTCAAATATACATAATTTCATTAGGCTAATCTTATTGTAAATATTATATTTGCACGTTTTAAAAAGAAGTCGACTAAAATTAAACGAAGATGCAAAACAAAGGACTTATAAGATTATTTGCAATTCTTTTCGGATTGGTAAGTTTGTACCAATTGTCTTTTTCATTCTTTACTAACAAAGTAGAAAATGAAGCCAAGGAATATGCCAAATCCAGAGCAGATTTAGACAATGGAAGAGAATTAGCAAATTTAGAAAAGAAATATCTTGATAGTATCAACAACCTAGAGACGATTGATTTAGGAATATCAAAATTTACCTACAACGATATCAAGGATAAAGAAATGAACTTAGGTCTTGACTTGAAAGGAGGGATCAATGCAATTCTTCAAGTATCTGTAAAGGAAGTTTTAATTTCACTATCAAATGATTCCAACAGTTTAGTGTTTAGACAAGCTTTAAAAGCAGCTGATGAGGCTCAAAAAAATAACAGTGACAATTATCTTGATTTATTTTTTGCCGAATTTGAGGTAGCTGCAGGAAACAGCGGAATCAAACTCAGTGATCCTGAAATTTTCGGAACAAAGGCACTTCGTGAAAAAATAAACTTCAACAAATCTAATGAAGAAGTTAGAGAAGAATTACAAAAAGAAATCAATAGCTCTATCAATACTGCTTTTGAAGTCTTAAGAAGTAGAATTGATAAATTTGGTGTTACTCAACCCAATATCCAACGAATTGGAAATTCTGGAAGAATACAAATTGAACTTCCAGGAGCAAAAGATATTGAACGGGTTACAAAATTAGTAACAAGTAAAGCCGAACTTCAGTTTTGGGAAGTTTTCTCTAACGCAGAGGTTCAAAATTATTTCTTCTCAGCCAATGCTGTTGTCGCGGAAATGTTAAAAAATAATTCTCCTGAAATAAAGGAGGATTCTTCTAAAAAAGAGGATGACATTCAAAGCATACTTGACGAGGCCATTGACTCTACCGAGGTCAATCAAAAAGACTTATTCACATACTTAAGCGTGAATCCAGCGAGATCAGAACGTCAACTAAGTTCAATGGTAGCCATGGCAAAAGTTAGTGATACTGCCATGGTCAATAAATTGTTGTTGGATAGAAAAGTATTGAATGTCCGTCCTAATGAACTAAGAAATGTCAAGTTTCTGTGGGATTATAAATCAACTTTAAGTACAGAAGGTTCTGATATCATTGCCCTCTATGCTATCAAATCCAATAGGAATGATGTAGCACCTATTCAAGGAGATGTAATTACGGATGCTGCTCAAATATTTGATCAATTAAACAATCCTGAAGTAAGCATGGCTATGAACGGAAGAGGTTCTAGGTTGTGGGAAAAATTAACAGGCGATAATGTGGGTGGTTTTGTTGCCGTTGTCTTAGATGACTACGTATACACAGCTCCATCAGTTAAACAAGCAATCTCTGGCGGAAGAACTTCTATATCTGGAGGGAGTATGACAGTTGAAGAAGCGCAAGATATTGCAACAGTATTAAAAGCCGGAAAATTACCTGCTGCTGCTAGAATAATTCAGGCAGAAGTTGTAGGACCATCTTTAGGAAAAGAATCTATTGATCAATCAACAAGATCTTTCATTTTAGCCATCTTTTTGGTATTAATTTGGATGATCATTTACTATGGAAGAGCAGGTATTTTTGCCAACATTGCCCTATTGGTGAATATTTTATTCATCTTTGGAATTTTAGCATCATTCAATGCAGTACTTACTTTACCTGGTATTGCAGGGATTATTTTAACCATTGGTATGTCTGTGGATGCCAATGTGATTATTTTTGAAAGAATTAAAGAAGGACTTTCAAAAAAGAAAGGATTAAAACAATCAATTCAAGAAGGATTTAGTGTTAAGGGAGCATTGTCTGCTATCATCGATGCAAATATCACCAGTTTACTTACTGGAATCATTTTATATGTTTTTGGAACTGGTCCAATCAAAGGGTTTGCATTGACCTTAATCATTGGTATTTTAACTTCATTGTTTACTGCAGTTTTCATTACTCGTCTATTGATCGATGGAGCAACAGAAAAAGGAAAAAATTTAACATTCAATACAACCTTATCTAAAGGATGGTTTCAAAATATCAACATTCAATTTTTACGTAAAAGAAAAATTGCTTACATCCTCTCAGGAGCAATCATATTAAGCGGTATTTTTTCTATTGTAAGTATTGGATTGAAACAAGGAGTTGACTTCAAAGGAGGACGTTCTTATGTGGTACGATTTGACCAAACTATGAATGCATCAGAGGTAGCAAATTCTTTAAAAGATGTTTTTGAAAGTGCTCCAGAAGTAAAAACATACGGATCAGATTCTCAACTTAAAATTACAACAGTCTACAAAATTGATGAAGAAGGTAATGAAGTGGATGAAGAAGTACAAAAGGCTTTATTCACTGGTTTGAATCCATACCTGGCTGAAGGAACATCCTATGAAGATTTCAAACCTGGATTTGAAAAAGATGGAAACAATGCAATCATGAGTTATATAAAAGTAGAGCCTACGATTGCAGATGATATTAAGACCTCAGCAATTTATGCTGTTTTTGGTTCTTTATTGATTGTATTTCTATACATTTTACTGAGATTTAGAAAAATTTCGTTCAGTTTTGGTGCTGTGGTTGCTGTTTTTCATGACGTACTCATCGTATTAGGAATTTTCTCAATTTTATACAAATTCATGCCTTTTGATATGGAAATAGGTCAATCATTTATTGCAGCCATTCTAACAGTTGTAGGATATTCGTTGAATGATACAGTTGTTATTTTTGATAGAATTAGAGAATTTGCTGGAATTCACACCAAATGGTCTTACACTGAGGTTGTAGATAAAGCATTGAGTAGTACTTTAGGAAGAACAATCAATACCTCATTGACTACCTTATTGGTAATGATGGCAATCTTTCTATTTGGTGGAGATTCGATTAGAGGTTTCATGTTTGCCTTAATTATTGGGGTTGTTGTAGGAACTTATTCTTCATTGTTTGTTGCTACACCTGTGATGTTTGATACCTCAAAAAATAAAAAAGTAAACAAAAAGTAATCGAAAATAAATATGAAAACTGTTTTGTAATTGCTGACCCGAAATCAGTAAATACAAAACAGTTTTCTTTTTTATAAGAACTACAATACCTTTGTGAAATGAGCAAAATTAAATTACACGATTTATACTTTACCCCTTTCATCTCAGAAGAAGAAATTTCTGCTATTGTTAGTTCTCTTGTACAAAAAGTAAGTTTGGATGTAGACGAAAATGAAATACCATTGTTTATAGGGATTTTAAATGGCTCTTTTCTTTTTGCTGCAGATTTCTTAAGAAAATACAAACAAAATTGTGAAATTTCATTTGTAAAACTTAGCTCATATGAAGGAACGAGCTCCTCTCATATTGTCAATGAATTGATTGGGATCAATCAAGACATCACTGGAAGAACAGTAATCATCTTAGAGGATATCATTGATACGGGAGCTACACTACATAAGATTTATGATATCTTTAAAGAAAAAAAAGTAAAGCAATTGAAAATCGTTACTTTGTTTTTTAAACCAGATGTCTATAAAAAAGAATTACCAATAGATTATATTGGAAAAAATATTGAGGATAAATTTATCGTAGGATATGGATTAGATTACAATGGACTAGGAAGAAATTTACCCGCTATTTATCAATTAACAAAAAATCAAAAATGAAAAATATTGTATTATTTGGCCCTCCTGGAGCAGGAAAAGGAACACAAGCTAGTATCTTAAAAGTAAAGTACAACCTGGTTCATATTTCTACAGGAGATGTTTTTAGATACAACATCAAAAACAAAACAGCATTGGGATTGCTAGCTAAAAACTACATGGATCAAGGAGATTTGGTTCCTGATGAGGTCACCATCAATATGTTAGAGGCAGAAGTTGAAAAAAATATTGATGCAAATGGATTTATTTTTGATGGATTTCCAAGAACTCAATCACAAGCGGAAGCATTGGATAAGTTTTTAGCTTCAAAAAGTTTAGAAATTAATGGAATGGTAGCGCTAGAAGTTTCAGAAAATGTTTTGGTAAAACGATTGTTGGAGAGAGGGAAAACAAGTGGAAGGGCAGACGATACTGATGAAGGAAAAATAAGAAATCGATTCAATGAATACAATACAAAAACAGCTGTTTTAAAAGATTATTATGCGGCAAAAGGTTGTTATCATGGAGTGAATGGTGAAGGTTCAATTGAGGAAATAACTGACCTTCTAACAAAGGTTTTTGACACATTATAAAAACTCAATTGTTTAGACAAAACAAATCAAAGGCATCAACAATAAATTATGACTGAAGGAAATTTTGTTGATTATATAAAAATATATGCTTCTTCTGGAAAAGGAGGCAAAGGGTCTGCTCATCTTCATCGAGAAAAATACATCACAAAAGGAGGACCAGATGGAGGTGATGGTGGTCGTGGAGGTCATATCATAGTTCGTGGGAATAAAAACATGTGGACCTTATTTCACCTAAAATTCAAAAAGCATTTTAAGGCAGAACAAGGTGGTGATGGCGGTAAGAGTAGAAGTACGGGTAAAAATGGAACTGATGTATATATTGATGTCCCCTTAGGAACGATCTTAAGAGATAGTGAAACAAACAAGGTGATTTTTGAAATCACAAATCACGAGGAAGAAAAAATTTTACTCGAAGGCGGAATGGGAGGTCGTGGAAATTGGCATTTTAAATCCTCTACAAATCAAACTCCTCGATATGCACAACCAGGCATTGATGGACTAGAAGGATGGTTTCAAATGGAATTGAAAATTCTGGCAGATGTTGGTTTGGTTGGCTTTCCAAATGCAGGTAAATCTACTTTATTATCTGTAATTACAGCTGCAAAACCAAAAATCGCTGACTATGCTTTTACCACTCTAAAACCCAATCTAGGAATCGTAAATTATAGAGATTATAAGAGTTTTGTAATGGCAGACATTCCTGGAATCATTGAAGGAGCTGCAGAGGGAAAAGGTTTAGGACATCGTTTTTTAAGGCACATAGAACGAAATTCAACCCTTCTTTTTTTGATTGCAGCAGATAGCGATAATATTCAAAAAGAATATGAAGTTTTGTTAAGCGAACTCAAAAAACACAATCCAGAACTACTAGACAAACAAAGACTTTTGGCGATTTCTAAATCAGACATGTTGGATGATGAGTTGAAAGAAGAAATCAAAAAAGAAATTCCAGATCATGTCAATTTTCTTTTTATTTCTTCAGTTGCACAAATGGGGCTTCAAGAATTAAAAGACCAACTTTGGAAAATGCTAAACTAATTTTCTAATTTTATTTTTATTGGGATTGTATAAACTGTTGTTACAGGAATTCCTCTTTTAATGGCAGGATAAATTTCGGGCAAATCCTCAATGCTTTTTTCAATCATTTTTTGAAGGTTAGGAATTTCTCTGAAAAGACCCTCCGAGGCTTTTATAGCCGATAATTTCACTTCTCTATTCGATTGGATTACAATGGAGACAACAATTGTTTCATCAATAGAATTCTTAACAGTAATTGAGTGCTTTGATAAGCTTGAAAAAATTTCTCGACGCATATTTGTTCCAAAGCAAGCTGTTTTTCTTTCTTTATCAATGATGCTATCACATACTTTAAATGAGGGTGAAATATCGACGGTTGTATAATCAAGTTCTGTCATTATTTGATCATCGTTCTTGTATTTTTGAGATGATAAATAATCACATGAAACAAAGCAAAAGACAATGTAAAGTAAGAAAATATAACGCATGCTTTTACTGACTAATTTTAGTCTGAAATTTAAGAAAATATAATGACTTAATATAAAGACTTACTCATCCCAATGATTCGTGGAGTATCTTAAGAAAAATTTAGTGACTTCGACACTCCATTAAAATTAAATTTTTGACCTGTAACATTAGATCGTATTGTCCGTCATACTATTAAACACAACAAGATAAAATGGACATTGTATTAGTTTTCATTGGAGTGCTATTTATGATTTTAGGGATTGTTGGGTCATTCATTCCTGTTTTACCAGGTCCTTTAACTAGCTGGATTGGATTATTGATGATTCATCTTACTGAAGCCATCCCTTTTCACCATACTTTAATTGGGATTACATTCATCATTGCAATTTTAATCAATGTATTGGATTATATCATCCCTGCACTGGGAACCAAAAAGTTTGGAGGTAGTAAGTACGGAATCTATGGAACTACTATTGGACTCATCATAGGACTCATCTATCTTGGGCCGTTTGGTATTGTTATTGGTCCATTCCTAGGAGCATTGGTTGGTGAATTAATTTATGATCAAAGAGATTCCAAAAAAGCCATTAAATCTGCTTTTGGATCTTTTTTAGGATTTTTATTTTCCACTGGAATAAAATTTATGGTCAGTATTATTTACGCAGGTCTTTTTTTATCGATCTGTTGGGAGCATAAATCTGCTTTCTTTTAAAATCAAAAAAAAAGCGACCCATTTCAGGGAAGCTTTCCATTGGTTAACAAAACCAGACACTTTTTTCAAAAAGTGCCAAAACAACACACTTGCATTCATTAAGAATGCATACAAATGTAGTTATTTTTTAAAAATCTTTGGCGATTTTTTTTTCTTTTTTAAGCTCTTCGTTCTTTTTAGCAAATGACTATCTTTGTGACTTAAAATTTATTTTTCGATAAAAAATCCAAAATGCAATTATCAGAACAAGAAGTTGTACGTAGAGAAAAACTAGCTAGATTACGTGAAATAGGTATCAACCCTTATCCTGCGAATTTATTTCCAGTAGACAGTAGCTCAAAATTAATTAAAGAACAATTTGTTGAGAGCAAGAAGGTAGTTGTTGCTGGAAGGCTAATGTCTCGACGTATCCAAGGAAAAGCTTCTTTTGCTGAACTGCAAGACTCAACTGGAAGAATTCAAGTCTATTTTAATAGAGATGAAATTTGTACTGGAGAAGACAAAACTCTGTACAATGAAGTCTATAAAAAACTTCTTGATATTGGAGACTTTATTGGTATTGAAGGAGAATTGTTTACAACCAAAGTTGGTGAAAAAACCATCATGGTCAAAAATTTTACAGTTTTAAGTAAGGCTTTAAAGCCATTGCCATTGCCCAAAACTGATGCTGATGGAAATACTTATGATGAATTCAACGATCCTGAACTACGTTACAGACAACGTTATGCTGATTTGGTAGTAAATCCGCATGTTAAGGAAGTTTTTGTTAAAAGAACAAAGCTTTTCAATGCCATGCGAAACTTTTTTAATGATGCTGGTTATTTTGAAGTTGAAACTCCTATTCTACAACCCATAGCAGGAGGTGCTGCTGCTAGACCTTTCATTACTCATCACAATTCATTGGACATTCCATTGTATATGAGAATTGCAAATGAACTTTATTTAAAGAGATTGATTGTAGGTGGTTTTGACGGTGTCTATGAATTTTCAAAAAATTTCAGAAATGAGGGAATGGATAGAACCCACAACCCTGAATTTACAGCCATGGAAATCTATGTTTCTTATAAAGATTATCATTGGATGATGGAATTTGCGGAACAATTGCTTGAACATTGTGCTTTAGCTGTGAATGGGACAACCAAGGCAACTTTTGGTGAACATACAATTGACTTTAAAGCACCGTATGCAAGAGTTACCATGACAGAGTCTATCAAACATTTTACAGGTTTTGATATTACCGGAAAAACAGAAGATGAAATTAGGGCTGCTGCAAAATCAATGAATATTGAAGTGGACGAAACAATGGGGAAGGGAAAATTAATTGATGAAATTTTTGGTGAAAAATGTGAAGGAAATTATATCCAACCAACATACATTACAGACTATCCAAAAGAAATGTCTCCACTTTGTAAAGAGCATCGAGATTATCCAGAATTAACTGAACGATTTGAATTGATGGTTTGTGGAAAAGAAATTGCCAATGCTTATTCTGAGTTAAATGATCCAATAGACCAAAGAGAGCGTTTCGAACATCAATTAAAATTAGCTCAAAAAGGAGATGACGAAGCTACTCAATTTATTGATTATGATTTCTTGAGAGCTCTAGAATATGGAATGCCTCCTACCTCAGGTATGGGAATCGGTATGGATCGATTGATCATGTTTTTAACCAACAATCAGTCGATACAAGAAGTACTGTTTTTCCCTCAAATGAGACCCGAAAAACAAGCTCCATCTATAGAATTGACTGAGGATGAAAAGAAGGTCTTAGCAATTCTTTCGAAAGCTGAAAAAATTGAATTGACTGAATTAAAGTCTCAGTCAGGACTGTCTAATAAAAAATGGGACAAGACTATTAAAGGGTTGACAAAGAATAAATTAGCTTCCGTTTCCAAATCAGAAGAGGGATTATTTGTTGAGATTTTGTCTTGATTTACTTCATGGCGTCATTTTTGATTGTTCTAACATATATTCATATCTTGTAGAGTATTTATAATCTTATTTAGATTTTCAATCTAATTCTGTTAGATAATTTAAAATATCTATACTGTGGCATCATTATCACCTCTAAACGAAGTCCTAACTTTTAGAAAGGCAAAGCACTTATTGAGAAGAGTTGCTTATACTTTAAGTAAGGATACTATCAATTCTTTTGTAGGTCTTACAATTGAAGAGGCTATGAATTCACTTTCTGTGGTTGAAGTCAATTCCTGGAACGAACCCTATGATCCATTGCCTACAAGTGATCCTGACGAATATTGGTTGTCCTCAACGGAATTACCAAACTCATTTAATGGTCAAGCTAGAAAAAGAAGAATTGTAGCAAGTTGGTGGTGGTATAATGCTCTTCAACAAACCACATTAAAACATAAATTAATTTTTTTTCTACACACTACCTTCACAGTTTCAAAAGACGATGGCGCGGGAACTTCAACACATTTTTATGATCATCTTCGATTATTGGATTTTTACGCATATGGCAATATTAAATCATTGGCAAAAAAAATAACATTTGATAACTCAATGCTTGTTTATTTAGACAATACTACCAATAACGCAAATAATCCAAATGAAAACTATGCACGAGAGTTTTTGGAACTTTTCACAATTTTAAAAGGACCACAAATTGGAGACGGTGATTATACCAACTATACAGAACTAGATGTTCAGCAGGCTGCAAAAGTTTTTTCTGGAATTAAAATTCAAAATGATCGAAGTCTTATCGATTCTGAAACCAATCTCCCAAGAGGCAGAGTTAGTGTCAACAATCACGATAGCAGTAATAAAACATTCAGTCATGCATTTAACAATCAAACAATTATTGGAGGTAATTCTGAATCCAGTATCATAGAAGAAATTGATTCCTTTGTTGAAATGATTTTTGATAAAGAGGCCACAGCCAAATCTTTTTGTAGAAAATTGTATCGTTTTTATGTAAAAAATGAAATTTCTGATGAAATCGAAAATGACATCATTGGGCCGTTGGCAATAGAATTAAAAAATAACAATTATGAGATTCTTCCTACTGTAAAAAAACTATTGTCCTCTGAACATTTTTTTGATGTTGATGATGGTGACCAATCAGATGAAATCTATGGTTCACAAGTAAAGAGTCCATTGCAACTGGTTTCCGAGATATCAACTTGTTTCAATCTAGAAATTCCAGATCCCTCAATCAATAATTTTGATTTTTATAGATTCTTTGTATTCATCCATAATTTTTATTTAACGGGTAGTGGTATGGTTTTATTTAGCCCAGATTCAGTAGCAGGATATCCAGCTCATTATCAAGAACCAAGTTATGATAGACATTGGTTTTCTTCAAATACTGTCTTGGCAAGGTATAAATTGATACTGAGTCTACTCTCTGGAAGAAATAAAATAGGAAATAACAACCTAATTTATGCACGACTTAATATTACAAATTATGTACAACAACATATTGTAAATCCATCAGACGCAATTGCATTAGTTACAGAACTATCAGAAATTCTTTATCCTGAAAATATCGATGAGGAAAGAAAGATCTATTTTGCTGAAAACTTACTAGAAGGTTACCCAGCTTATTATTGGACCAATGCCTGGCAAGAATATTTATCAACCAATGACAGTAGTGTTGTTTCATCAAGGCTAGACGCGCTTATAACAACAATGATCAATGTCGCAGAATTTCAACTAACTTAAAGTGTAGCGCATGAAAAGAAGAAATTTTTTAAAACTTTCCGCAACCTCTTCTGCAATTGGTTTATTGCCTTTCGAACTAAATGCAATGCTAAAATCTGTCAATATTAGTTCCTGCGATGTATCAAACAGAAAATTAGTCCTAATCAATCTTGCCGGTGGAAATGACGGTTTGAATACCATAATCCCAATCAACGAATATGATAACTATGCCAATCTAAGACCTAATTTAAAAATATCTGATACTGGTGTAAATTCTTATATCACTCTAGACAATTCTCTATCAGACAATCAATTGATAGGTTTACACCCTGCACTTACCGGTTTCAAGTCGTTGTATGATCAGGGATGGATGCGAATTTTACAATCTGTTGGCTATCCTGCTCAAAACAAAAGTCATTTTGCTTCAACAGATATCTATTCTACAGGAAATGATGGAAATAGTTGGGATAATGGAAATGATTCTGGATGGATTGGAAGGTTTATGGAAACCTACTATGCAAATGATGTAAATGATCCATATCCTTTGGGGGTTCAAATTGGTTCGAACAAAACCTCACTAGGATTTCACGGAGAGACAGAACACAGTTTAGCGATTAATATTTCAGGACAAGACCCCTCTGGTTTTTACTCACAATTGAATGGTTTAGGTGGATTACCCCCATCAGTGATCCCCGATAGTGACTATGGTGTCGAATTACAATACATTATTGAAACAGATGAGTTATCAAATCAATATTCGCAAGCCATTTCAAATGCATTTAACTCAGGAAATAATAGCAATTCTTACCCTGATACAGACCTCTCTAATCAACTTAAAACTGTTGCAAGATTGATTAGTGGCGGCTTAGAATCTAAAGTTTATATTGTGAGAATCAGTGGGTTCGATACACACAACAATCAAAATGATGGAGCAAATACCATAGAAGGAACTCACAACGATCTTCTCACAGAAGTTTCGGGTGCAATTGAAGCGTTTTTTAATGATTTGGATTCACAATCCCTCTCAGATGACATTGTTGGATTGACGTTTTCTGAATTTGGCAGAAAAGCTAAAGAGAATGGTAATTTTGGAACAGACCATGGTGAAATTGCCCCAATGTTTGTCTTCGGCAAACCAGTGAATGGTGGGGT
This sequence comes from Flavobacterium sp., assembly GCA_038136095.1. GTDB lineage: Bacteria > Bacteroidota > Bacteroidia > Flavobacteriales > Flavobacteriaceae > Polaribacter. The sequence goes on from JAYPZA010000005.1 coordinate 68,637, forward strand.
GTCTGGAACGAATGTAGATTTAAGCGAAGCTACATCGGATAATAATTATCAAATTGAAACTGTTCAATTTGATTACCGACAAACTTTTGGAACTATTTTACAAAATTTCCTTGGAGCCGATGATACAGTTATTGACAATACTTTTTTCAATTTCACAACGGACGATAGCTTTACAAACTCAAAAATTGATGAGCTAATTAAATCCTCATTTTCTGTTGATGAGGAGTGTTATAGTCAAACACTTGCAATTGATGAATTGGTCTCTCAAAATCATTCCAAAGAATGGTTTGTATTTCCCAACCCAGTAAGAGATATTTTACAACTTCATTCTCTTGAAGAGCAGACAATTGTAGGATATAAAATTTTCAATAATAGATCTCAAATAGTATTGCAAGGAACACATAATTTAATCAACGGCAAACTAGGAATAAATACAACTCAACTCAAATCGGGAATTTACTTTCTTCAAATCTTATGGAAAAATCGTAAAGAAACTCATAAAATTTTGAAATTATAACTCCCCAAAAAAAGGGCCCTATTCTTTCCATTTTATATTACAACCAATGCTTGGTTTCTGAGATTTTTTGTAAGTTTTGTTCTCCAATATAGCCTCCAAAACCTCTCGAATATCCTTCCCTGTCACTTCAATTCCATTGTTAGGTCTAGAATTATCTAATTGTCCGTGATAAATGGCTCTTAGGTCTTTATCAAACACATAGAAATCAGGAGTACAAGCAGCATTGTAAGCTTTGGCTACTTGTTGAGTTTCATCATATAAATAAGGAAAAGGATATTGCTCTTTCAGTGCGTGTTCTTTCATCTTTTCAGGGCCATCCATTGGATACGTTGCAACATCATTACTACTAATCGCTATAAACGAAATTTGACTTTTAGAATAATCATGAGCTAATTGAACCAGTTCTCTATTGACATGGATAACAAATGGACAATGATTGCATATAAAAAAAATAACGGTTCCTCGATTCCCCTTCAACTCTTTTAAAGAAAGGTTTTTTTCTGAAACTGTGTCAAATAAGGTGAAATCTGGAGCAGTTGTTCCATTATTAAAAGGATTGGAAGGAGTAAGTGCCATAATTTAATGCTTAGATTTCATATAAAAGTATTGATTTTTATTCATTTAAAAATATTCAATAAAAAACAACTTTTAGCGATACTTCATTGGCAAATGAACAACTTTTTTAGTCTCAAAAAAGTCTTCATTAAAATGATCCGATAAATTAAATATGGTCGAAGAGGTATAGTTTTTTAATTCTTCTGACAGGTCACCTCCTTTGAGATATAAAATCCCATTTTTTAGAGTATGATTTTGTTTTTTAGTAATTTTTCCTTTCGTCCAACGAACAAAAGTCTCCATTTTAGCCACAGCTCTACTTACAATAAAATCGTACGTATCCTTAACATCCTCAACTCTCCCATGAGTGGTTCTTACATTGGATAACTGTAATCCTTGAGAAACTTCATTGACTACTTTTATTTTTTTTCCAATACTATCAATTAAATGAAATTGGGTTTCAGGAAATAAAATAGCCAACGGAATTCCAGGAAATCCACCTCCTGTACCAACATCCATTACGCTAGCAGAGGGGTTGAACTGAATTATTTTTGCAATTCCTAATGAATGCAGTACATGTCTTAAGTACAATTCATCAATATCTTTTCTGGATACAACATTTATTTTTAGATTCCAATCTTCGTACAAATTTCTTAATTCTGAAAATTGTGCAATTTGCGGTTCTGTAAGGTCTGGAAAATATTTGTGAAGTAATTTCATCGTGGTGTAAATTACAAAAGTAACCATTCATGTTAACAATGAGAAGAAAAAAAAATCGTTAGTCTTTATATAAAAGACATAAAAGCTTATTTTTGTTATATAAATCCCTCAATGATGAGAAGAATACAATTTTCAAGAAAAGACAAAGCAAAGTTTTTTAAAACTTTGAACAGAAGAGTCAATCATTATTTTAAAGAAAATAATATCAAACGAACTGGTAATTGGAAATTATATTCTAAAGCTATTTTTATGTTTCTAATTTTCCTAGCTCCATTTACACTCATCCTAACAGTAGACATGCCTCAATGGTTGATGTTTATTTGTATTTCAATTACAGGTGTTGGAATGGCTGGTGTTGGAATGAATGTAATGCATGACAGCAATCACGATTCATTTTCCAGTAAAAAATGGGTCAATAAATTGATGGGAAGTAGTATCTATATTCTTGCTGGGAATGTGTATAATTGGAAAGTTCAACACAATGTTTTGCATCATACATTTACCAATATAAAAAATCATGATGAAGACATTGATGCTGGTAGAATTATTCGTTTTTCCAAGCATTCAAAGTGGTTTCCGATTCATAAATTGCAAAAATACTATTCAGTTTTCCTGTATGGATTATTGACAATCAATTGGGCTATTACTACAGATTTCAAACAAATGCACAATTACTTGAAACGTAAATTATCGTATGGTAAATTTCCAAATCCTGTGTTGGAATGGACAAAACTTGTAATTTCTAAATTGGTTTACTATTCCATGTGGATCGTTTTACCTCTTATCGTATTAGACATTACATGGTGGAAAATACTCATTGGTTTTTTTGTAATGCATTACACCGCTGGTCTGATTTTAAGTCTAGTTTTTCAATTGGCGCACATTGTCCCTAAAACTGAAATGCCCATTCCTGACAAAGACGGAAATTTAAAACATACATGGGCAGTTCATCAACTTTATACAACGTCCAACTTTGCCCCCAATAATTGGTTGGTAAACTTTTTTACTGGTGGATTAAATTATCAAGTTGAACATCATATTTTTCCTCACATTTCACATATTCATTACAAAAAATTAGCGAAGATTGTAAAGCAAACTACCAAAGAGTTTAATTTACCCTACAATGAGTACAAAACCACTAGAAGAGCTATCATCGAGCATTTTAAACATTTAGGTGTTTTAGGAAAAAAACCAGAAATAGCATAAAAAAATCAATAATTTTAAATTAAAAATGGAGCATCCATTATCAAAAAGAATAAATAGCCTGCCTGTTTCACAAACATTGGCAATGGCAGCAAAAGCAAGAGAATTAAAAGCCGAAGGAAAAGACATCATTAGTTTAAGTCTTGGAGAACCTGATTTCAATACCCCTGGATTTATAAAAGAGGCCGCTATTGAAGCGATCAATCAGGATTATAATTCATATACTCCTGTCGATGGATATTTAGAATTGAAAGAGGCAATTTGCACCAAGTTTAAAAGAGATAACAATCTTGAATACAATTCCAACCAAATTGTTGTTTCTACAGGAGCTAAACAGTCAATTGCAAATGTTGCACAGGTATTGTTAAATCCTGGAGACGAAGTATTGTTACCCGCTCCCTACTGGGTTAGTTATTCTGCAATCGCGACTTTGTGTGAAGCAAAATTTATAGAAATTCCTTCTTCCATTGACACCGATTTCAAAATTACCCCAGAACAACTAGAGGCAGCGATTACGCCAAAAACTAAAATGGTGTTTTTTAATTCTCCAAACAATCCTAGTGGAACCATATACAAAGAGGAAGAGTACAGAGCTCTTGCCAAAGTATTAGAAAAATATCCAAGTATCTATATACTTTCAGATGAAATTTATGAACATGTAAATTACAACAGCCCAACATTTAGTTTTGCATCAATTGAAAGTATGTATGATAGAACCATTACTGTAAACGGATTGGCAAAAGCTTTTGCCATGACTGGCTGGAGAATTGGGTATATTGGTGCACCTGCATGGATTGCAAAAGCATGTACAAAAATGCAAGGTCAAATAACGTCAGGGACCAATTGTATTGCTCAAAGAGCTGCCATTACAGCTGTATTGGCTCCTGTTGAAAAAGTACAATACATGGTCGATGAATTTAGATACCGAAGAGACATTGTGCTAGACCTTCTTGGTAAAATTAATGGCTTCAAATTAAATATTCCGGATGGAGCATTTTACGTATTTCCTGATATCTCTTATTTCTTTGGGAAAACCATCAAAGGAAAAGAAATAAATAATGCGAATGATTTTTCTTTATTCTTGTTAGAAGAAGCAAATGTAGCAACCGTTACTGGAGATGCTTTTGGGGCTCCTAATTGTATTCGATTGTCTTATGCAGCTTCTGAAGAACAACTTAGAGAAGCTATTGACAGAATTCAAAAAGCTGTGAGTTTTTAAGCAAAACAATTCATCAATTCCTGAGATAGATTGAATTTTAATCTACATTATCATGAAGGAATGAATTGTTTGATTTTAGCTGAATGTCTTCCTCGTCATTTGTTAATAAGCGAGTCTTAGATTTACTAATAGTGGTATTCATATCATCTAAATCTACACCCAATCTCTTGTAGGCAGGTTGACGTTCGATTTCATCAATATTCTTATTCAATTGATCGGTAAACTTATAATTAAACCCTTTCATCTTTTTCCGTCTTTCTTCTGCCCTTTTCTGAAGCTCAGCAATTGTAAGACTCATTGGAGACACCTCTTGATTATCGATGTCTTCTTCATCGATAGTGGGTTGACTAGTGGTAGATTTTAACTCGAACTGTAACTCTTTTTCGAGAACTTCTTCTTTTTGAATGGAAGAACTTTTCCCTATTGTGGGCTGAATGTCAAAATCTTCTAGAACATATCTTTTATCAACTCTCCCTTCGTTATCCGTTACAATCTCAACTGGATCTTTGACTTCAAAATCTAAAATTTCAGAGGTTAACTCAATAGGATTTTCGAACGTTTCTACTTTAATTTCTTCGTGGTTATTTACTGGTAAATCAAAAATGTCTGTTTGAATTGAAGAGGGTGTATCCAACTCATTTTGTTCTAAAGCAGAGTCTGTTAAGTCAGTAATTACAAAATCTTCCTCTAAAACCTGTTGATCGATAACTTCATCGTAAATAACATCAAGATCTTTAATAAATTCGGAGGTTGGAATTAAATCAATTGCTTCTTCCTCAATATCCTCCTCTAAAACATGGACAATTCGCTTTTCTATAGACTTTGTGTGATCGTCAGCCAATGGAGATTTTGATAAAACTTTGTCTGAAAAATGATACGTAGCTTTTTGTTCATCTTCAAGGGTATGAACAATTTTCTTCACCTCTGTATTGGTAATATTACTTTGTTGATCTGGAGCAAAACCAGTAGCTACAATAGTTACAGAAATCGCGTCTCCAAGTTCTTGATCCTCACCAATTCCCATAATTATATTTGCATCAAAACCTGCCTCAGCCTGAATAAAATCATTGATTTCACCAATTTCGTCAAGAGTGACCTCATTCGTTCCAGAGACAATCAGTAACAACACGTTTTTCGCGCCAGTTATTTTATTATCGTTTAGCAATGGAGAATCCAATGCTTTGATGATTGCATTTTTAGCTCTTGAAGTCCCTTCCTCTTTTGCAGATCCCATAATCGCTGTTCCGCTATTAGAAAGAACTGTTTTGGCATCGTGTAAATCTATATTTTGTTTGTAATGATGAGTAATAACATCCGCAATTCCTCTAGCTGCAGTTGACAACACCTCATCTGCTTTTGAAAAGCCTTCTTTAAAGCCTAAATTTCCGTAAACTTCTCTTAATTTATTATTATTAATAACAATCAACGAATCCACATTGCCACGTAATTGATCAATTCCAATTTGTGCTTGTTTTGATCTCATTCTTCCCTCAAACTGAAAAGGCATTGTTACAATTCCAACAGTAAGAATGTCCATATCTTTTGCAATTTTAGCAATGATTGGTGCAGCTCCAGTTCCTGTTCCTCCACCCATTCCAGCAGTGATAAATATCATTTTTGTTTGGGTATTTAGCATCTCTTGAATTTCCTTGATGCTTTCCTTGGCTGCTTGTTCTCCTACTTCAGGATTTGCTCCCGCACCAAGACCTGAGGTCAAATTAGCTCCTAGTTGAATTTTATTGGGAATTGGACTATTTTCCAATGCTTGAGCATCTGTATTACAGATGATAAAATCAACTCCTTTGATGTCTTGACGAAACATGTGATTTACAGCATTGCTACCTCCTCCACCAACTCCAATTACTTTGATGGTATTGGACTTTGATTTTGGCATATCAAATAAAATGTTATCGAATTCTGTGCTCATATAACTTTTATATTTTTGGTTGTGTTATTATTCTGCGTTGTCTAAAAAATCTTTCAATCCCTCTGTGAATTTTTCAAAGAAAGATTTTTTATTCGTTGTTGGTGTTTTTTCGGGTTCAGTTTCTTTATTCTCTTCTTCTTGATCCACTTCCGTATGGACCTCCTCTTTATCTTCTTTATAATGATTTTCCAAGCCTTCCATTAATAAGCCAACTGCTGTAGCATAGGAAGGACTAGACAATCCATCATCTGAGTCTCCAGCAAGATGTTCATTGGGGTAACCAATCCTAGCATCCATACCAGTGATGTACTCCACAAGTTGTCTCAAGTGTTTTAACTGGGATCCTCCTCCTGTTAAAACAATTCCTGCAATTAATTTTCCCTTTTGGGTCTCGTGTCCATAATTCTTTATTTCTAAATAAACATGTTCTATGATTTCCTGAACTCTAGCATGAATAATTTTTGAAAGGTTTTTAAGTGTAATTTCTTTAGGCTCTCTTCCTCTCAATCCAGGAATGGATACGATTTCAGTTTCTTTGTTTTCTCCAGGCCAAGCAGATCCAAATTTAATTTTTAACAATTCTGCTTGTTTTTCTATGATTGAACAACCCTCTTTTATATCCTCTGTAATGACATTACCTCCAAATGGAATTACTGCTGTATGACGAATGATTCCGTCTTTAAAAATTGCTAAATCAGTTGTCCCTCCTCCAATGTCAATTAATGCCACCCCTGCCTCTTTTTCTTCCTGACTTAAAACTGCTGAAGCAGATGCTAAAGGCTCTAATGTAATATCAGAGAGATCTAAGCCGGCACTTTTGACACAACGACCAATATTTCTAATCGACGAAACTTGCCCGACAACAACATGAAAATTAGCTTCTAGTCTTCCTCCATACATTCCTATAGGTTCTTTAATATCTGCCTGACTATCGACTTTAAATTCTTGTGGAAGTACATGAATGATCTCCTCACCTGGCAACATCACTAATTTATGTACTTGGTTGACTAAATTCTCAATGTCATCTTCATTAATAACTTCATCTGCATTGGCTCTTGTAATGTAATCACTGTGGTGTAAACTTCTAATATGCTGTCCTGCAATACCAACCACAACATTTTCAATCTTTTGACCAGAGATACTCTCTGACTCATCTACTGCTTGCTGAATGGATTGTATCGTCTGGGTGATATTACTAACAACTCCTCTTTTTACTCCCAAGCTTTTAGCTTTTCCTATTCCTAAAACTTCTAATTTTCCGTATTCATTTTTACGTCCAACCATTGCTACAATTTTTGTTGTACCAATATCTAAACCTACGGATATCATATTATTTTCCATCACTATTATTTTACACCAACAACTTGATTGTGATACTTAATGTTTATGGTTTTGTATTTATGTATTGTACTATCTAAAAAAACCTTGTTATAAAAAGCCTTTAACTTTTTAATTTTATGGTCAGTTTTAGTCAACTTTCCAAATTCAATCTTGTAATTTCCACTTCTTACCATCATCATGCACTCCATATTGGAATTTAAATGGATCCCAACAATCTCTTTCTGCAAGAAATCATCTTCTACAATCCTAGCTAATAAATACTTGATTTTTTTGAGGTCCTTGTCACTTTGAATACCCGTAATCAGAGGAACTCTCGCTGAGTGATTTTCTGAAAGTGGTAACTTTACCAACTCTGAATCAATATAATATGATGCTTGGGTAGTCATGATCCTAGCTATGGGTTGTCTTTGTTCAATCGAGGCAATTAATTTACCATCAATTGTCATATAAAGAGAGACATTCTTTATATGGGGGTGATTTAAAATTTGTTTTTCTAACTTGTATAAATCTATTACAGATTTTGTTTGTTTTTCAATACTTTCTTCGTTTTGTATTAACAATTTATTAACTATTGATTTTGTCAAGAAAAAAGACTTTTCAGAATCAAATTGTATGTCAATTTCTTTGATGATTTTTTGTGAATTTCTATGGTTGGAAAAACCATATAAAAACACCAAAGACCCCAGTAAAAATAGGAGCAAAACATATTTTATGATTCTTTTAAACTTCATACTTTTTCAACTGATAATAATTCGTTTTTGACTTCTTCAACCATCATTCCAATATCTCCTGCACCTAACATAGCTACAACCGTAGCTTGCGAATTTTTAATATCTTTTACCAAATCTTGTTTTTTGGTAATTTTTTTATTCTTGTGAGAAATTTTTTCCAAAAGCAACGATGAAGTAATCCCATCAATAGGCAATTCTCTTGCAGGATAAATATCCAATAAAAACAACTCGTCAAATTTTGACAAAACTGCTGCAAAGTCTTCAATAAAATCTCTTGTTCTTGAAAATAAATGTGGTTGAAAAATCACAGCGTTCTTTTGATTTGGATACATTTCTTTAAACGAGTTGTATATGGCATTGATTTCTGTTGGATGATGAGCATAATCATCAATCAAAGTCAATTTTTCTGATTTAATTTTATACGTAAATCGTCTTTCTACACCTTTAAATGTTTCCAATGATTTTTTTATGTTTTCTATAGGAATACCATAATTATCTGCCATTGCAAAAGCAGCCAAAGCATTCATCAAATTATGTTTTCCTGGCAATGAAAATCTTACTTTTTGAACATAACTATCGGGTGTTTTAACATCAAAAACGTAGTCTCCATTCTTCACAAAAACATTGATTATTTGATAATCTGCCTGCTCATCAATCGCGTAAGTTAAACCTGGTATTTCAGAGGCTTTGGTAACGATCAATGTATCAGTTACTTTTCCTGCAAATTCTTGAAAAGATTTTTTCAAATCATTAGGTCCTTGATAAATATCTAAATGATCAACATCTTCAGAGGTAATACAGGCTATATTTGGGAAAAGTTGTAAAAATGATTTATCATATTCATCTGCTTCCACAACAGAAATTTCCCCTTTCCCAGGAATGAAATTGGAATGATAATTTTCTGAGATTCCTCCTAAAAAACTTGTCGCATTATAAGGATATAAAATATGAGCTAAAATGGCAGAAGTTGTTGTTTTTCCATGAGTTCCTGCAATCGCAAAACAAAACGTATTTTTTGTAATCAAACCCAAAACCTCTGATCTTTTCATCAAGTTAAACTCTTGATTGTCAAAGAAACTAAATACCTGATTATTTTTTGGAATTGCTGGGGTATATACAATCAATGTGTTGGAATTATCCCTGTAATTTTCTGGGATCGCATCTACAGCATCTTCAAAATGAATTTGCATTCCCAATTTTTGTAAATCTGCTGTCACCTTGGTAGGATTTTTATCATAACCAGCTACTTGTTTTCCCAGATGATGAAAATACCTAGCCAACGCACTCATCCCGATACCTCCTATACCAATGAAATAAATATTATGTATCTCTTTTAAATTCACAGATTTAATAATTTTTCTACTTGATTCACAATTGTACTCGTCGCATTTGGCAATGCCAATTCTTTAATATTTTGACTTAAACTGTCTTGTTTTCCCTTGTCTTTTAATAAGGTTTCAAAAACGATGGCAAAGGTGTCTAATTCAGATTCTCTTATTAAGATTGCACCATGTTTATCCGCTATCGATTTGGCATTTTTTGTCTGATGATCCTCAGCAACATTTGGTGAAGGAATGAAAATAGTCGGCTTTCCAACAATACATAATTCTGAAACCGAACTTGCTCCAGCTCTAGAGATAATAATATCTGAAGCTGCATATGCTAAATCCATTTGATTAAGATATGCATGGACATGTATATTTTTACTATTGTACCCTTTATAATCATCATAATACAAACTTCCACACTGCCATAACAACTGAACTCTATGTTCTTTAAAAAAAGGAATATGATTGGCAATTAATTCATTTATTTTTTTCGCTCCTAAACTACCTCCTAAGACTAAAATTGTGGTGCTGTTTTTCTTTAATTCAAAGCATTCTTTAGCCTCTTTAATTTTTTCTTTTACATGAATAGATAATAAGCCTACTCTGACTGGATTTCCTGTTTTAATAATTTTTTCTTTTGGAAAAAACCGTTCTAAACCATCATAGGCAACACAAACAACGTTTGATTTTTTACTCAATAATTTGTTCGTGATTCCTGGGTAAGAATTTTGTTCTTGAATGAGTGTCGGTATTTTTCTTTTATTCGCCATGATTAGTGTTGGCCCACTTGCAAAACCACCGGTACCAATTACAACATCGGGTTTAAATTTTCTAATTATACTACCTGCTTTTAATAAGCTAAAAATAAATTTGAAAGGAAATAGTACGTTTTTTAAACTCAATTTTCTTTGAATTCCTGATATCCAGAGCCCTATAATTTCATACCCTTCCCTGGGTACTTTTTCCATTTCCATTCTATCTTTTGCACCGATAAATAAAAATTTAGCTTTAGGGTATCTAACCTTTAATTCATTAGCAATCGCTATTGCCGGATAAATATGTCCGCCAGTACCACCTCCGCTGATGAGTATGTTAATCGATTGCTTCATGTAAAATATCTAATGGGTTATCGTCTAATATTGTTTCTTCTGTGTCTTCTTTGCTGGCACTCACACTCAAAATCATTCCCAAAGCAAAACAAGTCATCCATATGGAGGTACCTCCGCTACTAATAAGGGGTAAGGTTTGACCTGTTACAGGAAATAAATTTGTGGCAACGGCCATATTGATTCCGGCCTGAAATATAATTGGCAATCCTACTCCAATGATTAGTAAAGTTCCAAATACGGTTGCTGCTTTTTTAACCGCAATAAATATTCTAAAAAGCAGTAGAAAGTAAACAAATACAATTAAGATTGCTCCTAACAAACCATATTCTTCTACAATGATGGCATAGATAAAATCAGAGGAGGATTGTGGTAAGAAGTTTTTTTGAATACTTTTTCCTGGCCCTTTCCCCAAAGGTCCTCCTGTTGCGATGGCTATTTTAGCTTTTTCTACTTGATAGGCTTCTTGCCCGTCAGATTTAGAAAAATTTTCAATTCTTTTACCCCAAGTATTTATCCTATTTGGCATAAGGTCAGGAAATGCTTTTGCTGTCACAACAAACATAAACAACAACAAAATACCAGCTCCAACGATAAGACTTATATATTTTATGGGATATCCACCAATAAAGACTACCATCAGCACCATAGAAAAAATAATGGCAGTTGTGGAAAAGTTTGCAGGTAATATCAACATTAAAATCAATCCAACAGGAAGCCATAATTGCAATAGGCTTTCTTTGAATTTTATTTCTACATCTTTATTTTTTGCTAAATACCTTGCTGTATAGACCATTAACACCAACCCAGCTAAAGTTGACGTTTGAAAACCTATTCCTATAAATGGGATACTAATCCATCGACTTGCATTGGCACCACCAATTGTAGTGCCTTGAGCCAATGTATAGATCAATAAGAAAAAAACAGTGGGAAGCATTAAAACTGAGCCCCCACTAAAATATTTATAAGGAATTCTATGCACTGTAAAAATGATGGCAAATCCCATAACAAGTAACACGACATGTTTCACTAAGTAACCAAGAGTAGAACCTCCAACAACACCAACTAAGTTTGTACTGGCACTATAGACAGGCATGAAAGAGAATAATGCCAAAATAGCAACCAAAGCCCAAATACTTCTATCTCCTTTGATATGTTTAAAAATTCCTTTCACTTTTTTACTTATTCATCTTCCCTATGGATTCATTGATCCTATTATAAATTTCTGACCGCATCTTTAAATTGACGTCCTCTATCTTGATAATTTTCGAACAAATCAAAGCTAGCACATGCTGGAGATAACAGTACGGTGTCTCCTCTTTGCGACAACTTATAAGCTACTTTGACAGCTTCTTCTGCTCCTGCAGTTTCTATCATCATATCTACGACATTAAAAAAAACAGATTTTAATTTTTCATTGTCCAAACCTAAACAAACAATGGCCTTCACTTTCTCTCTAACCAAAGGCAATAAATCTTCATAATCATTTCCCTTATCTACTCCTCCAACGATCCATACAACAGGTTCTTTTAAATATTCTAATGCATAAAAAGTAGCATTTACATTGGTGGCTTTAGAATCGTTTATGAATTGAACACCATTGACCTTTTGTACATTTTCCAGTCGATGCTCCACTCCTTCAAAATTGGTCAAGCTATCTTTAATCGTTTGACTTCTGACATTCAATAATTGTGATGCCAAAGCTCCTGCCATTGTATTTTTTAAATTGTGCTTACCCTGTAATCTAAGTTTAGCTATTTCCATACTAAATTTCTCTGTATTTATATTTGTTATTATCTTATTATCTTTTAAAAAAGCGCCATAGTCCAATTCTCTTTTTATCGAGTATGGAACCAACTTTGCTCTTGTCTTATGGTTCTCTAACCATTGACTTATGGTCTGATCATCAGCATCATATATCAAAAAATCATGTTCCGATTGATTTTTTGTAATCCTAAATTTTGAGGCGATGTATTGATCAAAATCATGTTCATATCGATCCAAATGATCTGGAGTAATATTTGTGATGATGGCTATATGAGGTCTAAAATCTTTGATTCCATCTAACTGAAAACTACTCAACTCTAAAACATAACTTGTAAATTTTTCTTCTGCTATTTGTTGAGCAAAACTAGTCCCAATGTTACCTGCCACTCCTACATTCATTTTTGCTGCTTTTAACAAATGGTGTGTCAAAAGTGTTGTCGTTGTTTTCCCATTGGATCCCGTGATCCCTATTAGGGTTGCATTTGAAAACTTTGCTGCAAATTCAATTTCAGAGATTACAGATGTTCCCTTTTGATACAATTGTTGAACAATGGGAACACTCTCAGGTATGCCCGGGCTTTTTACAACCAAACTGGCATTTAAAATCAATGCATTAGTATGCTGACGCTCCTCAAAATTTATTTTATGATGTAAAAGAACTTCTTTATATGTATGGCTAATACTTCCGATATCAGATACAAAAACTTCATATCCTTTATTTTTCCCCAATATTGCGGATCCAACTCCACTTTCACCTCCTCCAAGTATTACCAATCTTTTCATTATGTATCAATTTCCCCGTTTTAGGGAAAAATATTTATCTTAATTTCAGTGTTACTATTGCAAATACTGCCAAAAGAATTCCCACAATCCAAAAACGAACCACTATTTTACTTTCGTGATATCCTGATTTTTGATAGTGATGATGTAAAGGAGACATCTTAAAAATTCTTTTTCCTTCACCATATTTTTTTCTTGTGTATTTGAAATAAGATACCTGCATGATCACAGATAAATTTTCAACCACAAAAATTCCTGCAAGGATAGGCAACAGTAATTCCTTTCGTATGGAGATTGCGATGACTGCTATGATACCTCCTATTGTTAAACTCCCGGTATCCCCCATAAAAACTTGAGCTGGATAAGTATTGTACCACAGAAATCCGATCAGAGCTCCTGCAAAAGCCAAAATGAAGACTGTCATCTCCCCAGAATTAGGAATGTACATCACATCTAAATAATCTGAAAAAATGATGTTTCCAGAAACCCATGCAAACAATGCCAGAGCAATGACAATTATTGCAGAGGAACCGGTCGCCAATCCATCGATACCATCTGTTAAATTAGCCCCATTAGAGACCCCTGTTACAATAAAAATTGTCACCAAAATAAAAACCAACCAACCATATCTTTCATGACCTTCTCCTAAAAAACTTAAAAAAGACGTATAGTCTAATTCATTATTTTTAAAAAAAGGCACGGTAGTTTTAGTAGATTTATGAGCATCACCAAAAATTTGAACTTTCCCATGATGTTGAACGACCTGTTGTTCTTCGGGTAATTGCTCCTTAATAGTAACCTGATCGTTGAAGTAAAGTATGGATCCAACAATGAGCCCTAAACCAACTTGCCCCAGTACTTTAAATTTCCCTTTCAATCCTTCTTTGTCCTTTTTAAAAACTTTGATAAAATCATCCAAAAACCCAATGAGTCCCATCCAAACGGTCGTTATCAATAAAATGATGATGTAAATATTGTCTAATTGTGTTAATAACAAAACAGGAATCAATGTGGAAAAAATGATAATCAATCCTCCCATAGTTGGAGTACCTGACTTTTGAATCTGACCTTCAAGACCTAGATCTCTGATACTTTCACCAACTTGTTTTTTTCTTAAAAAATTGATAATTCTCTTTCCGTATATTGTGGATAATAACAGTGCTAAAATGAAAGCAGCTGCAGCTCTAAAAGTGATGAACTGGAATAATCCAGCACCTGGAAATTGAAATTCTGACTCTAAATAATCAAATAAATAATACAGCATACTATTTTTTTAACAGGTTAAAACAATTTTTTACTTCTTCTAAATCATCAAAATGGATTCGTTTTCCATCAGTCTCTTGATAGTTTTCATGTCCTTTCCCAGCAATCAATAAAACATCTCCCGCATTCGAAAATTTACAAGCAGTTTTGATCGCTTGTCTTCTATCAGTTATGATCAATATTTTATCCAAATTCTGAGCTGAAACACCTGATTCCATCTCCTCAAGAATTGTCTGAGGATTTTCGGTTCTAGGATTGTCAGATGTGAATATCGCTTGTGTACTTAATTGAGAGGCTATATGAGCCATTTTAGGTCTTTTCGATTTATCTCTATTCCCACCACAACCTATCACTGTAGTCAACTTTTTATTATCTGTTCTAATATCGTTGATGGTTTCTAATACATTTTTTAATGCATCTGGAGTATGTGCATAGTCTACAATAGCAATGACACCATTCTCAGAAACCACCGATTCAAATCTCCCATTGACGCTTTCCAGTTGACTAATAATTGTCAGAGTCTTTATCTCATCCAACCCTAGTTCTTTTGCAGTTCCAATGATGGCCAAAAGATTGTAAGCATTAAAGCTCCCGATTAATTGTGTCCAAACTTCATTTCCATTGATCGCTAATAAAGTTCCTGAAAAACTTTTTTCAAGAATTCTTGCTTTATGGTCAGCCAATGTTTTCAGCGCATAAGTCCTCTTTTTAGCTTTTGTATTTTGCAACATCATATTCCCATTCTTATCATCCAGGTTTGTGAGTGCAAATGAGGACTTGGGCAAGGAATCAAAAAATGATTTTTTTACATCTCTGTAAGCTGCAAATGAATGGTGATAATCTAAATGATCATGAGAAAGATTTGTAAATATTCCTCCACAAAACTCAAGACCTTCTGTTCTTTTTTGGTGAATTCCATGAGAACTTACTTCCATAAAACAATAGTCAACTCCCTGGGCAACCATTTGATCTAAATAATGATTAATTTTCACAGAATCTGGAGTAGTATGTGTCGTTTCAAACTCTTCAGAATCTACCAAGATTTTTACTGTAGAGATTAATCCTGTTTTGTAGCCTGCTCTTTTAAATAGCTCATACAATAAAGAAGCCACAGTTGTTTTACCATTAGTTCCCGTTACCCCTACTAATTGAAGCTTGCTTGATGGATTGTCATAGAAATTTGAAGCAACTATCGCCAATGCTTCATTGGAATCTTGAACCTGAACATAGGTAATGTTTTCTGATATTTTTGCAGGTAATTCCTCACATATGATTGAGCTGACCCCTAAACTAATTGCTTTTTCGATATAATCATGACCGTCAACAGAAAGTCCTTTTTGAGCAACAAAAACAGCATCTTTTCTAAGATCACGAGAATCAAAAGATACATGAGAAACCACAGTGTTGATATCTCCATAAACTGCAGTGATCGAAACTTTATATAATATGTCTTTTAAATACTTCAACTAGGATAGATTTAAAATTATTGTTGTTCCTTTTTTAATTGGAGTCCCTTTTTTAATGGATTGTTTTTTTACTTTACCGACTCCATTAACTTTCACTTTTAATCCAAAATTTTCGAGTAATGAAATTGCATCCATTGCTGGCATTTCTGTTAAGTCTGGAACAATATTCTCTTGATTTGTTTGTTTTATTTCGAAATCTTCATATTGACTGATAATTTTTTCTGACAAAAAACTTTCTTTGACAAAATCATCTTCAATCGGTGTGCTTGTGTACATCTTTTGAGCAATTTCTTTGAATACAGGAGCTGCCACTGTTGCTCCATAATATCCCTTTTTCTTGTTTGGATCATGAATGACAACTATGCACGAATATTTTGGATAATCAACCGGAAAAAAACCAGCGAAAGAAGCGACATACCTTTTATTTGAATATCCCCCAGGAATAGTATCTCCTTTTTTATTTACGTGTTTTCCAATGTATTTTTTGGCCGTTCCTGTTTTTCCTGCCATTGAAAAATTTGGGGAATAAATATTAGATGCGGTTCCTTTAACTACCACATTTTCCATTACTTTTTTGAGCTTTTTAATGGTCTCAATAGAAGCGATTTGTGGATTGATAATTTCTTTTTGAAATGTTTTTTTAACTCTATTTTCTTTTCTCAATTCTTTTATGAATCGAGGCTTTACCATCACCCCGTTATTGGCTACAGCATTATACAAAGTCAATATATGTAAGGGAGTAATTGCAATGCTATATCCCCAAGACATCCACTCCAAACTAACTTTATTCCATCCCGGTTTACCAGGATAAAGAACGGTTGGAGTCCCTTCACCTTTAATGGGTAATCCTATTTTTTCAGTGAGACCATAATCTTTTAGATGTTGAATAAACTTCTCTGGTTCATCATCATAATGTTCACGAATCATTTTGACGATTCCTACATTGGAAGAAACTTCAAAAACTCTGGCTGCAGAAATTTCTCCATGCCCTCCTTTTTCTGAATCCTCAACTTTTCTTCCATGAATAAAAATCTTCCCTTTTTCTGTATCGACTACTGTAGATGTATCAATTACCTTGTCATCCAAAGCCGCCATTAAACTTGCCAGTTTCAATGTTGATCCAGGCTCATGGGATTCCCAAACTGCATAATTTCTTTTTTCATAATATTTTCCTTGAGAAGTTCTCCCAAGGTTTGAAATGGCTTTAATTTCTCCGGTTGCTGTTTCCATAACAACAGCACATCCGTGATCTGCCTCAAAATTTTCTAATTGTCGGAGCAGTGCATGATGAGTGATGTCCTGAATATTGACGTCTAAAGTTGTAATGACATCATGACCGTCAATAGGTTCTTTTTCGTTCACATCATTAATTGGTTTCCATTGTCCTTTCGAAATTTTTTGTTTCCAGCGAAGACCATCTTCTCCTTTTAAATAATCTGCAAAAGCACCTTCAATTCCAACTTCCCCTCTGTCATTATGATAACCAATCGTTCTTTCTGCAATTTTTCCAATGGGGTGTGCCCGAGCTGTTTTTTGTTCTGCAATGAAACCTCCCTTGTAAACTCCTAGTTTGAATATTGGGAATTTTTTTATTTGGACATAGTCGTTATAACCAATATCTTTTGCTATTAAGATATATCTGTTTTTAAATTTTCTAGCATCTCTTAATTTCTTTTCAAAAAAACCAGTCGGTTTTTCAAAATAAGCATCTAAAGATTCCGAGAGCTTTTTTACATTGTTTTCAAACACATCTGCATCTACAGACATGACATCCATTCTTATGGTAAACTTTGTCATTGAGGTAGCCAAAAGGTTTCCGTCTGCTGCATACACATTCCCTTTATTGGCATGAATTGTAAAAGGCTTTCTAGTAAGTTCTTTAGAGATTTCTTTGTATTTGTCTCCTTGGTAATATTGAATATCAATGACTTTAAAAAGAATTGAAAAAAGAAGAAGCGTCATAAAAGCAGCTACAATGTAGAATTTTTTTAGTATGCTTTTTTTATGATTTTTCAAGGTTTTTTTTATTTAATCGTTATTGATAATTTTTATTTTTTTTGGTGGAATCTCTGAAGGCTTCAATCCTCTCTCTGCTGCTTTTTGGCGAATATTAGATTCCATTTTCATCCGCATTAGCGTTGTTTGTGTGTCGATATATTCTGCTCTTAATTCTCGTTTCAACTTATTAAGCTCAGAAACTTCTAGCACCTTTTTATCAGAACTATGAGCACTTGAAATCATGATTAATAAGAGAGCTACTATAAAAAATATCATTCTCCAATTCTTAAAAGCAGACTCGTTGATTAAAAAACCTCCCTTTAAAATTTCGTATATGTTTTTCTTTACTCTGGACATTATACTTTCAATGTTGCAATCCTTAACTTTCCGCTTCTTGCTCTATTATTTCTTTTAACTTCCTCTTGACTAGGAATGATTAACTTCCCAACTTTGACCAATGGTACATGAATGTTTCCAAAAAAGTCCTTTTCCGGCTCGCCGCTAAACAATCCTGTTCTTATAAATCTTTTCACCAAACGATCTTCTAACGAATGATATGAAATGACACTCAACCTGCCATCAGGTTTTAAAAGACTTGGTACTTGATTTAAAAACTCTTTCAATACCTCCAACTCTTCATTAACTTCAATTCGAATCGCTTGATAAATCTGAGCCAATATCTTGTGCTCTTTCCCTTTCGGTAAAAATTTTTTCAAAGAGTCTCTCAATTGAAAACTCGTATCGATTGGATGTTGCTCTCTTGAAGCTACAATTGTTTTTGCTATCGCTCTTGCGTTTCTCAACTCACCGTATTGAAATAAAACATCAGACAATTCTTCTTCCGTGTAAGAGTTTACAACCTCCTTAGCAGACTTCTTGGATTTTTGACTCATTCTCATATCCAACTCCCCATCAAAACGAATGGAAAAACCTCTTGACGCATCATCAAACTGATGAGATGAAACTCCTAAATCTGCCAAAATCCCATCTACTTTAAGTATTCCGTAAAATTTTAAGAACCTAGTGATATATCTAAAATTCTCTTGAATCAAAATAAATCGATCGTCTTGAATTTTATTTCTAAGGGCATCCGGATCTTGATCAAAAGCAATTAATTTTCCACTTTCACCCAAACGACTTAAAATTTCTCTTGAATGACCGCCCCCTCCAAATGTTACATCTACATATACTCCGTCTTCTTTTATCGCTAAAGCATCAACACTTTTCTCAAGTAATACTGAACTATGATAATTCATCCAAGTCAGAATTACCCATTACCTCCTCAGTTAGTGAAGCAAAATCGATTGCTGTATCATCTATCGTTTTTTCGTAAGCATCTTTATCCCAAATCTCAATAATGTTGATTGCAGAAGACAATACCAATTGTTTTTTTATTCCCGCAAACTGACATAAGTCTTTCGGTATTAACAATCTGCCAGAAGCATCAAGTTCCACGATTTTAACCCCTGCTGTGAATCTTCTAATAAAATCGTTGTTCTTTTTCACAAAACGATTTAACTTATTCATCTTGTTGATCATTAGATTCCATTCTTGCATTGGGTACAACTCTAAACAAGGTTGGAAAACTGCCCTCTTAATAACGAATCCTTCATTTAAAACAGGTGATAACTGCTTTTTGAAAGCAGAGGAAATCATCAGTCTTCCTTTGGCATCTACCTTACATTCATATGTTCCTATTAAGTTGATCAATTGCAAAAAATTATATCATTGAAATCAAAAATAAAAAAAATTTACCACTTTTTACCACTTTTTACCACTTTGTTAATAAATTTTTCCATTCCTGTTTTTTTCAATTTTTTTTTTAGCTTCTCGCCTTGATTTGAAGTCTTATAAATTCAATGTATTTGTCATAAAAAAGAACTACATTTGTTTTTAAGACTAACAACAAATCAATGACTGAAAGCCTAAAAACTGACGGAAAATTTACCTATGCAGAAGCCGGAGAAGGAAGACCTTTGATCGTACTTCACGGATTGATGGGCGCCTTGAGTAATTTTGACAAAACGTTTCAATATTTTTCAAAAAAAGGCTACAAAATTCTTATCCCAGAGTTACCGCTTTACACCTTACCTTTATTAAAAACAAACGTAAAAAATCTAGCGAAGTTTCTTCATGATTTCATTGTTTTCAAAAAACTGAAAAATGTCACTTTGTTAGGAAATTCTCTTGGAGGTCATATTGCTCTTTACTATACAAAACATTACCCTAAAGACGTTCTTTCTCTTGTACTTACCGGAAGCTCTGGTCTCTATGAAAAAGCCATGGGTGACAGCTATCCCAAAAGAGGGAACTATGAATATATTGAGCAAAAAACGAAAGAAGTTTTTTACAATCCTGAGGTAGCAACCAAAGAACTCATTGATCAAGTCTATGGAATTGTTAATGACCGAAATACTGTTATTAAAACACTCGCAATCGCGAAAAGTGCAATACGACATAACATGGCCTCAGACTTGCCAAATATGAAACAACCTACATGTTTGATTTGGGGAAAACAAGACAACGTTACCCCACCCGAAGTTGCTGATGATTTCCACAAATTACTTCCAAATTCTAATTTATATTGGATTGATAAATGTGGCCATGCAGCCATGATGGAAAGACCTGAGGAATTCAACCAAATTCTTGAAGATTGGCTTACCTCAAGAAACATCTAAAACAATGAAAATCAGTTCCGCAGAATTTATAATGAGCAACAGCAATGTTAAGAATGCTCCAAAAGATAGAATTCCTGAATATGCATTTATAGGAAGATCTAACGTCGGAAAATCGTCATTAATTAATATGTTGATGGAACGAAAAGATTTGGCAAAAATTTCTGGGAAACCAGGGAAAACTCAACTCATCAATCATTTTAAAATTAATAATTCGTGGTTTTTAGTTGATTTACCTGGGTATGGATATGCACAAGTTTCAAAAAAGAAAAGAGTCATTTTTCAATATTTCATTGAAAATTATTTCAAAGAAAGAGAACAGTTAGTATGTACATTTGTCCTTGTTGATAGCAGGCACGAACCTCAAAAAATAGATTTAGACTTCATGCGTTTTTTAGGAGAAAACGACATCCCCTTTTGCATTGTTTTCACAAAAGCTGATAAACTAGGTAGCTCCAAGCTTAATAAACAAATCACTTCTTATAAAAAACAATTATTAAAGTACTGGGAATCCTTACCTACTTCGTTTATTACTTCATCAAAAATAAAATTAGGGAGAAAAGAATTTTTAGCGTTTATCGACCACATCAATCAAGATTTTAAAATAGATCTCTAATAATCAGCAATGCATTCTACAAAAAATAATTTACAGGTTTTATATCAAGACAATCATTTAATAATCGTCAACAAGCGTCCTGGGGATATTTCTCAAGGAGATAAAACAGGAGACAAACCATTAAGTGATGTTGTTAAGGAATACCTAAAAGAAAAATACAATAAATCAGGAAATGTTTTCTTAGGTGTTGTTCATCGATTGGATAGACCCACATCTGGTGTGATTATTTTTGCCAAAACTTCTAAGGCGTTAGAGCGCTTGAATAAAATGCTCAGAAATAAACAAATTAAAAAGACCTATTGGGCAGTGGTCAAAAACAATCCTAAAACCAACAAAGATTGTTTAATTCATTACCTTAAAAAAAATCCCAAAAACAATAAGTCTTCGGT
>JAYPZA010000005.1:90247-190449 GCA_038136095.1 Flavobacterium sp.
TCACCAAATGATTTATCTATATCTGCAAACTCTAAAAAAGCCATTTTACAATATGAGATCATTAAAACACTACAGAACTATTCTTTATTAGAAATTGATCTTGAAACCGGAAGACACCATCAAATTAGAGCCCAGCTATCGCATATTGGATTTCCTATAAAAGGAGACCTAAAATATGGTTTTAACAGAAGTAATAAGGATGGAAGTATTCATTTACACGCTAGAAAAATAGAATTCATTCATCCTGTTTCAAATTCACAGATTGCAATTTGTGCTCCCACACCCAATGATGTAATTTGGAACGCTTGTAACTAATTATTATATTTAGGAAAATATTGCTTTTACTCGAAGCAACCCTAAATAAATTTTCACATGACAACAAGAAGAAAATTTCTAAAAAAATCCATTGCTGCCTCTGCTGCATTTTTTATTGTTCCTAGGCATGTTCTTGGTCGAGGTTTTACAGCACCTAGTGATAAATTAGGAATTGCTGCCATTGGTATCGGGGGTAAAGGAACTTCAAATCTTAAGAATAGTATCGCCTCAACAGAAGCTCATGTTGTTGCACTTTGTGATGTTGACGATCGTAGAGCAAAATTAATGAGAGAACAATTTTCTGAAGCGCCGTATTTTAGAGATTATCGCGTGATGTTGGAAAAAACTCATCAGGATATCGATGCAGTGATTGTAAGTTCTGCAGATCATATGCATTATGTACAATCAGTTGCTGCCATGGATTTAGGAAAGCATATGTACATTGAAAAACCTTTAACTCATGATATTTGGGAAGCTAGAGAACTAACCAAGCTTGCTAAAAAAAACAAACTGGTAACTCAAATGGGGAATCAGGGAGCTAGCGGTGATGGAACTCGTTGGATTGATGCTGTTGTTCAGCAGGGAATCATTGGTAGCGTAAAACAAGTTCATGTGTGGACAAACAGACCCGTTTGGCCACAGGGGATTCCAGCTCCAAAAGATACGATGCCAGTACCCAAAGATATTGATTGGAATTTATGGTTGGGGACTGCTCCTTGGAGAGAATATCACGAGGCTTTCATGCCTACCCGATGGAGAGGATATTGGGATTATGGTACAGGTGCACTTGGAGATATGGGATGTCATTTGATAGATGTTCCTTTTAGAGCTTTGAAATTAGGATACCCTACCTCTGTTGAATGTAGTGTTACCAATACTTATCAAGATTTTTTTAGAGAAGTTGTGTATGAAGACACTCCCCCTGCATCGTCAGTTATACATTTAGAATTTCCAAAAAGAGGAGAAATGCCTGCTGTTGAATTGCATTGGTATGATGGAGGTATCGAACCTGAAAGGCCTGAAATTTTAGGTGCTGACGAGCCGTTTGGTGACTGGGGTGGTGGAGTAATTATGGAAGGATCTAAAGGGATTTTGATTTGCGGAACTTATGGGAGCAATCCAAAAGTTTATATGAATGATGGCTCTGAAGCGATGGAACCAAATAATATGGCTCCGCTTGTTGAAAATGGAATGGCAGGACACCAAGCTCAATGGATCAAAGCTTGTAAAAAAGGGTATGGTGCCTACACCAGCTCACCATTATCCGTTGCTGGACCATTAACCGAAACTGTTCTGATGGGGAATTTAGCCATTCGCTCTGCATTCATTAACGAAAAGATAAACAACAGGTATAATTTCCCAGGGAGAAGAAAAAAACTGCTTTGGGATGGAAAAAACATGAAAATTACAAATTTTGACATGGCCAATCAATTCATCAAAAGAAACTACAGAACAGGTTGGTAAAAAGCCCATTAATTTATGGATAAAAAAACAGTAGCGGATGCGATTTATCATCGCAGATCAGTTCGAGTATTCGATTCTGAAAAAAAAATAGATTCCTCAATTGTTAAAAAGTGCATCAAGTTGGCAGCATTAGCTCCCAATAGTAGCAATATGCAACTATGGGAATTTTATCATATTACTTCCAAAGAAACCATTCGAAAAATAGTTCCTTTGTGTTTCAATCAAAATGCCGCAAAAACTGCTCAACAACTAGTTGTATTTGTTGTTAGAAAAGATTTATGGAAAAAAAGAGCCAAAGCAAATTTGGAATTTATTGATCAGAACTTTGGAGCAAACAACCCATCTTCAAAGCAAAGTTCTCGTGAGAAAGTGGCTCGAAAATATTATGGTAAAATTATCCCTTTTGCCTATGCTGATTTTTTGGGAATTTTTGGATTTTTGAAATATCTTTTGATTTTAATTTTAGGACTCTTTAAACCCATTTACAGAGAAGTCCGTAATAGTGATATGAGGGTTGTGGCTCATAAAACTTGTGGTTTGGCAGCTCAAAACTTTATGCTTTCAATGGCATCAAATGGATACGATACCTGCCCAATGGAGGGCTCTGACACTTGGCGTGTGAAAAGAGTTTTAGGACTTCCCTTCAGTGCCGAAATTAATATGATTGTTTCGTGTGGAATTAGAAAACCAGAGGGTGTCTACGGAGAACGTTTTAGAATCCCTTTTGAGGAGGTCTATAAAGAAGTTTAGAAAATCTTTGATGTCATTATTTCGCAGGGTTCAGAATCAAAACATTTTCACTCTTTTCTATCTCTGACTGATTTAATTTCATTTTTACAAACTTCCCATTCAGATATTTTTCTGCCTGATCTTTATAGTGTTTGCTAAAAACATTTCCAGATTGTCCTGTTGGTATAATACTGACACTATTTTCCACATCTGAAAAATCAATCACTCTTCTAGTCGATGGACCCGCTTTTACAGGATATATTCCTGTTTTGTTCAACGTAAATAATTGATTGTTTATCACCTCATTCCCACCATCCATAGAGAAAGGTCCTACATTAAAAAGTTTTTGTAATAATTTCCCTCCAGAAGCTAGTGTATGTTTATGTTCTACCGTTGCCACTTGACTCCAAGACCAACTGGACACATCGTTTCCTAGTTGTTTTTCTAAAAACAAAATAGCATTTTTAAAAGACTGCTGCACCACATCAAATTTAGTTTCTTTTACCGCTGTTGACACATCATCAAACCATATAGATGTTGATTTTTTTGCCTGAACAGTAATCATTTTTTTCATCAACGGTGTCTCCATAAATTGTACAAAACCTCCTCCCATTTCGTCTTTAAAAGTCCTTTCCAAAAATTCATAGACAAAACGATTATAAATCGTTGGAGCAATCTTTTCTTTGGCATATTCTCCATCCCAATTATTGAGAGATTGTAAGGCTTTAATTTCATTTTCGTTAAAATCGTTGGTGTCCAGTACAGCAATCAAATCACTAATCACATTGGGAGCAATGATTGATGTGACATCAAAAATCATTTTTTGAACCTCCTCTGAAGTCCAATCGTTTTTTGCCTCCAATAAGCGCTCAATTCTTTGCCCTCTATCCTCTGGCAAATAGTAACCAGGATATAAAACACCTGCAATCGTATCTGGTTGGTTATTGGCAGAATAAACATAATTCCAACTAGGATTAATCGCTTGTGGATTCTCCTCAAAATCTATATATTCAATGATTTCATCTCTCCCCGAAGCACCATCTAAAAATAGTTTTGTATGAATTGAATCTCTATATTTATATAGTTTTCCTGCAGCAACCCAAGCAATATTATTAAGAGCATCTCCATACATCATATTCAAGCCCGGAGCATGCAATAATTTGGTTCCCTCCATAAATTCAGTCAAAGAATTAGCATGTGAAATTTGATAACCAACATCTAAAATTTGATTTTTCAATTTTGTATAAATCCATTGCATCGCTATGGGTCTATCATCATCAATTTCTTTCATTAGTTGATTCATAATTGGACCATGTTTACTGATTTTTACAGCAAACGTAGTATCAGGCAATCCTTTTATTTTTATTGTTTTCTGAACAATATCATATTTAGAAAATCCTTCATTTGTTAAATATTCATTTGAATTTTCAGGATTGTTCTTTTCCATATAGAAATCAACATCATCATTTTCAAACATGGTCACACCATAGGCATATTTCCTATTGTGACCCAACATTGGAAATGGAGTCAATGCCAAATTATATCCATACATTTCATAATCTGGTGTTTTCATATGAGACTGATACCAAACCGAAGGTTGTGAAAAACCAATATGAGGATCATTGGCAAAAATTACTTTCCCATTTTTTGTTTTCTCTGGACCGATAACCCATGAGTTACTCCCTATAAATGGTGAAATAGGCAACTCATTGAAAATAGCGGTCATCGCTTTAGCAAATGAAGCTCTTAATTCAGGATTTTTTTGACTTTTCATGACCGCAGTATTGGAATCTATGGGAATGCCCAATTCATTCAAATATGCCTGTCCCAACTTTTCTTTCACTTCTTGTAATAAAGGATCTGTTTTATGAGCAATTGCAAAACTAAAAGACATGTATCCAAAAACATGGTATACATCATTGATGGTGAATTTTGTTTTTTCAAGACCGATTAAACTGTATTCAATTGGAGTAGGACCCTTTTCAATGAACTGGTTAATTCCATCCAAATATGCCATTGTATAAAGATATGGTTCTGAATTTTTATCCAAATTCGCAATCGATTTTGTCGCATTTTCAACCAATCCTAAGCCTGAGAAAAAAAGATCACTCTCTAGCAATCTCTCACCAAAAATTTCAGACAATCTACCAGGAGCAATTCTACGTATCAATTCCATCTGCCATAATCTGTCCTGAGCGTGAACATACCCCAATGCGGTATAACCGTCTTTTTGATTTTGAGCATTGATATGAGGGACTCCATAATCATCAAAAAAGACTGTTACTTGATCGGAAATATTCGCAAGAGATCGTTCTCCTTGATACGTCGGGTATAATGATCTTGAATACAGCCATACTGCTACAAAAGCTAACACTATGATTGAGAAAATTACTTTGACTATTTTTTTGAATCGATTCATTCTGATAATTTTGAGAATCTCCAAAGATAACAGATTTAAGTTGTATTTTTGTGATCTAAAAAATTAGTTCGAATGAAAAAAATTCAAATGGTTGACTTGATCAGTCAATATGAAAAAATTCAAGAAGAGGTTGATACTGCTGTTCTAAATGTGATTAGATCTTCTCAATATATCAACGGTCCAGAAGTAAAAGAATTTGCAAAAGAACTTGAAGAATATTTAGATGCAAAACATGTAATTCCCTGTGCCAATGGAACAGATGCTCTTCAAATAGCAATGATGGCCTTGGACTTACAACCAGGCGATGAGGTAATTACTGCAAACTTTACCTACGTAGCAACTGCTGAAGTGATTGCTCTTCTTCGACTAAAACCCGTTCTTGTAGATGTGTATCCTGATACATTTGATATCGATGTTGAAGCCATTGAAAGAGCGATCACACCAAAAACAAAAGCGATTGTCCCTGTCCACTTATTTGGTCAAGCTGCAAATATGGAGGCCATCATGGAAATTGCTAAAAAGAACAACCTATATGTAGTAGAAGATACTGCACAAGCCATCGGTTGTGACTATAAGTACAGTAATGGAAAAACTCAAAAGGTTGGCACCATTGGAACAATAGGCTGTACCTCTTTTTTCCCATCAAAAAATCTTGGTTGTTATGGCGATGGTGGTGCCATTTTCACCAATGATGATGAGTTGAGCATCAAATTAAAACAAATTGCCAATCACGGACAATCTAGACAATACATTCATGACAAAGTTGGAGTGAACAGTCGATTGGATTCGATACAAGCAGCAATCTTAAGAATCAAGCTTCGTCAATTGGATCTGTATTCCAAACTAAGAAGAAATACAGCTGATTTTTACGACAAAGCATTTGCAAACAACCCTAGAGTTATAACACCAAAAAGAGTCTCTTTTTCAAATCATGTTTTTCATCAGTATACCTTACAATTGATTGACGTAGATCGAGACAAAATGCGAAGCTTTTTATCTGAAAAAGGAATTCCTGCGATGATATATTATCCCATTCCTTTGCACTTACAAGAAGCATATGGAGATCCACGTTATGCCGAAGGAGATTTTCCTGTAACAGAAAAATTATGTAAAACTGTGATATCTCTCCCGATGCAAACAGAATTGGATACGGAACAATTACATTACATTACTCAAAATGTTTTGGAATTTTTGAATCAATAAATTCAAAAAAAAATGAAAAAAATTCTTGTAACTGGTGGTTTAGGTTTTATTGGCTCTCACACGGTGGTTGAGCTTCAAAATTCAGGCTTTGAAGTTGTGATCATTGACAATCTATACAATACAACGATTGATGTCTTGAAAAACATTGAATCGATTACTGGAAAACAACCAGAATTTCACAATATTGATTTAAGAAATCAAAAAATAGTTCAAGATTTTTTTAAAAACAATTCTCCTGACGGAGTGATTCATTTTGCAGCGTCAAAAGCAGTTGGTGAAAGTGTTGACAACCCATTACTTTATTATGAAAACAACATCAGCAGTCTCGTGTATTTGTTGCAAGAGATGCAGAGATATGAACTTTCAAATTTTATTTTTAGCTCTTCATGCACAGTCTATGGTCAGGCAGATGAACTTCCCATAACAGAAAACGCTTCGATAAAATCTGCAGAATCTCCTTATGGAAACACCAAACAAATTGGTGAAGAGATCATCAAAGAAAGCTGTAAGGCATATGGTTTAAAAGCCATTGCTTTGCGTTATTTCAATCCTATTGGTGCACATCATACTGCTAAAATTGGTGAACTTCCCATAGGAGTCCCTCAAAATTTAATTCCATTTGTAACTCAAACTGCTGCAGGCATCAGAAAAGAATTATCAATTTTTGGTGATGATTATCCAACACCAGACGGAACTGCGATTCGTGACTATATTCATGTGGTGGATCTAGCCAAGGCCCACATCACTGCCCTAAAAAGACTAATGGAGGACAATAACAAAAAAGATTTTGAAGTTTTTAATATCGGAACTGGTAAAGGCAGCTCTGTTTTGGAAGTGATTAAAGCTTTTGAAAAAGTTACCAACACCAAGCTCAATTACAAAATTGTTGGAAGACGTGAGGGAGATATCACCGCCGCATATGCTGATACGACATTGGCCAATGAAGAATTGGGTTGGAAAAATGAAAAGACATTGGAAGATGCCTTACTTTCGGCTTGGAAATGGCAAAAAAATCAATAAGTTACCCTATTCGAAATTGGCTCCACTAGCTGATATATTTCGATCAATCTTTCTCATCAAACCTTGTAAAACTTTTCCAGGGCCTACTTCAATAAAATCTGTTCCACCATCCGAAATCATTGTTTGAATGGATTGAGTCCATTTCACTGGAGCTGTCAATTGTTTGATCAAATTACTTTTTATTTCAGTTGCAGTTTGTACTGCCTTGGCAGGTACATTTTGATAAACAGGACAGGTAGGATCACTGAATGTTGTCGCTTCAATTGCCGCTGATAATTCCTCTCGAGCAGGCTCCATTAATGGCGAATGAAAAGCGCCACCAACAGGTAATACAAGAGCTCTTCTTGCTCCTTTTTCTTTCATTACATCACAGGCATTTTCTACAGCTGTAATTTCTCCTGAAATCACTAATTGTCCAGGACAATTGTAATTTGCAGGAACTACCACACCCTCAATTTCTTGACAAATTTGCTCTACAACCTGATCATCCAATCCTAAAACTGCTGCCATCGTTGAAGGACGAATCTCACATGCTTTCTGCATCGCCAAAGCTCTTTGATAAACCAAATTCAAACCATCCTCAAAAGACAAGACCTTTGCTGCTACTAGAGCAGAAATTTCACCCAAAGAATGACCAGCAACCATATCGGGTTGGAACGAATCTTTTAATACTTTTGCTAAAATTACGGAATGTAAAAAAATTGCTGGTTGAGTAACTTTGGTTTGTTTTAACTCATCAGCAGTTCCCTCAAACATAATATCTGTAATGCTAAATCCTAGTATTTTATTTGCCTTTTCAAAAAGATCTTGTGCTAGAGGCGATTTTTCATACAAATCTAAACCCATTCCAGTGAATTGAGCGCCTTGACCTGGAAAAATATATGCTTTCATCTAAAATTGTTTTCTTTGGTTTGAGCAGCAAAAGTAAGAATTTCCTATCTGATTTATCAAACCTTTTGTACGGCTTAATAAAAAGTCTTTGATTCCTTTTAATTAAGGATCGTTTGGACTCATAAATATTTAGTAATTTCGTTGATATGACAACACAAAAAAAATCTCAGGCACAAATTATTTATCTGATTTTAGCAGCACTTTTTATCGCTTCACTGGTTACTTCAAATTTAATTTTTCAAAAATTCTTTTATTGGTATCCTTTTAATTTCGAAGTTTTTGGAGTTAAATTATTTGAAGTTTCTGTTGGGCTTCTTCCCTACCCAATCACTTTTTTAATTACTGATATTTTATCTGAAATTTATGGGATAAAAAAAGCCAATCAAGTAGTCATTGCCGGTATTTTTGCTTCTTTTTTCTCTCTAGGAATTCTCTACATTTCTATGCTAGCTCCAGCAACTTCATGGTCTGTTGTCAATGACTCAACTTTTGTAGAGGTTTTTGGCGCAGCGCCCTTGGCAGTTTTAGCATCGATGATGGCTTATTTATTTGCTCAATTTATTGACATAAGAGTGTATCATTTTTGGAAAAAATTTACTGCTGGAAAACACCTATGGCTTAGAAATAATTTTTCCACATTCTCTTCCCAAATTATTGATACACTTACCGTATTAATTTTATTGTGCTCTTTTGATATCATCGCTTGGGACAATTTTTTAGGATTGTTGGTCAGCGGTGTATTATTTAAAATTATGATTGCTACCTTAGATACTCCTGTTTTATATATCATTGTCTTCTTCTTTAGGCGACATTTCAATTTAAAAATGGGAGAGGAAATAGAAATA
This sequence comes from Flavobacterium sp., assembly GCA_038136095.1. Lineage (GTDB taxonomy): Bacteria > Bacteroidota > Bacteroidia > Flavobacteriales > Flavobacteriaceae > Polaribacter. Next base: position 99,134 of record JAYPZA010000005.1, read on the forward strand.
TAATCCCAATAATAAGATAAAATACTTACCTTACAACTAGCGTTTGATTAGAAAATAAAATTTATGTCAAAATCATATTACGACCCATCCGATTTAAGAAAATTCGGATCAATTACAGAGTGGAATGAAGAACTTGGGAAAAAGTTTTTTGAATATTATGAAAAAGTATTTGAAGAAGGCGCTTTATCAGCTCGAGAAAAATCCTTAATTGCCTTGGCTGTTGCTCATACAGAACAATGTCCATATTGTATTGATGCCTACACTAAAGATGGATTACAAAGAGGGATTACCAAAGAGGAGATGATGGAAGCCGTCCATGTGGGTGCCGCCATAAAAAGTGGAGCCACGCTAGTTCATGGAGTGCAAATGATGAATAAAGTCAATAAACTTGAGATGTAATTACCATGATTAAGAAATCTCTTTTAGCAAGGAAAAACGATCTTTCCAAGACAACGCATCAATTGGATATTTTATCCAATGGTGTTTTTGCTACTGGTGAATTGCCTTCATTTGCAAAAAAAATTCAAGAGACCAATCAATTTCCTTTACGTCCAAAAAAGCTAGAAATTTTGCAAATCAATCTTGGCTATATGTGTAATCAAGTTTGTTCTCATTGCCACGTAGATGCTGGTCCTGACAGAAAAGAAATCATGAATAAAGAGATCATGCACCTATGTCTTGAGGTTATAAAAAAAACAGGAGCACATACCCTAGACCTAACAGGAGGTGCTCCTGAAATGAATCCTAATTTTAGATGGTTTGTTGAACAAGCCGCAAAAGCTGGAATTAAAGATTTCATTGTACGCTCCAATTTAACCATCATCAGAGCTAATAAAAAGTTTCATGATCTCCCCTTGTTTTTTAAGGAATATAATATTCATGTGGTCAGTTCCATGCCACATTGGACAAGAGGGAAAACAGACAAGCAACGTGGAAATGGCGTTTTTGATAAATCCATAGAAGCCCTTCAAGAACTCAATGCAATAGGATATGGGATGGAACATTCAGATTTGAAATTAGATTTGGTGTATAATCCCTCAGGTGCTTTTTTGCCAGGCAATCAAAAAGATTTAGAATACGATTTTAAGAAAGCATTGAAAGAAGATTTTAACATCCACTTTCATCATTTATTTGCCATTACGAATCTACCAATTAGTCGTTTTTTAGAGTATTTAATTGCTTCAGAAAATTATGAAGATTATATGATTGCACTCGTGGATGCCTTCAATCCCAGTGCAGTTGCCAATGTCATGTGTACAAATACTCTCTCTGTAAGCTGGGACGGTTGGTTGTATGATTGTGATTTCAATCAAATGCTAGACCTAAAAATTGCGAGTAAGATTACACATATTTCACAATACAATGAGAGCATATTACAAGATAGAAATATTGTCATTAATCAACATTGCTATGGTTGTACCGCAGGGGCAGGAAGCAGTTGCCAAGGGACAGTGACCTAAAATTATGATACAAAATGAGTTATTTAGAAACCACCAAAAATGTTTATAAAGATGCCGCATTAACTCCAAATGTTGGCTTGTGTTGTACTACCAATCCAATTTGGGAACTCCCGGGTTTAAAAATTCCTAGAATCATGCAAGAAATGAACTATGGCTGTGGCTCAACGGTTCATGCTCGTGATTTAACAAACAACCCTAAAATGTTATATGTTGGAGTTGGTGGTGGAATGGAATTGTTACAATTTGCCTACTTTAATAGAAACAAAGGAGGCGTAATTGGTTTAGATGTTGTCGATGAAATGTTGGAGGCATCACGTAAAAATTTTAAAATTGCAGAAGAATTAAATGATTGGTTTCAAAGTGATTTTATTGATTTACGAAAAGGAGATGCCCTGAGTTTGCCCGTAGAGGATCACTCAATTGATGTTGCCGCTCAAAATTGCTTATTCAATATCTTTAAGTCAGATGATCTTCAAAAAGCCATCTCAGAAATGTATCGAGTTTTAAAACCACATGGAAGACTTGTGATGAGTGATCCTACTTGTGAACAAGAAATGAATCCTCAATTAAGAAATGACGAACGTCTTCGAGCTCTTTGTCTTAGTGGTAGTTTGCCAATAGAAGCTTATGTAAAAACATTGACAGATGCCGGATTTGGGACTATAGAAATTAGAGCTCGAAAGCCTTATAGAATATTAGATCCTACACATTATCCAACGGATGAAATCATCTATATAGAATCCATTGAAGTTGCTGCCATTAAAGATCCTATGCCTGCAGATGGGCCCTGTGTATTTACGGGGAAAGCGGCCATATACTTTGGCAATGAAACATATTTTGACGATGGCGCTGGTCATGTGTTGCTTAAAAATCAGCCATTGGCAATTTGTGATAAAACCGCCCTAGCACTTGAAGCTCTGGGAAGAAGTGATCTTTTTATATCACCCTCTACCTATCATTATGATGGTGGAGGATGTTGTTAATTTTTTAAAATATATCACTCTTTAATATTGACTTTGAAAGACAACAATCTATTACTAATATTTGCTAGAAATGCAGTTTTAGGGAAAGTAAAAACTCGGCTAGCCAAAAGTCTAGGTGATGAAACTGCATTAAAAATTTATGAATTTTTACTTCAAAAAACACATCAGGTTACCCAAGAGGTAACCTGTGAAAAAGCTGTCCATTATTCTGAAAAAATTATGGTTGACGATATCTGGGAAGTTGAGGATTATCAAAAACATCTTCAACAAGGAGATGATTTAGGACAAAGAATGCACCATGCATTTAAAAATAGTTTTGAAAGTGGTTATGACAAAGTAGTTGTGATAGGAACTGATTTATTTGATTTAACCCCTGAATTGATAGAAGACTCTTTTTTAAGCTTAGATTCTAATGATGTTGTTTTAGGCCCTGCCAAAGATGGAGGCTATTATTTATTGGGAATGAAAAATTTACATACGCCCCTATTCAATAACAAAGCTTGGGGCAGCTCGAGTGTTAGAGAAGACACCCTCAAGGATTTAACAAATAAAAAAGTACATTTATTAAAAGAATTGAATGATATTGATGTTATTGAAGATATCAGACATCATCCTGCTTTTACTAAATTTCTACCATCCTAAGATAAGAAGCGGTGTCTCACATATAAAATTTAATTGTTAAAAGTGCCTGCCAATCGAGAAACCCATCGACAGGCAGGCAACTTTTTAAAAAGACCGAATCGGACGAACTTTATAAAGAGTCGTCTTATCGTGTCCGCTACTTGTACCATTACCTAAATTCTGTCGCCATGCTCTTTTATGTTTATTATTTCCTCCTTGATCCTGTGAAGAACTCCAATAAAATATATCATTACCAATACTAAATTCCGAACCACTATTGTTTTGAAGTGTAGTATTTATAATATCTTTATTAGTATGCATTTTATTCAACTCATCTTTTGAAGGTAAATACCAATCTGAATAACTTGCATAAATACTACTATTATCAAGACGATAAAGAGTTGCCTGATAGGCCGCATAGTCTTGATCTATATTTCCCAGTGTACTTTTGATCAATGGAGTATTGGTTACACCAGTGCCCATAATATATTCTGTAGCTACTACTACATCATCATTAAGGTTTTCTACATTACTCCATGGATAACTAGAATCTAGGTCTTTTGGAGCACAAATCAAACCGTGTGTTTCATCAGTAACATGGCCCGGATCACTTGCATTTAAAATGTAAAATACCACACCGCCATAAAGATAATCACCTTCTATAGGTGTTGGTGCAATATCTGAAGTATCACTTTGAGTACTGGTATCAACCGCATTGATAGCCGCAACGCTGAAGGTGTATAATGCGTTAGTTTCTAAGTCAGAAATTACTATTTCTTTCCTGTTACCATTATCTACAACCTGATTGGGATTGAAGAAACTTTCTTTAGTCTCTCCTGATCTTAAGTTTTTGGCGTTTACTTGGTATTGAGTAATGGTTGAGCCATTAGAATCTGGAGTATCGAAAGTAATCGTAGCTTGATTAATCGGTGAATCATCGTCTAAACGCAAACGATTAGCTGTAACATTTGTTGGAGGATTTGGACGCGAACTTAGTTCCTTGAAAGCCTTCCATTCTTTACCGTCAAAAAATAGAATCATTCCTTTGTCTGTCCCCCCAAAATCTGTAACAAAAATCTGTAAACCTACTGCAGGTTTATCAATTTTAAGACGTTCTTCATTGGTCATTCTTGGCAATAAAAATCCTTTCTCTTTACTTTCTAATTGTAAGATGGCTGATTCTTCTATTTCATTTGTGCCAATTGCAACTTGGGCAAATGATGAGATTGAAATGATAAAACTAAGGGTAACTAAAACTAATGGTAACTTTTTCATGTTTTTTTAATATTAATAAATTAACGCGTTAGCGATTGGTTAAAAAATAAAAAAACCAACATCTCTATTTATGTATTAGGGATATTGGTTTTCTTTATGGATGCTCAATTTTGTTCTTGAGCATATACCCATATTTAGGGGTAAATCTAAAAAATAAAATGAACCTAACAAAAAAAAATTAGATATCATAAAAAGCATCCAGAAATCCATTTCACTAAATACTTGTAATCCTCAACTGTAAAAACCATCCTTTTCAAAACTTAGAAAAAGTTAATGTACATTTGTTACTGATGCAGAATGATATTGAAATCATTGAAGATATTGAAAACTGAACTGATTTTAACCATTTTTTATAAAGCATATGAAAAAACAACAATTACAAGAAACCCTTGATTACCTCATTAAAAATGGTATTGAACAGCCCCATGTTGGCATTGTTTTAGGAACAGGTTTTGGTGCATTGATTGATGAGATTGTTGTTGAGAAAAAAATTGCCTATGCTGACATTCCAAACTTTCCTGAAGCAACAGTGGAGTTTCATTCAGGAAAAATGATTTATGGGGAACTTTCAGGAAAAAAAGTTCTTGTCATGTCTGGTCGTTTTCATTTATATGAAGGCTATTCTCCTTGGGAAGTTACGTATGGTATTAGAACCATGCATGGATTGGGAGTAAAACACCTCCTCATTTCTAATGCAGCGGGAGCCATTAATCTTAATTATAAAAAGGGAGATTTGATGTTGTTGGAAGATCACATCAATCTTCAAGGAAGCTCTCCACTGGCTTTCAAAGGAGCCAATGCATTTGGCAATATATTTGCAGACATGTTAGAGCCTTATTCAAAACAAATGAATAAAAGCATCCAAGAAATTGCTACAAATCAAAAAATACAACTTCACAAAGGAATATATGCAAGTGTCTTAGGCCCTCAATTGGAGACCAGATCAGAATACAGGATGTTGCAAACTTTAGGAGTAGATGCTGTTGGAATGAGTACCGTACCTGAAGTAATCGTTGCAAAACAACTCAATTTACCATGTGCAGCTATTTCAGTTTTAACAGACGAATGTGATCCTGAAAATTTAGCTCCTGTTAATATTGAGGAAATCATAAGCATTGCTAGAAATACAGAACCAAAAATGATCAAAATTTTTAAAGAGTTGATACACCTACTATGAGTTTGGCACGTTTGATGGCCATAAGAGAGAACGAACCTCTAGAAGTAAGCTACTCGTTTTGAATCGAATCCCTTAACAAAAAAACTCAATTCTTTAATGAATCTAATTCCATCAATGCAACTTTTCTAAATTCAATCGGATGAGTCTCTGACTGTAATGAAATGTATCCATTGGAAATCAAAGTTCCTTCAGGAAGCGAATAATTTTCTGGGAGGTATTCGCCTCCAATTTGTGGTTTTGAATAGGAAATCACGGTATCACCTTCAATGATATGGTACATGGATTCATTCCCTAAAATCACAAACTCTGCAGTCACCCAATCATCACCATGGTATGTTTTGGAGCTAGAATTAACACAGTGATTGGTTTCTAATCTATCTCCCATCATTACATGCAATCCTGGGGTACATAGATTGCTATTGGGACGCTTATCAACACCATTCCCTCCTAACAATTGCCCTTCTAAACTTACCGGAAATTCTTGATAAAGCCCCATACTTTCTGGAGATTGACAATGCATCATTACTCCATTATTTCGATAAGCCCATTCTCCAACTTCAGGAAATGCTTGGTCACCCAAAAACCGATACTCAACTAATATTTTATAATGAGAAAAAGGTTGTTCATAAAATAAATGTCCAAACCTATTTTCAAACGTATCATATCCGTCATAGGAAACTTTTAAAAGACCCTCTTCAACTCTAAAGGTGTTTTTGTAATTATCTCCCAAAGGATGTCCAGCTATTTTTGGAATCCATCCTGTAAGATCTTTTCCATTGAATAATTGTATCCAATTATCTTTCGAATTGGTTGATGATTTTTTTTGACAACTGGTCAAAATAATACAGAAAATTACCGTTAAAAATTGTTTTATCATGAGCTAAAAGGTTCGGTTAACTATTTGTTTACTTGACAAGATATATAAATACCTAATTTTATGCAAGTTGATAAAAAACTCAGCATCCTATCAATCCATCATCCAAAATTTCGAAACTTTTTTCTTTGAAATATTTTATCAATCTTAATTTTTGTTTGAATCTCCTGATTTTTATGGGGAATAAAGAATTCTAATCACAAGATTTTATTTCATTGAGTTTTCGTAAATTTACAAATCCTTCTTTGGGAAGAAATAACGTCTATAAAATTGTCATAATTAAAAATATTCTAATGACTGAAAAAAAACAACCAAATCTAATCAAATGGGGGTTAAAATATTCAATAAGCGCCGCTATCGCTGGAATTCTCTGTTGTGTTGCTCCAGCCATATTGTTTATGTTTGGACTTATGGGAGGTGTGTACGCAATCTCTTTTGCTGATTTTTTCTATGAAGAAGATGGGAGTACAGGTACTGGATCTATCATCCTTCGAATCATTGCATTTATAATTGGAGTATATGGAATTTACTCATTTCGAAAAAAACAAAATCAGTGTTCCATAGATCCTAAGAGAAAACAGAAAAATTTGATCATTTTAAGCCTTACAATTCTGGTTTTAGGATTGGGTCTTTTTTACACTTTAGAAAAGTGGTCTTCATGGTATTTTGACAAACATATCGTACCCGCTCAACAAAAAGAACTCAACATCACTAAATAATCCATAAAACAAAAGAATTATTGCTTTATAGGTCCTAACGCCATTCAATAATTAAATATTGGAATATGATTTTTAATAAAAAAACACTTGATATTTAAGAATCATGACAAATATTAGAGTCATTATTCCTGCCTACAATGAAGAAGATTCAATAGAAAAAGTCATACATGACATTCCTTCTGTAGTGCAAGAAATCATTGTTGTTAGTAATCATTCCTCTGATGATACTGAAAAAAATGCTTTAAGGGCAGGAGCAACGGTTCTAAGAGAACCTAGAAAAGGGTATGGTTATGCTTGTTTAAAGGGACTTGACTACATCGCCAAAATTAAAGAAAGTGAATTACCAGACATTGTTGTTTTTTTAGATGGTGATTATTCTGATTATCCTGAACAACTCACAGAACTCATTGCTCCTATATTAGAGGGTCAAATCGATCTTGTAATAGGCTCTCGAGTAAAACAATTAAGAGAAGCTGGTTCAATGACACCTCAACAAGTTTTTGGAAATTGGTTAGCCACTTTTTTAATGAAATTACTTTTTGGGGCAACATTCACTGACTTAGGTCCATTTAGAGCTATTAAGTACAAAAAATTGCTTCAACTAAGGATGCAAGACAAAACTTATGGATGGACTATAGAAATGCAGTTAAAAGCAATCAAACAGGGTTTTTCTTATGTAGAAATTCCTGTGAAATATAGAAATAGAATTGGCATTTCTAAGGTTTCTGGAACCTTAAAAGGCAGTATATTAGCAGGGATAAAAATTTTAGGTTGGATTTTTAAATATAGTTTTAAGTAATGATTTTACCATACATCATTATTATCATATACTCTATAGCGCTCATTCTTATATTCATGTACGCTCTGGCTCAACTAAACTTATTGTTTAACTATTTAGGCGCTCAGAAAACAGAGGACAAAAGTCCTCAATTTAACCTAAAAGATGCTGAGGAAATCCCTTTTGTTACAATACAACTTCCTGTTTACAATGAACTGTATGTGATGAAAAGATTGCTAAATAATATTGTGAAGTTAGCGTATCCCAAAGATAGATTGGAAATACAGGTATTGGATGACTCAACAGATGAATCTATCGATACTACTAAAGAACAGATTGAATATTTACAAAGCAAAGGAATTGATATTCAACATATTCGAAGAACTGATCGTCAAGGATTTAAAGCAGGAGCTTTGAAAGAAGGATTGAAAATTGCAAAAGGGGAGTTTATTGCCATCTTTGATGCCGATTTCTTACCTAAAAAAGATTGGCTTATGAAATCAATTCCATACTTCAAAGATACTCGAATAGGAGTTGTTCAAACTCGATGGGGACATGTCAATAGAAATTACTCCATTTTAACGAAAATACAAGCTTTTGCTTTGGATGCTCATTTTACTCTTGAGCAAGTAGGAAGAAATTGCAAAGGTCACTTCATCAATTTTAATGGAACGGCAGGAATCTGGAGGAAAGCATGCATTCTTGATGCAGGAAATTGGGAGGGAGACACCTTAACTGAAGACTTGGATTTAAGTTACAGAGCGCAATTAAAAAAATGGTCATTTAAATACCTTGAAGAGATCGTTGCTCCTGCAGAATTACCGGTAGTGATCAGTGCAGCAAAATCACAACAATTTCGTTGGAATAAAGGAGGTGCAGAAAATTTTCAAAAAATGGCAAAACGTGTTTTATTTTCAAAAAATATTTCTGTGAAAACAAAAATCCATAGTCTGTTACATTTACTCAACAGCTCTATGTTTTTAATGATTTTTTTAGTAGCCATCTTAAGCATTCCTATGTTGTACATAAAAAATGAATATGAGCATCTAGCCTCTTATTTTTACATGATTCGTTTCTTTGTTTTAAGCTCCATCATATTTTTTATTTGCTATTGGTATATGTTTAAAAATACTTACGGTGGAGGAATAAACAACTTCTTCAAATACACTGGAACATTTTTTACCTTCTTTTCAATTGCAATGGGTTTTTCGTTTCACAACAGCATTGCAGTATTAGAAGGGCATTTTGGTAAAAAAAGTAACTTCATAAGAACTCCAAAATTTAATATCACTGACGCTAATGATTCTTGGAAAGACAATAAATACATCCCTAAAAGTTTTGGCATCAATCAACTGATTGAAGGTGGATTAACTTTGTATTTTGCGTTTGGTATGTACAGTGCTTTTGTCGTTGGAGACCAACAGGGTGATTTTGGCTTATTCCCATTTCACCTCATGTTATTTTTGGGCTTTGGTTTCGTTTTCATTCAATCTCTTTTTTCGAAAGCTTAACTCATGTTTCTAATTAAAAAATATCAAGAAGTATTAGCAATTGTTGCTAGCATTATTCTTTATTTTTTTATCGGCCATGACTTAGACAGAGCAAATTTTCCTCAACTTATTTTTCTATATCTAACTTTATTCATTCCTTTTTTCTTTTTGACAAAAAGACTGAAAGATGACATCCCTCTTTTGGTTGCTTTATCCATCCTATTTCGATTGATATTTCTAACAACAATTCCTAATTTATCTCAAGATTTTTATCGTTTTATCTGGGATGGCAGGATGATTTTAGAAGGGTTGAATCCCTATATTTCACTTCCCGAAACATTTATCAAAGCAGAAAAATTTCCAATTCACCAAGCTGCTGAATTGTATCAAGGAATGGGCGAGTTAAACGGAAGTCATTACACAAATTACCCTCCAATCAATCAGTTGAATTTTTTACTGGCAGCTATGGTTTCAAAATCGAATATTTTACTTGCTGTGGTTGCTTTAAGAGTCCAAATTATACTTGCCGATATTGGAATTATTTATTTCGGAAAAAAAATATTAAAAAAATTGGATTTACCCATTCACCACATCTTTCTGTATGCCTTAAATCCATTTGTGATCATAGAATTGACAGGCAATTTACATTTTGAACCTGTGATGTTATTTTTCTTGCTTTTGAGCCTCTATTTTTTAATACAGAAAAAATGGATATGGACTTCAATTTTATTGGGTGTATCGGTTTCTGTCAAATTAATTCCTTTTTTATTTGTTCCTCTTTTTTACCAATGGTTTTCAAAGAAAGAATCAGCAAGAGGGTTTCTAAGATGGATCTATTTCGGTGGGATTGTCGTGTTAGTAAACATGCTATTATTTCTTCCTTTCTTCTCTTCAGATCTAATTCATAATTATACAACCTCTGTTGGCTTATGGTTCAAGAATTTTGAATTCAATGCGAGTATTTACTATATACTCAGAGAAATTGGGTACTCATTTAGAGGGTGGAACGAAATAGCCATCATTGGGAAAATAGTGTCAGGACTTAGCATTTTATTTATAGGACTCATCACTTTTTACAGAGAAAATAAATCACCTCAACAATTATCTTCTGCCATGTTGATTGGAATTTCGTTTTATTATTTTACGGCGACTACAATTCATCCTTGGTATATCGCTACCCCAGTTTTGTTGTGTGTGTTTACAAAATACAGGTATCCAGTCATTTGGAGTATTGTCATAATTTTGAGTTATCAAGCTTATGCAAACATTCCTTGGAAGGAAAACTTATACATCATCGCATTGGAATATTTGATTGTATATGGTTATCTAATCTGGGAAATATCAAAATCTAGAAAACGTGATCCGCTGGCAAAGAATTATTAATTTTTCAAATTATTCTCATACATTTAAAAAAATATTTCAATGAAATTATCGAATGTAAAACTGATTGTTTCTGATATGGATGGAACGCTGCTCAACTCTAAAGAGGAAGTTAGTGATTTGTTTTTTCAACAATTCAATCAGTTGCAAAAGTTGGGAATTCATTTTGTAGCTGCTAGTGGTCGTCAATATCACAGCATCGCACAAAAGTTAAAACCAATAAAAGATCAAATCACCATTGTAGGTGAAAATGGTGGAGTAATAAAACAAGAAGATCAAACACTCCTTTTACAAACCTTAGATTCTCAAAAAGTAATTGAAATCATTCCATATTTAAGAAAAATAAAAGATGCATTCATTATTCTATGTGGTGAAAACAAAGCTTTTATTGAATCTGAGGATGAGTTTTTTATTGAGATGTTTCAAGAATATTATAGTTCTTATGAAATTGTGAAAGACTTGACAAAAATTCCGAATCAAACCCCAATTCTTAAAATTGCATTGTATCATCCACAATCTTCAGAACAATTTATATCCCCCTATATTCAAGAATTTAAAAATTCTTTTTTATTGAAAATATCGGGTAAAAACTGGTTGGATCTCTCAAAACAAAACTCAAACAAAGGAACAGCCATCCATTTTTTACAACAAAAGATGAAGATTAAACCAGATCAGACCATGGTCTTTGGAGATTATCTAAATGATCTGGAAATGTTAGACCTTGCCTATTTCAGTTATGCGATGAAAAATGCTCATGAGGACGTGAAAAAAAGAGCCCGATTTGAAACCTCAACTAATGATGATTTAGGGATCGAAAAAATTATCGATCAGGTGCTCAAAGTAAATTCTTTGTCAAATAAATAACGATATTATTCCTCGAAAGAAACCGTTGATTGTCGCTCTCTATTGACGTGTAATTTGGTAACATCTGGTCTAGAATAATGACCTACAACATCAAAGTTTTGACGCTCTTGCAAGACCCGAGAAAAATCCAGCGTTTCGTAAAATAAGCCTTCCTTGTTAATCACAGGTTCTAACAACCATTCTCCATCAGGACCAGCAATACAAGAACCTCCATTGGTCAATCTATCAGGAGATTCATTGATGATTTTTTGATAATGCGGAGTGTCTTCAGGAATATCATTTTTATGCATTAAGCTAGAGACAGAAATGACGTAAGACCGAGATTCTCTAGCAATAAAACGAGTAATATCCTTGGTGTTATGATCACTTCCTGGCCAAACTGCTACGTGTAAATTTTCTCCCTGACCATACAAAGCAGTTCTAGGCAATGGCATCCAATTTTCCCAACAATTCAATCCACCAACAGTAAACTCTTTTAATGGATGAACTTGTAAACCATGACCATCTCCAGGAGCCCATGTCAATCGTTCGTCATAAGTAGGTTGTAATTTTCTATGAACAGATTTGATCTCTCCATACTGATTGATGTATACCAATGATGCGTAAATACTATGACCTCCTCTATTTTGTGCTCTTTCAATAAGACCGAGATAGATCGCTATTTTGTGATTTTTTGCAAGCAAACAAACACGATTCAATTCTCCTTTTTCAATAAGGATTGAATTTTGAACGTAGTGTGCATGGATTTCTTTTTGGACAGAGGAATTCCATTCGGCTCCGTTGGTAAGACTGATCCAAAAAGGATAGCCAGGTAATAAAGCTTCTCCAAAAACAATGAGTTCTGAACCTTCAGCTGCAGCCTCTACTATAGAGTTTTCAATTTTTTTTAGAGTTGATTTTTTATCCAACCAAACTGGAGAAATTTGCGCCAAAGCAACTTTTAAAAAGCGGTTATCTTTCATTTATTTAATATTTAAACTAATGACCAATCCTTCATTGGATCGGATATTAAAAACAGTTTGATCCTCAAAAATTAAATATTGCCCTTTAATCCCTACCAGTTTACCTGAGTATGTTTTTTCCTTAATGATGTTCAAACTTTTGGGCTTTTCGGGATATGAATATACAGGAAAATTTAGTTCAGTTACAGAATTATTTTCTATAAAATATTCTTTCGCTTCTGGTGGTATGTATTGACTTAATTTTTGTTGCCATTCCTGTAAATCTACCTCTTCGATTTCGTTCTTTAGCATCTTTCTCCATTGGGTCTTATCCGAAACGAATTCTTTCAAAGCAACTTCGGTGATTCCTGCTAAATATCTATTCGGAACCTCAACAATTTCGATTGCTTGATGAGCTCCTTGATCGATCCATCTGGTAGGAACTTGCTGTTTTCTGGTGACTCCTACTTTTACATTACTCGAATTTGCTAAGTAAACAATATGAGGTTGTAATTGCACTGATTTTTCATAAGCCAAATCTCTATCTTCCTTCCCCAAATGTGCGGTACTTAGTTCAGGTCTCATTATCCAATCTCCAGCACTTGGGATTTCAAAAAAACAAGATTTGCAAAATCCTTGACGATAAATTTCATATTCCAAATGACAGTTTAAACACTCATGTTTAACAAAAGACAGTTCTAAATTTCTATTTAATAATTGATTGACATTCAGAAAATCATTCTGCAACTCCAAATAATATTGGATTGTGTCTCCATTTTCTGTCATCATTTTTTTTAAAACCCCTTGGTATCGCATCTAAAATATTTTTCTATTTTTAAAACGTTTTTGTTCGTTAAAACAAACTTACGGAAAAATCAATTTACTAAACTCAAATTTCACATGGCTATTCCATTTGTCAATTCAATTATTTCATGGTTTCTCAAAAAGAGAAAGCATCAAATGGAGTTGTTCATTAAATATCCCATCGATGTTCAAGATGAATTATTACATCGATTGATTCAATTTGCTAAAGAAACTGAGTTTGGTCAACAGCATGATTTTTCTCAGATTAAGACTTATGATGATTTTACAAGCCAAGTGCCAATTCAACGTTACGAAAGTATCGAGCCCTTGATTGAACGAAGTAGAAAGGGAGAACAAAATTTATTCTGGCCAACAAAAATTAAATGGTTTGCAAAATCTAGCGGAACGACAAATGCCAAAAGTAAATTCATTCCTGTTAGTGATCAGGCCATTGAAAATTGTCATTTAAAAGCAGGAAAAGACATGTTGTGCCTGTACATAAACAATAATGAAAATACTGAGTTATTTAATGGAAAAGGATTGCGCTTGGGGGGAAGTTCAGCAATCTATGAAGACAACAATTCTTATTTTGGTGACTTGTCTGCAATCATTATAGAAAACATGCCATTTTGGGCTGATTTTAGCTCTGCACCTAGCCAAGAAATCGCTTTAATGAGTGAATGGGAAACAAAAATGGAAGCAATCATTAATGAAACAATACATGAGGACATTACCAGTTTGGTTGGAGTTCCATCGTGGATGCTAGTCTTGTTAAATAAAGTCTTAGAAAAGACAGGAAAAGATCACATTTTAGAAGTTTGGCCTAATTTAGAAGTGTATTTTCATGGGGGAGTAAATTTCAATCCTTACAGAGAGCAGTATAAAAAATTGATTCCAAAGAAAGATTTTAAATATTATGAAACCTATAATGCCTCAGAAGGATTTTTTGCCATACAAGACATCAACGGATCTCTTGATTTATTATTAATGCTGGATTATGGAATCTTCTACGAGTTCATCCCCATGAGTGAATACGACAACGAAAACTCAAAGGCAATCCCTTTATCAAAAGTGAAAAAAGGAGAAAATTATGCTGTGGTGATTACTACCAATAGTGGTTTATGGAGATACTTGGTTGGTGATACAATAAAATTTACTTCGTTAAGTCCTTATAAAATTAGAATTACAGGAAGAACGAAACACCACATCAATGTTTTTGGAGAGGAATTAATCATTGAAAATGCGGAGGAGGCTTTAAAAAAAGCCTGTAAAAAAACAAAGGCAACAATTACAGATTACACAGTTGGGCCAATTTTTATGGAGGGTGTAAATAAGGGGGGACATGAATGGATTATTGAATTTGCAAAGCCTCCAAAAAACTTAGACTATTTTACTGAATTATTGGACAATGCATTAAAATCAATGAATTCAGATTATGAGGCAAAGCGATATAAAAATATGACTTTAACCATGCCTAAAATCCACTGTACAAAAAAAGGATTGTTTTATTCTTGGCTAAAGAGTAAAGGGAAGTTAGGAGGTCAACATAAAGTTCCTAGATTATCAAATAAACGAGATTTTCTAGATGAATTACTTCATTTGATGAGAGAGCAATCCACGGATTAAATCTTACGTTCTACCACATATTCAATCATCTTAATCAAAGAAGATTTGTAATCAGAATCTTCATAATTGTCTAAAATAGACAGGGCTTTCTTTTTGTAATCGTGCATTTTTTCGATTGCATACTCTATTCCTCCATTTTGTTTGATGAAAGCAATCATCTCACGAACACGTTTTTTTTCTTTATTGTGTTTTTTTATGCTATTGATCAACCAAGCTTTCTCTTTTTTAGAACAATTGTTTAAGGTATAGATCAGTGGCAGGGTCATCTTTTGCTCTTTGATATCAATTCCTATTGGTTTTCCAATTTTCTCCTCTGAATAATCAAACAAATCATCTTTTATTTGAAATGCCATCCCAATGTATTGTCCAAATTTTCTCATTTGTTGAATCGTATCCTGATTGGCTCCTACAGAGGCCGCTCCAATACCACAACAAGCAGCGATTAAAGTTGCTGTTTTTTGACGAATAATTTCGTAGTAAATTTCTTCGGTAATATCTAGTTTTCTAGCTTTCTCAATTTGCAATAATTCTCCTTCACTCATTTCTCGAACTGCAATGGATATCAATCGTAACAAATCAAAATCCTCATTGTCAATAGACAGCAACAATCCTTTAGATAATAAATAATCTCCTACCAGAACCGCAATTTTATTTTTCCACAATGCATTGATGGAAAAGAATCCTCTTCTTTGGTTGCTATCATCTACAATATCGTCATGTACAAGTGTTGCTGTATGAATGAGTTCTACCACAGATGCTCCACGGAAAGTTCGTTGATCAAAGCCCCCATTAGAAACCATTTTTGCAACTAAAAAAACAAACATGGGTCGCATTTGTTTTCCTTTTCTCCTGACTATGTAATAAGTGATTCTATTTAATAGTGGGGCTTTCGAAATCATGAACTCTTTGAATTTTTGCTCAAAGAGTTCCATTTCTTTTTGAATGGGATATTTTATTTCCTCAACAGTCTTCATTAATCACTACAAATTTACAAAATAAATCTCTTAGAAGGTTAAGACTTATTTGCCAACTGGCCACAAGCAGCATCAATATCTTTTCCTCTTGATCTTCGAACATTGACCTTGATATCATTCATCTCTAAGTGAGAGATATAGTTATTAATGACCTTGGAGCTTGCTTGCTGGAACTCACCATCATCAATGGGGTTGTATTCTATTAAATTGACCTTGGATGGAATGTGTTGACAAAAGTTGATCAACGCTTTTATGTCTTCAATTCTGTCATTGATCCCATTCCATACCACGTATTCATAGGTAACCATTCGTCCGGTTTTCTCATACCAATACTTTAGTGATTCTGCCAAATCTTTCAACGGAAGTTTTTCATTAAAAGGCATGATCGAAGTTCTGACTTCATCAAGGGCAGCATGGAGTGAAACGGCTAAATTAAATTTTACTTGGTCATCAGCCATTTTTTTGATCATTTTTGGAACTCCAGAGGTGGAAACTGTAATTCTTTTAGAAGACATTCCCAAGCCCTCCTTAGAAGTTATTTTTTCAATGGCTTTAAGAACATTGTTATAATTCATTAATGGCTCACCCATTCCCATAAAGACAATATTTGATAACTTTCGATTGTAGTACAACTGACTTTGTTTATCCATCGCAACTACTTGATCATAAATTTCATCAGGGTTTAGATTTCTCATCCTTTTCAGTCTTGAGGTCGCGCAAAAACGACAATCTAAACTACAACCTACCTGACTCGATACACAGGCTGTTGTTCTTTTTTCTGTTGGAATCAAAACTGACTCAACAATCAATTCATCATGCAAACGAATCCCGTTTTTAATGGTACCGTCTTTACTTCGCTGCATCGTATCTACCTCAATGTGATTGATTACAAAATTTTCTTGAAGCATTTCTCTTGTTTGCTTGGAAATATTGGTCATTTCATCAAATGTGTGTAATGACTTATTCCACAACCACTCATATACTTGATTTCCACGAAAAGCTTTATCTCCATTTTTTTCAAAAAATGTTCTTAATTGCTCTTTGGATAAAGAACGTATGTCTTTTTTAATAGGTTTCATTCGATTACAAAAATACAAAACCTCATAGGATGAATCTATGAGGTTTTGTATGAAATATTTTATTGAAATTTAGATGATTAACATGGCATCTCCATAGGTATGGAATCGATACTCCTCTTTCACAGCCAATTTATATGCCTCAAGCAAAAAGTCATATCCTGCAAATGCTGCAGCCATCATCATTAGAGTAGATTTAGGAGAATGAAAATTTGTAATCATTGAGTTGGCAATGCTAAAATCATAAGGTGGAAATATAAATTTATTGGTCCAACCTGAATAACTATTCAATCGAGCACTCGCAGAAACTGAAGATTCTACTGTTCGCATTACTGTAGTTCCAACCGCACAAATCCTTCTTTTATTTTCTATTGCATTGTTAACAATATTGGCACTCGTAGGAGGAATGAAAATTTGTTCTGAATCTGTCTTATGTTTCGACAAATCTTCTACTTCTACAGGACTGAATGTTCCCAAACCTACATGTAAGGTAATCTCTGCAAAATCTACCCCTTTAATTTCTAACCTTCTCATTAAATGTTTAGAAAAGTGCAACCCTGCGGTTGGAGCAGCAACAGCTCCTTCATTTTTTGCAAAAATAGTTTGATATCGTTCTTCATCTGAAGGCTCAACATCTCTCTCAATGTGTTTTGGTAAGGGAGTTTGTCCTAATTCAACCAGTTTTGCTCTGAAATCTTCATATTTACCGTCAAATAAAAATCGAAGTGTACGACCTCTGGAGGTTGTATTGTCAATTACCTCTGCAACTAAACTATCGTCATCACCAAAAAATAGTTTATTTCCTATTCTAATTTTTCTTGCAGGATCAACTAAAACATCCCAAAGTCTGTTTTCAGCATTCAATTCTCTTAATAAAAACACTTCTATCCTTGCCCCAGTTTTTTCTTTATTTCCAAACATTCTAGCAGGAAAAACTTTGGTATTATTGAGCATCATTACATCCCCCTCATCAAAGTAATTTATTACATCTTTGAACATCTTGTGCTCGATGGTTTGCTCTTTACGATTCAAAACCATCAAACGAGATTCATCTCTGTGTTCTGCTGGGTATTCAGCAATTAATTCTTTTGGCAATTCAAAATTAAAGTGGGATAATTTCATACTTAAAATTTATTGTGATGGCGGCAAATATACGATATGAGAGAAGGCCTTGTCAAGTGTTTGACTGATTAATTTGCTTCAAAGCCAATTTGTTGCAAATCTTTCCAAAAATTTCTGTAAGACTTTGTCACCACATCAGCGTCTAAAATCTCAATAGAGGTTCTCATCGCTAAAGGTGCAAAAGCCATTGCCATTCTATGATCATTGTATGTTTCTATTGAGACATTCGAATTAATTTTTGAGCTTACACTCAATCGTAAATCATCAGAGGTGACAAAAATAGTGGCTCCAAGTTTTGTAAGCTCTTTTTGCAAGGCTTCTAACCGATCTGTTTCTTTAATTTTTAAGGTATGTAACCCTGTCAATTCACAAGAAACACCCAATCCAAAGCAGGTCACTGAAATGGTTTGAGCAATGTCTGGAGCTTTGTTAAGATCTAAAGACAAATTTTTATTTTCGGGTTTGGCAACTTTCTTGAGTAAAATTGAATGGTCTTCAAAAACAGTTTTTACTCCAAAAAATTCATAAATCTCAACCAGTACAGAGTCCCCTTGCAAGCTCTCTTTTTTGTAAGAAGACAATCTGATTTCAGATCCTATTTCACTTAAAGCAATAATCGAGTAGAAATAGGAGGCAGAACTCCAATCAGATTCGATCATTATCCTTTTTTGCTCAAGGTCATGAATTGGTTTTACTTGAATCATTTGATTTTTGAATGAGGTCTCAATACCTAATTGATTCAGCAATGATAAGGTCATTTCAATATAAGGGATTGACGTGATTTTTCCTAAGAGTTCTATTGACAAACCTTCAGGGAGACTTGAAGCAATCAGCAACAAAGCAGAGATGTATTGACTACTGGTATTTCCATTGATTTGAACACTCGTTTTGGTCAATTCTTTTCCTATAATTCTTAGCGGTGGATATCCTTCTTTCAGTTGATAGGAAATATCCGCTCCCAGATCTTTTAAAGCATCTACCAGTATTTTTATAGGACGATTGTGCATTCTTTCTGACCCCGACAAAACAACTACTTTATTTTTTTGTGTTGCAAAATAGGCGGTAAGAAATCGCATTGCTGTTCCTGCATGTCCAATGTTTATATTTTGTTCACCTGATGATAAAGCCTTCTGAAGATGATGCGTGTCATCCGAATCTGACAAATTTTGAATGGTGATATTATCAAATAATTTTTGCAGTATGAGCATTCGATTGGACTCACTTTTAGATCCAGCAATAAAAATATCTTTAAGTATTCGTTTGTTTCTTACCTCTTTTAAATAAATATTCATCAATAATTTTTACTAATTAATAAATTATTAAATTTAGACTCCAAATTCAAATCAACATGAAAAAACTATTTTTTATCCTTCTATGTCTTCTGTTTTCTGTAAACCACAAAGTTAATGCTCAAAAGAATACTACCAAATATTCTGAGGATTATTATAAAGCTACAAAATGGAGAAATGTAGGCCCTTTTAGAGGAGGAAGAAGTGCCGCTGTTACAGGAGTTTCTGGGAAAGCAAATTTATTCTATTTTGGCTCCACAGGTGGAGGAGTATGGAGAACGACTGATGCGGGTAATAGTTGGGAGAATATTTCAGATGGGTATTTTGGAGGATCTGTTGGTTCTATTGCTGTCAGTGAATGGGATCACAATGTCATTTATGTTGGAAATGGAGAAAAAACAGTTCGAGGAAATGTTTCCTCTGGAGATGGAATTTGGAAATCTGTGAATGCAGGAAAAACATGGGAACATGTTGGACTAGAAAATGCTCGTCATATTCCAAGAGTTCGTATTCATCCGAAAAATCCTGACATTGTTTTTGCAGGAGTATTGGGAGATTTATACAAATCCTCTTCGGACAGAGGGATCTACAAATCAACCAATGGAGGAAAAACTTGGACAAAAAAATTATTTGCAAATAAAGATGCTGGAGTTGTTGATTTGATCATTGACCCTAACAACCCTAGAGTATTATACGCAACCACATGGAATGTAAGAAGAACCCCCTATAGTCTGTCTAGTGGAGGAGACGGTTCTGCGCTATGGAAAAGTACAGATGAAGGAGAAACTTGGACAAATATTTCTGGTAATAAAGGGTTGCCTTCAGGAATTTGGGGGATAAGTGGAGTGACTGTTTCTTCCATCAATTCGGACATCGTATGGGCACTGATAGAAAATGAAAAAGGAGGGGTTTACAAATCTACAGATGCCGGAAAAACCTGGAAATTAATTAACAACGAACGTAAATTACGTCAACGTGCTTGGTATTATACGCGTCTGTATGCAGATACACAGGACGAAGATATTCTATACGTTTTAAATGTTCGATATCATAAGTCTACAGACGGAGGAAAAACTTATAAAACTTACAACGCTCCTCATGGAGATCATCATGATTTATGGATTGATCCCCTAGACAACCAGCGAATGATTATAGGAGATGACGGTGGTGCTCAAGTTTCCTTTGATGCTGGGGAAAATTGGTCTACTTATATGAATCAACCCACTTCTCAATTTTACAGAGTTACAACAGACAATCACTTCCCTTACAGAATTTATGGGGCTCAACAAGACAATTCAACCGTCAGAATCGCACATCGAACACAAGGAAGATTTATTGGAGAATCTGACTGGGAATCGACTGCTGGTGGTGAAAGTGCTCATTTGGCAATCGATCCTACAAATAATGATATTGTATACGGAGGTAGTTATGGTGGCTTATTAACCCGACAAAACCATCAAACAGGAGAAACTAGAGCGATAAACGTTTGGCCAGATGATCCAATGGGTCATGGAGCTGAAGATTTTAAATACCGTTTTCAATGGAATTTCCCAATCCTATTCTCCCCTCATCAAAAAAATAAATTATATGCTGCTTCCAATCATTTACACATGACCACAAACGAGGGGCAGTCATGGGAAATTATCAGTCCAGATTTGACAAGAAATGATCCAACAACTTTAGGGCCCTCAGGAGGACCCATTACCAAAGACAATACTGGAGTTGAATACTACGGAACTATTTTTGCTGTCAATGAATCCAAAGAAGAGAAAGGAGTAATCTGGACAGGATCTGATGATGGTTTGGTTCATTTAACTAGAGATGGTGGGAAAAACTGGATCAATGTCACTCCCAAAAAAATGCCAGAATGGATGATGATCAATTGCATTGAAGTTGATCCTTTTCACAAAGGCGGTGCCTATATTGTTGGAACTAAATACAAATCTGGAGATTACCTCCCCTATATCTACAAAACTGAAGATTATGGAAAATCTTGGAAGCTGATTACCAATGGAATTGACTCTGAAGATTTTACTCGTGCCCTAAGAGCCGATCCCAAACGTGAGGGGTTGATCTATGCAGGAACGGAAAGAGGTGTTTATATCTCTTTTGATGATGGAGCCAATTGGCAAAAATTCCAATTGAATTTACCCATTGTTCCGATTACAGATATGACAATAAAAAACAACAATTTAATTGTCGCTACTCAAGGTAGATCATTTTGGATGATCGATGATTTAACTCCCATTCATCAACTCAACAAAAATCTAATGAAGGAAGATGTTATTTTATTTAAACCACAGGATAGCTACAGAATGGGAGGTGGTAATGGTAGAACTTCCAAAACCAGAGGAACAAATCATCCAGGAGGAGTTGCCATCAACTATTTCATCAAGGAAAAGAAAGAAAAAGAGGTTGTAAAATTAAGCATCTACGACAACGAGGATCAATTGATAAAGACATTTAGCACACAACCCAACAAAGAAAAAAAGGAAGCCAAACTGACTGCAGTGGAGGGAAATAATATTTTTTATTGGGACATGATGTATCCTGGAGCAGAAAGAGTGAAAGGAATGATCTTATGGTGGGCCTCTTTAAATGGTCCTATGGCATTGGCAGGAGATTATAAAGTGAGCTTATCTATTGGTGAAACTTCAAAATCTCAAAAGTTCACCATTCTTAAAAATCCTATTTCTGAAAATAGTTTAGAGGATGCAAAAGCACAATTTGATTTTATCAACGACATCAATACCAAAGTGACAGAAATTCACAAAGCACTTAAAAATGTAAAAAAACTCAGAACTCAAATTTCGTCTTTACAAAAATCCATTAAAGATAAAGATGCGCACAAAGAATTGATAGATTATGCAAAAAATCTAATTGAAGAAATGACTGTGATCGAAGAAACTTTATATCAAACAAAAAGTAAAAGCACCCAAGATCCTTTAAATTTCCCCATTCGATTAAACAATAAATTAGCCCATTTAAATTCTTTGACAAGGATTGGAAGCTATAGGCCCACTCAACAAGCAATTGACTTTAAAAATGAAATCAATCAACTAATTGATCAAGAGTTATCTAAACTGTATGTTTTATTTGATCAAAATGTTAAAATTCTGAATCAAAAAGTTAGAGAAAGTAAGATAGACCTTATTCAATTGGATTAGGTCCATCCTAAAATAATAGGAGTAAACCCAGAATAAGTTACTTATTGTAGCTTCTTATTATTGTGGTGGCGATCGTGGTCTCGCTTTGTTTTAAGATCCATTTTCTTTTGAAAGGATGCTTGTAAATCAATCCCTGTTTGGTTCGCTAAGCAGCAAACAACAAACATTACATCGGCCAGTTCCTCTCCTAAATCCTTTGATTTATCTGATTCTTTTTCTGATTGTTCTCCATATCTTCTGGCAATGATTCTAGCAACTTCTCCAACCTCTTCTGTAAGTTGTGCCATGTTGGTAAGTTCATTAAAATAACGAACACCATGTTTTTGAATCCAATCGTCTACTTGTAATTGTGCATTTTGTATGTCCATGGGTAGCTAAAATTTGAATGTCAAATATAAGCAACTAATTGACTTAAAAATTCATTTCTTGAAATTTCCTTTGCTCCTAAGCTTGATAAATGATCATTATAAACTTGGCAATCAATCAGTTGATATCGATTGGACTGAACCAAATGGATAAATGCCACTTTTGAAGCATTCGAAACCAAAGAAAACATGCTTTCTCCACAAAATACTTCTCCAAGTGATAAACCGTATAACCCTCCCACTAATTTTTTTTGATTTTCTTGAGGGTCCAATTGCCATACTTCAATGGATTTTGCATATCCTAATTGATGAAGATGGATGTAAGCTTGTTCCATGTGATCTGTAATCCATGTTCCGAAATCATCTTTTCTCTGAATATTTTTACATAAAAAAATCACCTCTTCAAAAGCTTGATTTTCTGTAATGAAAAACTCTTGCTTTTTGAGAATTTTTCTCATGGATTTTGAAATGATCAATTCATTAGGATACAATACCATTCGTTTTGGAGGACTATACCAAACAATTGGATCTCCCTCAGAATACCATGGGAAAATTCCTCTTTGATAGGCATGAATCAATCGCTTTGGAGACAAGTCTCCACCCAAAGCAATGATTCCCTCTTCTGTTGCAGATTCATGAGGAGGAAATGCTATTTTTTCAGAAAGCCAAATCATTTTATTAGGATTTAAAATAGCAACAATCCAACAATATATATGGACCCCCCTAAGATCATGGCAATTAAAGTATAAGGCAAAATTTCTTTCGCCTTTAGTTTTGTGATCCCCAATAAAGGGAGTGCCCAAAATGGCTGGAGCATATTGGTGATCTGGTCTCCATAGGCCAAGGCCATGATTGCTTTATTTAACGGAACCCCTAGCTGTAATGCTGACTCCACAACAATAGGTCCTTGAACCACCCACTGTCCTCCTCCACTAGGCACAAAAATATTCACCAATCCCGCACTGAAAAAAGTAAAAATAGGGAGGGTATTCACATTGGAAATAGAAACAAAAAAATCAGAGATCTGACCTACCATTCCGCTTTGACTCATGATTCCCATAATTCCAAAATACAAAGGAAACTGAATAAGTATGCCAGAGATATCAGAGATTGATTCACCAACAGCATTGGTAAACTTTTTAAAGCTACCATGCAAGATGATTCCCAAACCAAGCATTAAAAAATTGATGAGATTTGGTGTGATTTTTAATTCACGAATGGCTTCATGATATTGATGGAAAAAAGTCGCAACTATGAGAATTCCAAAAATGATGGATAAAATTTTTGAATTGTCTAACTTCTCTGCCTTTGTCTTTGCTTCAATTTGTTCGAATAATTGATACTCTTGAAGGTTGATATGGGTTGGTTTTGATTTTTTTCCTAACCAATAAAATAAACCTGAAATACTGATCATTACAACCAAAAAAATAGACAGATTCGAAAGACTAAAAATGGTTTGACTGTAATTAATTACCTCAGGTATTTGAGATAACATATCAGAAGAGGAAACATTTTTCATGATCCCAGTGATATGTCCACTCTCATTTATTTTTATCGGAGCAGAGCCCGAAATTCCTCCATGCCAAACCATCATTCCCATATATCCTGCTGCGCCAATGATTGGATAATTTATTTTGATTTGGTTTCTTTGAGCATGTTCGGCAACTTTTCTAGCTAATAAAGCCCCAAAAATGAGTCCTAAACCCCAGTTAAAGAAAGCAACAAGCATTGTTAAACTAGCAACAATGGTAGCACTTATGGCTGTATTTTTACAAAGTTTAGTAACTTTTAGAATTGAATTACTGATGGGTTTGCTTAACACCAATACATGACCCAAAACTAAAATCAACATCATTTGATACGAAAACTCTAATAATGATGTAGACCAGATTCCTTTTTCCCAAAACGATAAAATGTCTAATCCATAATCAATTGTACCGACTTGAATTGGCTTTGTGAAAAGCAATGCCAAAACAATGGTAAGAAAGGTTAATAAAATGGCAATGGTAAATGGTGAAGGAAGATATTTTTTAAAAATATTCTCAACAACTTTGGTAAAATTCATACGAACATATTTACATAACTCAATTCAAAAAAAGTTTCTGAAATTCGCTATTATCTACAAAGACCCTAGTATTCTAGAGAGTTAAATTTTTCTAGCAATTAAAAGTCCGTTTACCTCTAAACAAGAACCAAGAAAAGACTGCCCTCCCCAAGAATCAAAATTAAATCCCATTACATGAGGGAAATACCCAACTTTAGTAGACGACCAGTAAATTAGAGATTCATCAAAATCACCCAGTCCTAATGAATGAACATTCTCATAGATCGCTTTCATGGATTGACTGCTTGGAATGAACCAATCATCATAGGTTCTGTATTCCAAATCACTGACAATTTTAAAGGCATAATCATCTCGACCATACTCAATACCATTGACACTATTGTCGTTTAGATTTCCTTCAATGATTCGACTGGTATTTTCAATTCCCGAGCCAATTTCGTGACTGGTGTCAAGGTCAAAAACATCGCCCCAAGCCACGTCCCCCATCTCAGAAAAATCTGTTGCAACGAGAAGACTTCCATCATTTTGGTCGACATAAAAAATAAAACCACCTCCAAATTCTAACCCATGCAACGAAGTGACTCCAGTCTGTTCCACAATGTCTAAAACAGGGACCCCGTTGTTTAAATTTTCTAAAATTGATATTTCAGAATTATAAATGGTTAGGTCAATCTCATCTTTGGTACAATTGCTAAGAATTATTGAAAGAAATAGAAATAAAATGTATTTTTTCATGGTGTTTTAACTTTAAATGATCTTGTCACAATAATGATCGATTTGTTTTACGATTTATTTTCTTGAACAGTAGCTTTAAAATCTTCAACTACTTTACTGATTACTTCATCAGTTCTTTTTTCATCATTGTCATATTGAGGGATTGATGTGCTTTTTTCTGGAAATTGCTCAATCATCACAGTAGTTGACGGAAATGCAAAATCCACTCCCAATCCTTTTGCTAATTTTACGATGGCTATATGTATTTGATGTCTTGACTGTTGCTCTTTACCCCAAGCAAGATCTTTTAGATACATGTTCATTAAAATCAATAAAGCAGAATCTCCAAATCCTGTAAATTCAACGTTGTAAGAGTCTGATTTCGTATCTGGATGTGCAATGATGATTTCTCTAACTCCTTTTACAAAAGCTTCAATGAGTTCTGGAGGAGTGTCGTAACGAAGACCTAATTGTGTATTGTAACGTCGGTACAATCGTAAACCACTATTGTTGATAACCAATTCTGACAATCTACTGTTGGGAATTTGAAAAATTGAGGTATCAGCTGCTCTAATTCTTGTCGATCTAAAGCCTACCTCTTCCACAGTTCCCACGACTTCTCCAGCAGAGATCCAGTCACCGATGTGAAAGGGCTTGTCAATAAAAATCATGACAGTTCCTATTAAATTTTTAACGGTATCTTGAGAGGCAAAAGCGATCGCCAAACCACCTATTGAAGCACCTGCTAGAATTGTTGTAGGATCTACTCCAAATAAAATTAGCAATTTGAAAATCCCAAAAATAATGATGATGACTGTCGCAAAATTTCTTAAAATTGGAGTCAACTGATCATCCAATTTACTTTCGGTTTTCTGGGTGTATTCATGAAACAAGCTTATGAGAACCTGAGCCAACTTCAGAAAAACATAGATCCAAAAAATAGTAGAGGCAATGTTCAAACCAAGAAATAACCAACTGTTAATTTCTAGTCCAAATTGTAGTGAGGGTAACACTTTACCGATAAACCCTATCGCAATCAATAAACTGATTGGATGGGCTAATTTTTTTAGCGTACTGTTCACTTCACTGCTTTTATTTTTTGTGAATTTATGCAAGATTCTCTTTAGGAAAAAGAAAGACAATCGTTTGGCAATTGCATAGCACAAAAATGAGAGTGCTAACAACAAAACTAAGGCAAAAATTTGCCACACTTCAATGGATGCTATTTTTCGATGGCCAACTCCTGGGACGATGTCCTGTATTTTTTCGATGTACCATGGAAAAGTTTCTGCATATAACGAATTGATGTTTTGAACTGTTTCTGATGAATAATACCAGGATCCCTCTTTCTTTTCAACAGAAATTAAGGGCATGCGTTCTGGAAAAATCACAAATTTATGTTGTGTTAAAAACGCAACACTGTCTCTATACATGGAATCGTTGGAAATTTTATTGAAATCAATTTTCAATCCTCTACCGTCTAAAATCCTTTTGATTTTTATGGCAGCCTCTATTGCTTCTTTTTTGTCCAATCCATCGATTGTTTTTGCTGATTTCTCAGGTTCATAAGAAGTGTTTTGTAAAAAATAGAGATGTGTGTAAACAGTTGCTCTTGGATTTGACAAATCTACTTTTGGGGTCTCCTGACCTTTGATTGTAGAGAACGCTAATAGAAATAAAAATAGAATTTTTTTCATGTGTAAGTGGTTGCTCATCGGTTAAATATAGAGTTCAAATTTAAACCTTTTCTCATTTTAAAGGTAATGAATACAAAATAAACGCTTTAAATTAAAAAGAATGAACTGTTTTTTTCTCTTACTCTTTGAACCAATCAGCGTATTTGACATAATTGTTTGCAATTCTGTCAATCTCACCAGAGATCAATTCTTGAGAAATATCTTTTATTTTTTTTGCTGGTACCCCTGCATAAATACTTCCACTTTTAACATGGGTGTTTTTTGTCAATACGGCACCAGCAGCTATGATAGAATTGCTTTCTATGACACAATCATCCATCACTATACTTCCCATTCCTATCAAAACATTATCTTGTATGGTACAGCCATGAACAATCGCATTATGACCAATTGAAACATTGTTTCCAATCGTTGTTGGTGATTTTTTATAAGTCGCATGGATAACGGCCCCATCTTGAATATTAACTTTATTGCCAATTTTAATAAAATGAACATCTCCCCTAATGACCGCATTAAACCAAACACTGCATTGTTTTCCTATGGTAACTTCTCCAAGAATGGTAGCGTTATCTGCAATGTAACAATCGTCTGAAATTTGTGGGTGTATTCCTCTAACGGGTTTGATAATTTTCATGCGTATCCTGTTTATACTAACTTAGATTACTTGGAAACTCAGTTCTCAAATACAACTAGTTTTTGATTGATTGAAATGGTATTGTTGGTCAAATTATTGATTCTTTTAAGAACCTCTACGGTAATGTTGTGCTTTCTCGCAATGGAATACAACGTGTCTCCTTTTTGAACGATGTATGATTTTCGAGTGACTTTTTTGGGTTTGATTTTATCTTTTTTTAAGGAGGTCTTTATGTCTTTTTTACTTCTTTTTAAATCCTTTTTAGAAAACTTATCAAATTCATACAACCGATAGGTTTCTATAATTTTGATGAGTTTTTTTGGGTATTTTTTGTCGGTAGCATAACCCGCTTTTTTCAATCCTTTTGCCCAGCCTTTATAATCGGATTTTCTTAGTTTAAATAAACTTGCGTAACGTCTTCTTTTCGATAAAAACTCTGAATGATCTTTGTAGGAAGTTTCAACAAATTTATATTTTCTAAAACATTCCCCTTTTTCATCATCGTCATGATAGACCCTTGCTCCCTTCCAACCGGAATGACATTTGATCCCAAAATGATTGTTAGATTTTGAAGCCAATCCACTTCTTCCATTTCCTGACTCCAAAATTCCTTGAGCAAGAGTGATACTGGCAGGGATCGCATATTGGTGCATTTCTAAAACAGCCAATGGCGCATATTTACGAATGTATTGAAGTGTGTATTTGTTTAAGGATTTGTTATCTCTTTGAAGTTTTTTGACATGCTGAGACTGTTTTACAGAAGGTAATTTATCCAATTTACTTTCGGCAGCAATTCTTTTTTGTTTTTTACTTGTGGCTATTTTTCTAGAAGAACTACAACCTTCTAAAAACATTGCAACCACGAATATGAAAAGTAATTGAATTCTCATTTGCATAGGTTTAATGAGTGATGATTTTTAAGTAAGCGTTGGTTAAATCCATCAATCCCTTGCAATCCACCGGTATGAATCACCAATATTTTACTTCCTGTTTTGAATTTATTGTTCACGATCATATCTACAATTCCAAACATCATTTTTCCAGTGTAAATTGGATCTAGAGGAATCTTAGTCTCTTTTTTAAAACGATTGATAAAATGAATCAATTCATCGTTATACTTTGCATAGCCTCCAAAATGATACTCATTGATCAATTCCCAATGATGCTTTTCTTTTGAATATCTACGAACCTCTTTGGCTAAAAAATCTCCTTTCAATGCAGGGAAACCAAGTACTTTTTGATGACTTTTAGAGGAGTTAATGACTCCCGATATGGTTCCGCCTGTTCCAACACACAAACAAATATAATCAAACTGATTGTCTTGCTCTGTTAAAATTTCTTCACATCCCTTGACTGCCAATTCATTGGTTCCACCCTCAGGAATTAAATAAAAATTAGAGTATTTTTCTTGAAGTTTCTCTAAAAATTGTGGGGTGTTTTTATTTCTATAAGCATCTCTAGTAACAAATTCAAACTTCATTCCATGTTCAGAGGCGGCTCTTAATGTGGAATTGGTTGCCAAAGTTCTTGAGAGATCTTGTCCTAATTCGTCTCCTCTTATGACTCCTATTGTTTTAAAATTTTGCAATTTTCCTGCTACCGCTGTGGCAAGAATATGATTGGAAAAGGCCCCTCCAAAAGTAAGAATTGTTTGTTGTTTTTGGTTTTTTGCCTCTAAAAGATTGTATTTGAGTTTTCGATATTTATTCCCAGAAACCAATGGATGAATCTGATCTTCTCTTTTGATAAAGAGCTGATGGCTCATTGTTTTCAATTCAGGAAGTATGACTTGTTCGTTCTTACTCTTCATTTAAGAATGCTTCTTCATTTCTCAGGACAACAAGTTATGAAAAGTTTGCTATTTTATTTTCAATTGATTCCCATTCTGTGAGTAAGGTTTCCAGTTGGTGTTTTTTTCTTTTGTAAGTTTCAAAGAAATTGGGTTGAGCTGAAACCTGATCATAATTTTGAGCCAATTCCATGTCAATCTTAGAAATTTCCTCCTCTAAATCTGTGATTTGAGATTCTGTTTTAGACAATTTATTTTTTAATTTTCTCAACTCTTTTTCACGCTCTTTAGACAATTGATGAACTTGTGTTTTGGAAGAACTTTTATCACTTTTCACCACAGTTTTTTTCTCTGCCTCTCGCAAACTTTCCATTTGATGCTGTTCTAAGAAATAATCAATATCACCGAGATACTCTTTAATGACTTTATCTTTAAATCCATAGACGGTTGAGGTCAATCCCTGTAAAAACTCTCTATCGTGAGATACCAAGATGAGTGTTCCGTCAAATTGTTTCAAAGCTGCTTTCAACACATTTTTGGAGGCAATGTCCAAATGGTTTGTAGGCTCGTCCATGATCAAAACGTTGAAGGGCGATAACAACAGTTTACACAATGCCAATCGATTCCGTTCTCCTCCAGAGAGCACTTTGGCTTTTTTGTCAACGGCATCTCCCCCAAACAAAAAAGCACCGAGCATATCACGAACTCTCATACGATTATGATCACTTGCTGCCTCTTCCATGATTTCCAAAACTGTTTTTTCAGGGGGTAAATAAGCCGATTGGTTTTGAGCAAAATATCCAATCTCTACTTGATGTCCAAGCTTGAAAGAACCTTCAAAAGGAATTTCCCCAACCATCATTTTTGCCAATGTCGATTTTCCTTGTCCATTTTGCCCAACAAACGCAATTTTACTATTTCTTTCAATCAATAGATCAACATTTTCTAAAACTTGTTTGTCTCCATAAGATTTACTCAAATTTTTAGCTTCAACCACCACTTTCCCAGGCTGTTTAGAAACTGCAAAACGAACATTCATGGTCGCATGATCGTCTTGATCAACTTGAATGCGTTCTACTTTATCCAATTGTTTAATAAGTGATTGAGCCATGGACGCCTTGCTCGCTTTGGCTCTAAATTTATCAATCAACTGTTGTTTTTGTTTGATCTCTTTTTCCTGATTTTTTTGAGCTTGTAGTTGTTTTTCTTTGATTTCGTTTCTTAGCAATAAGAATTGAGAATAGGGTTTTTTATAGTCATAGATTTGCCCTAAAGATATTTCTATCGTTCTATTGGTTACATTGTCCAAGAACATTTTATCATGAGAAACCAAAACAATGGCCCCTGAATATGATTTTAAAAAATTTTCCAACCAAATGATCGATTCAATATCTAGGTGATTTGTAGGTTCATCCAACAACAGGATGTCGTTGTTTTGAAGAAGCAATTTTGCCAATTCGATTCGCATTCTCCATCCTCCAGAAAAGGTATCGGTCAATTTGCCAAAATCCTCTCTTTGAAATCCCAATCCTTGCAATATTTTTTCAGTATCACCCTGGTAGTTGTAGCCTCCCATCAATTCAAAACGTTCGGTGAGTTCTGTAAGATCAATGATTAGTTGTGCATAGGCGTCACTTTCATAATCGGTTCTTGTTGCCAATTGTTCATTGATATGATCTAGTTTTTTCTCTGTTTCTTTGATTTCTTCAAAAGCTTGATAAGCTTCCTCAAGGATGGTTCTTCCAGCTACAAAATCGATGTCTTGTCTTAGAAATCCTATTTGAATTTCCTTATCAAATGCCATCGTTCCTCCGCTACTTTCAATATCTTTAGACAAGACCTTTAAAAGGGTAGATTTTCCTGCACCATTTTTTCCAATCAACCCAACTCGGTCCCCTTTATTCAATTTAAAAGTAATCCCAGAGAATAAATCTGATCCCATAAAAGAGACCGATAAATTATGAACATTTAGCATATAACCAGATGATTTTTCTGCTGCAAAACTAGGTAAAAAAAGAATATAATTTTTACATAAAAAAAGAAAGTATGAATACGAAACTCAACCCAGTTAAAGCCAATATTAGAGTCATGATAGACCAACTTCAAAATGTGTCTTTTTAGAGATGAAAAAATAAATTTTAGCATTTCTTATTTTTTGCTTTTTTTGAATCGTGAATTTAACAATATTAAATCCCTACCGTTAATTCACAATCCTACCTCCTTACCAAGCAATTTATTTACCGATTCCCCTAGTATTTGGAAAAGGTTCATAAAAAATGATTTGCCAACAAAGTTTATAAGTAAAAGCGGTTACAATTGATCTCAGGATCTAAGCCGATTCCTTCTTCTAGCAAGCCATAAAGCTCTTTTGCCATTGAGGGAGCGATCATGACACCTCGGGTTCCTAAGCCATTTAAAATCGCTAATTGAGGGTGTTTGGAATGAATTCCTACCAAAGGTCTTCGATCTTTGACAGTAGGTCTTATGCCTGCAGAATGATCGATGATTGTATACGGAGTTTGGATGACCTTTTTTAGCTTGTCTATCAATTCCTTTCTTCCTTCTTGAGAGGGAACGGAGGTTTTGTCTTTCCAATTGAATGTAGCGCCTACCTTATATATATCCTCTCCAAGGGGTAAGACAAAAAGAGTTGATTTGATTAAAAAATCAACGTCGAGATCTGGCGCATGAATGGTCAGCGTTTCTCCTTTGGCTTCTTTGAGTGGCAATTCCTTAAAGTAAGGGTTTTGTTTCACTCCAAATCCCTCACAAAAAACAATTCTTTTTGAGATGATGTCTTTGTAATGAATCACATCTTCCAAAAAATCAATGGCTGAATGATCAAATTTTTCGTTTCTGATCAAATGATTATCTTTTAAATAACTTCGGTAAGTAGAGATCAACTGATGGGTGTCGATTCTTCCCGTTTGATAGACTTCCCCAAATCCATAGTCTCCAAGAATCTCGTCAATCTTTTCCGAAATAATTTCAGGGTTCATAAAATCTGATAACAAAGGTTTATCAGCGGCTAAAAACCAATTGTTTTGATCTTCAATACTTTTAAAAACCTTACGAGTTGAAAATTTGTAATCGAGGGTTTTATTGAGTTTTTTTTCTAGAGAAATATAAAATGGTAGGGCAATTGCCAATTGCTCTTTGGCCTTCCAAACCGGAGTAAAACGTTTTAATATGACAGGATTGTAAACACCCCCTGCAACTAAAGAAGAAGTCTGAGAATGGTCTTCAAAAACCACAAAGGACTTTCCCGAATGGATCAATTGCTCGGCAAATGCCAAGCCTGCCAATCCGAGTCCCACAATGATATAGTCAACTTTCATCATTCAAAAATACTCTTTTACAACAAAAAAGCGTTTCGAAATTCGAAACGCTTTGAAAGTTTTTTATTAAGATCAAGGAATTAATAATTCCACATATCGATCTCCTTATTACGAATGGACTCTTTGATTCTGTCTGCTTCTAACAATTGAAATAAGGCATTTCCTCGAATATAGTCCGCAATTTTTCTATTTCCATAAATATTTTCTTCTCTTACGATGACAGAATTAAACCTTCTGGCATTGAGCAGGTGGTCATAGGAAATAGGATTTGATGAATTTTTGGGGTTAAACACTTTGGTTTCATGCAATACTTTTCTTGCCGATGGATAGAATACCCAAAAAAGTTCGTAAAGCTCATCATCTTCTATATCGGTTCCTAGAGTTAACACATCTTTCCCCATTGGAGCTAAGGCTAACAATCGATACTTAAGTTCACCTAGACGTTTGTCGAAATACCACATCCCTTTCATCATGTATCCTTCAATGTCTTGGGTTTGAATTCTAAAGGTATCTGTATAGTCTCCATTAGTTCGAAGATTGATGAGTTTTTCATCAATCTCTTCTCCACTAATTTTTGAAGTGAAAAAAGAGTCTGTATACACATTTTCAATATCTCCTCTTCTAATTCCTCTTAGAAGCGTGTCAAATAATGAACGTCTTCCGTTCGATAAGTTGGTGGTATCAATAGGGAAATAGTAAGGAAGATTGATTCTTTGATTTAAATCAACAAATTCCCATACTACCTTTGACCAAAGAACATCTCTGTCATCAACATAACCATAGGGTAATGGCTCATCTGTGTCAGCAGCGATTTGTTGCTTCGTTTTTTTTCCAATATCTTCTACCTTAGTAGCATTTAATATATTGGATTGAGCCACACCATAGCTTGTCGCTAAAAGTGCAATAACAATGATATAAAAACGCTTCATCATACTTAAAATTTTATAAAACTACTAATTTGTAATTGAGATACTAACCGGTAATACTTTTTTGATAGGTGTTCCTTTTGTTTTTTCAATTGCTTTGATATCAAAAATTGTAATTACATCTCCTCTTCTTGCCTTTGCCAATGCTTTCTTGGCTTTGGCACTTAATCTAGTTCCTGTACACTTCACAGCTAATTGTCCTGGAACTTTTACAGTAAATCCTTGAACAACTAGTTGCAAGTCAAAAACAAAATCGGGCAATGCTGCACCAACCGGAGTATTACTCAAACTAGATTTTGGCATTTTTACAACACCAAAATCTCCTCGAACAGTTCCTGCAGCAGCAGGAATGTCTTTTATTCTAAACGTTTTAGGAGTGGTAATTGTTTTACCACTGCTTAATTTTGCAACAACATTGATTTTTAATTCCTTTCCTGCGCCTGGATTTAGGACATATTTTCCTTTACCAGTCTTTTTCAAACTGTGAGCATTGCTCACAGAAGCATTTACATTGTTATCACCAACTCCTGGTACTGAGACAGAAATGGGATTGTCTAAGCCTCGATACACAACATTCATTTTATCTGCAGAAATAATTGCTTCGTTGGGCTCAGAGATTACCGAATAAGAGCTTTCAAAATCAACAGGGACCTCAACACCACCTTCCATGAAACTAATGGTTCCCTTAATTTTTTTGTCATTTCCAACATTTCCTGCTGGGAAATCTAGGATGACTTGCCCTTCCTCTACATTAGAAGTCAAGTCTTTTCCATTCAAAATTACTTTGTTAGGAACCAATGTATTGTCATACCTACCAAGAACCACTTTTCCTTTAACTCTTTCACCAGCAAAGTAGGCCGTTTTGTTTAAAGCAACAATTCCCTTATAGTTTGTCAATGAAACTTCGGATTCTAATTGTCCTCCGAGTAGGTTGGTGTAAATTTCAGCTTCAGTGTTTTTGATATCTCCCTGAATCTGAGTAATGTTTGCCAATGTTGTAATCATGGGCATCCCTTCATATCGAGATCGAATCCATGGAATCGACGGAGAATTTTCTTCCAAAGCAGGCTCATCAGACGTATCAAAACGTTTGTTGACATTTGTCACTAAGTCAGCATTGGCTCCACTTCCTAAAATTTCTAAAATTCTTGTTCTGTAGGTATTAATATTTCCTACAAATTCATCTCCTTCAGGTGTGTTCCCTTCTCCTGAAAAAAAGAGTGCATCCACTTTGTCTGAATTACTCATGGACTCATAATCCTCCATATCTTCAGGATCAGTATCTGCGAGAATAGAATCTTTTAAATTTTCAATATAATCAAATAAATTGTCGGACAACCCATGAATTTCTTTTGCTTTATTGTTCAATTCAGCAAATTTATCGGGCTGATCGTTGGCTTTAATTTCTAGGCTTTCTAAAATATGCTTGATGTTTGCAGAAGAGGCGTTGTTTGCGTCTTCAACTTTTTCTTTCATAAAACCAAATGATGAAAGAACCTTCTTGTCCATTTGCATCGCTATCAATGCAATGAACACAAGGTACATCAAGTTGATCATTTTCTGCCTTGGGGATAATTTTCCTCCTGCCATAGTTAAATTAGTTTTTTAAAGTTAGACATCGTTTACCAATTAACTATTTTTTTGACATTGCAGTAAGCATTCCACCATAAACGTCGTTAAGAGAGGATAAATTACTTGCTAACGATTCCATTTGCTGTTTTAACAATTGAGAATTTTCAATCATGGCATCATTCAATTCAGATTGTTTGTTTGAATTCTCCATTTGAACTTGATACAATCCATTCAACGATTCCATCTGTGTTGCTGCTAATGCTACTTGCTCATTGTATTTCGATGTAGAGGAAATCGTCTCTGATGCAATGCTAAGTCCTTCTGCAGCAGTGTGAAAGTTTTTAATACTATCTCCCAGACTATTCATCAAATCTGTATCAACTTTGGCTTCCTTTAGCAAGTTATCTAATTTTTGAGACAACATTCCTTGGGTACCAGTCGCCTCCGAATCGTCATCCCCTAATTCAGGGTATACTTTTTTCCAATCTAGATCATCTTCAACAGCGTCAAATGCAGAGATAAAAAAGATAATTGCTTCAACAGCCATTCCAATCGCTAGGACAATCCCTCCAGAAATTGGTCCAATTGACCAATGTTGAATTTTGAATAAAGCTCCAATAATCACAATTGCAGCTCCAATTCCATAAGCCATATTGAAGAGTTTTTTGGTAGATCTTGATTGTGCCATAAGTAAATTTATTTTTTGTTATTTATTAAATTATTGATTTGTAGAGTTGGTCGCTCCTAATGTATTTTGAACGGTTCTGAAACCTATGTAGCTTCTTGCGGTATCCGCATATTCAAAATCTCTGGTACTCACTTCAAGAAAGTAAGCAACATCTTTCCATGAGCCTCCTCTGATTATTTTTCTTTTGTTATTTTTATTTTCAACATTAGGATTCATTGTTGATCCTAAATAATAAGAAGCAGGATTGAAGGCTGTGTTGGTCCACTCTGAAACATTCCCAGACATATTATACAACCCATAATCATTAGGATTGTATGAATTGACTTCAACAGTATACAAAGCACCATCAACAGCATAGTTTCCTCTTACTGGCTTGAAGTTCGCTAGGAAACAACCTCTATCACTGGTAATGCTTGGACCTCCCCAAGGGTATTTTGCAAACTCCAGACCTCCTCTAGCAGCATACTCCCATTCAGCTTCTGTTGGCAATCTAAAACTCGGTACAGGTACAAAATTTTTCTTGTCTCTCATTCTATCATTTTTATTCTTAGTCCTCCAATGACAAAATGCCTGAGCCTGATACCAGTCAACTCCAACTACTGGATAGTCTTGATAGGATGGGTGCGAAAAATATTCTTGGTGCATTGGATCATTGTAAGAATAATTAAAATCTATGACCCATACGGTTGTATCAGGATAAACATTTACTGTTTCTCTTTTCAAAAAATCTCTTTTGTTGGTTCCAGATCTTGCGGCAGCATTTTCATCAAAATACGAATATGAATATTTTAGATATTTCGTTTTAAAAGTTCGTATCCCATTTGTAGATTCTTCTTTCTTAAAGTATAGAGAATCCATTACCTCAGCATAATATTGATCCGGATAATCTTCGGTTTCCCAAACAATATCATTGTCTCGACTCAAGGGTTTGATCGTATCAAAATCATAATAATTTTCAAACATGTATTTCTGATAAGGACTCGCGTTGGTTGTATCAAGCGAGGCATAGGCATAGTCGTATATCCCACCACTTAGAGGACTCCCGCTAGCATCAATCATACTTCCTCCAGATACAAAATCTGCCATATTAGCCAATTCAACCCTGATGATAGAATCTTTTACCCAATTGACAAACTGCTTGTACT
Organism: Flavobacterium sp.; assembly: GCA_038136095.1. GTDB lineage: Bacteria > Bacteroidota > Bacteroidia > Flavobacteriales > Flavobacteriaceae > Polaribacter. The sequence continues at coordinate 136,687 of JAYPZA010000005.1, forward strand.
CTGAGTTACTGATTTCTGTTTCGTCCATGAAATAAGGCCTTACCGAAACAGTCCTAGCTGGAGCATTCATTGTGCCTGAGATATCCTCGTCTTGTTTTCCCATGGTAAAGGAACCTCCTGGTATGGTAACCATACCGAATGGTTTTTCACTAAACCATTTTTTATTAGTTCTAACTCCTACAAGTTCCCCTCGATCATTAGAACCACATCCTGTAAAAATTGCAATTGCGAGTAGATATATTACTTTCTTCATATTTCTTAAAAAGTGTGTAAACCTAGAATATTTTTTGTAAAAATACAATGCTAAAACTACATTTTAACGTAATCTTATAAATTCTTAGTTTTAAATCATTTTTTTCTGTGCTTTGTACCATCTATCTGGGATGAATTGTTTGGTTGCATCTTGATAGTCTTGATAGGTACAAGGTATTAACGAATGTCTTTTATATTTATTATCTTTTATCAAATTTATCTCCATCCACCATCGTCCCGTCTTATGGCTCTTATAAAAATTTATAGGATCATCATTTTCCATTAAAACAGTATACTTTTCATAATGTTCTTTTGTGGTAAATGGATAATCTTTTGATCTATAATTATACCCTTCAATAAAATACCATATCATCTGAGCAATCAAATGTGCTGTTAGATGATTTGAATCGTGTATTGAATTGTATTCATAGATTCCAAATGATGAGACTTTATCACTGATTCCAGCATAACGTGCGATGGCACAAATTTCTTCTCCATTAAATCCATTGGGGGATGTGTTTTTATTTCCTGGAGCATCGCTTTGCCTTACAACACCAATATCAATACTAACAATGTCGGCGTCTCTTAAAACGGGTTCTACAATTTCTAAATCTTTTGCTTTACCAAGTCTGTAGGCATCAAAATTTAGTTTTTCTAACAACTCAATTTCCTCTTGTGAGTTAAAATAGGTTTGATAGCCTACATTACTAAAATTAAATAAATTGTTAGGCTCTTCCATGATGATTTTACTGAGATACGATTTTGAAGACAACTCATCTTGAAGTGTTCCAAGATCAAACTTGCTATCAATAACAGCTAAGTTTACAGTCTGCTCCATCTGATCGTAAGCCTTGTAATTAGAAAAAGTAATGTCATGCCCTCCGCCAATAAGGATTGGTAAAATCCCTTTTTTTAAGAGTGCAGAAATCGTCTGTGAAACAGCATAATGCGTATCAGAAATTGATTCTCCTTTTTGGATATTTCCCAAATCTACTATGGAACAATTCCAATCCCCCGGAAATAATTGATACAAAAAGCTTCGAATGTGATGCAAGTCATTACCACTGCCATAATTCTCTTGTGTAGTTCTATCTTCTTGAACTCCCAAAATAGCAATGTCAACCCCTGTTAAATCCGGAAATCCATCCGAATGGGTATGAATTTGCATCTTTGAGGCCATAGAGTTGATGGGTAATAACTCAATATGATCTGTTAGAGAATCTTTTACGGGAGTTAAAAAATCTGAGTTCATCTATTTGCAATAGGTCATCTTACAAGAAAGTAACTTCCTACTTTTTTATTTTTTATTTTTTGCTGACTTTTTCTTTGGAGTTTTCGCTTCAATCATCTTGACAGCTTCCTCTTTGGTAATCTTATCAATATTCGTTGTTTTTGGAAGTTCAATTTTTATTTTTCCTTTGAGAACATGAAATCTTCCCCAACGAGCCTTTTCTACTCGAATCCCAACATCTTCCCAATGATGAATTATTTTATCTTTTTCTTTTTGAATTTTATCTTCAATTAATTGCTCCATATCAGATTGAGTTAAATTCTCAAAATCATAGGATTTATTGACATTGATAAACATTGAATTCCATTTGATAAAAGGTCCAAATCTTCCTACACCTTTTTGAATTGGTAAATTGTTATATTGACCAACAGGAGCATCTGCTTTCCGCTTTGCCTCAATCAATTCTGTTGCTCTTGCCAAATCAACAGACATTGGATTTTCTCCTTTGTCTAAAGAGACAAACATTTTATCAAAACGAATGTATGGTCCATATCTTCCATTGGCAACAACCACCTCATTCCCCTCAAAAACACCAATCGTTTTTGGAAGTTGAAATAACTCCATTGCCTGTTCATAGGTAAGATTATTCATCGTTTGATCTCCTTGTAAACTTGCGAATTTTGGCTTTTCTTCATCAGTGACTTCGCCAATTTGAACCATGGCTCCATATCTTCCCAATCGAACATATACATTTTTACCAGAATCCGGATCAACTCCTAACAAACGTTCTCCTTTTGCTCTTTCAGCATTTGCAGATACGTCTTCTACTGTGGGGTGAAAATCTTGGTAAAATTCTTTGATGATTGAAGTCCAATCCTCTGCTCCTTCGGCAATTGCATCAAAATCACTTTCAACTTTTGCCGTAAATCCAAAATCTAAAATATTCGAAAAGTTAGCAACTAGAAAGTCATTGACAACATTTCCAATATCTGTAGGAACAAGTTTTCCCTTGTCAGAACCCACTTTTTCAGTTAATTGTTTCGAAACAATTTCTCCATGTTGAAGTTTCAACTGCATATACGTTCTTTCCTTCCCATCTACAGTACCTTTTTCAATGTATTGTCTTTTTTGTATGGTAGAAATTGTTGGAGCATAGGTTGAAGGTCTTCCAATCCCTAGTTCCTCCAATCGTTTTACCAAGGAAGCTTCCGTAAATCTATAAGGTGCTTTTGTGTATTTTTCTGTAACTGTTATGAAATCATTTTCTAAAGTTTCACTTAAATTGAGCATTGGAAGCATTCCTGCTTGCTCATCTTCATCATAATTATCCTTGTCTTCTAAGTAAACTTTTAAGAACCCTTCGAAAGTAATGACTTCTCCATTCGAAACAAAAATTTTCTCGTTTCGATCATTTTTTATTTTAACTGAAGTTCTTTCTAGTTGAGCATCACTCATTTGAGAAGAAATGGTTCTTTTCCAAATTAGACTGTAAAGACGATTTTGATCATATTCTACCGATATATCGTGTCTGCTCATATCTGTAGGACGAATCGCTTCGTGGGCCTCTTGAGCTCCTTTTGATTTGTTAGAAAAGTTCCTCGGTTTGCTAAAAGACGCTCCATAAGACGACTCAATTTCCAACTGGGAAGCATTTCTAGCTTCTTCAGAAAGATTGACGCTATCTGTTCTCATGTACGTGATCAGTCCTGCTTCATACAATCTTTGGGCAACCATCATTGTTTTGGCAACTGGAAACCCGAGTTTTCTTGAGGCTTCTTGTTGTAGTGTAGAAGTTGTAAATGGTGGTGCGGGTGATTTCTTTGCGGGTTTCTTTTGTAGATCTGAAACGGTAAATGAAGCATCAACACAAGAGTTTAAAAATTGATTCGCCTCAGCCTCTGATTCAAAGTTTTTTGAGATTTTAGCTTTGAACTTAACCCCTTTTGAGTTTAAAAATTGAGCATCAACTCTAAAGGATTTTTTTGGAATAAAGTTTTCTATTTCACGCTCCTTTTCAACAATCAATCGAACAGAAACGGATTGAACTCTTCCTGCAGAAAGACCTCCCTTAACTTTTTTCCATAAAACAGGTGACAATTCATAACCCACAAGTCTGTCAAGAACTCTTCGAGCTTGTTGGGCGTTGACTAAATTATAATTTATTTCTCTTGGATTCTCAACGGCTTTTAAAATGGCTTTTTTAGTAATTTCGTGAAAAACGATCCGTTTGGTGTTTTGTCCTTGTAATTTTAACTGCTCTACCAAATGCCAAGCAATGGCTTCTCCTTCTCGGTCTTCATCACTTGCCAACCATACAGTTTCAGCTTTTTTTGCTAAATCTTTAAGCTTTTTAACAATTGTTTTCTTATCGGTGGAAACAATATAATTTGGTTTAAAATCACCGTCAACATTCACTCCTAACTCTTTAGAAGGGAGATCTGCAATGTGTCCATAACTAGAGGCAACTAAAAAATCTTTTCCTAAAAATTTTTCAATTGTTTTTGCTTTCGCTGGCGACTCTACAATTACTAAATTCTTTGCCATGTAAAATGTTTATTAAGCTTCAAACTAAATTTAAAAAACCAATATTTGGGATTGCAAAAGTAGAGAGATTTTTTTTATATGTTACTTTTTATTTAAATCTACTCCATTGATTTAGCAAATTTTTAGCAAAATTTTTTATGACAATATGTCATATTTTTTCTATTTTGGTTGTATCTTTGCCGGCAGATATGACGATGAAACACACAGAAAAAATAATTGACGAAAAGGCTCAAGGGAAAGCCCTTGTTACGCTACAGAAGGCAAGCAATACTAAAAAATTGTTTATAGAAAGCTATGGTTGTCAGATGAATATGAATGACAGCGAAATTGTTGCTTCCATTTTGGATAAGGAAGGATACAATACCACACAAGTCCTTGAAGAAGCTGATTTAGTTTTAGTCAATACATGTTCAATTAGAGAAAAAGCAGAAACAACAGTTCGAAGACGTTTGCAAAAATACAATGCCGTAAAAAAAATCAATCCATCAATGAAAGTGGGCGTGTTAGGTTGTATGGCAGAGCGATTGAAAGAAAAGTTTTTAGAGGAAGAGAAAATTGTGGATCTTGTAGTTGGTCCAGATGCGTACAGAGACATTCCTAATCTTTTGAAAGAGGTAAATCAGGGAAGAGATGCTGTCAATGTGATTTTATCAAAAGACGAAACCTATGGAGACGTATCTCCAGTTCGATTAAATTCAAATGGTGTTTCGGCTTTTGTTTCAATTACCCGTGGTTGTGACAACATGTGTACCTTTTGTGTTGTTCCTTTTACGAGAGGAAGAGAAAGAAGTCGAGACCCAAAAAGCATTATTGAAGAAATTCGAGAAATGGTTAACAAGAATTTTAAGGAAATAACTCTATTGGGACAAAATGTAGATAGTTATTTATGGTTTGGTGGTGGCCTAAAAAAGGATTTTAAAAAAGCAACTGAAATTGCTCAGGCATCGGCTGTTAATTTTGCACAATTACTAGAGTTATGTGCTACTGAATTTCCAAAAACACGCTTTCGTTTTTCAACATCCAATCCTCAAGATATGAGTTTAGATGTCATTCACACGATGGCTAAATATCCCAATATATGTAAGTACATTCACCTTCCTGTTCAAAGTGGAAGTAATTCAATTTTGAAGGCAATGAATCGTCAACACACACGTGAGGAATATATAGAGCTGGTTGATCAAATTTTTAAAATCATCCCTGAAATAGCTTTAAGTCAAGATATGATAGCTGGATTCTGTGGAGAAACAGAACAAGATCATCAGGATACTTTAAAACTAATGGAGCATGTTAAGTACGACTTTGGTTTTATGTTTGCTTATTCAGAAAGACCCGGCACATTAGCAGGTAGAAAAATGGAGGATGATGTCCCTCTTGAAATCAAAAAAAGAAGATTGCAAGAATTAATAGACTTGCAATTAAAACACAGCTTATACAGAACTCAACAACATTTAGGTAAAGTTGAAGAGGTTTTGATTGAGGGTACCTCAAAAAAAGACAAAAACCAATGGAAAGGAAGAAATACACAAAACACAGTCATTGTTTTTCCAAAGGAGCATTATAAACTTGGTGACTTTGTTAATGTGAAGGTAATCGATTGCACATCGGCAACATTGATAGGAAATGCTGTTGGTTATTCAGATAATAATTAAAAATGTGGAAAATTTACAAACAATAAAACAACGCTTTGGCATCATAGGTAATGATGTTCAGTTGAATCGTGCTTTAGAAAAAGCCGTTCGTGTTTCTCCTACAGATATTTCAGTATTGGTGACTGGTGAAAGTGGAGTTGGTAAAGAAAGTATTCCTAAAATAATTCATCAATTATCTCACAGAAAACATGCAAAATACATTGCTGTGAACTGTGGTGCAATTCCAGAGGGAACTATTGAAAGTGAATTGTTCGGACATGAAAAAGGAGCCTTTACAGGAGCATCAACAACTCGAAAGGGATATTTTGAAGTTGCAGATGGAGGAACTATTTTTTTAGATGAAGTCGGAGAATTGCCTTTGACAACTCAAGTCAGATTACTTCGTGTGCTAGAAAATGGTGAGTTCATCAAAGTAGGTTCATCCCAAGTTCAAAAAACAGATGTTAGAATCATCGCTGCTACAAATTTGAACATGCAACAAGCAATAGAAAAAGAAAAATTTAGAGAAGACCTCTACTACAGACTTAGCACCATAGAAATTGGACTTCCTCCATTAAGAGATAGAAAAGAAGACATTCACTTACTCTTTAGAAAATTTGCCTCAGATTTTGCTCAAAAATACAGGATGCCAACGATTCGTTTGGATGAAGAAGCCACAGCCATTCTCTTAAATTATCGTTTTCCAGGAAATATCCGTCAACTGAGAAATATTGCAGAGCAAATTTCTGTGGTAGAAGAAAACAGATTGGTCTCTGCAGAAAAACTAATTCAATATTTACCAAATAATCATAAAAACTTACCCGCTCTGGTCAAAGAAAGTTTTGGTAAAAATGATTTTGCAACGGAAAGAGATATCATGTACAAAATTCTTTTTGACTTAAGAAATGACATCAATGATTTGAAAAAGCTTACGCTTGATCTCATGCAGCATGGAAATACTGAGAAAGTCCAAGAAGAAAACCATCAATTGATCGAAAAAATATACCAAGAAAAAGACCAGCACTACCCTGTTGAAGTTGTTCAGCTACCCCATCATGTTGAAACCAAAAATGAATATGAATTTGTCGAAGATATCGAAGCTTCTGAAAACTTATCATTGCAAGAAAAAGAAATTGAAATGATCAAACGTTCTTTAGAAAAAAATAACGGCAAAAGAAAATTAGCTGCCAAAGAACTTGGTATTTCTGAACGTACTCTGTACAGGAAAATCAAACAATACGATTTATAATTTAGTTGTACATTTGAATTACTTATGAAAAAAACAGTCTATTTCTTACCATTTCTTGTATTTTCAACACTGATTTTAAGTTGTGGTATCTACAAATTTAATGGAGGATCCACAGGTGATTCAAAAACAATTCAAGTTGATTTTTTCCCCAATCAGGCACCTCTTATTGAACCACAATTGAGTCAACGTTTTACTCAGGATATGCAAGACTTGTTTTTACGTCAAACAAATTTAGATCTTGTAAATACTGGAGGAGATTTGAGGTTTGAAGGTGAGATTACTGGGTATCGGGTAAACCCCATGAGTGCAACATCTCAACAAACGGCTGCTCAAAACAGACTTACAATAACAGTCAATGTTCGTTTTTACAATCGTTTAAAAGAAGAAGATGATTTTGAAAAACAATTTTCTTTTTACTCAGATTTTGATGCCAATGCTCAACTAATTGGAGGCGTATTGGATGCTGCTTTGGATGAAATCTTAGAGCGAATAATTCAAGATATATTTAATGCTTCTTTAGGAAATTGGTAATGAACACTGGTCGATACACGGAAATAATTGCGAATTCTGAGGTCTTGAAAAAAGAGGAAACCTCAGAATTAAAATCCATCATCGAAAAATATCCTTTCTTTCAATCAGCAAGAGCATTGTATTTGAAAGGATTGAAGCAACATGGTAGCTTTCGTTACAATCATGAACTTAAAATTACTGCATCTTATACAACCGATAGAACTGTTTTGTTTGACTTTATTACTTCAAAATCATTTGAAAAACATACAGATATTCATCAAGAGATTTCAGAAAAAATAAAAGCTCAAGAAAATTCTAATGAAAAAGAGGCAATCTCTGAAAAAACGAATGATTTAAATCTAGGAACTCCTATTCATTTTTCTAAAAGTGAAACCCATTCTTTCCAAGAATGGCTTCAACTTTCTGTTCAAAAACCCATCAAGAGAAATGAATCAGTGATGGAAGAGAAAAAGACAAATAAGGAATTTTTAATTGATCGCTTTATTGAAAAAAACCCAAAAATTATCAAAGTTGATAAAAATGAAAGTGTCTCTGTTCAGATTGCAAAAAATAAATCAAACAAATACTTAATGACTGAAACCTTAGCGAAGGTTTACCTTGAACAGAATAAGCTCTCTAAGGCTATCAAAGCCTATGAAATTTTAAGTTTGAAATATCCAGAAAAAAGTGGTTTCTTTGCAGACCAAATTAAAAAGATTAAAGTTTTAAAAAGAAATAAATCATGAGCTACAACTTATTTTTGGCAGTTATTTTACTTATTGCTGTCATCTTAATTTTAATAGTGATGGTTCAAAATCCTAAAGGAGGAGGTTTGTCTTCTTCATTTGGTGGTGGTGGAGCACAATCGCTTGGAGGTGTTCAAAACACCAATAATTTTTTAGACAGAACTACTTGGACACTAGCAATTGCATTATTTGCACTGATCCTATTATCCAATTTTTCTATTGAAAGAAGTGGAGCCTCTAAAATTGAATTAAACAATACGCTAGAAGATGTAAATACCAGTCCGAATCCAACGGATAATGCATTGCCTATTGTCAATGATTCACTATAATTTTAACATCCAAAAACATCATATAAATGCCAACGAAAGTGACACGTTGGCATTTTTTAATACAATATATAAGCCTTTCTAATTTCTATTTTGATAAAATGTCAGTTCTTTTCCATTGGCATAATTTCTGATGACTATTAGAAAACAAAAAATAAATCAATAAAAAATAAATCAATGGGAGTAAACATTCAACCCCTAGCAGATAGAGTTCTAGTTGAACCGGCTGCAGCAGAAACCACAACCGCTTCTGGGATTATTATTCCAGACAATGCAAAAGAAAAACCACAAAAAGGAACTGTAGTTGCGGTTGGAAATGGTAAAAAAGATGAACCTTTAACCGTTAAAGTTGGTGACACTGTACTCTATGGTAAATACGGTGGAACTGAGCTAAAATTAGAAGGGAAAGATTATTTAATGATGCGTGAAAGCGACATTTTAGCAATTGTATAATTTTAAAATAAATTTAAAATGGCAAAAGATATAAAATTTGATATTGAAGCAAGAGATGGACTCAAAAAAGGAGTAGATGCTCTTGCAAACGCAGTAAAAGTTACATTGGGACCAAAGGGTAGAAATGTAATCATTTCAAAATCCTTCGGTTCTCCTACAGTCACTAAAGACGGTGTTTCTGTGGCTAAAGAAGTAGAGCTTGAAAATGAATTAGAAAATATGGGAGCACAGATGGTCAAAGAAGTGGCTTCCAAAACAAATGATTTAGCTGGTGATGGAACTACAACCGCAACAGTTTTGGCTCAAGCAATTGTTAAAGAAGGACTTAAAAATGTTGCTGCTGGCGCAAATCCAATGGATTTAAAAAGAGGAATTGACAAAGCAGTCGTTTCCATCGTTTCTGATTTAGAAAAACAAACCCAGAAAGTGGGAAGCTCTTCAGAGAAAATTAAGCAAGTTGCTGCAATATCTGCAAACAATGACAACGCTATCGGTGATTTGATAGCTACAGCTTTTGAAAAAGTTGGAAAAGAGGGCGTAATCACTGTTGAGGAAGCTAAAGGAATGGAAACTTATGTTGATGTTGTTGAAGGAATGCAATTTGACAGAGGTTATTTATCTCCTTATTTTGTTACCAATGCAGATAAAATGATTGCTGACCTTGAAAATCCATATATTTTATTGTTTGATAAAAAGATTTCTAATCTTCAAGAAATTCTTCCAATATTAGAACCAGTCGCTCAATCTAGCAGACCTCTAGTAATTATTGCTGAAGATGTAGATGGACAAGCACTAGCAACTCTCGTTGTTAATAAATTAAGAGGAGGTTTAAAAATTGCTGCTGTAAAAGCTCCTGGTTTTGGTGACAGAAGAAAAGCAATGTTAGAGGATATCGCCATCCTAACAGGTGGAACAGTCATCTCAGAAGAAAGAGGTTTCTCTTTAGAAAATGCAACCTTAGATTTATTAGGTTCTGCAGAAACAATTACCATTGATAAAGACAATACAACCATTGTTAATGGAAATGGAGATGCTGAGGGGATCAAAGCAAGAGTCAACCAAATCAAAGCTCAAATTGAAACAACAACCTCAGATTATGACAAAGAAAAACTTCAAGAACGATTGGCTAAATTAGCCGGTGGAGTTGCTGTTCTCTATGTAGGTGCAGCCTCTGAAGTTGAGATGAAAGAAAAGAAAGACCGTGTGGATGATGCGCTTCATGCTACCCGAGCTGCTGTTGAAGAAGGAATCGTTGCAGGTGGGGGTGTAGCACTTGTAAGAGCTAAAGAAAACCTAGGTAAAATTACTACTGAAAATTTAGATGAAACCACAGGAATTCAAATAGTAAACAAAGCGATTGAGGCTCCTTTAAGAATCATTGTTGAAAATGCCGGAGGTGAGGGTTCTGTTGTCATTAACAAAGTGATAGAAGGAAAGAAAAATTTTGGATACAATGCCAAAACAGGAACCTATGTAGACATGTTAGAAGCTGGAATTATTGATCCAAAAAAGGTCACTCGTGTCGCCTTAGAAAATGCGGCTTCAGTAGCTGGAATGATCTTAACCACAGAATGCGCTTTAATAGATATTAAAGAAGAAGCTCCTGCTGGTGCTGGAATGCCTCCAATGGGAGGAGGAATGCCAGGAATGATGTAAAAGATCATTTCTGACAATCATAAATAAAAAACCCCAAGACATCTTGGGGTTTTTTTATATCAAATATTGAATCAGTCAAAAAATTTCGAAGTTACTCTTGTTTAAAAACAACACGATAATCTGAATAATAGTAAGAAGCTCTTAAATAATCTTTGGTGCCATCTTTCCTGAGAAAAACACTCTCTCTTTCAGCATTAAAAACAAAGGGAGTGTAGGTGTCATAAACAAGATTTTCTATAAAACTAACCCTCGTATTATGTTTCACTCTACAAGAAGTGATAAGAAATGTTTCAGCATCAAAAAAATAGGTCCATTGGTCTGATGTTGAGGTATCTCCCAGATAAGAAATGTCTAATGCATAGGTTTTTCTATCATTGATTAATGTATCTTTTTTTAAAATTAGTTGAGCATTACTCTCTTTCAGATGAAATGGTTGACTTGCAACATAGTAAGCAGAATTAAACGTTGCTTTGACCGATTCTTTTTCATCATCATTCAGAATGATTAATGAATCTTCTTTCGTGATGGCATATTCTCCATCTTTTAGACTGTATACAATTTGTGGATCTCCGTAGGTCAAGATTTGTCCATTAAATCCATCCCCAAGATCAAATGTCTGATGTTGATTGGTTTCTTTTTCTTTGACTCCTTCTCTCGTATGTAATATTGTTTTTTTGTGAAAAGAAATTGAATCTACTTGTTCCCAAGCACTCATTCCACCATGAGCCTCCAAGGATTTTGAAAGTATTTTTTCCGCTGTTAGTTCTGTTTTCTGACAAGAAAACAGAAGACCAACAGCGACGATACAAATAATTTTGAAAAGACCTCTAATCAATGATTCTAGTTTTTATGAGCCTCAACAACTTTCTTATCTCTGTATTTACAACATGCTGGATTGCTATTGTAAACATGGTCTTTTGCTCTTATCCCCTTGGTATCATGTCCCACATTCGCGATGTTATTTTGAATGATATTTGTATTTGTTTTATTCGGGTCTACAATCAAAGATAATTGATGCGTTTTTACATCCCAAGAAGCGAATTTTACGCCTTTTGTTTGTAAAGCTGCTTTTTCAATTCGTTTTTTACACATCATGCATACTCCATCAACTTCGATAGAAAGTTTCGTATTGCTTTTATTCTTCTGAGCTTCTGCTGATAAACCTATCAACATGAAGCAAACGATAATAATAATTTTTTGCATTTTTTATTGATTTTAATTAATTGATTTTAAATCGAATCCCGCTATAAAACATTCTTCCAAAAATTGGCGCATAGATTAGGGTTGAATCAAAACTATCACCAAAAGGATTATCACTTGCTAAAATAGGGTTTTTCTGTCTTAAATTTGTGATGTTTTCCGCTCCAAAATAAAATTCCAATTTATCAGAAAATACTCTTGTCAATTGAGAATTTAGCAAACTGTAAGAATTTGAATTTGAAGGTAATTGATACTGGACTGGATTGTCTGACGTATTGGGAATTCGCTGTTCTCCAATAAAATTATAGGTTAAATCAAACTTCCATTGTCTTTCTCCTAAACGTTTTTCAGTTTCAAAAGACATGTTTGCAAAGAAACGGTGATTAGGAGTAAGCGGTTTGGACAATCTTCCTGAATTATAATCAGTTTCTATGTCATAATATTTGTAGGCCAATCGAATATTAAAATATTCTGAGAGGGCATAATTGATTTCTGTTTGAAAACTATTAGCATAACTCTCCCCTTCTAAATTGTAAAATGAAATTCTTTGTTGATTTTCCCAGTCAACAACCACTTGATTTTGAAAATTTGTTCTGTAGAAATCAAACGAAATATCTCCTTTTTGATCAAACAAATTGAATCCCTGTAAATAAGAAACTCCATAATTCACAGCAACTTCTGGATCCAAACCATAAATTTTTCCTCCTGAAGCTTGAATATCTATTTGTCGTGAACTTGCAAATAATTGTTGATTCTCGGCAAATATATTGGCACTTCTCCTTCCCTGTCCTATGGAAGCTCTAAACACTCCTTTCTCCCAAGGGACGTATCTTAAATGAAGTCGTGGTGTGATGAAAGTTCCCAATAAATTATGAGAGTCAACTCTTAATCCAGCTGTAAAACTAAAATTATCAAGATTATCATATGCATATTCAAAAAATGCTCCATAAGAATTTTCCTCTCTAGAAAAATCGATCAAGTTGGCATATTCATTGTATGCATCATATGTAAATGATAAACCCGTAGTAAACTTATTTCTTGTGTCTCCAATAATTGAACTGAATAATAAGTTGGAATATACAGATTGATGCTGAATGTCATAGGTCTTAAGCCCAAAATAAGAATCTTGTTCATGATTGCTGTATGCAAATTGAAATCCAAAACTTTGAAATGGAATTTCTGGAAAAACATATCCTAATTTTAAGGAGGAATCAAAACGTTTTGTTTCAATTTCACTTCCCCATATATCAGTACCTCCTCTATGGATCTCAGGATCAAAATTAATTTCCCCAGATTGCTTATGGTCATCCATCAAACGAAAATTGATAAAACTAACCCAACCTTTTTCAGCATCAATGAACTGCCAACGATTCATAACGTTGATCTGATTCATCATTGGGAAATCTAAAAAATGATCCTGATTTCTATCAATTTTTTGACTTCGATGATTCCCATGAATATACAATCCTGTTTGCCATTTGTCAGAAACTTTTTGATTGATATGAGTGTTTAACTCCAATCTTCCCGCCAGAGAACCATAGGCATTTATAAATAATTTTTTATCAGTCATTGGTTTGACCAGTTCGGCATTGATTTGTCCCGAAATGCTTTCGAAACCATTGATGACACTTCCTGCTCCTTTAGTAATTTGAATGCTCTCTACCCAAGTTCCAGGAGTAAAAGTTAGACCAAAAACCTGAGCGGCTCCTCGAATGGATGGAATATTTTCTTGACTAATCAATAAATAAGGACTTTTTAATCCCAACATTTGAATTTGACGTGTCCCAGTAAGAGCATCTGAAAAATTCACATCGATTGAAGGATTTGTTTCAAAACTCTCCGCTAGATTGCAACAAGCCGCCTTTAATAGTTCATCACTATTCACGGTAAAAACGTTTTGAGTTTGAACAAAAGATTTTAGGGTGGCTTTCTTTTTACTTTTGATGGTGACTTCATCCAATTCATTTTCTGGTGTTAAAAAATGGTGGATGGGATCCAAACTATTAATTAGAAGGGTATCTGTTTTGTAACCGACAAAACTGACAACTAATCTTTTGTAGTTAGCATTGTATGGGATTTCAAACCATCCCTTTTCATTGGTCATTGTCCCCACAGAAGTATTCAACCAAAACACATTGGCTCCAAAAACTCCTAGATTCCCCTCCGGATTATTTTTATCCATGATCATTCCCTTAAAAACTTCTTGAGAGAACGATATGAATGGTATTAATATGAGTATATAAATTAACTTATTTTTCATTGATTGTATGTAATTTAATTGATAATTAAAAAGAACACCAATAGTTAGGTGCTTTGATAATTGTCAAGAAATCAAATCAAAAAAGTCTGGTAAAGTATTTGAAAGTTCTGATGAATTTCTGGTGGTGAAAAATCCTTATAATCGTCTTTTTCAGAGGGTAAAAATTTAAAAATGTCTACACCTAAAGGAGAGTTGATCGATGTAAAATCAATTTCATAATACTGTTTATTTAAATCCTTTTCTTTGTTGAAGACGGAAACTTGAACAAAGCTTTGTTGGTCTTTACAACAATCGCTTTGCTTGATCTCAAGATTTTCAGAGTTGGCCATCTCCATTTTCTCCATTCCACAACTGTTAGCCTCTCCAAAAAATAAAATGTCTATAAGCGTATCACCACAGTAATGTTCATCAACGACAATCATCAATGATGAAAGAATTACCATGAGTGATAATAAAGCAGATCCCAGTTTTATGAATAGATTTCTCATAACCTTAACAAAGGTACAATAGAATTTTTAAAAAATATGTTAAAGTATCTAATTTAGATCGCTGATTTTTATGAGTTTGAATTCATTTTACAGAAAAATAAACGCTTCATTTTACCTTGATAAAGAACTTTTAATTTGAGTTTTCATAGAAAATTTAACTTAATTTTGTTCTGATTTCAAAAACAAACAATTACTACATATGAATCTCAACAAAATCAAGAATACCATTGAAGAAATTGTCTCATCTGACAAATCTATACCTCAAAAGCGACAAGGTATTTGTGACTTTTTGGAAAATGAAATATCCTATTATGATTGGGTAGGATTTTACTTTAGGAATGGTGATAAAGAAGAATTAAAATTAGCAGAATTTGCCGGTGAACCTACTGATCATACGATCATTCCTTTTGGGAAAGGAATCTGTGGACAAGTAGCTGTTAGCAATGAGAATTTTATTGTTCAGGATGTTGCTGAGCAAAGTAATTATCTTTCTTGTAACTGGAAGGTCAAGTCTGAAATTGTGATTCCAATATTGGTCAATGGTGAAAATATTGGTCAAATTGATATTGATTCTCATACACTTCATCCTTTTAGTAACGATGATGAAGAATTGCTAGAATTTGTTTGTTCAAAGGTTGCTAATCTAATTAAATAGTTACACAAAATTTATTCAAAAATTCTGAATAGAATTTTGTTCACAAATTCAGAATAAGTTTCTTGATTTCAGGTAATAATTTTATTGTTTTAACAACAGACATTTATTAGATTTGTTTGCTTAATTAAGCAAAAAAATGAGCGATAAAAAAACCATTAAATCTGCACTCATATCGGTTTTCCATAAAGACGGTTTAAAACCAATTGTAGAAGCACTTCACAAAAACAATGTAACTCTATATTCTACAGGTGGGACTAAAAAATTTATACGTCAATTAGAAATCCCTGTTACTGCAGTAGAAGACATCACCTCGTATCCTTCAATCTTAGGAGGAAGAGTTAAAACATTACATCCAAAAGTGTTTGGAGGCATTCTTAATAGATCTGAAAATGAGTCCGATCTTAAAGAAATGGAAGAATTTCAAATTCCTCAAATTGATTTGGTCATTGTAGATCTGTATCCTTTTGAGAAAACAGTTGCCTCAGGAGGAACTGAACAAGAGATTGTTGAAAAGATTGATATCGGTGGTATTTCACTCATTAGAGCAGCTGCAAAGAATTTCAAGGATACGTTTACTGTTTCATCCATGGATCAGTATGATGAATTTTTAGAACTTTACGAAAAAGGAGAAGGATCGACTGCTCTTTCTGATAGAAAAAAATTCGCTGCCAAATCTTTCAATATTTCCTCTCACTACGATACCGCAATCTTTAATTATTTCAATGAAGATGAAGTTGTATATAAGGCCAGTGAAAAAGTTTCTAAAACTTTGCGTTATGGAGAAAATCCTCATCAAAAAGGATATTTCTTTGGAGATTTAGATGCGATGTTTGACAAACTTCATGGAAAAGAATTGAGTTATAACAATCTATTGGACATAGATGCAGCCGTAAATTTGATGAATGAGTTTTCTAATGAGGCTCCAACTTTTGCTATTTTAAAACACAACAATGCATGTGGTTTTGCTCAAAGAAAAACAATTTCTCAAGCCTATGTTGATGCATTGGCTGGTGATCCTGTTTCTGCATTTGGAGGAATTTTGATTGCAAATACCAATATTGATAAAACTACTGCCGAAAAAATTCATACCCTGTTTTGCGAAGTTGTGATAGCTCCTTCTTTTGATGAAGATGCTTTGATCATTTTAAAAGAAAAAAAGAACAGAGTTTTATTAATTCAAAAAGAAGTTGAATTACCTAATCAACTTGTAAGAACTTCTTTAAACGGCTTATTAGTTCAAGATAAAGATTTTAAAACTGATTGCCTAGAAGATCTGAAATTTGCTACAAGCAAAAAACCTTCTGAAAAAGAATTGGAAGACTTGTTATTTGCTTCCAAAATATGCAAACACACAAAATCCAACACCATTGTCTTAGTAAAAGATAAGCAATTGTTTGCGAGTGGAACAGGACAAACCAGTCGAGTGGATGCATTGAGACAAGCCATAGAAAAAGCCACAAATTTTGGCTTTGACCTAAATGGAGCAGTCATGGCAAGTGATGCTTTTTTCCCTTTCCCTGATTGTGTAGAAATTGCTAATAAAGCAGGAGTAGGTAGCGTAATTCAGCCTGGAGGCTCTATTAAAGATCAATTGAGTATTGATTATTGTGATAAAAACAATGTTTCAATGGTTTTTACTGGAATTAGACATTTTAAACATTAAAAATCAACTTGATTACTAGGTTATTTTTACTAGATTTGTAAGAGTACTTTTCAATTTTTAGAATTAAAACATTTTTATGGGCTTTTTTGATTTCATGACTGAGGACATTGCCATTGATTTAGGAACGGCAAATACACTAATTATTCACAATGGTAAAGTTGTGATTGATAGTCCCTCTATTGTGGCAAGAAATCGAACATCCGGTAAGATAATTGCCACGGGGCAAGAGGCTAGTTTAATGCAAGGTAAAACTCATGAAAACATCAAAACCATTCGTCCATTAAAAGACGGTGTTATTGCTGATTTTCAAGCCTCAGAGGAAATGATTAAGGAATTTGTAAAGAAAATCCCAGCAATAAAAAAGAAGTTATTTCCTCCTGCTTTAAGGATGATTATTTGTATCCCCTCCGGGATTACCGAAGTGGAAAAAAGAGCTGTACAAGATTCTGCTAGGCATATGAATGCCAAGGAGATTTACCTCATTTTTGAACCAATGGCTGCCGCGATTGGTGTAGGAATAGACATCATGGAACCTAAAGGAAATATGATCATTGATATTGGTGGGGGAACAACAGAAATTGCCGTCATAGCTCTTGCTGGAATTGTTTGTGACCAATCTGTAAAAGTTGCTGGTGACTTATTTACCAATGACATCATGTATTACATGAGAACACAGCACAACTTATACGTTGGTGAAACAACCGCTGAAAAAGTTAAAATTAATATTGGTGCAGCTACCGAAGATTTAGAAAACCCACCTGAAGACATGTTAGTTCAAGGTAGAGATTTATTGAGTGGCAAACCAAAACAGGTTCAAATTTCGTATCGAGAGATTGCAAAAGCATTGGATAAATCCATCTTAAGAATTGAAGATGCGGTTATGGAAACTTTATCTAAAACACCCCCAGAATTAGCTGCTGATATTTACAATACAGGAATTTATTTAGCCGGTGGGGGCTCAATGTTGAGAGGTTTAGACAAACGGCTTTCCAGAAAAACAGATTTACCAGTATACATCTCAGAAGATCCTCTTAGAGCTGTTGTAAGGGGAACAGGAATTGCATTAAAAGAGTTGGACAAATACAAAAGTATCTTAATGAAATAAACCAAAGGCATCTTTACTTCTTATGCAACGACTTATTTATTTTATTCAGAGGTACCGATTTTTTTTGTTTTTTTTATTCTTAGAGTTTTTTGCACTTTATTTAATCCTGAACAATCGAAGTTTTCACAGAAGTAAGTTTGTCAATTCTACCAATTCAATTACAGGAGGTTTTTTCAACAAAGTAACATCAATCAGTGATTATTTTTATTTAAAAAAAGAGAATACAAAACTCATACATGAAAATCTAATTCTTAAAAATAAAAACACCCGAATTGAACATATTTTAGACTCAATAAGCCGCTCAAAAACAATCGATAGTACGCTTATCAAGCAGCGATTTTCATACATCAGTGGTCAAATAGAGAAAAATCAATTTTCTAATAATTATAATTTTTTATTGATTGATTTGGGCAAAAAAGACAGCATTCAAAGTGAAATGGCGGTCGTCAATCACAAAGGAATCATTGGAGTTACAGAAATAATTTCAACTAATTATTCTAGGGTTCAGTCTATTTTAAATAAGAACAGTAAGATCAATGCAAAATTGAAAAATTCCAATCATTTTGGGAGCCTGGAATGGAATGGAATGGATTACAACACCGTTCAATTATTAGATATTCCAAGACAAGCCAATGTAAGCAAGGGTGATACCATCATCACAGGAGGTAGATCTTCAATTTTCCCCAAAGGTATTCCCATAGGAAAAGTTATTGATATTGAACAAAAATCAAGTATCAAAAGAGTCATTGATATTGAACTTTTTAATGACATGAGTAATTTAAAAAACATTTATGTCATCAAAGATTTTGACAAGGATGAGATTAAAAAACTAGAAAATATGAGTAATGAATAACTTGAGCGTATTTCTTTGGGCAGTATTACTACTTCTTTTGCAGATTTTAGTATTCAATAACATCAATTTTTCAGGTGCAATCAATCCATATTTATACGTTTCTTTCATATTTATCTTCCCTTTGTTCAAAAATCGATTTATCGTATTGTTCTTCTCTTTTTTGTATGGTTTAACCCTCGATTTTTTTACGGATACCGGCGGAGTTCATGCATTTTCACTTTTATTTGTCGCTTATTTACGTTTATTTTTCATCAAATTGTTTTTCAAAAAAACGAACATAGATTTCCTATTATTTAACCTCCAATCTGAACCCTTTGGACAGGTATTTAATTATGTTACTACTTTAACAGTGATTCATCATTTTATTTTGATTTTTTTAGATAACTTTAGCTTTGAAAATATTGGTTTAGTAATATTACACACACTCTATTCAAGTACTTTTACACTATTACTTTATTTTTTCGGTTCATCTCTTTTTCAAAGAAAACAGCTCAATTAAAAAATGAAAAGACGTTTTTTACTATACTTTTTAATCTCATTGGTTGGTCTGATCTACATTGGTAGATTGTATCAATTACAGATTGTGAAAGGACGTGAATTCAATCCTGTAAAAACCTCTGCAGTAAAAATAACATATGATTTTCCTGAAAGAGGATACATCTATGACCGAAATGGAGAACTTTTAGTTGCGAATCAGCTTTCATATGATGTGATGGTTGTTCCGAATGAAGTAAAAACCATCGATACCTTAGAATTTTGTTCTCTATTAAAAATTACCAAAAAGGATTTTTTAAAACGATATAAAAAAGCAGAAAAATATGCTCCTTGGTTAGCCTCTGTTTTTTTAAAGCAACTAGCCAAAGAGGACTTTGCTTTTTTACAAGAAAAACTTCACAAGTTTGAAGGATTCTACATTCAGAAAAGAATCATTAGAAACTATCCTTTGAAATCTGCTGCCAATATTCTTGGCTATATCAGTGAGGTAAACGAAGAAACTGCTAAAAAAGATGCTTATTATGAACAGGGGGAATTGATTGGTGCATGGGGTATTGAAAAACAATATGAAAATGTGCTTCGAGGTGTGAAAGGAAAAAAACATTTGCATAGAGATCGGCTTAACAAAATTATGGGCCCTTTCAAAGAAGGAATTTATGACTCTGAAACCATCAATGGTAAGGACTTGACCATAACGATTGACAGCAAACTTCAACAATACGGAGAACTTTTAATGCAAGGTAAAAGAGGGGGGATTGTTGCCATAGAACCTAGCACTGGTGAGATTTTAAGTTTGATTACTTCCCCTAGTTATGATCCTAACCGATTGGTGGGAAGAGCTCGTTCTAAAAATTCTGTGGAACTCTTTGGTGACTCCATAAACAAACCAATGATGGACAGAGGTCTTCAATTCAATTATCCTCCAGGATCGCCATTTAAATTGATCAATGCGCTAATTGGACTTCAGGAGGGTGTCATTGATGAGCATACTCATTTCTATTGTTATAATGGATATCAATATGGAAAAAGAAAGCATGAGTTCATGGGTTGTCACTGTGATATATATGGCGAACCCATTCGATTGAATACGGCGATATCAAAATCTTGTAACAGTTATTTTGCAAATACCTATAAGAGAATTGTTGAAAAAAACAATCATCCTGAAGAAGGATTGAATCACTGGAGTGAGCATGTGAAAAGTTTTGGATTAGGGA
Organism: Flavobacterium sp.; assembly: GCA_038136095.1. Taxonomy (GTDB): domain Bacteria; phylum Bacteroidota; class Bacteroidia; order Flavobacteriales; family Flavobacteriaceae; genus Polaribacter. The sequence goes on from JAYPZA010000005.1 coordinate 157,215, forward strand.
ATTATTTGGGATATGATTTACCTTTTGGCCAAAGAGGATTTGTCCCAAACGGGGACTACTATAGTAGAATGTACCCCTACAAATGGAGTGCTTCTACAAATATCTCAAATGCTATTGGACAAGGAGAATTACTGACGACACCGATTCAACTGGCTAATATTACCTCAGCAATTGCCAATAGAGGATATTTCTATACCCCACATATTGTCAAAAAAATAGACAACAAAGCAATCACAGATTCTGCTTATACCATCCCTAAATATACCAGCATTGACAAAAAACATTTTGAACCCATCATAGAAGGCATGCACGAAGTATTTAAATCTGGAACTGCGAGTTGGGTAAATATCGATGGAATTGACATGGTAGGTAAAACAGGAACCGCAGAAAATTTTACCAGAGTTAATGGAAAAAAAATTCAATTAACAGATCATTCCATTCTGGTTGCCTTTGCACCAAAAGAGAATCCCAAAATTGCAATTGCTGTATTTATTGAAAATGGTGGTTATGGAGCTACAGTAGCAGCACCGATTACCAGTCTTTTAATCGAAAAATATTTAACCGGAAAAGTCAAAAGAAAATGGATGGAAGATATGATGATAAAAAAAGATTTATATTCGATTTATGATAGACAAACTCTAGATTAAGAAAAAATTGAGACAGGAAAAAACAACTATTTTTTTTGGTATTGATTGGACGCTAGTACTTCTTTTTGTTGTATTGGTTGGTTTTGGTTGGTTAAATATTTATGCAACTTCATATACAGAAGAAAACACCCAACTATTAGATTTTTCTACCAAACATGGGAAACAACTTCTTTGGATTTTATTAAGCATCCCACTAATCATTTTAATTTTGTTCCTCAATGCTAAATTTTTCGAACAATTTTCAAGTATTTTTTACATCATTTCGCTACTATCGTTGATCGGACTTTTTATTTTTGGAAAGGAGATTAACGGAGCAAAATCCTGGTATAGTTTTGGAGTTGCGAGTATCCAACCCTCTGAATTTGCTAAAGCAATTACAGCACTGGCATTGGCAAATTTAATGAGCAACAGAAATTACAACTTAAGCTTGATAAAAAATCAATTAAAGGCACTCATCATTATTTTTTTACCTGCTTTCTTGATTGCGCTTCACGATCCAGGTTCTGCCCTTATTTATTTTGGCTTTTTTTTCGTTTTGAATAGAGAGGGATTGACATTAGCTTATATTCTTTTAGGTCTAGCATCTATTGTATTATTCATCCTTACCATATTGTTAGGAGTAAAAACAACGATCATTTTCTTATTCTCGATAATATCTGTTTATTTTATTTATAAACTCTTTAAAATAAAACACTTTTTAAGATTTAATTGGCTAACAATTGTATTGATTTACAGTCTTTCTTCAATCTTTATCTTTTCTGCTGATTACGCTTACAATCATATTTTAAAGAAGCATCAAAGGGATCGATTTGAAGTCCTTTTAGGAAGAACTTCCGACACTCAACAAATAGGATACAACTCTACACAATCTTTACAAACAATTAGTTCAGGAAAATTTTGGGGCAAGGGGTATTTAGAAGGTGATAAAACCCAAGGTAATTTCGTTCCAGAACAAGACACAGATTATATCTTCAGTGTGGTTGGAGAGGAGTGGGGATTTGTGGGTTCTAGCTTGCTCATTCTTCTTTTTATCGCGCTTCTCTTTCGAATCCTAAACCGAGCAGAAAAACATGCTAATAAATTTGGACGAATTTACGGATATGGTGTTGCCTCTATATTATTTTTTCATCTGATTGTGAATATAGGAATGGTCATCGGTCTTCTACCAACAATAGGGATCCCTTTACCCTTCATAAGTTATGGAGGATCTTCTTTGTGGGGATTTACGCTCCTTCTCTTTATTTTTATAAAATTAGACTCACAAAAAAGTTATGATTGGTGGTAAAAATTGGGCAAAAAAAAACCTTTGATCAGAACATCAAAGGTTTTTTTTTAAATGCAAATATTTTTTATAGTGCCGCTACTTGCTTGGTCAATTTAGACTTTAAGTTTGCAGCTTTGTTCTTGTGAATGATATTATTTTTGGCAAGCTTATCCAACAACGAAATTACATTTGTTAATTTCGTTTGAGCTTCTTTTTTATCAGAAGTAGCTCGTAAATCTCTCACAGCATTACGCGTTGTTTTATGCTGGTATTTGTTACGCAATCTTTTAGATTCGTTACTTCTTATTCTTTTTAATGCTGACTTATGATTTGCCATAATATTATTTCTAGTATTAATAAACTTTTGTAGTCCGTACGGGAATCGAACCCGTGTTACCAGGATGAAAACCTGGCGTCCTAACCCCTAGACGAACGGACCATTTTGCACAAACTCAAAAATAAATCCGACTTTGCGGATGCAAATATACAACGTTTTTAAAACTCTGCAATATTTTTTTTAAATTTTAATAGGCCTTTGCAAACAAGACTCTTCTAGTAGATTCTTTGCCTGTTAACACACAAAAACCTGATGATTCTTCAGCATTATTAGGAATGCATCTAATGGTGGCTTTTGTTAATTCTTTGATCTTATCTTCTGTTTCACTCGTCCCATCCCAATGAGCTGAGACAAAGCCTCCTTTTTGGGAAATTACCTGCTTAAATTCCTCGAAAGAATTGACCTCAGTTATATGGTTATTTCTATAAGAAAGGGCTTTATTGAATAAATTTTCTTGAATTTCTTCCAGTAGATTTTCTACAAAATCAACTACATGATCTTGAGACACTGTTTGTTTTTCTAGAGTGTCACGTCTTGCAATCTCTAAAGTATTGTTTTCTAGATCTCGATTTCCAATGGCAATTCTAACAGGGACACCTTTCAATTCATATTCGGCAAATTTAGCACCAGGTCTAAAAGTATCTCTATCGTCAAATTTTACTGAAATTCCTTTAGATCTAAGAGCTGACAGAATACCTGAAGCCTTCTCTGAAATCAAAGCCAATTGATCTTCTCCTTTGTAAATTGGGACAATAACCACTTGTATTGGAGCTAATTTTGGAGGTAATACCAATCCAAAGTCATCAGAATGTGTCATTATTAAACCTCCTATAAGTCTTGTAGACACCCCCCATGACGTAGCCCATACATACTCTTGCTTCCCTTCTTTTGAAGTGTATTTGACATCAAAGGCTTTGGCGAAATTTTGACCTAAAAAGTGAGAGGTTCCTGCTTGCAGTGCTTTTCCATCTTGCATAAGTGCCTCGATGGTATAAGTGTCTTCTGCTCCCGCAAAACGTTCACTTTCGGTTTTAAAGCCTTTCACAACTGGCATCGCCATATATTTTTCAGCAAATTTTGCATAAACATCTTGCATTAACTTTGCCTCAGTAAGAGCCTCTTTTTTTGTTGAGTGCGCCGTATGTCCCTCTTGCCATAAAAACTCAGCTGTTCTTAAAAACAATCTTGTTCTCATTTCCCAACGAACTACGTTTGCCCATTGATTGATTAGTAATGGCAAATCTCTATAAGATTGAATCCAACCTTTATAAGTATTCCAAATGATGGCCTCTGATGTGGGTCTTACAATTAATTCTTCTTCGAGCTTTGCTTGAGGATCTACACGTAACTTATTTTCATTTTCTGGATCGCTCTGAAGCCTGTAGTGAGTAACGACTGCACATTCTTTGGCAAAACCTTCTGCATTTTTTTCTTCAGCTTCAAATAAACTTTTGGGAACAAATAGTGGAAAATAAGCATTTTGATGACCTGTTTCTTTAAACATTCTATCCAACTCTGCTTGCATGTTCTCCCAAATGGCAAATCCATAGGGCTTGATAACCATACATCCTCTCACCGCAGAATTTTCTGCTAAATCAGCTTTTAGAATTATTTCATTATACCATTTGGAATAATCTTCCGATCTCTTTGTTAACTTCTTACTCATAATCCGAACTTTGGCACAGATATTGTTAAATATTAGTTATAAATTTATAGTAAATTTGTTTGACTGTAAAAATACGAAAGCAAAACTAAGTCATTTTAAGCATAGATAGTTTCATTTTTTTATTTTTATCTCTCATTCATAAGTTTTTTCAATTTAAAACAACCATTATGAAATTAAATTACACATACAAATCGTTCTCAACCGTTCTTTTTTATTTTCTAATGATTGCTTTTACTACATCTTGTACTATTTATCAAGGTGTGCCAGATAACGATGGTATTTATTCCTCTGAAACTAGAGGAAACAAAGTTATTTTAGTCAATAACAAAGATTATCAGGAATATGAAAACGATTATTTTACTCAAGAATTGGAGAGAATTGATCTGATCAACGGAACAGATATTTTGACTGATATTGAAACTTACAATTCTATCAATAGCAATGATACTCTCTCAGCCATTACATCTAATTCTGAAGGTTACAATCCAAACAGTTCTTGGGGATATAATGATAGTGAAGATGTTGTTGTCAACATTAATTTAATCAATGATGGCTTTCTTTGGAACAACTATTGGAATTATTATGATCCATATCTAAGTTTTGGCTATCTCAATCCTTGGTACTCAAGATCGTTGAGATTTGGTTGGAGAAATAGATGGGGATATCCTTACTATTGGGGCGGTTATGGATATTTCATGAACCCGTTTTACAATGGTTTTGGCCCATTTTACAACCCTTATTATTATGGAATCCCAAGATATGGACTCATGGGATGGGGGAATTATTATGGCAATGGTTTTGGCCTCAATCGCTTGAGAAATTACAATTACGGAAGAAGGGCTAATTATTACAGTGCATACAACAGAAATGGAGCCAATAGAATATCTAGAAGGGCAACAACTTCATCTAACAGAAGAGTTAATTTTACAAACGGCAGAAGAAATAACAGACCTGTTAGAGATATAGATCTTGATAACTTAGCTAGCAATCTAAGGATTGATAAGAGCAAAATTAAGGTTTACAATAAACCCGATAATGTCCCATCAAGAAGTAGACGCGTTGGTGCCATTAATGACAAAAAATCTAATGTTAGATCTAGTATACAATCAAGATCTAACTATAAGAGTAGAAATACAAATAGCAGAAGCACTTCCCCTCAACGAAATACATCTGTTAGAAGATCTAGTCCATCAAGAAGCATGAATATGTCTAGGTCTCGGGGTAGCAGCATTCAACGAAGCAGTCCTTCAAGAAGCAGTAGCTCCTCTAGAGGTAGTTCAAGAGGAGGCTCTTCAAGGAGACAATAACTCATTAATCAAGAAACATGAAAAAAAAATTCTTTATTGTAGCTTTTGCTGCAGTGAACCTGGCATCCTATGCTCAAGCCTTAGGCTATGAAGATTTATCACTTTTATTCTCTAGAAATGATGGAAATGGAAGTGCAAGATTTGTTGCCATGGCAGGTGCTTTTGGAGCTGTAGGAGGAGATGTATCTGCAATGACAATCAATCCTGCTGGAATCTCTATTTTTAATGGAAACAATGCTGCTCTTACTTTTCAAAATAGAAATACAAGTTTTTCTTCAAAATATTATGGAAACTCTGTGACTACACAAGAAGATTATTTTAATGTTTCAAATGCGGGAGCTGTATTTACATTTGACAATTATTCAAACGATCAATGGAGTAAATTGGCTCTAGGTGTTAATTATAGAATTTTAGCAGATTTTGAAAATTCATTCATCGCAAAAGGGAACAGTAACTTTGCCTCTTTTATCAATTTTCCATTAGATAATAATGACCCTCTAATCGATTATGAAAATGCAGAAAATCAACAGTTTTCTAATTTTTATAATGGTGATTTTTTAGAATTAAGTTTTAGTTTTTCAGGAGTTTATGAGGAAAAATTACATCTTGGAGCAGGACTTAATTTTTATGATCTTAATTTTAGTCAACAAAGCATTCTAAGAGAAACCAATAACGATGGTAATGGCAATAGATTGGATGCAAGATTTTATCAGGAAAATTTGACAACAGGTGTTGGATTTTCTTTAAGTGCTGGAGTTATCTACAAACCAACCAATGGTTTTCGTCTTGGCCTAAGCTACCAATCTCCAACTTGGTTTACAGAAATTATTGAAAATACAAACATCATCAATAATGATGGTTTTTTTGGAGACACACAAATTGAAGTGAGTAATAATTCATCCGTTTATGACAATACTTTTGGCGGAAATCTTCCGTTTCAAGAACTTTTTTACAAATTGAGAACCCCTGGAAGAGTGACAGCAAGTGCTGCAATCATTTTTGGGAAACATGGATTGGTCAGCATTGATTATTCATCCAAAAATTACAAAGGGTTAAATTTATCAGGAGATGATTTTTCTCAAGAAAATTTATTCTTCGATAACAGATTAAGAAATACAAATTTATTGAATGTTGGATCAGAATGGAGAATCAAAAATTTAAGCATCCGAGGAGGCTACAGATTTGAGCAAAGTCCAGATATCAATGCGATTGAATCAGATGATTTACAACTGTTTTCTTTGGGATTAGGCTATAATTTTGGAAATGTGAAATTCAATCTTGCTTATACATCAGGAAATAAAACCTCGTCTTATAATTTTTATCCCCAATACAATCAAGTACAAGCAGCTGAATTGGACATCTCCAATAACAACATCTCTGCAGGTTTTTCATTTCGCTTATAAGAGTTGACGAGATCGTTAATCAAAATTATTGAACATCTGTATTTTAAACCCTAATTAACAATTCTATTCAGTTTTTTGCCTTAATTTTGCAATTCTTTATGATTAGTACAAAATAATGGGTTCACACACAATCACGATACAACAAACCAACAATGAAACAATTTTAAAATTTGTAAGTAACCAAATTTTAATCAATGGAGGTAGTTTTGAATTCAATAATATAGACGAAGCAAAAAACGCTCCTCTAGCGCAACAATTATTTTATCTTCCTTTTGTTAAAAAAATATTTATAACCGCTAATTTCATTGCGATACAAAGATACGATATCGTTCAATGGGAAGAGGTTCAAGAAGAAGTTAGAGAACAAATTGAGTCTTATTTTAATGCAGGGAATATTGCTGTAAAAGAGATCGAGAATTCCTTAAAAAAAGAACCCATAGAGGTATATGCTGAGGCGACTCCAAACCCGAGTGTAATGAAATTTGGAACAAATAAAGCACTCACTCAAGTCGATGTAGAATATCAAAATATTGAAGAAGCAAGTAAATCCTCTCCCCTGGCTAAATCCTTATTCAGCTTTCCTTTTGTGAGTGGTGTTTTTATTTCAGAAAATTACATTTCAATTGCAAAGTTTGACATAGTTGAATGGACTGATGTCTATGCTGAATTGAGAAACTTTATCAGTACATATTTACAGGAAAATAAACCAATCATTAGTGAGCTCCCAAAGACAGAATTGTCAATCAAAAAAGAGGAGAATGAAAACATGGCAATTTCAAACTTGGAAGGTACAGAGAAAGAAATTGTTGCAATTTTAGAGGAATACATTCGTCCAGCAGTAGCTGCAGATGGTGGGAATATCGCTTTTCAGGCCTACGATGAAGAAAGCAAGGTCGTTTCTGTAATTCTTCAAGGAGCTTGCAGCGGATGTCCTTCCTCTACCGTTACTTTGAAAAATGGTATTGAAACTATGCTTAAAGAAATGCTTCCCAATAAAATCAACGAAGTTGTAGCTATCAACGGATAAATACAGATGTCAAAAATTATCAAACCATATAAAGATTCTGCTCTTGGAAAAAAAGAACAAGTCGCCACAATGTTTAATAATATTTCAAAAGATTATGATGGTCTGAACCGAGTAATTTCATTTGGAATTGATGTAAGTTGGAGAAAAAAAGTAGTAAAAATTGTTTCTAACAATAATCCACAAAGCATATTAGATATTGCAACAGGTACTGGAGATTTGGCATTAATGATGTCAAAATTAAACCCCAAAAAAATTGTTGGGTTGGATATTTCTGAAGGGATGTTGTCTGTTGGTAAACAGAAAATTGCCAAGGCTCAGTTATGTGATACCATAGAAATGATTGTTGGTGATTCAGAGGATATGCCTTTTAAAGACGATACTTTTGATGCAATTACTGTCTCTTTTGGTGTTAGGAACTTTGCCAATTTAGACAAAGGCTTGACTGAGATAAAAAGGGTCTTAAAACCATCAGGAACATTGGTCATTTTGGAAACATCAAATCCAACAAAATTTCCTTTTAAGCAAGGGTATAAAATCTACACTTCATTCATATTACCGTTAATCGGCAAATTACTTTCTAAAGACAAAACAGCTTATTCTTATCTTTCTGAATCTGCTAATTATTTTCCCTTTGGTAAAAATTTCGACAATATTTTGAAAAAAAATGGGTTTATTAATACAAAATATACACCCCTTACATTCGGGGTAGCAACTATTTATATCGCTTCAAAGTAAGATGAACAAACTATTCTTATACATCATTTGTTTCATAGTGATTACTCCTATTTTCTCTCAACAAAGGAGAAAAGTAGACAATCTTCCAACTTTTGATAAACCTAGAATTCATTATGGTTTCTACTTGGGTATCAATCAAAATGATTTTAAAGTAAATTACAGAGAGAGCAATTTCCCATCAACCAACATAGAAATAAAACCAACGTCTGGATTTAATGTAGGTTTAATTGCCGATTTACGATTGCATAAAAATTTAAATTTACGTTTTGAACCTGGTTTGATGAGTAATTCCAAGACGATTTATTACAACAATAGTCCAGCTCTTTTATCAAGTAGAGATAGCGTCAGAGAAATTGGGACGACATATCTACACCTTCCTTTGGTTTTAAAATTAAGTACAGATCGATGGAATAATGTAAGACCATACGTTTTAGCAGGTATTTCTTATGATCATAATTTTTCTAGCAATCAAGACAATTCTAATGATAATTATAGTGGAGAATTCAGAATGAAAACCAGCAATTTTATGTATGAAGTTGGGATAGGGATCGATATCTACTTGTACTTTTTTAAATTCTCTCCATCAATTCGAGGTGTTTTTGCGATGAATCGAGAACTAGTCGATGACAACAATATGGATAGCCCATGGACATCTCCAATTGATGTTTTTTCGACAAGAGGTGTATTTCTTAGCCTTGCTTTTGAATAAATTTATCGTCTAAACTCACTCAATAAAATAGCAGTTGCTGTTGCAACATTTAAGCTCTCTGTTTGTTGAAAATTTCCAAATCTTGGAATTGAAATTTTTGTATCTACAATCTTTCTTATGGAATCAGAGATCCCATTAGATTCATTACCCATCACTAAAACCGCTGAAGAAGAAAGTTTTGTACGATATATGTTGTTTCCCTCCATATCAGCAATAAATGTTGGCAGAGTGACACTTTTTAAATATTGATGAAGATCTGTATAAGATATTGCGACTCTGGGCAATGAACCCATACTTGCTTGAACCACTTTGGAATTGTAACAATCAACCGTATCATTGGAACAAATAAGTTGGTCAACTCCAAACCAATCACATAAGCGAATAATCGTACCGAGGTTTCCAGGGTTATTGATCCCATCAAGCGCTACAACTAAGCCTGTAGAGGCTTTTAACTTGTTTTCTGGTATTTTAAATAAGGCAAGGACCTTGTTTGGTGTTTTTAAAGAACTCATTTTTTTTAATTCCCGCTCAGAAATTTCAACAAAGGAATCTACATGTGAAAAATGATTGTCTGTTCCAAACAAACACTCCAATTCATATGAAGAATTTAAAAACTCATCCACAACTTTAACCCCTTCGACAATAAATAATTTATGCTTTTGTCGATACTTTTTTTGTTTTAAACTTGTTATAAGTTTGTAATGATGATTTGAGAGATTCATTTCATTAGTATAATTGATTAACCTTAGGTAATAATATCAACAAATCAAACCAAAAAGTCGAGATTAGTTGTTAAGGTAAAAACCTCTAAAAAGTTTTATCTTCATAAAGTCTTCAAAAATAGTATTTTTGAATTTGTATAACGAATACATTTGATGAAAAAAATCTTTATTCTTCTGCTATTATTTTTATTAATAAATGCTTGTAACTCAGTAAAGAGTGTCAAAGACAATGAATATTTGTTGATCCAAAATACAATTCTTGTCAATGAAAGAAAAAGTAAGAATAAAGAATTAAATGAATTACTAATTCAAAAACCGAATAGCAAAACACTCGGCTTACCACTTTCCTTATTTTTTTACAACTTGGGAGACAATACCAAACCCGATAAAGCTTCTGAGTGGGGAAAGAAAAAACCAAAAACATATCGGTTTATAAAAAATATTTTTTCAGAAAAACAAAGCATCTCTTATGCCAACAGTATGATAGGACTCAATAATTGGTTTTTGAGAAATGGTGAGGCTCCTGTAATCATTGATGATAAAAAAATAGAAAGAACCCTAAAAAACTTGACTGCTTACTACAAGACAAACGGATATTTTAGGGTAAAAACTGATTCAAAAAAAGAACTTCAAAAGAATAAAAAAGGAGCGATTACATATTCTATTGTTACTGGAAGACCAACGTTTATAGATCGCATCAAAACAGATATAAAATCACCCATCTTAGACTCATTGTATCAATCTGAAAAAAAATTCTCTTTCTTAAAAAAGGGAGATCAGTTTATTGAAAATAATTTCATCAAAGAAGCTCAACGAATTACAAAACTTTTCAGAAACAATGGAGTCTACCACTTCACTGAAAATGACCTAGGATATTATGAAATAGATTCCACAAGTACCAATAATTATAAAACTAATGTTGACCTAGTTATTTTTGATAAGTCACGGATTTTTAAAAGTGACGGAACCTATGTTTTAAGACCTTATAAAATTCAAAAAATTAGAGATGTAAACGTATTTACCGATTATTCTTTTCAAAATAAAAAAAATCCTCCTCAAGATTCTATTCGCTATGAAGGCGTTTCTTTCTTTGCAAACAAAAAAATAAAATACAATCCAAAATTACTTTCTGAATCTATTTTTATCAAACCCAGCGAGGTATATTCTGATTCTTTAAGAAATCTTACAAGAAAACAATTAAAATCATTACGGAATTTTAAAATAATCAATATTCAATACGATACCATTGAACAAGTTGACAACCAACTAGATGTGAATATTTTTCTTACTCCTTTGGAAAAGTTTAGCTTGGACATTGAAACAGAACTCACACATTCTAACATAAGAGATCTAGGTGTTTCTGGAAAATTCTCAATTTTGAATAGAAATACGTTTAAAGGTGCTGAAATTTTTAAATTATCATTTCTGAGTTCTTTTTTTAATGCTTCACAAGATGCAAACAAAGAGGGGAATTTTTTCAACTCATGGGAAATCGGTGCTGATTTATCTTTAGAAGTTCCAAGATTATTAGCTCCATTTGGCATTAAAAAATTAGTTTCAAATAAAATGGCCCCAAGAACAATGTTTACTCTTGGAACCAGCATACAAAGAAACATTGGTTTGGATCGTCAAACATTGACCGCTTTGATAGACTATAAATGGCAATACAACAGAAAAAAAACCATTCAATTAGAGGTCTTCAATACCCAATACGTTCGAAATCTTAGAATTGGAAATTATTTTGACATTTTTAATTCTGAATACCTAAAACTGAACAATGTGGCTGAAGTTTATGACAATGGAGCTTTCTATCCATTACCAAATGATGAAACAAAAGCCGAAGCAGCATTGGATTTTATGAATGCAGTTGCTGAGGATACAAATTTTCAATCGAGCAATCCTGATGCATTTAGAGACAATTTAAATATTTTAGACAGATACAATATCATAACCTCTGACTTTCTTATTCCAACCATTGCTTATTCTTTTACCTACAACAATCAAACGAACTTTAGAGATAATAATTTTTCATTTTTCAAAGTTAGATTGGCAAATTCCGGAAATATTGGAAGTTTAATTTCTCAAAAAAGAAATAGCAACAACAGAAAGACAATTTTCAATATTCCATTGGCTCAATATTTCAAAACAGATCTAGAATACAAGAAATTTTGGGAAATAGATGATACTTCTGTATTTGGATTAAGAACTTTTATTGGAGCAATCATTCCTTATGACAATTCTGACATTCCATTCACTAAAAGTTATTTTGCTGGAGGGTCAAATGACATAAGAGCTTGGCAAACATATGATCTTGGACCTGGGAGAAGAAATTCTGGATTGGAATATAACATTGGTAGTCTAAAGTTTTTAACAAGTATCGAATATCGTTTTGATATGTTTGGAAGCCTTAAGGGTGCTTTGTTTGTTGATGCAGGAAATATTTGGGACATCACAAATTCCATTTTTGTAGAAGAAAAATCAAAATTTAACGGAATCAATTCCATCAAAGATATTGCAGTTGGATCTGGCTTTGGATTGAGATATGATTTTAATTTTTTAGTTTTTAGATTGGATTTAGGGTTTAAAATGCACGAACCTTATTTAGAGGGAAATAAATGGTTTAGAAATTACAACTTTTCCAACGCCGTTTACAATGTAGGAATCAATTATCCATTCTAAACCATCCATACTTTTTCCTACAACGTTTTCGATAATTTTTAAGTTCATCTTCACTAAAAAATCATTTGTATCGATATATTTTGATTACTTTTGACCAACTTAATTTTAACATCTTAAATAGAAAAAAATGAGTCACAATATTAAACCTGGTGTCGCCACTGGTAAAGAAGTCCAAGCCATTTTTAAATTAGCCAAAGAAAAAGCATTTGCATTACCAGCTGTCAATGTTGTAGGTTCTAACACAATAAATGCAGTATTAGAAACAGCAAGAGATCTAAATGCTCCTGTAATCATTCAGTTTTCAAATGGGGGTGCTCAATTTAATGCTGGAAAAGGTTTATCAAATGAAGATCAAAAAGCAGCCATCATGGGTGGAATTGCTGGTGCAAAACACATTCATTTGTTAGCAGAGGCATATGGAGTTCCTGTAATTTTACATACTGACCATTGTGCAAAAAAATTATTACCGTGGATTGATGGTTTACTGACTGCTAGTGAAGAACATTTTGCAGCAACAGGAAAACCATTGTATAGTTCACACATGATTGATTTGTCTGAAGAGCCCATCGAAGAAAATATTGAAATTTGTAAAAACTATTTAGAGAGAATGTCTAAAATGGGAATGACATTAGAAATTGAACTTGGAATTACTGGTGGTGAAGAGGATGGAGTTGACAATTCTGATGTGGATGTTTCAAAATTATATACACAGCCAGATGAAGTAGCTTATGCTTATGAAGAATTGATGAAAGTAAGTCCACAATTTACAATTGCAGCAGCTTTTGGAAATGTTCATGGAGTATACAAGCCAGGAAATGTGAAGTTGACGCCAAAAATCCTTAAAAATTCTCAAGAATATATTTCAGAAAAATACAATGTCCCTCACAATACCATTGATTTTGTATTTCATGGAGGATCGGGATCTACAATCGAAGAAATAAGAGAATCCATAGGGTATGGAGTGATTAAAATGAATATTGACACAGATTTACAGTTTGCATTTACTGAAGGAATTCGTGATTATATGAAAGGAAAAGCTGATTATTTAGAAACTCAAATAGGAAATCCTGATGGGGCAGATCAGCCAAATAAAAAATATTACGACCCAAGAAAATGGTTACGTGAAGGTGAGGTCACTTTCAAAGCTAGATTGAAAAAAGCATTTGAGGATCTGAATAATGTAGACACACTATAGGACTCGTATTTAAGATTAGCTAAAAATCTGACAAAATTTATACTGATGTATTTAATTTAAATTTTGTCAGATTTTTTTATTGCTTATTTTAATAATATTCCACTAAATTTGTCAATATAAGTTTTAAGATTACATGTTTACAAAACACAAAAACTAACTTTAGTATATGGCTTGGTTTAAAAGAAAAGAAAAGGGAATTATAACACCTACAGAAGCTAAAAAAGATACTCCAAAAGGCTTGTGGTATAAAACTCCGAGTGGAAAAATAATCAATACCGAAGAACTAAAACAAAATTTATTTGTAAGTCCAGAGGATGGTTATCATGTGAGAATTGGAAGTAAGGAATATTTTGAAATACTTTTTGATGATAATCAGTTTACAGAGTTGAATCCTGAAATTTCTGCCAAAGACCCACTTAATTTTGAAGACACAAAAAAATATAAAGACCGATTAAAAAGCGCACAAGAAAAAACAAATTTAAAAGATGCTGTCAGAACTGCAGTCGGAAAATCCTTAAATAAAGATATCGTGATCGCTGTAATGGATTTTTCATTCATTGGAGGTTCCATGGGGAGTGTAGTGGGAGAAAAAATTGCAAGAGCAATTGATTACTCCATTCAAAATAACATTCCATTTTTAATGGTTTCCAAATCAGGTGGAGCAAGAATGATGGAAGCATCATTATCATTGATGCAACTCGTAAAAACCTCAGCAAAATTGGCACAATTAGCAGAAGCTAAAATTCCTTATATCTCCTTATGTACAGATCCTACCACAGGAGGTACAACAGCATCCTTTGCCATGTTAGGTGACATCAATATTGCAGAACCAAATGCTTTAATTGCTTTTGCTGGACCGCGAGTTGTAAGAGACACCACAGGTAAAGATTTACCTGAAGGTTTCCAACGTTCAGAATTTGTGTTAGAACATGGATTTTTAGATTTTATCTCAGAGAGAAAAGATTTGAAACAAAAAATCAACTTATACATAGATTTGATTACAAATCAACCCTTAAGAAATTAAAAAAAACCCCCGCTAAAATGGGGTTTTTTTTATCATTATTAGGGATTGCCTGATTTTAAACAAATCATTATATTGAGTGTGTATAATTCCCCTACTATATATTGTTTATTTTTTAAATTTAAAATTATGAACCATCAGGTACTTATATTGTTATTTTTTGTGTTTTCAATAACATACTCACAATCTCCGATATCGAATTTAGTCAATCAAACAGAGACAATTTATGCTATTATTGACTCTTCAAATCCGCTTGACGAAAACGCTTCAGGATCAGATTTAATATGGAATTTTACGACATTGTCTCAAGTAGGGACAAATACCGATACTAATTCCTCTCCAACATCAGAAGAACTATCAGATTATCCGAACACTACCGAAGTTTTATCAATTACTTCTTCTGATACACCTCCAATAGAAAATAAGTTATTCATTCGAGATGATTCAGATGAAATCTCTTTGACAGGAGTGACTCAAGGGACTAATCTAAGTTTAGAATTCATTGATAATGCAACCTTAGGAACATTCCCTCTAAATTTCAACTATTCCAATTCTGACGACACTTATGGCAATTTTAGTGGAGCATATGAAGGTACCAATATCAGTGGAACTTTTACCGGAACATTAGAGACCGATGTTGATGCTTATGGAACACTAACTCTTAATGATTTTGGGTCAGGAGCTTATAATGGCAATGTAACTAGATTAAAAACCCAATTAAATATTTCACTAAATGTAACCATCATCAATATAGGTACTGCTAGTATTACCAACTATTATTATTATGACGACATCACTGGTCAGCTAGTGTTCAGAACCTCAACCAATATCATTGATATTGACAGCTTTGGAACAGTGATCAATGAAACAGTGATCGTTTATGAGGCTTTAAACCAAAATATATTGAATACAGACGAACACACTCACTTCAACAACACAATTCATATATTTCCCAATCCAGCTACAAATCTTTTAAAATTTGATAAACCCGAAAATATAAAAATTGAAAAAATTAAAGTGTCAGATCTTAGGGGTAGAATTTTTGAGGTCCCATTCGATTCAATTGACACAATTGATATTTCTAATTTGTTACCTGGAATATATTTTATTCACATCCATACAGAAGCGAATGTATATTCTCAAAAAATTATAAAAAAATAAACCAGTTGGGTCAAAAAATTGGATTGAACTTCCTCTTTACAATGACCCTCAAGATTTATTGGTTTGTTTTACTTTCTAATAAAATTCATGGAAATTCTGCTACTTGCAATAGCAGATGAAATCAAGCCTAAGGTTGAAATAGTAGCCACAACAATCAACACATTCAAAAGTTTTAATTCTACAGGATAGGGAATTGTTGAAGTAATCATAAACAATTCAAATTGCTGTTGTATGATGATGATTGATATTGACAAAACCAATCCAATAATCATTGATAGTGTCGTTAATAACAGTCCTTGAATTATGAATATTTTTCTCACATCAGAAAGTGAGCCTCCTAGGCTAATAATTGTTTTTAGATTTTTCTTTTTATCAATGATGATCATGATGATGGATCCAATAACATTAAACAAGGCAATCATAACAATCAGAGTGAAAATAAGGTAAGAAATAAAATTTTCTGTGTTGATCACTTTGTAAAAGAGTTCATTTAACTGAGCTCTTGTTTGAACTTTGTAATTGACGCCAAGTTGATTTTGGACTTCTTTTGCAAAATCTTCTGCATCAATGCCTGGTTTGAGTTTTATTTCTATGCCTGTAAATTGATTTTCATCATAATTTAATAATTGTTGGGCTTGAGTATTTGACACAAAAACATATTTGTTTTCAAAATCTTCAGTCCCAAAATAAGCCCCAACAATTTGGGTTTTGATACTTCTAAAACTTTGTGAAGGGTTGAAAAAGAAGGTGCCTTTTTTAGGAACAATAATCTGCAAAGGCTCTTCAAAACTTCCAACTCCCACAGAGAGTTTATATGCCAATCTGTTTCCTATTACACTGGTATTTGTATATTCTTTTTGTATCCATGTACCAATATTAATTGCATCCTCCAATTTGACTACCTCAGTATAATTGTAATCAACTCCTTTCACATAAGCGATGTGTTGTTTTTCTCCATATTTTATCACAACACGTTCCTCAGTTACTTTTGAAAAAACATCAATGTCTTCATTGTTATTTAGCAACTTTTTCAGAACATCATCATAGGATAAACTTTTTCCTTTTGATGCTGTAATTTTAATATCAGGATCTGAAATATCTAATAAAGAATAATTAAAAGTTCTCAACCCTGAGAATCCAGATAGAATAATAAATAGAGCAGCTGTTCCAACGATAACACCAAGAGATGCAATCCCACTAATAATATTGATCGCATTGTTTCCACTTTTAGCGAATAAATATCTTTTGGCTATGTAAAATGGAAAATTCAAAGAAAAATTAATTTATTGTTTTTTTCGTCTAGGTAAGATCTCTGGATGTTGAATTGGATTCTCATCCTCTCCTTTGAGGGATTTATCCAATTCTTCTATATAATCCAAAGAATCATCTTGAAAAAAGATTAATTCTGGCATTCTACGTAATTGATTTCGTGTTCTTTTTGCAAGTTCGTGACGAATTAACGAAGCATTAGAGGCAATCCCTTTAAGAATATCATCTCTTCTTTGTGAAGGGAAAATACTCACATAAACTTTTGCAATGCCCAAATCTGGAGAGACAGATACTTTCGAAACAGAGATGATCACCCCTTGCATCCCGTCTTGTGCAGCTTTTTGAAGAACATCAACTAAATCTCTTTGTAAAACACCTGCTATTTTTCGTTGTCTATTCGTTTCTTCCATCCTACAAATCTACGACAATTAACAAAACATTCATTACATTTGAGGAACTCAGGATTTAGAATTTTAAAAAAGCTTCCATTCTAAAGCGAATAGAAATTTGTGACTTAAACTAATGGATAAAATTGAACATATTGGGATTGCTGTAAAAGACCTAAAAAAATCGAATGAATTATTTGCAACTCTTTTAGGATCATCTCACTACAAAATTGAGGAGGTCATCTCTGAAGGAGTGAAAACATCTTTTTTTAAATCTGGCCCCACAAAAATTGAATTATTAGAAGCAACAAGTATCGAAAGCCCAATTGCAAAATTTATACAAAAAAAGGGAGAAGGTATTCATCACATCGCCTTTGCAGTATCTGACATTACTTCCGAAATAGCAAGACTTAAGGCTGAGGGTTTTACAGTTTTAAATGAAACTCCAAAAAAAGGTGCTGACAACAAATTAGTTGCTTTTTTACACCCAAAATCTACCAATGGTGTTTTGATTGAATTGTGTCAAGAGATCGATTAGTTTTTTTTATTTAAATCCTGAATTTCTGATGTAAGAGCGTCTGTAAATAAAATTATCTTTTGAATTTTAGAATTCAGACAGATTCGAATGCTAATTTGTATCTTGCAGTCATATTTTATAAGTAGTTACATGTCATCAAAAATTGATTCTTATCAAAAACGCCGTTTACAATCTTCTTACTTTTCAGTAGTAATTAGTATTTCTCTGGTACTATTTATGGTCGGAGTTTTGGGACTTGTTCTTTTAAAATCCAAACAAGTTGCCAATTATTTCAAAAAAGAAGTAGTGATAACGATGTTTTTAAAAAATGATACCACTTCAAAACAAATTGAAGATTTAAGAACTTACCTATTGGACAAAAACTACACCAGAGATCTTGTTTTTATCTCAAAAGAAGAAGCTGCTGAATTTTACAGCAAAGATTTAGGAGAAGATTTTGTAACTTATCTAGGGACCAATCCGCTAAAAAATAGCATTGACATTTATTTAAATCCTGATTTTGTAACTCCTGAAAAAATGTTGGAAATTTCAAATCAATTGAAAAAAAATGCTTTTTCTTTTGAAGTTTCCTATGACAAGCCCTTGGTCACTTTTTTAACAAAAAATATTCAAAAAATGAGTTTTTGGTTGTTTGTAATTAGTGCTTTTTTTGGATTGATTGCCATCGTTTTAATTAATAGTTCCATCAGACTTTCAGTATATTCTAAACGATTTAATATTAAAACAATGCAAATGGTGGGAGCAACCAAAAGTTTCATAAGAAAACCTTTCATTTGGAATGGAATTAGATTGGGTTTTTTAGGAGCTTTAATTGCGATGATGGGTTTGGCCTTTGTGATATATTATATCAATCAAAAAATTCCAAGTCTCCAATTATTAAGCGATTATACAACACATGCTTACATAGGCCTTGGAATATTTACAATTTCTTTTTTAATCACATGGTTAAGTAGTTTTCTTGCAACCAATCGTTTTTTAAATTTACAAACAGACGAACTTTATTATTAATATTATGAATTCAGAAAAAAAATCCTCTAAACAACCTTCTTTTCTTTTTGGCAAGAGAAACTACTTATTTATGTTTATTGGTATTGCTTTTATAACTCTTGGTTTTATTTTTATGGCAGGAGGTGGAAGCGATGATCCCAATGTATTTAATGAAGAAATTTATAATTTTCAAAGAATTCGTTTAGCTCCTACCCTAATAATTATTGGCTTAGGAATTGAGATTTATGCGATACTACTAAATCCAAAAAAATAATTATGAATTCATTTGAAGCTGCTATTCTTGGAATCATCCAAGGGCTTACTGAATTTCTCCCTGTTTCCTCGAGTGGACATTTAGAATTGGCAAAAGCAATTCTTGGAGATGACTCTCTTCCAAAAGAAAGTTTGGCTTTTACCATTATTTTACATTTTGCAACTGCATTGAGTACCCTGGTGATTTTTAAAGATGAAATTCTAGAAATCCTTAAAGGATTGTTTCAATTTCAATGGAATGAAGAAACTCAATTTTCTCTTAAAATCATTATTTCCATGATTCCTACTGTTTGTGTTGGTCTCTATTTTGAGGATGAGTTATCCTCTTTTTTTGATGGTCAAATTTTATTAGTTGGACTCATGTTGTTTGTAACAGCTCTCTTACTTTTATTAGCTGATAAAGCAAAAGACACATTTAAAGAGGTCAGTTTTTTAAATGCATGGATAGTTGGAATCTCTCAGGCCATTGCTATTCTTCCAGGAATTTCAAGATCTGGAGCGACAATTTCTACTTCTGTTTTGCTAGGGATAGATCGAACAAAAGCAGCTAAATTTTCATTTTTAATGGTAGTCCCTATCATCATCGGGAAAGTTGTCAAAGATCTTTCAGGAAAAGAGATTCATTTTTCATCAATTGAAATTTCCCCTATGATTGTAGGATTCTTAACTGCATTCATAGCTGGATTGCTTGCATGCAAATGGATGATTGCTTTGGTTAAAAAAAGTAACCTAAGATATTTTTCAATTTATTGTGCTGTTATTGGTTTGATAGCCATCGCCTATTCCCTATTATAAATGACTGTTGAAAATTTTTTAAATGGACAGGTTTTATTGATTGACAAACCTTTGGAATGGACATCTTTTCAAGCTGTCAATAAAATTCGTTGGCATATCAAAAAAAAATTTGGTTTAAAAAAAATCAAAGTGGGTCATGCAGGGACTTTGGATCCTCTAGCTACGGGTCTATTAATAATCTGTACAGGGAAAGAAACTAAAAATATTGCAACATATCAGGGACTAAAAAAAGAATATACAGGAACTTTTACTCTTGGATCAACAACACCAAGTTATGATTTAGAAACAGCCATTGAAAAAACATATCCTACTGAACATATTACTGAGGAAATGTTAACAAAAGCTACTCTAAATTTTATCGGAGAAATCAATCAAAAACCTCCTCTGTTTTCTGCCATAAAAAAAGATGGAAAAAGAATGTATGAATTGGCCAGAAAAGGAGAAACAGTTGAAATCGAATCCAGAAAAATTTCCATTTCTGAATTTAAACTCACAACGATTAAAATACCTTCAATAGACTTTAAAGTTGTTTGTAGCAAAGGAACTTACATCCGATCATTAGCCAATGATTTCGGAAAAGTTTTGAATTCTGGAGCTCATTTATCAGCATTAAGAAGAACTAAAATTGGTGAATTTTCTGTTGAAGATGCCTTATCTATATCTCAATTCATAGAAGAATTAGAAATGGCATAATTCTTAAATTATTTCATTTAATGATGAGGGAATTTTCATAATCATTAAAAAAATCCACCTCTAATTAGGAATTGAATTCTGTTCATATTAATTATAAAAATCGTTTGTACCAACTATCTTCTATGGGTACTTCCCAATAATTTTCAAAGTCAAATTTAGTAGTAATTAAATTATCAAATAAAACTGTTTTCTTACTGACAGCTTTATTTTTTACCAGTTTTTTAAATTCTTTGAGTTCTTTATACTGAATATATTTTCCTTGTTTAAAACAGACATTCATTCGATCAAGTAATTGAACCTTATAGGTGTTTTGAAGGTCCATAATAAAACGAACCAAAAGATCCATCTCCTGATTTGTAATTGATGAATCCATCTCTTCAACTGAAATGATGATAAACCTATTGTAGAGAAATTGATATGAGCACAAAAAACTTTCATCTTTAGGATTCCAATTGGTTACAAAGTTTTTGATTTTTGCTTCAATTTCTTCAACCTCTTGGGGATAAAATTTTCTACTCGACGGATAGATCCAAACTTTTGCTTGTTCTGATAGTGATGTAAAGTCCTTAAACATATTTTGTAAAGATAACCCCATATTCCAATAAGACAATGCTAATTATGAATCAATAAAAAATATGATTTCCTCAGGGAATCTAGGACTGTTGATTATTCTGAACTTGTAAATTGCTTATAATCTCTTTAACCATTTCAGGAAGGTTGTAAGTGTGTGACCATTTCCAATCCTTTCTAGCCTGACTATCATTTATAGTTTGTGGCCAGCTATCTGCAATTTTTTGCCTGAAATCCAGCTGATAGCTTGTCGTAAAATTAGGAATCAATTTTTGAATCTCTTTGACCAATTCTTTTGGTGTAAAATCTATTGCTGATAAGTTATAAGAAGTTCTTACTTTAATATCATCAGGACTGGCTTGCATAATTTGAATGGTTGCTTTGATTGCATCTTCCATATACATCATCGGTAAACGAGTGTTTTCATGAAGAAAACATTCATAAGTTCCCTTTTCTACAGCTTGAAACAACATATCAACAGCATAATCTGTGGTTCCTCCTCCAGGTTTACTTTTCCAACTGATAATTCCAGGATATCGTAAACTCCTAACATCAACACCGTACTTATCATGGTAATATTGACACCAAAATTCTCCTGACAGCTTACTAATTCCATAAACAGTAGAAGGTTCCATAATGGTTTTCTGTGGACTATTTTTTTTAGGTGTGGTTGGTCCAAAAACAGCAATGGAACTCGGCCAGTAGATTTGATTGATCTGTTTTTCTTTTGCGATATCTAATACCGCTAACAAAGAGGTCATGTTAAGATTCCATGCTTTTTCAGGATAGGTTTCTCCTGTGGCAGAAAGGATGGCAGCCAAAAGATAAACTTGAGTTACCTGATACTTTTTTACAACAGTTAAAATGGCTTCTTTATTGGTTGCATCAATAATTTCAAAAGGACCAGAATTCATCAAACAAGCATTTCCTTTCCTTATATCTGATGCAATAACTTGATTTCTTCCATAAATAGTGCGAAGTTTTTCAGTTAATTCTCCTCCTATTTGACCACATGCACCTAGAATAAGTATTGTTTGACTCATGTTGTAATTATGCTTTTAATAAAAACAAAGGTAAATAATTTAGTTATTCATAAAAACCATACATAGATAAACAATTTTTTGAAATATTCTCAAAATATACAGAAAACTTTGGTCCCTAGTCAGTTCGTAATTTGTAGTAGATTTTGTGTATTTTTAATTGCTGAAAATTTTTTCAATGAAATCTATTTTTTATTCACTTCTGATGCTGCTAATTTTCTCCTGTGACGAAGCCAAAACAGGCAAAGATTCATTGGTCAAAAAATCCGATTACAGTATCGTTCAAAAACATGAGCAGATAGCACTTGTTCAAAAAAAATATCAATCAAAAATTGACGAATGGAAGGAATATGACAATCTAATTGAATTTTTAAATCAATACAATGCCATTTCTCCCAATGATGCAATCAATAATTCAAATGAGTTAAATGATAAGGCCAAAAGTTTAAAGGATAGTATCAAACCAGAAATTTTAGAAACCCCAGCTTTTAATGCCCGTTTAAATTTACTTTTAAACGAAACCTTAAGATTGTATGACATGTCTTCCATACCATCAATAAAAGCTGTTGAAGTGAACGAACAAGTAACTAAAATTTTACTTGCTTTTTCTGCAATTAACTCCAAAATCAATACAACTTTAAGACAAGCCGAATTAGAGGGTGAAATTAGTGAGATTGAATTTAAAAATGACATGCCCAGCAATCCCTTTAACCTAGAATCAAAACTTCCCAAAAAAACTTCTTTTTCTAAAAGAAAATCATCTCTAAAATTTCAAAAAATGAGGCTTTTAGAAGAAGAACGAATGATGGAAAAAAAGAAACTCCCTCAAAAAAAGAAAAAAAGATGATCGTTAATCGAGTATTTATTTTATTATTGATGGTTTTATTGTCTTCTTGTAAAAAAGATGTCAATTCAAATCATCTGACTCAAACAGAAATTGTAAAAAAAGCAAATTCATTTTTAAATGATTGGCACAAAGCCGCTTCAGAAGTAAATTTTGAAAATTATTTTAGTAAAATGGATAGCATTTCTGTTTTTATTGGTACAGATGCCTCTGAAAACTGGACAAAAAAAGAATTTGTAAAATATAGCAAGCCTTATTTTGATAGAGGAAAAGCATGGGATTTTAAAACTCTTGAAAGAAATGTATATGTCAATTCTACTGCAAACTTTATTTGGTTTGATGAGTTATTGGAGACTCGGATGGGAATCTGTAGGGGGTCTGGCGTAATTGGATATAATGATGCTAAACTCTCAATCAAACACTATGTTCTATCGATAACGATTCCCAATGACGATGTTGACGAGATTGTCAACATTAAAACAAAAAAAGAGTCAGTAATGATTCGCAAATTAAAATCTGAGAATTAACTGAATGCTCACATCAATTTCAAAATTCATCTTACAAGTCCATTGTTGATGATCTCTTGAATGAGATTGAATTCATAACCTTTTCTCAGCATATAATCTGTAATTTTTTTCCTCTTGATGATAACGTTTGACTCGTTTAAGGAGTCTTTCTTTTTCTCTATAAGCAGATTTGCTGTGATTACATATTCATCGTCATCAATTTCCTTTAATGCTGTTTTAATATTGTAGGCAGAAATCCCTCTGTATTTTAATTCTTTGACAATTCTCTGTTTCCCATATTTTTTGATTCTGAATTTTCCTCTTGCAAAACTTTTTGAAAAACGTTCTTCATTCAAAAAATTCTCTTGAAAAAGATGCAAAAGAATTTTTTCTCTTGCTTCTGGAATTAATTGATATTCCTGTAATTTTTTTTCTACCTCTTGATGACATCTGTCTTGATATACACAGTAATATTCCAATTTCTTTTTGATCTCATCAACAGTAAAAACATTTTTTTTTTGCATGATGCTAAAATAGAAAAAGAGTTAAAAAAATACATTTTTTTTCAACTCTTTTATACGAGGAATATTTTATTCTAAGCCATTTTTACCCGAATCCATATTTTGAATTGAGTGATTAAGTAAAATAAGATTGGGACAATGACTAGTGTCAAAAATGTAGCAACAAAAAGACCATAAATTACTGTCCAAGCGAGGGGACCCCAAAAAATAACATTGTCTCCTCCAACATAAATATTTGCATCAAAGTCACTAAATAATGTAAAGAAATTAATGTTCAGTCCTACAGCCAAAGGAATGAGTCCTAAAATTGTTGTGATTGCTGTCAATAAAACAGGACGTAAACGAGCTTTCCCAGCCTTTACAACACATTCAAACAACAGTTTGGTGGATACATATTTACTTTCTGTTAGTTGTAATTCTTCTTTTTTTCTATCAATTAACAATTGAGTATAATCTAAAAGAACCACGCCATTGTTAACAACAATTCCAGCCAATGAAATAATTCCCATCATCGTCATCATGATGACAAATGAGCTTCCCGTAATTACAATCCCACCAAATACTCCAATCAAACTTAGGAAAATTGCGATCATGATAATGGTAGGTTTGGAAACTGAATTGAATTGAAAAATCAATATTAAAAAAATCAATGCCAACCCTTTTAAGAAGGCTCCAACTAAAAAGGACTGTTGTTTGTTTTGTTCTTCAATTTGTCCAGTATAATCAATCGTTATCCCTTGAGAAATGTCATCATAATTCTTCATTTCCTCTTTAATTTGATTAACAACAGCTTGAGCATCTACATAGCCTGGAGCTAATTGAGAATAAATGGTTACCACACGTTTTGTATCCCTGTGTTTTATGGCACTAAAACCAGAAGTGTTTTGTTGGGCCGCTATGGTAGAAATGGGAACTGACTTTATCTTTCCAGTAGCCTGATCCCTAAATGTAATATTTTGATTAAAAATAGCATTTTTATTGTACCTATTCTGATCGTTAAAACGTACATTGATATTGTAGTCTTCTCCGTTTTCTTTGTAAATTCCTGCCTTTGCTCCAAATATTGCATTTCGCAATTGTTGACCAACTTGTCCAACTGCAATTCCTAATTCACCGGCTTTCTTTCGATCTACCTCAACTTTCATTGATGGTTTATCCTTGTTAACGTCAATTTTTAACTCATCAACACCAGCAACGTTTCTCGAATTGATATAAACACGCATTTTTTCTGCAGCAACGATCAACTCTTCATAATCATTCCCTTCCAATTCTATATTGATGGGGGCTCCACTCGGCGGTCCATTCAATTCTTTTTCAACAGAAATTAATACTCCTGGGTAAATTCCAGTGATGGCCTCTTGTATTTTTTGACGCAAAGCTTCACTATCTCTTCCTCTTCGATACATAAACTGTCGCATCGTTGCCGTAATTTTCCCCTTGTGAGGCATTTCTGCTGAAGATCCACCATCTGTTGTAGGATTTCCAGCTCCCTCTCCAACCTGTGAAACAGAACTTTCAACCATAAAATTATAATCTCCATCCATATAAAGTTCATCATACAAAAGACCGTATACCTTGTCTTCTATTTGTTTGGTAATTTTATTGGTTTTATAAATATCCGTTCCTTGAGGATATTCAATATAAACAATCACTTGATTTGGCTTGTGATCTGGGAAAAATTCAATTTTAGTTCTTTGACTTGCCACTGAGGCTATAAAACTAACAATGGCTGTAATTAAAAGAAAAAAAGTTCCTAAGGATAGTAAGATAGGTTTCCATCCAACCAATAGTTTTCGCAGAATTCCTTCATAGAAATTCTCTAACCATACCAAAGTATTTTTCTGAAAATAGTTTGCCGCTTTTCTTAAAATTAATCGATAAACCCATAGCATGATGGCTGTAAAAACCATGACCGAACCTAGACCTCTAAGTTCTCCTCCAAAAAGTAAAATTAGAGTTCCTATACTTGCCACAATACTAGAAATGGCAATGATTCTTTTTATGGGCATATCTTCATCTTCTGTTTTCATAAATTGTGATACCAAAACAGAATTAAAAAAAATTGCAACAATCAATGATGACCCCAAAACTACAGACAATGTAATTGGAAAATATTTCATGAATTGACCAAACAATCCAGGCCATAAACCTAATGGAACAAAGGCTGCAACAGTAGTCACTGTGGATATAATTATTGGAAATGCAATTTCACCAATTCCTTTTTTTGCAGCTTCAATTCTTGACATCCCTTCTTCATCCATCAAACGATACACATTTTCTACCACAACAATTCCATTATCTACCAACATTCCCAAGCCCATGATCAAACCAAAAAGAATCATCGTGTTTAAAGTATAGCCCAAAAACCCGAGTATCATTACTGACATAAACATTGACATCGGTATTGCAAAACCAACAAAAAGTGCATTTTTAAATCCTAAAAAAAACATCAAAACGGTGACAACCAAAATGACTCCAAAAATGATATTATTCACCAAATCATCAACTTGATTGATTGTTTTATCAGACAAATCATTGGTGATCGTTACCTCTAAATTCTCAGGGAAATTTGTAGAAATCGCATTCTTCACAATCTCTTTCACTTGATCAGCTGCTGCGACCATATTTTTACCTACACGTTTTTTAACATCAAGCATAACAACTCTTTCCCCATTTTTTCTAGCAAAAGTTGTTTTATCTTTTTCTCTAAAATTAACAGTTGCAACCTCTTTTAGGTAAATAGACTTTCCTTTTTCGGATTTAATCACAAAATTATCAAGGTCAGAAGGGTTCTCTATTTCTCCTAAGATTCTAATTGTTCTTCTTTGCCCACTAGCAACTAGGTTCCCTGCTGAAGAAGTAATATTCCCATTCTGAATCGAGGAAATGATGTCATTGAACGTAACTTCCATAGCCATCATTTTGTAGATGTCAACTGCAACTTCTACTTCCTTTTCTTGAACACCCCTGATATCAACCTGTTTAATTTCAGTTAAATCTTCGATTTCATCCTCTAGATATTCTGCAAATTCTTTTAACTTATTTGTTGGATAGTCTCCAGATATATTGATATTTAGAAAAGGGATTTCCTCAGACATACTCAAATCAAATACATTAGGAGTAACTTTCGCATTGTTAAAAATGGGCCAGTCCTCGGTTGATTTTTCGGCATCAATTTTATCTTTAACTCGTTGTTTTGCAACTTCAACGTCCATAGCATCATCGAACTCGACAATGATCATAGAATAATCTTCCTGAGATGTTGAAGTAATTTCCACCACTCCACTTAAGCCCTTTAGCTGATCCTCTAAAGGATTCGTAATCAATTTTTCAATGTCCTCAGCGGTATTTCCTGGATAAAGTGAACTGATGTAAATTTTTGTTTCCTTGATTTCAGGAAAATCTTCTCTAGGTAAGTTAAAATAAGTTAAGATTCCTAAAAACAGAATGAGTGCAATAGAAACATACATCGTGGTTTTATTTTTAATTGCCCACGATGAAAGTTTGAATTCTTTATCCGTTTTTTTGTGTTGATTGATCATTTTTCTGTAAAATTAGGATTTAGCAATTTCAATTTTCTGGCCATTTTTCACACTTCTTGCCCCTTCTACAATTAATTTGTCACCTATCGAAACCCCCGATAAAATTTCAATCACATCTCCCTGAGTTTTTCCAGTTTTAATAATCACTTGTCTGGCCTCTCCATAATTTCCATTTATTTTTTTGATTACATACACGTATTGATTTCCTTCGGCGTTTTCTGAGATGATACTCTGGGGAATCATAATGGCTGACGGATTTGTATAATCATTGATTTTTAATTTGGCTGTCAAGTTGGGCTTCATTTTTCGATCTTTATTTGACACATAAACTTCAGCTTTAAAAGTTCTATTGGTTGGATTTATGAAATTTCCAGTTTCTCGGATGTTGGTCATGATCGTTTTTCCTAAGATTGGAAATTGAACTTCTACCTCTTTGCCTTTTTCAATCGAGGCAAGATAGGATTCAGGAACATCTGTTTCAATATACATCTGATCTAGGTTGACAATTCTAAAAACTTCAGCCCCTGGACCAGGAGCCACAACTGTTCCCTGATCTTTAATGACCTCATCAATCACCCCATCAAAAGGAGCTGTTATTTTAAATTTTGATTGTAATTTTTTGAGCTGAGCTAAACTGTTTTTTTGAGCTTCATAATTTGTTTTTGATTGCAAAAATTGTATTTCAGAACCAATTTTTTGTTCCCACAACCTTTGTTGACGCTCATAAGTAGTTTTTGCAAGAGAAGTAGTTGCCTCTAATTGAGCTACTTGTTCTGCCATCCCACCATCATCGATGAATGCCAAAACATCTCCTTTAAAAACCTGCTGCCCTTTTTTAACCAATACCGATTCCAATGTTCCAGACGTTTCAGGATAGATCAAAATATTTTGTTTTGTTCTAACGTTTCCTTGCAACTCTAGATAGTGAGTAAAAACCTCTTTTTTAAGAGTGATAGAGGTCACCAGAGGATTTTTCTTTAGAGTGTCTAGTTCTTCTATGACTGAGTTTAATGATTTTATTTTTTCAGAAATTTCAATTTTTTGTTTTTCTAAATTTGTTTTGGCCTTACGAATTTGACTCAAGTCTTTGGAAGCGATAAGGTTGTCTAAGGAGACTTCTTTTTCTTTAGAACATGAGAGCATAAAAACGGATAATACACTTGCTATGATAAAACTCTTTTTCATTTAATACTGATTTAGTGGAACATTCAATGCATTTTCTAAAGTTGCTTTTTTGGCAACTACATCTAACATCGATTGTATAAATTTTTGTTGTTGACTATATAATTGATTTTGGGCCTGAGCAAGATCAAAACTTGAAGAGAGGCCCTCAAAAAATTTAATTTGTTGTTTCTTTTCAATTCTTTCAGCCAATGCTAAATTTTTCTTGGCTGTATAATAATTTTCGATACTTAACTGATAATCACTTTTCGATTTTTTGACTTGTAGATTCAATTTTGCACGAATTTCTTTGAGCTTTATATCTGCAATGTCCAAATCTATCTTAGCTCTTTGAGTTTTTGCACTTCTTTTTAAACTTGAAAATATTGGAACCTTTAGACTAACTCCTAAAAGTGAATAATCAAACCATTGCTGGTTTCTATCTAAAAATGAAAAAGTATCTGAATTTGCTTGACTTCCTAAATTTAAAAAGGCACTTAGTGATGGTAAAGCTTGTGATTGCTCATATCTCATTAACAACCTTTTTGACTCTCTATCATTCTGGGCAATTCTAAAATCTATGTGATTGTTCACATCAAAGGACTGAGATATCAATTCAAAACTGATATTCGTTTGTGTAAGCGAATCCAGAGTGTCGGTAAGTGTTAATTCTACATCAATGGCATTACCCATTGTCATGTTAAGCATTTGATATGCGATTGTTTTTAATCGTCTTACACTATTCAATTGACTTTCAGTATTCCCTAGAGTTATTTCTAACTGTTCAATATCTTCCTCTTCATTCAATCCATTCTCAAAAATCTTTCGAACATCACTCAAATTTTTTTGTAAAACCTTTCGATTGTTTTCTAAAATTTCGATGCTTTTTTCCGAAATCAATACATTTCCATAAGCATTAATTACAGCTTCACGAGTTAAAAGTTCTGACTTTTCATTGGCTTGTTCAGAAATTTTTAGAAATGTTTTTGCGGATTGAAGCCCTACTAAATAGGACCCATCAAAAAGCAACTGGCTCACTGTAACTGAAGCATTGATGTTTTGTTGAGTTCCGAAAGTAAATTCTTCATTGATTCCATCTCCATTCGTATCAAATAAAGTTACTTGTTGTTTTAAAAAATTTTGATAATCGATACGACTTTCGATTTGTGGTAAACCGATGGTCGTTGTTTCCCATTGTTGTTTTTTAGCAGCTACTATTTCTTTTTTTGAGATTGCCGAATTGTAACTATTTTCAATGGCATAATCAATGGCTTGTTGAAGAGATAAACGCATTGAAGTCTGCTGAGCATTCGTCAATTGAACAAAAAAAATCGTTGTCATAACGATTACATACTTTTTCATTGGTAAATTTTATAATTGATTTTCTAATTCTTTTATTCCTTTCTCAGTACATATGCCTCTTAAATGATATTCTAAATAATAGTTATTTAGTGTATTCATCGAATAATTTTGAAGAGGAAATAGATCTCTATCTTTAATCCCCACCACACCTTGAAAATATATTCTAGCAATGAAATCAATATCAATTGTTGACCGATATAATTTTTGTGCTATTCCTTTGATAAGGTTGTCTTTTATCAATTCTTGCATCTTACAAAATTGTTTGTGTTTTAAGGTTGCGTAAATTTTGGGGTAATACTTTTGGAGCTGGTATTGAGGTGATGATTTTTCATCTTTTAAGTGTTCCATGACCAGATTTTTAATCGCAAATAATTCAACAATTGGATTGTCCTCTTGTTTGTGTATCAAATCAATTCCACCAAGAACGGTTTCAAATAAAAAATCAGTGACTGCCCCTACCAAATCTGTCTTATTATTAAAATGAGTGTAGATGGTTTTTTTCGAAATCCCAGACTTTTTTGCAATATCATCCATTGTAACGCTCTTAAAACCAATAACTAAGAACATTTCTGTAGCAATATGTAAAATTTTTTCTTTCATCACTTATTGGTTGCAAATTTACACAAGGAAACTAAAGAAACAAAAATAGTTTCCAAAGTTTTAGTGTTTTTTTAACATTATAACGTTCATCACTTCATGATATCTCTTATTTTTGTGATAAAACTTTCAATTTTGGACATTACATCATATCAGAATGAATTTCTTAATTATCTTGAAAAAGAGGAGTGGATAAGAGAACCTAAAAATCTTTATGAGCCCATTGATTATATCCTACAACTCTCTGGAAAAAGAATTCGCCCAGTATTAACCCTCATGGCTGCAGATATCTTATCTGACAATTATCAGCAAGCCTTACCTGCTGCTTTGGCCGTTGAAGTTTTTCATAATTTTACTCTGGTACACGATGACATCATGGACGATGCCCCTTTAAGGAGAGGCCAATTAACTGTTCATGAAAAATGGGATTTGAATCGAGGAATTCTCTCGGGTGATGCAATGCTAATTTTAGCGTATCAATTTTTTGAAAATTACCCTCCAGAAATTTTTCAAAAATTGGCAAAACTCTTCAGTAAAACAGCCATTGAAGTATGTGATGGTCAACAACTTGATATTGATTTCGAAACCAGAATGGATGTTAGCATTTCAGAATACTTAGAAATGATTCGACTGAAAACATCAGTGCTTTTAGCCTCTGCTCTAAAAATGGGAGCTATTGTTGCAGAAGCTTCTGAAAAAGATGCCGATTTGCTTTACAACTATGGACTGAACCTAGGAATTGCTTTTCAATTGCAAGATGATTATCTGGATACCTTTGGAGATCCCAAGACATTTGGAAAACAAATTGGAGGAGACATTATTGAAAACAAGAAGACATACTTATTTTTAAAAGCAAAAGAAATATCCAGCGAAAGTGATCAACAAAAGTTAGATTTCTTTTACAAACAACAACTTGACGACAACTCAATTAAAATTGATGAGGTAAAAAGAATTTTTGAAAGATGTGAGATTCCTTCTTTGACAAAAAAATTAATTAACGAATATACCATCAAATCTTTTGATTCAGTTAAAGATATGGATATCAGCTCATTAAACAAAGAAAAATTGATTTCATTTGGTTCATTTTTAATGGCAAGAAATAAATAATTTTTAAAAAATTTGAGTTTTAAAATTCTAAAAAAGTAGTACATTTGCCCACCAATAAGTTAGGACCCATAGCTCAGCTGGTTAGAGCACCTGACTCATAATCAGGGGGTCGAAGGTTCGAGCCCTTCTGGGTCCACTCATTGCCAAAAAGTCTTACCAAAACGTAAGGCTTTTTTTTATGCGCTCTAGCTGAGGATTAATTATTTTTACAAACAATTAAATACTGATTTCTAAACATCTCAAAGAACGTTCTAAATCTAATAAAAACTGACATACTTTTGACAGACATTTTAAATTTTATGTCAAATCAAGTTTGAATATAATTGATTAATCAAATTATTAATTAATTTTATATGTAAATCTGAACATTAATTTATTTATGAAAAAATTACTTCTTTTATTTTTTATTCCTTTTGTTAGTTATGGCCAATTTATAGGTAATACATCTAACAAAAAAGTTGAAGAATATTATGATGATGGTAAAAAGATCATAGAAAAAACTTGGTTAGAGAAAAAGCAAATAAAGACTCTAGTTGAAATTGTTTCAGAAAACAGTTCTGAATGGAGATATTTTATTAAAGAAAATGATATTGAAATAGGTGCTCATTTCTATGTTGTTAGAGATTATGGTAAATATTTTAAAGTTGATATTTCGGTTATAAATAATTCAAGTAAAAGGATTGATTTTATCCCATCAGATATTAATATCATAGTAGATGAATCCATAAAAAATAAAGAAAAATATAATTCTATCTCTTATTCAGAATATAATAGAAAAGTTAAAAAAAGGCAAAATAGAAATTCATTTTTAGCAGCTTTTGCAGCCGGCTTGTCAAATGCAGCAGCAGGGGTAACTTATTCTCAGAGTAATTCATATTATTCAAATAACAATACTTCAGGGTATGTTTTAACAAACACAACTTCATATTCTCCGACACTTGCATCTATGCAATATCAACAAAATGCAGAAAATCTTAATAATTTAAATAATTCACAGATTGAAAGAATGAATTATATTAATGAGGGATATCTTAAGAACCATACAATATTTCCAAATACAACTCTTGAAGGATATATTCTTATCCCTTATCATAAAAGAATTTCTAATATTGATATGATATTAAGAATAGATGATATGGAGTTTGATTTTAGTACTGAAAAGTGGCATTAA
>JAYPZA010000006.1:0-10759 GCA_038136095.1 Flavobacterium sp.
ACTGAAAATCCTTGTGTCCCTGGTTCGATTCCTGGAGGTACCACATTTTAACCCTATAAGTCATTGATTTATAGGGTTTTATGTTTTTAATTACGTACCTCTTTTATGATTCATTTAAGTGTTTGAATTGAGCAATTGATTAAAAAGATCAATTGCCTCATCAGTATTGGAATACGTGAGTTCAAAATACTTGAGAGTTCCAACCCAATCCATAAACTGCTTTGCATTCTCTTCTAGAGGAGAAATCCAAGAATCAACGATGATTACATTGAGGGCTTTTTCAAAGGAAATGGTCTCTAATTGAGTCGTTGCATTCGGTTCATAATTGATTAGTAATACAATTTTAGAATTGAATCCTTTTTGATAATTATCAATTTCATTGATCGACGGAATGTACTTGATGTGTCCTTTTTCTTGACTTTTGAAAAACTCAGGAAGCTTTTCAAAATTTGATATTTTATGTTTCAGACTTCCAAAAGCCCCTTTTTTAATAGAAATTCCAGAGGGATAAGGATAGACTTTTTGAGTATTGGATTTTAATGGGGTCAAATCATCAGCAACGAGTTGGTAACCTGCCGCCATTAAATGTGCCGTGAAAGTACTTTTACCTTGACCTGATTTCCCTACAATCAAAACAGCGTTATCATGAAATGCAACTGTAGATGCATGTAAGGAAGCGATCCAATCTGATTCTGAGTTATGGTGAATCGCACATAACAATTTCATCGCAAACTTACCTTGTAGAAGATGAGGATTATTTGAAGTAAATGCTTTTACAAAAGTTTCATTTTCATAGAGGTAAAAATGATGATCGATAAAACTAATATCAAAAACAAAAGGATTATTGAAATCAGTTGCATCGATCCTTGTATGCGCTATTTGAGGATGGATCAACTCTTTAACTTTTTCATCTGAATAGAACACTTTTACCACTATCTGACCTATCCGATAGACACATTCTATTTTGCGTTGATCTTTATCAAGCGATAATTTTTGGATTTCTTCATCTTCGAAATCCAAATCTAAACTTTTAAAATTGGTTTCTAATTCCGTATGAATGTTTGAAAGTAAGTTCTCCTCCAAATCAAACGATAGAGATGCTTTTTGCAAAAAATCTTTTTTACTTTTAGAGTCTAAGTAATATTCAATTAGAGCATCTACAAAAGGATCAGTGATCATATATTGATTGGATTTTTCAAACCACAACATAAATTTGTCGAAAACCTTTTTTTTGAGTTTGGGTACTATCATACTAGACTATTGGAATGAACCGTTTTCAAAAATATCAAATTAATTAGCTCGCTATATATTCTAAACTTGTTTTTATTTAGGTTTTCCTGGGAAAAACCTATTTACCCGCTTTTGATACTCAAAATAAGCAGGTCTTTTCTTTAATGAATAATATTCTGAAGGAATTGCTCCTGTGATATAAACCAATGACAAATACATGATTCTTGAAACAAACAAGAGACCTGCTCCCAAAGCCAACCAAATTAAAAGAGGTTCTTGCTCTACTAACTTTAGCCACGAGGGAATTGAGATGATCACTAACGCATTCCACACCATCCATTCTGCAAAATAATTAGGATGTCTCGTATACTTCCACAGACCAATGTCACAGACCTGATTTTTTAAGCCCAAATGCGACATTTTGCGAAGAAAATTTAATTTTTGTGCATCAGCAATCGCCTCAAAAACAAAGGCTAATAACCAAAGAATTCCCCCTATAATTTCAAAAGAGGAAAGTGTTGAATCAGAATTTGAACCAATGACAAAAGCAGGGAATGCTAGGTAAGATGCATTTGCAAAACCTTGTGTCAAAGCGTCAACTTGCATGGCTAACATTGTATTGGTTTTTCCAGATCGCTTCCAACGAATTTGCTGGTATTGATACCTAGGAAATTCTTTTTTTAAATAGCCTTTTCGCCACAATTGAATAGCTCCTAATCCCATTCTCAATCCGATAAAAAGATAAATACCCCCAATCATCCAAACTCTAAGATTGTATCCCTCACTAAAGACCAAAGAGGTAAGTCCAATAACGACTAAACCCCACGGCCAACCAATATCTACATAAGACATTCTTTTCGTTTTCCAGATGGGCCAACATACCACAAAACCAAATAAAAACAACTGGCAAATTAAATTGATTAAGAAGATTTGATTAAAATTTTGTGAAAATAATAAAATGGAAAATCCAACAACATAAATAAGAAAAGGCTGAAAGTATTTCATGAAAACGATGTCTAAAGTTTGGCTCAAAAATTTTAGATTTTAAAGATACACTCAAAAAATTATTTTTCTTGATTCGAAATCATAATTATTTGTGTTAAATGATTTATTTTTAGTGAACAGAACCTTGTAAAAAATTTTAAATTGACCGAAATGACTAACAACACCATCCTATATTCACAAGACAAGTCTGTTTATCGATACAATACAGCAAAACAATCGATTTACTGGAAATGTGACTTCGAAAAAAAAATTTATTCCATCTCACGTTTTGGCAAATACGTATTGGTATCTACGATGAGTAACTGGGGAAAAAAATTTACTACGCTCATTGATTTTGACAAAGGAATCAAAGAATGGACCATTAATGAAGTTTTTTATTCAATTCGAATTCTGGAGGATTCAATAATTTACGTTGATTTGAAAAGAAAGTTAAATGCAATCAATTTAAAAACAGGAGAAAAAAAGTTTCAAAAAAAACTGCCTTTCATGTGGTCTACAAAAATTGCTGTCATTGGAGAAAAATTATATTTATTTTCATCAAAAAAAGCATATGTCATCAATCAACAAAATGGTGAACTTACCGAATCAAAAACTCCTAATAAAATCAACCCAAAAAAATTAGGATTGGTTATTGATGAATTTGAAATTGAGATTAATGAAATTCCAAAGCACGACGGAGGCCAAGTAATCATCACTGGATGATATTGTTTTACTCAAGCTTTATACTTCACTATAACAATAGAATTTGAGGTTAATTTTTCCAGAAAGATTTTACAATTAAACTTTTGATACTGAACCAAAAAGCCAAAATACCGGGTAAATTCTTTTTTGGTTTTTTTCCGCATCCCAATCGATGAATTTGAAGTTCATACCAAGGCAATTCAACTCCTCCAAGTTTATCTAACATGGAAATTCCTATTCGTGGTATTGGCGCTTCAAACCGATCAATCGATCCATCGAAAATTTGATTAGGCAAATCAGGGTATAAACAAAAGGGACGTGCCAATCCTACGATGTCCAATTTTTTATCAGACAAAGCATTTTCCATAAAATCTACAGATCGAAATCCTCCAGTGAGCATTAAAGGAGTATTTGTTAGCTTTCTCGCTTTTTCTACATAGTCAAGAAAATAGGCCTCTCGTTCTCTGGTACTCTTTTTTTTATTTCCTACAATCATCGCTGGTTTTTCATAGGTTCCTCCAGAAATTTCAATCAAGTCAATGCCCTCATTTCCGAGTAGTTGAATGACCTCCATGGACTCTTTTTCAGTAAAACCACCACGCTGAAAATCTGCTGAATTGATTTTGATCCCAATGGGATAATCTGAACCTACTTGGCGTCGAATTTCTCGATAAATTTCAAGAACAAAGCGTGTTCGATTTTCAAGGCTTCCCCCCCATTGATCTTTACGTAGATTGCTGTTAGGAGATAAAAACTGACTGACTAAGTATCCATGAGCTGCATGAATTTGACAACCTGTAAATCCTGCTTCTTTCATAATACGAGCTGTATTACCAAATCGTTTAATGATGTCCCAAATAGCCTCCTCGGTCAATGCCTTGGCAGTTGTAAACAATTTAGAGGCTCCTCCCATTTTTAGCGGCACAGCTGAAGGTGCGACCACCTGCTTATTGATCAAAGCAAATGCTTGTCTTCCTGGGTGATTGATTTGCGGCCAAAGATGAACATTGGTTCCCTCAACAGATTGAGCCCATTTTTTCAATAAATCAAAATGCTTATAGTCTTCTACAACAACATTTCGTGCCTCTCCAAGTGCTTTGCTGTCAACCATGACATTTCCTGTAATGAGTAAACCTGGATTTCCTTTTGCCCATACTCGATAAGCGTTGATAAGACCCGCACTCGGTGCGTGATTGGCAGTCCCAAAATTTTCACTCATCGCAGATTTTGCGATTCTATTGGTTAAAATTGAACCATTTGGCAGCGTAAAAGAAGAAGCAATTTGTTTCATAAATACATGATTATTTTATAGTGAAAGGATTTTTTGATCGTTTAAATCATCTGAAGATTAACCAATTCTTGCTTAGTGAGCTCTCTCCATCTTCCTCTAGGTAAGTTCTTTTTAGTCAAACCTGCAAAAAGAACTCTGTCTAACTTGACCACCTTATATCCCACATGCTCAAAAATTTTACGAACAATTCTGTTTCTTCCAGAATGAATTTCTATCCCAACTTCTGTCTTGTTTTGACCTTCTACATAAGAAATTGCGTCGATGAATACTTTTCTCCCTTCAATGATCACATCTCCTCTTAGTTTTTCTAAATCTTTCAAAGAAAGTTTCCTGTCCAAGGATGCGTGATATAATTTTTTAACATTGTGCTTTGGATGTGTCAATTTCTTAGCCAATTCACCATCATTTGTAAATAATAATAACCCAGTAGTCATACGATCCAATCTTCCAACCGGATAAATTCTCTCACTTGCTGCATTGGAAACCAATTCCATCACTGTTTTTCTTCCACGATCATCATCCATCGTTGTGATGTAGTTTTTAGGTTTGTTCAGAAGTACATATTTCTTTTTCTCTGGTGATATCAAGGAACCATCAAAACGAACCTCATCGGTTTTTTGAACCTTATATCCCATTTGAGTAACCAATTTGCCATTGACAGTAACACTGCCTTGCTCAATATATACATCAGCTTCTCTTCTTGAACAAATACCAGAGTTCGATATAAATTTATTAAGTCTTATTCCCTCGTTCTCCGAAAGAGCGTTCTTTGTTGGTGGCTTTTTGTACTTTTTACGAAAATTATTTTTACTAGGTGAAGAATTGCCTTTGCTTGCTTGTCGTCTTCTCGACGATTTATTATTAGAGTTCATTTCAAAAAATTTCGACAAATGTAATCATTAATTTTGTGATGAATCAAAAGTCTAATACAAACTCTTAATTACTTTGTCAACTAGCAGTGAAGTGTCAATCAATACGATACTCAGGACACCAATCAATAACAGTATTTTTAGAGCAAGATGAATGATTGTGTAGTGTTGTTTTTTTGAAGACTTCAATAAAACACCACCAATGAATACCAATGAAAATGATGCCAAATAAAAATAATATCGCATGTAAGATATGGCAGGATTATTTAGCAATAAGACAATTGGAATTAAGGTGCAACATAAGAGTGCCACAGAAATTAATTTCGTATTTCTCTCCCCATACGCAACTGGGAATGTTTTGTAATTGTTTACAACAGCTCCTTTCATATTCTCTAGGTCTTTCACAAGCTCTCGAACCATGATGACTAAGAATAAAAAAATAGCATGAATAAAAATAATTTTGGAAAAGTTTTTGAAATAAACAAAAATGACAAAAAATGGGAGTATGGTAAGAGTAGTGGCTGAAAT
This sequence comes from Flavobacterium sp., assembly GCA_038136095.1. Classification (GTDB taxonomy): domain Bacteria; phylum Bacteroidota; class Bacteroidia; order Flavobacteriales; family Flavobacteriaceae; genus Polaribacter. The sequence goes on from JAYPZA010000006.1 coordinate 5,605, forward strand.
AAGTCCTGTTAATGGGTACCTTTTCAATTTATGAGAATAGAACCAAATAGCAAATATGTTGATTGAAAAAAACAAGGCTGCTTTCCAAGAAACTAATAGTCCAACAGCAACAGCAATTAAGTTCAACACAAAGTAAATTCTTAATTTGGTTTCTTGCTTCACAAAATTATCAAGACCCGCCTTATATGGTCTATTAATCTTATCAGCTTTTACATCGTAAAAATTATTGATAATATACCCCCCTGCTATCACACAAACATTGGAAAAAACCACAAAGAATAGATGCAAATCCAATGCAACACTCACAAATGACTTCTCTGATGAAAAAATATAGATGGACGCTAAATACTGGGCAATGACTAGAACAAGAATATTATAACCTCTAATGACTGATAACAAACTAAAAAGCTTGTAGAAAATAGAGATTTTTTTATCAGTTGCCATTGGTAATGGATTTAGAATCTATATACCAATTCTAGTTTGTAATTTTTTAGGGAAATTTTTGTTTTTTCGAAGTCTTCAGTAAACCCCAAGATATAACCTCCACCACCAGAACCACATAATTTTAAGTAGTAATCATTGGTTTGAATTCCTTGAGCCCAAATTTTATGAAAAGCAACGGGTATCATGGGCTTAAAATTGGCCAAAACGATTTTAGACAACTTTTTTACATTCCCAAATAATGAAGTGACATTTCCATGAAGAAAATCTTCGATACAGGCATCCGTATACTTTGCAAATTCTTCATTCACCATTTTTCGAAAACCTTCGTTTTTCATCTTGTTCATGAAAATATTGACCATGGGTTCAGTTTCGCCAATTTGTTCAGAATCTAATAAAAACACCGCCCCTTTCCCCTGTTTTTGAGAGGGTATTCCTGTAGGTTCTATGTGATTTTTTGAATTGATTAAAATTGGTAAACTTAGATAACTATTTAAAGGATCTAAACCGGAACTTTTGCCATGAAAAAAAGATTCCATTAAAGAAAAAACTTGTTTGAGTTTCAATAGTTTATCTCGTGTTAAATTTTCAAGAACTGTTATTTTTTCTTTTGCATATTTATCATAAATAGAGGCCACTAAAGCCCCAGAACTTCCTACACCATATCCTTGTGGTATGGAAGAATCAAAATACATTCCATTGTCAATATCCTCTTTCAAAGATTGAAGATCAAAAGACACTAAATCTGTGGATAAGTTTTTTAGGTAATTATAAAATTTAAGTAAATTTTCATTTGACTTTTTTGCCTTTTCTGTTACAATCAAATCAGATTTCAAGGCTCCATTAAAAGAGTTGTATGGAATGGCCAATCCCTTGGAGTCTTTGATAATACCATACTCTCCAAAGAGTAATATTTTAGCATAAAATAGTGGTCCTTTCATCGGTTTTATTTGATCCTAGTTATACAAATATAGCTAAAATTATTCGTCAATAGGATAATATACATCTCTGTAAAAAGTAGTCCATTCCCCTACTTTTTCTCCACTTCTGTACTTCCCTTTTGTTTTTATTTTTCCTGTTTTGTAGTATATCTTCCACATTCTTTCTCTCAATCCTTTGTCGTATACGCCATCTACTTTTAATTCTCCTGAAGGATAAAATTCTTTGTATGGACCATCTAAAATCCCATTTTTATATTTTTCCTCTTTAAATATAGATTGATCTTTATAATAATAAATCACAAAACCACGAAACATTTCTTTCTGAACCGTCAAGGAGGCTGCTTTTCCAGTTCTGTATAAATCTCCACTTTTATAGTAATCTTCTATCAGGTAGTTCCCTCCTTTATTCTGCTCAGTAATAAGACGGTAATACAAACCCTCAGTAGCTGACGTTTGATTGTGGTTTTCATCCAACCAAACAACTTCTTGAGCATAAAAGCAATGAGAAAACAAGACAAGAAAAAAGGAACTTAAAACTCTTATTTTGAAAAGGGGATTGTTCATTTTAGACTATATTTTTAGGGATCCAAACCCAACATGATCACAAATATACTGTTTTTTTTGACAGAACTTAGAAAGCTCATTATCAATTAATTGCATCACTTTTTCTGATTCAATTTTGGGATAAAGCACATGAACATTTGCACCAGCATCCAAAGTAAAACAGATCTTACTTCCTGTTTTTTCTCTGTAAGTCCAAATTGCATTGATGATCTCTAGAGTATTGGGTTTCATCAATATAAAATAAGGATCGCTTGTCAACATCATTGCATGAAGGCTCAAGGCTTCACTTTCTACAATATTGATAAATTGATCAATGTCACCATTTTTTAAAGAGGACGATATTTTTTTCAAATTTTCATTGGCTTGGACAAATCTTTGCTCAGCAAAGGGATGATGATGCATTAAATCGTGTCCAACGGAACTACTGACTTGTTTTTCACCTTTATCAACCAATAAAATGGTATCTTGATAGTTGTCAAAAATTTCATGAACTCGATACGGAAATGGAATTCCAAACAAATCTGAACTTCCTTCAATTTCTTCATGATGCCCCCAAACAACCAAAGGTCCTTGGATGCTTCGACAAGCACTTCCAGATCCTAAACGTGCTAAAAATGATGCTTTTTTAGTTATGAAAGCATCGCTGAATTTTTCTGAACTCAATGTTTGTTCAAGACTCATTAAACACATCGCAATTGCACTCATTCCACTTGCCGAAGAGGCGATTCCACTACTATGAGGAAAAGAATTTTCTGAATGAATGACCATATCATAATCCAAAATATAAGGACAATATTCCTTAATTCTATCAAAAAATATTGCAATCTTAGGTTTGAATTCATCTTTCTTTTTCCCTTCAAAAAACAAGGTGAAATCTACTTGTTTCTTTTGAGATTCCAATTCAAGTCCCTTAGAGTCTTTTAACGAAAATTCCATCCTAGTTTCGGTATGACAATTTTTGAGTGTAAAACTAATGGAAGCGTTTTTTGGAATTTGAGGAGCCACTTTCCCCCAATATTTAACCAAAGCAATATTACTTGGAGTTTGCCATGTACATGAAAAATGATCCACATTTTCATGTAGAGATTTTGGTATAAAATGCTGTGTATCCAATGCGATGAAAATTTTACACAAAGATAGAATTATTTATCTTTGAAGTGTGATACGTAAAATAAAATTAATCTGGGATTTTAGAGGGTTAGATGCAAAGGAAACTGCCAGACATCATGCGAGACATCTGAAAGAATTTGCCATAAAAGAAAGACTACTGTTTCATGAAATTGATATTTTAGAAATCAATTCTATGCTTACATCAGCCTTTATCACGGTCAACGAAACTGATATGAAAACCTACAGAGATGCTTTGCATCCTCATCGAGGAGAATTGGTATAAATATTTGACAATTCACAGTCCTGTATTTTCACAAAATAATTTACTATTTTCTTGTATTTGTTTTTAAAAAAAATACATACATTTGCATCCGTTAATCAAAATTTATGATTTTTAATCAGTTACATCATCATTTTCATATTTGCTCTCAGGCGAGAAGTTAATGATATGTTCTAACGAAAACACAATATTATCAACCCGTCTGAGTAAACAGACGGGTTTTTTATTTCTGTTCGGTTTACTTAGACATATTTATCAAAAAAAATGAGTAAACTAAAAGTTGCAATTCAGAAAAGTGGGAGATTACATGATGACTCTCTAAAACTTCTCAAATCTTGTGGTATTAAAATCAACAATGGGAAGGGGCAATTGAAGGTTAATGTGCAGAACTTCCCTATTGAAATTCTATATCTCCGAAATTCAGACATTCCTCAATACTTGGAGGATGGTGTTGTGGATATAGCCATCGTCGGTGAAAATTTATTAATCGAGCAAAACAAAGAAGTTAACGTATTAGAAAAACTCGGATTCTCTAAATGTAGACTTTCATTGGCTGTACCTAAGGATATTGAAATAGAGGGACCTTCTTATTTCAATGGAAGAAAAATTGCAACATCTTATCCTAACACAGTTCGCAAATATTTTGAGAAAAAAAATATTCAACCAGACATTCACATTATCTCAGGATCTGTTGAAATTGCACCAAATATTGGTCTTGCAGATGGAATTTGTGATTTGGTTAGTTCTGGCTCTACTTTATTTAAAAATGGGTTGAAAGAAACGGATATCGTATTGAGTTCTGAGGCAGTTTTGGCAAGTTCCTTGAAACTGAATTCTGAGAAACAGGAAATTTTAGACCGATTTATTTTTAGAATCAAAGCAGTTCAACGAGCTAAAAATTCAAAATATATCTTAATGAATGTCCCTAATGACAAAATCCAAGAGGTAAGCTCTATTTTACCCGTTTTAAAATCTCCAACAATTTTACCACTTGCTCAAGAGAAATGGAGCTCACTGCATTCTGTCATAGAAGAGGATAAATTTTGGGAAGTAATTGATGAATTGAAAGCTGCAGGAGCTGAAGGAATTTTAGTGATTCCTATTGATAAAATTGTTTTATGATGAAAAGATATCACTTACCTACCAAAAAAAATTGGTCAGAAATATGTTCAAGACCAACTTTTGACAGCTTTGAATTTGCCAACCGTGTAAAAACAGTTTTAGAAAATGTAAAAACGAAGGGGGATACAGCAATTTACGACTATACAGAAAAGTTTGATGGGGTGAAACTCAACAAACTTCTTGTTATGGAAGATGAAATTCAAAAAGCATCGAATTTGGTCGATGAAAAGTTGAAAATTGCCATCCAAAAAGCGAAAAAAAATATTGAGAAATTTCATTTGAGTCAGCAAGAAAAAATCAACAAGATAGAAACATCTGAAGGGGTTGTATGCTGGAGAAAATGTGTTGGGATTGAAAAAGTGGGGCTTTATATCCCTGGAGGTTCTGCCCCATTGTTCTCAACAGTACTCATGTTGGGAATTCCTGCTGTTCAAGCCGGTTGCAAAGAAATTGTGTTGTGTACACCTCCCAATCAAAATAATGAGATAAATCCTGTCATTCTTTATACTGCACAATTGGTAGGCATTACAAAGATTTTTAAGATTGGCGGAGCACAAGCAATAGGAGCCATGGCATATGGAACAGAATCTGTTCCTCGAGTTTATAAAATTTTTGGGCCTGGAAACCAATATGTTACAAAAGCAAAAGAACTGATTCAACAAGAAAACGAAGGACTTGCTTGGTATCAAAATTATCA
>JAYPZA010000006.1:10769-121012 GCA_038136095.1 Flavobacterium sp.
AGGGAGTTGCAATTGATATGCCCGCAGGTCCAAGTGAATTGTTAGTGATTGCAGACAAAACCTGCAACCCTGCTTTTGTTGCTGCAGATCTTTTATCACAAGCAGAGCATGGACCCGATAGTCAGGTTGTTTTGTTGAGCTATGATGCTGAGGTACTAGAAAAAACAACCATCGAGTTGATGAGGCAAGTAAAGGAATTGCCTAGAAAAGAGATTGCATTGGCCGCATTAGAAAATAGCAAGTCTGTTTTATGCGCTAGCATGGATCAGTGTATTGAACTAAGCAACGTGTATGCACCAGAACATCTAATCATTGCAGTTGATAATGCAGATCAATATGCAAATTGGATCGAAAATGCAGGTTCCGTTTTCTTGGGTAACTACAGTTGTGAAAGTGCTGGTGATTATGCCAGTGGAACTAATCATACGTTGCCAACAAATGGCTATGCAAAAAACTACAGTGGAGTTTCTTACGATAGTTTTGTCCGAAAAATCACTTTTCAAAAACTCACTTCCAAAGGACTACAAAACATTGGTCCTTCGATTGAAATCATGGCTGAAGCTGAGGGGCTTTATGCTCATAAGAATGCCGTATCACTTCGATTAAAAAGTTTACAAAATGTTTGATTTAGAAAAAATAACACGCAAAAATATAGGACAGCTTACAGCTTATTCAAGTGCTAGGGATGAGTTTACTGGAACGAGTGGCGTCTTTCTTGATGCCAATGAAAATCCATTTGGAATGATGAATCGATATCCAGATCCTTATCAAAAAGAATTAAAAAATGAGCTATTCAAGGCAAATGGTATGAACCCAAAAAATACGTTTGTTGGAAATGGAAGTGATGAAGTCATTGACATTCTTTTTCGAATTTTTTGCAATCCATCAGTAGACAAGGCACTTACATTTACTCCAACCTATGGTATGTATGAGGTATGTGCAGGAGTCAATGATGTAGAATTGATCAACGTTCAATTAAATGATGAATTCGATATTGATTTTAAAGCCATTGAAGACCTTATTTCTGACCCTAGTCTAAAATTAATTTTGATATGTTCTCCAAACAATCCCACAGGCAATTGTCCCAATACTGAAATTGTTGAAAAGATAATAAAGAATTTTCAAGGCATTGTTTTTATTGATGAAGCTTATATCAATTTTAGCACCAATAAATCGTTCACCCATTTGATTGATCAATACCCAAATCTTGTTATAGGTCAAACAATGAGTATAGCATGGGGATTGGCAGCAGCTCGTATAGGTTTTGCCTTTGGAAATTCTAAAATAATCGATCTTTTCAACAAAATAAAACCTCCCTACAATATTAGTTATTTGAACCAAAGTGCCGCAATTGAAACCATCAAAAGAAAAGAGGACTTTGAGCGAAATAAAAAACAAATTCTTCAAAACAAAGAAAAACTTTTCAACACTTTAATAAAACTAGATATTGTTGAAAAAATTTACCCCTCTGAAACGAATTTTTTTCTGATAGAATTTCAGAATTCAGAACAAGTATTTGAATCTCTTTTAGAAAAAAAAATAATCGTAAGAAACCGAAATAAGATTGTAAAAAACTGTATAAGAATCACCGTAGGATCTGAACAAGAGAACCAATTATTAATCGAAGCACTCAAATCAATTAGCATATGAAAAAAGTACTATTTATCGATAGAGATGGAACGCTCGTCATCGAGCCCCCAATTGATTATCAACTAGACAGTCTAGAAAAACTTGAATTTTATCCAGAAGTATTTCAGTGGTTGTCCAAAATTGTTCGAGAATTAGATTACGAAATTGTAATGGTGACTAATCAAGATGGACTAGGAACCGACTCATTTCCAGAAGAAACTTTTTGGCCTACTCATCAAAAAATTATCAACGCATTTAGAAATGAGGGGGTAGAGTTTGATGAGGTATTGATTGACAAGAGTTTTCCAGAGGACAATGCTCCCACAAGAAAACCAAGAACAGGGCTGCTCAATAAATACATTTATGGAAATTACAACATGCAAGAATCCTATGTAATTGGAGATCGTAAAACAGATATTGAACTTGCTGAAAACCTCAAAGCAAATGGAATTTACATGAGTGAAAAAAGTGTTAAAAATGCTGTTTTGTCAACATCAAAATGGAGAGAAATTTATCAATTTCTAAAATCGAAACCAAGAGTCTGTAAACAAGTCAGAAAAACAAATGAAACAAACATTACTGTCGAAATTAACCTTGATGGAAATGGGGTTTCAAACATTTCCACAGGCCTTGGATTTTTTGATCATATGTTGGAACAAATTTCCAAACATAGTGGAATGGATCTTCTGATTCTCGCAGAGGGAGATCTAGAAATAGATGAGCACCATACCATTGAGGATGTTGCCATTACTTTAGGAGAGGCTTTTAAAGAGGCACTTGGTTCTAAAAAAGGAATTGAACGCTATGGGTTTTTGTTACCAATGGATGATTGTTTGGCTCAGGTAGCGGTAGACTTTGGAGGAAGGCCTTGGTTGGTATGGGAGGTCAATTTTAAAAGAGAAATGATTGGCGAAATGCCCACAGAGATGTTCATGCACTTCTTTAAATCATTCAGTGATGGGTCAAAATGTAATTTGAATATAAAAGCTGAAGGAGAAAATGAACATCACAAAATTGAATCCATCTTTAAAGCATTTGCAAAAGCTGTAAAAAACGCAATTAAAAAAACGGATAATTACAAAATACCCAGTACAAAAGGAACTTTATGATTGCGATAATAAACTACAATGCAGGCAATATAAAGTCTGTAGAAAACGCCCTTTTAAGATTAGGTTATGACTGTGTACTAACCAATGATTTTGACACCCTCATCCAAGCTGAAAAGGTGATTTTTCCTGGTGTAGGAGAGGCCAAATCGGCAATGAAGTACCTTGTAGATAGTGGATTAGATCAGGTAATTTTAAATCTAAAACAACCGGTTTTAGGGATCTGCTTGGGACTCCAATTGATGTGCTCAAAAAGTGAAGAAGGAAATGTAAAATGCCTTGGTATTTTTAAAAACAATGTAAAAAAATTTGAAGAAACTGATCTTGTTCCTCACATGGGTTGGAATGACATCCATACCTTAAACGGGAATTTATTTCATGGCATACAAAATAACGAAGACCTGTATTTTGTTCATAGTTATTATGCTGATTTGTCAGAAAATACAACAGCTATTTGTGAATACATTGTTCCTTTTAGTGCGTCATTGGAAAAAGACAATTTTTACGCAACTCAATTTCATCCCGAGAAATCAGCAGACATTGGAGAAAAAATATTAAAAAACTTTTTAGAATTATGAAAATTATTCCGGCCATAGATATTATTGAAGGCAAGTGTGTTCGTCTTACCAAAGGAGATTATAACACTCAAAAAATATACAATGAAAATCCGCTTGATGTAGCTAAAGAATTTGAAGACCACGGGATTCAATATTTACATCTTGTTGATCTTGATGGGGCAAAATCTAGCAAAATTGTAAATTATAAAATTTTAGAAAAGATTGCATCCAACACCCGTCTTACCATTGATTTTGGAGGAGGGTTAAAATCTGACCAAGACCTTCAAATTGCATTTGAATGTGGTGCAGACCAAATTATTGGAGGGAGTATTGCTCTACAAAACCCAGATCTTTTCAAATCTTGGGTTCAATTGTATGGGGGTGACAAAGTCATTCTTGGTGCAGATTGTATGAATCGAAAAATCGCTACAAATGGATGGCTTCATACCTCTGAGGTGGATGTATTGGAACTCATCCAAGAATATGAAAAAGATGGTGTTTCCTCTGTAATATGCACAGATATTTCAAAAGATGGTATGCTTGATGGTCCTTCTATCGAACTTTATCAAGATTTGATTTCTAATACCAACATTCAATTGATCGCTAGCGGCGGAATTTCTAACATACAAGATGTGGTGAATCTTAAATCAATTGGATGTGGAGGGGCAATTATTGGCAAAGCAATCTACGAAGACAGAATTTCTCTAACAGAACTCGCTGAACTATGTTAAAGAAAAGAATCATCCCCTGTTTAGATATCAAAAACGGCCGAACGGTCAAAGGGATCAACTTTGTTGGAATTAAAGACGCAGGAGATCCTATTGAACTGGCCAAGAAATATGTTTCTGAAGGTGCAGATGAACTTGTTTTCCTAGACATCACAGCAACCATCGAAAAAAGAGAAACCTTGATTGAACTTGTCACTAAAATTTCGAAAGAAATTGACATTCCATTTACAGTGGGTGGTGGCATTAACTCAGTTGAAGATGCTGGAAGAGTGATCGCTGCTGGAGCAGACAAAGTTTCCATCAACTCCTCTGCTGTTAAAAGACCTGAATTAATTTCAGAAATTGCTGCTCGTTTTGGAAGTCAGTGTGTTGTTCTTGCAATTGATACAAAATACAATCATGGTAATTGGCAAGTATTCATAAATGGAGGCTCTACTCCAACAAATCTTCATACAATTCAGTGGGCAAAAAAAGGGGTTCAACTTGGTGCGGGTGAAATTTTACTTACCTCAATGAACAATGATGGAACCAAACAAGGATTTGCTCTGGAGATCGTTGGCACTATTAGTGAATCTGTGAACGTCCCAGTCATTGCCTCTGGGGGTGCTGGCTCTATGAAAGATTTCAAAACACTCTTTCAAACAACAAAAGCTACAGCAGGACTCGCAGCAAGTATATTTCACTACGGTGAAATTCCAATCCCACAACTAAAAAATTATTTAAAAACACATAAAATATCAGTACGATGCAAATAGATTTTAACAAAGGAGGTGGACTCATCCCCGTGATTATTCAGCACTCAACTACACTACAAATTCTAATGCTAGGGTATATGAACGAAGAGGCTTATCTTAAAACAAAAACGGAAGGACTTGTGACTTTTTACAGTAGAAGTAAACAAAGATTATGGACCAAAGGAGAATCTTCAGGTCATTTCCTAAAAGTTAATGATCTTCTATTGGACTGCGATAATGACACTATTTTGATAAAAGCCACGCCAAAGGGTCCTACATGTCATACAGGAAGTACTTCTTGCTTTCAAGAAATAACCTCCAAAGGATTCGTCTATGAACTTGAAAAAACGATCCATCAACGAATTGATGAAGATGATGCAAACTCTTATACCAATAAACTTTTCAAACGTGGAATCAATAAGGTTGCTCAAAAGGTGGGTGAGGAAGCTGTAGAGGTTGTTATAGAAGCAAAAGATCAAAACTCAGAACTATTTAAAAACGAAGTAGCAGACTTAATTTATCATACCTTGATATTGATGAAAGCAAAGGGAACACACCTAGAAGAAATTGAAGAAGTGCTCTCTAAAAGGTCTAAAAATTAGTTCTTATCTAGTTTTTGACATCTGCAATGGCCTTGGCACAAATCCAAGCTCCAGTCCAAGCATTTTGAAAATTAAATCCTCCTGTAACGGCGTCAATATTTAAAACTTCTCCAATAAAGTATAAATGATCATGGATTCTACTTTCAAATTTCTTGAAATTGATCTCTTTTAAATCGATGCCTCCTGCTGTGACAAACTCTTCTTTGAAGGTACTTTTCCCCTTGGCTTTAAAAATTGATTTTGTCAACTGATTTGCCAAGTTTTCAATCTGTACATGGCTTAAATCTGCCCAATTTGATGTTGACTTAATTTGGGAAAAAATCACAAATTGTTCCCACAATCGTTTGGGAATGGCTTCAAATGGAGAACGTATGATCACTTGTTTTTTTGAATGTTTCTTTTTCAAATTGAAAAGCACAGTTGCTATTTGATGAGTGGGTCTGGACAACCAATTTACTACTACCTCATATTCATAATTCTTCTCAGCTAAGATTCGTGCTCCAAAAGCAGAAAGTTTTAAAATAGCAGGTCCACTCATTCCCCAATGAGTAATCAATAAGGGTCCAAAAGCTTCTAATTTTGTGTCTGATAATTTCACAGTGGCATTGGGTACAGAAATTCCTGACAAGTCTTTGATTCTGGAATCATTGATATTGAAAGTAAATAATGATGGAACTGGAGAAACCACAGTATGTCCTAGTGATTTTGAAAGTTCCCAAACCTTTTTACTACTTCCTGCTGCCATTACAATGCCATCACAGACAAATTCCTGATGTTTGGTAAAGACAATCCATTGATCTTTCTTCTTTTTAATGGAAACAACTCCATGATTGGTTAAAACAGGAATTTTCAATTGATGGGTCTTTTCAATAAAGCAATCAATGATTGTTTGAGAGGTGTTGGACTGAGGAAAGACCCTGTTATCATCTTCAATTTTTAAAGGAATTCCATTGTTATCAAACCAATCAAAAGTATCTGATGTCATAAATTGATGAAAAGGTCCTAACAATTCTTTCTCACCTCTAGGATAAAATTTTACCAATTCTCTAGGGTCAAAACAAGCATGAGTTACATTGCAACGACCTCCGCCAGAAATTCTGACTTTTTGCAAAACTTCTTTTCCTTTTTCTAATATGGTAATATCCAGTTTCGGATTGATTTCTTTGGCATTGATTGCTGTAAAAAATCCTGAAGCTCCTCCTCCAATAATGATGATTTTTTTCATAACACCATGTCTGAGTAGGAAAGAATTGTAGAATATCCTTTTTTGGTAAAATAATCAATAGAATTTTGATTTCCAGTTGCTAAAACAAAATCTCCACCCCAAGCTCCCAGACTTTTGATGGCTCCGTCATAATCTGAAAACAGCCGCTCCTTCACGGGTTTTAATTGTATAATCGATGAAATTATTTGCTCGTGTTCCTCAATTAAATTTCTAAATTCTGACAATGAATTGACATGAAGCATTGCAGAAGAAATTTGGGAAATTCGAAGTATGTGCTTTTCAATCTCTTGTTTATTTTCTCTGTATTTCAAAATACCCTCCCTGCTATTTTGTTTTTTATTGAGATGAACAAAAAAAAGTTCATTGGAAAAATTTGGAGAAAAATTGACTGTTTCTACAGTAGGTTTTTGATTTTTTAACTGATACAAAATCGGTGTGTTGAATTGTGCATTGGCAATGTCATAACCACTCCCAGAAAACGTATTCCGCAACAATTGATAAGCATCAACTTTTGCCCATTGAGCAATATTGTTGATCAATGTAGAAGAAGATCCCAAGCCCCAATCTCTTGGAAAAGTCATCTTTGTTTTGATGACACAACCTTGATTCGTCTCTAAAAAAGACGGATTCATTTTTTTTGCTTCCTGAAGAATTTGGCACAAGTTTTCGGCAATAAACTCTGCATTCCCCTCTTTGTCAGATGAAAATGTAGCAGTTTGCAATCGCAATTTTGGCAAATCAAAAGTGGCTTCAAACCAACAACTGTCGTTGTGAGAAAAACTTTCCCACACCAACAAAGGTTCATTGATAGCCTTATGCTGCAAGTCTTGACCAAATTTTGTGGGAACAGCTAGAGATTTAGCTCCATCAAGAACAACATACTCTCCAGTGATTAAAAGTTTACCATTGCTATAAAAATTCATCAAATAAGTTCAAACTGTTTAAAATGATGCGTAAAATGTTTGATCTGAAACTTCTTCCAGTACTCGTGATCTAACAAGCCAAAGAATGGATGTACCACTTTTCTTGTTTTTTCATTTTCAAAAATACTCGTAAAATATTGGATTTGAGAAATCAAATCATCAATGGCCTCATCCATACTTCCAAATTTGGTGGATGTTGTTTTCTCTGATAAAAAAGAGGCTTTAAATCCAGGTGTGAGTTCCATTTCAGAATCTAAAAAAGTTTTTCTTTTTGTTGCTTTTTCCTCCGATATTGAAACATCTACTTTGAAATTTCCATTGGCTATTTGAGTCACTAAACTGAGATGCTCTACCATTTGCTGTCCATTCATATTCCCAAAAATGGGCTTGGAATGTTTGCTGAGTTTGGAGAGTTGTTCTCGAAGTAAATCCTCATTTAAAAAATCAACCCAAGCGACTTCTTTTTTTCTCAATAACTCGATCCTTTTGACTACTTCTGAATGGGAAACCGTCTTGTCTTCAAAGTATTCTTTAATGGCTGACTTCTCCTGTTCTGTGGCATTGAATTGATTTAAAATATTTTGAAGATGCATTTTCATATGTCCATGCTGAATGCCTTTCGTAGTTAAGGCTCTTAGTGCAGCAAAGTTTTGAGCCAAGCCTGCTGTGGCCATGATCATCATTAATTCTTTTGCTGATGGTTTTTGTAGTAAATCTAATGACAATTTTGCCATAGGATGTAGCGATGTTAGTCCTCCTATCGTCCCGACTGCCAATGGGATTTCTATCCAAAATTTAAACTGATTGTCTTTGATTTCACAATGGGTCAAACTTGTGTAAGATCCAGACCTGGAGGCATAGGCATGAACCCCTGACTCAATGGCTCTAAAATCGTTTCCTGTTGCCAAAACAACCGCATCAATTCCATTCATAATTCCTTTGTTATGAGTGACTGCTCTGTAAGGTTCTACAGAGGCTATCTGAACTGCCTGATGGAATTTCTTTGCAAATTTTTGTGGGTTTGTACCTCCAAGTTCATCAATACTGCAACTTACTTCAGCCCGAACAAGACATTCTGGTACATAATTCGAAAGAATGCTCATCACAATTTCTATCTCCTCATTTTTAAACTCATTCGCAATGGCTTCTAAACAGGAGTTGATAAAATTAGCTCCCATTGAATCTACAGTTTCAAAAGTGACATGCAATTGATAATAATTTGCCAAATCCTCTGTCTTATCAATGAGTTCTATACGCTCAATTCCTCCTCCACGTTTCTCCATATTTTGGGTGATGGATGAGGTAGCCATTCGCAACGATTTTTGTTTTGAAACAAAATAATTTTCCAATGTATCTTTATCACCCTCATACATGAAATGAACATGTCCTGATTTGGAAGTAGAGATTACCTCAGCTTTAAATCCTCCTCTAGTGCTCCAAAATTTGGCAACCAACGAAGCCGCTGCAACCACAGAACTTTCCTCAATAACCATTGGAATGACATAGTTTCTGTCATTGATGATGAAATTGGGAGCCAAACAATATGGCATATAAAAATTAGAGATGGTATTCTCTGTAAAATCATCATGCAATTGTTGCAATGAAACATCCTCATTCCAATACTGCTTGATAATTTTTATGATTTCAGGTTGATTGTCAAAATAAGTGGTGGCCAACCAATTAATTTTTTCTTCTTTGGTTTGTTTGGAAAAACCGGAAATGATTTTTGACATGGCTATCATTTTGGATTGCACAGCAAAGATAATTGAATCAATGAAACACTACAGAAGGAAATGAATATTTATCGATATAATGAGGTGTTTTTTGCTGATTTTTCCGTAAACTTGGCAAGCAATTACCAAATATGAAATCATAGAATGAAAATATCGTTCATTTTTAAAGCCATCTCATTTTTATTTGGATGTCATCATACAATTTTTGAACAATCGACTCATAAAGTCTCATCAAACGAAATTGCTTTAACGAATTTCATAGATACATCTTTCACTCCTCAAGAAATGCATTTGTATAAAAAATGACTGTGTTTTTTTGAAAAGAAAGTGATAATAACTAACAACAAAATAGAACATTAGCCTTATGAGCACATTAGTAAAACAACCTCACGAAAAAGAACTTTTCGGTCATCCTGTAGGATTGTATATCTTATTTTTTGTAGAAATGTGGGAACGATTCTCCTACTACGGAATGAGAGCAATCCTTACTTTATTTTTAGCAGCACCTATTGTCTTGGGAGATCCTCAGTCTGGATATGGTTGGTCTAATTCGGAAACACTTTCTTTTTATGGAACCTATACTATGTTTGTCTATTTGACTTCCATCCCTGGAGGATGGATAGCTGATCGATTCATTGGACAGAAAAAAGCCGTCATGATTGGAGGTTTGTTGCTTTGTGTTGGTCACGGAATCCTAGCTGTCGATGCTCAGTGGGCATTTTTTACAGGATTGATATTGATTGTATCTGGCGTTGGAATGTTGAAATGTAATATTTCTACCATGGTTGGAGGTTTATACAAACAAGGAGATCAGAGAAGAGATCGCGGTTTTTATATATTTTATATTGGAATCAACTTAGGAGCATTTTTTGGGGCCTTACTTGTTGGAATTGTTGCTGCAAAATGGGGCTGGCATTATGGTTTTGGTTTGGCGGGTATTGGAATGGCTTTGGGGCAATTGATCTACTTTTTTGGCTTAAAATATTTAACAGGAGTTGGTGACTTCCTGGGAGCAAAAGATTCTAAAAATAAAGACCTGATGAAAAAACCACTTACTAGCGTAGAAAAAGACAGAATGCTAGTGATGTTTCTTTCCTTTTTAATCATCATCGTATTTTGGGGTGCTTTTGAGCAAGCAGGTGGATTGATGAGTTTGTATACTGAACAAAAAACTGACAGGATTTTGTCTTTCTCATTACCATGGATAGGGAATGAAGTTCCTGCGGCAGTTTTTCAATCAATCAATGCCTTTTTTATCATCGTTTTAGGAACAGCTGTTGGAAGCTTTTGGTATAAATGGGGTAATAAAGGGAAAGAATCCTCCTCACTATTTAAAATGGCGATTGGAGTTATCATCATGGCATTTGGTTTTTTCTTCATGAGTAAAGCCAGTACAGAGGTCGTAATGGATGGTGATGATATTGTTGAAAAATCTGCAATGATATGGTTGGTGTTGGCTTATTTATTTCACACCATTGGTGAATTGTGTGCTTCTCCTGTAGCCTTGTCTTTTATTACAAAACTTGCACCTATTAAATATGCATCTTTTATGATGGGTGCTTACTTCGCTGCAACTGGCTTAGGGAATAAAGTTGCTGGATTGGTTGGACAACTCTCAAAAAATGCTGGCGAGTTTGAGGTTTTTACAGGAATTGCTGTTTTTTGTACAATTTTTGGAGTTTTAATTTTAGCCATTTTAAAACCATTGAAAAGATTGACTCATGGAGCTGAAGAACTAGAATTGAATTAGAAAATATTCATATTAATTATAATAATAAAAATTATGACGACAAATAATGAACATCTATTTAAAGACAAAGTATTAGGGCATCCAGCAGGGTTGTTTGTGTTATTCTTTACAGAAATGTGGGAACGTTTCTCTTATTATGGAATGCGTGCAATTCTTGTAATATTTTTAACTGGTGCCATTACAGGAAGTAATCCAGGTTGGGGATGGGATACCTCAGCTGCATTTTCTCTCTTAGGAACTTATGCTTTGTTTGTATACCTGACTCCTATTGTAGGAGGGTGGCTTGCTGATAAAAAAATAGGCTACAGGATGGCAGTCGTCATTGGTGCACTTTTGATGACCTTAGGTCATGCTTCCATGGCTGTTGAAACCCCTACATTTTTATACATTGGAATTGCATTCTTAATCATTGGAAATGGTTTTTTCAAACCCAATATGACCTCTATTATTTCAAAAATGTATGCTGGTAGAGATGATAAAAAAGATGGTGCTTACAACATATTTTATATGGGTGTAAATGCGGGTGCTTTTATCGGAATAATGCTTTGCGGATGGGTTGGAGAAAAAGTTGGATGGAGCTATGGTTTTGGTTTGGCCGGGATTTTTATGTTTTTAGGAATGCTACAGTTCTATTATGCTCAACCTATTTTTGGAAATTTAGGAGATAAACCAACCAATGATGTGAAAGATTCATCCACAGAAAAATCAACTGATGAAAAGTTAAATAAATTTTCAATTCTTGACTATTCCTTAATAGGGATTTTTATCATTTCTGCTTTAGTATTTATTGTGAATGATCCATTGAGTAAAATAGGCAACATACAAGTCCTTAACTTTTCGATAGCAGGAATGACTGATTCCTTATTTTTTGCACTTTTAGCAGCAATTGCCTTTATTATTTTATTAATTGTGAGAATACCGAGATACACAAAAATTGAACGTGATCGAATGATTGCTTTTACCATCTTTTGTTTGTTTACAATATTCTTTTGGGCTGCTTTTGAACAAGCTGCAGGATCGTTACCAATCTACACAAGAGATTTTACCGATAGAATCTTAGTAGGTACTGCTGGATCAATCTTTAAAGTGATTGATTTGCTAGTCACAGTGATTCCGATGTTGGTAATCACCTTTGTTTTGATCAAATTATTTAAAACTACTTTTAGTAAAATTAGTCTGTCAAATATCATTTTAGGAATCAGTTTCGTGATTGTATGGTTCATCATTATTTATAAGTTATATATAGAATTTCAAGCTACGGAAACCGAAGTGCCTATTACTTGGTTTGCCATTTTAAACTCATTATTCATTATCATTTTTGCTCCATTATTTACCAAATGGTGGGATAGTAAATACAACCCTCCTGCATCGGTTAAATATGGTTTAGGATTGATCATCATGGCCATTGGTTTTGGATTGTTAGCTTTTGCTGCTAAGGACATTCCGCTAGGAGCAAAAACTGCAAAGTTAAGTATGATATGGCTCGTATTGGCCTATTTATTTCACACCCTTGGAGAATTATGTCTATCTCCTATGGGATTGTCATACTTGAGTAAATTGGTTCCAGCCAGAATGGTTGCATTCATGTTTGGAGTCTATTACCTAGCAATTGCCATTGGAAATAAATTGGCTCATTATGTTGGAGGTGATATTGAAAAAATAACACAAGAAAGTGGCCTGTCCTTTTTCTTCCTAATTTTTACAATTGTTCCCATTGCTTTAGGTTTGGTCTCTTTTGCACTTCATCCTTTGCTAAAAAAATTGATGCATGGCGTGCGTTAAGCATGTCAAAAAAAATAAAGAGAAGATATCATTTTGATACCTTTCTTTTTTTGTAATTTTGTACCCTATTGATAATTGATGAAATGAAAAAAATAATTGTTCTTTTTATTCTCACTTTTTTTACGCTTCAAGCACAGGCTCAAAAAGTAAATTGGATCTCTTTTGAGGAGGCTGTTGAACTCACAAAAAAAGAACCAAAACCAATACTAATTGATGTTTATACAGATTGGTGTGGATATTGTAGAAAAATGGATCGAATCACCTATAACAATAATGTCATTTCCTCCTACATCAATGAAAATTTTTATCCTGTAAAACTAGATGGTGAACAGAAAGAAGACATCGTTTTTAACGACCATACTTTTAAATTTATTAACTATGGAAGAACCGGATATAATGAATTTACAGCTTCACTTCTCAATGGGAAACTAAGCTACCCTACCACCGTTTTTATGAATGGTAAGTTGGAATTACTTGACCGAGTTCCTGGGTATCTAAATCCAAAAATCATGGAACAAGTCATTACATTCTTTGGCGCTGAAAAATACAAAACAAATACCTGGCAAGATTTTGTAAAGACCTTTAAAAGCAATTTGTAGATAAGAAAAATATTATTTTTCTTAAAGTTTTGCAACAATAGATTTGGCGGTTTTTTCAGAAGCTCCCTTCCCTCCTAAGATTTGTTCTAGTTGGTAGTAATCTTCAAAAATCTTCGTTCGATGTTTGTCTTCAAGAATATTTTTCAATTCTTTTGAAAGATTTTTCTTTGTAAAATCATGTTGAATCAATTCTTTCACCACTTCGGCATCCATGATCAAATTCACTAAAGAAATAAAACGAAGTGTAATGATTCTTTTGGCAATTAGATAAGAAATCTTACTTGCCTTATAACAAACAACTTGAGGGACTTTAAAAAGAGCCGTTTCCAAAGTTGCCGTTCCAGAGGTAACCAATGCGGCAAATGAAATACTCAACAAATCATAGGTTTTATTGTCAATAAAAGCAACATTTTTGGAGCCAATTATTGATTGATAAAAATTCAATTTTTGACTTGGTGCTCCTGCAATAACAAACTGATAATCAGGAAAATCGTCAATCAAAGAGAGCATCTCAGAGAGCATTTTTGTGATCTCTTGTTTTCTACTTCCTGGCAATAAGGCAATGATTGGTTTGTCTCCCAAATGATGTTCTTTTCTAAACTTAGTTTCATCAACTTGGCTTCTTTCAGAAATGGCATCAATTAATGGATGACCAACAAACTCTACGTTGTAATTGAATTTTTGATAGAATTTGTGTTCAAAAGGGAGAATGACATACATATGATCAATATCTCTCTTAATTTTCTTGATCCGATGAGATCTAGAAGCCCAAACTTGTGGAGAAACATAATAGATTGTTTTGAAGTTTTGTTTTTTAGCCCAAGCAGCAATTCGTAAGTTAAACCCTGAGTTGTCTATAAAGATGATGGCATCTGGATTGAATTGAGCAATGTCTTTTGTGCAAAATTTAATGAATCCAAGTATTTTTCTGAGATTCATCAATACCTCAACAAACCCCATAAAAGACCTTTCTTTGTAATGTGAGACCAAAGTTCCGCCTACATTACTCATTAAATCTCCACCCCAAAATCTTATTTCCGCATTGCTATCCTCTTTGAGCAATGCTTTCATCAGATTAGAACCGTGCAAGTCTCCTGAAGCTTCTCCTGCGATGATGTAATATTTCATATTGATGAAATTGTGAGATCGAATCGAATATATATTAATTCAATTATTTTCTGATACGACAAAGACGATATTCAGTTTGTTTAAAGTCAACTACAAATGTACACAAAGCTGGTGATTATTTAATTTTCAAATATCCCATGAATTCAATTTCTGAATCATGTGATGGGCTGTCAAATCAAATTGAACAGGAACAATCGAAATGTATCCATTTTCCAAAGCCCAAATATCTGTATCCTCCCCTTTATCTTTATTGATAAATTCACCAGATAACCAATAATATTCTTTTCCAAACGGGCTTTTTCGTTTGTCAAAATCTTCACGCCAATACCCGTTCGCCTGTCGACAGATTTTGATTCCTTTGATTTCCTCAGTTTTTAATTTTGGAATGTTGACATTCAAAACGGTCCCTTCTGGAATCCCATTCTCAAGAGCACTCATGGTAATTCTTTTGACGTATTCTCTTCCTTGTTTAAAATCTGCATGGTAATTGAAGTCTAACAACGAAAAACCAATGGCCGGAACTCCTTCAATTCCTGCTTCTACGGCAGCACTCATTGTTCCAGAATAAATGACATTTATTGATGAGTTGGCACCATGATTGATTCCTGAAACACATAAATCGGGTTTGCGATTTAAAATCTCATTAATTGCCATTTTTACACAATCTGCAGGTGTACCAGAACAACTGTATTCTATTTGTGGTCCTTCATCAATTGTGATGGGATTGCAATGCAACACATTATCAACTGTAATTGCATGTCCCATTCCACTTTGAGGACTGTCTGGAGCTACTACAACTACATCTCCTATCGTATTCATAATTTGTATCAATGCTCTGACCCCAGGTGCAGTAATTCCATCATCATTGGTCACTAATATTAAAGGTCTTTTTTTTGTCATTTATGGATAGTTTTCTACAAATGTAAGTTAATTTGTATGAATATTTTTTTAACATTTCGTAAAGAGGATGTCATCACTATTTTAACTAACATTGCCTTAAATTTCAAATTCAATTTGAACCAATAATCATTGAATTGATAATTTTTCAAATTCAATTAAAAAAATATCAATCTCGAACAATCGTTTGACAACATTTCAGTATTTTAGTTACTCATTATTACAAGACAAGATTTAAAGATGAAAGAAAGAAGATTTATGAAGACAAAACTATTGATTCCAATTGTATCAATATGTTTGATTTTTAGTAGTGTAAGTTTCGCAAATTCATTTAATGACACCCCTTCAGATCCAGAAAAAGACAAAGTACTTATCTCTGTACTGAACTATATGCTCACTCGTGGCCATTATGTTCAGAAAGATTTGAATGATGACTTTTCAGCCTCTGTTTTCAAAAGTTTCATCAATGGGTTGGATCCTACAAAAAGATACTTCACAAAAAGTGATATCAAAGAATTTTCTAGATATAAATATCAGATTGACAACCAATTAAAAGAGTCAGATATTAGTTTTTACAGTCTTGTTTACAATCGATTTTTAACGAAAATTAAAAATGCAGAACAATATTATGGCCCTATCTTAAAAAAGTCTTTCAATTATAAGAAAGACGAAATTATTGATTTGGACAATGAAAATATACAATATGCAAGCAATGAAAAAGAACTCATTGATTATTGGAGAAAGCAATTAAAATTGCAAACCATTGACAAAATTCAATACAAAGAGGAACTTGAACTAGAAAAATACAAGAAAGACAATAAATACAAAAAAAAATCTTTTTCTACCATTGAAAAAGAAGCCAGAGCGGAGGTGATGGAATCGATGGAAAACTTATACATTAGATTGGATGAATTAGAGCATCGGGATTGGTTTTCTATTTTTCTAAATAGCATTGTAGGAGCTTTCGATCCTCATACCACCTACATGCCACCCAATATCAAAGAAACATTTGACCAAGAAATGTCCGGAAAACTAGAAGGTATTGGAGCCCGTTTGCAGAAAAAAGGGATTTATACACATATTGTTGAATTGGTCTCTGGGGGTCCAGCATGGAAACAAGGTGATTTGGAAGAGGGTGATATTATCCTAAAAGTTGCGCAAGAAAATGAAGAACCTTTAGACATCGTTGGAATGCGATTGGACGATGCCATTAAATTTATCAAAGGGCCAAAAGATACTAAAGTGCTTTTGACAGTTAAGAAAAAGATAGATGGATCTACCAAAGTAATTACCATTACCAGAGACATCGTTGAATTAGAGGAAACCTTTGTTAAATCATCCATCGTTGAAAAAAACGGAAAGAAATATGGTGTAATTGATCTTCCAAAATTTTACATCAGTTTTGATGACAGGAACTATCGAGATTCTGCTAAAGATATGGAAAGAGAGGTAGAACGCCTCAAAGAAGAAAATGTAGAAGGTTTGTTAATTGATTTAAGAAATAATGGTGGTGGTTCTTTAGATACAGCGATTAAAATTGCTGGATTGTTTGTTAAAAAAGGACCCATAGTTCAAATCAAATACAGAGGTGAAAGCCCAATTGTTAGAAATGATGTTGATGCTAAAATTCAATGGGATGGTCGATTGGTTATTTTAGTGAATGAACTCTCTGCCTCTGCTTCAGAAATATTTGCTGCAGCCATGCAAGACTACAATCGAGCTGTAATTATAGGAGGAAATCAAACTCACGGAAAAGGAACTGTACAAAATATATTACCTGTCAATAGTTTTTATCGTGATTATGATAAAGAACTTGGATTTTTAAAAATGACCATTCAAAAGTTTTATCGAATCAATGGAGGTTCTACCCAGGTAGAAGGTGTGTATTCTGATATTGCAATTCCAACAAGGTTTAGCTATATGAAATATGGAGAGCGAGATTTGGAAGGAGCTCTAAAATGGGACAAAGTACCACAAGCGAACTACTCAGAAATCAATTCTTATAGTAATTTGTCTCAGGTGATTAATATGAGCAGAGAAAGAATTAACAAAGATCCTAAATTTCAATTGGTAGACGAATATGCAAAATGGTTGAAGAAAGAACAAGATGATTCTACCTTTTCTTTGAACTACAATCAGTACATCAAAGATTTAAAACAAAGAGAAGAATTTTCTAAGAAATTCAATTCTGTTTTCAAGTACAAATCAGGACTGGCTTTCAATTCACCAAAATATGAACTCTCTCTTTTTAAAGAAAATAAAGAATTGGAAGAAAAAAGAATCGTCTGGCACAAAAATTTAGCAAAAGACATGTATATTTATGAAGCATTAAATGTCTTAAGCGAATTAAAATTAAAAGTTCCGCAAAATATTGTGAGAAATTAAACCATCCAATTAAAAATTTAAAAGACCTGATACCAATGCAAAATTGATCAGGTTTTTTTTTGTAAAAAATGTCCGATACACCCAAATCACTTTCAAAACTGGCTCTTGAAAAATTCAAACAAAACAAAATAGCGTTGCTCAGTTTTTGGTATGTTGTTTTTTGTGGATTCATTGCCGTATTTGGATATCTTTTAGCTCCTGATAATAGTCAAAATGCAAATCAAATGCATTTAGAAATTCATTCAAAAGAACCCGGATTTTCAACAACCATATTGACCATTCCTTCAAAAGATACAGTAACACAATCCTTTTTTTCATCCTTGTTTTTTGGTAAAAAAAATAGGGATTCAGAAATTCCAATCAGCTCCTATTTGGTGAAAGACAATCAACTAGAATATACGAGTTATGGGGATGGTTTGACAAAATCGATCAATTTGTCCTCAATTGACAACAACCCAAGCAAATACATTCAAAAAAGGACCTTCTATTTTGGGACCGATAAATATGGTAGGGATTTACTCAGCAGACTTCTTATAGGGACTAGAATTTCATTTTTTATCGGTTTTATTGCGGTATTTATTTCGTTGTTTATTGGTATTTTGGTGGGAGCTACTGCTGGATATTATGGTGGAAAAACAGACGCATTGATCATGTGGGTGATCAATATCACTTGGTCGATCCCAACCTTATTATTGGTCATTGCAATCACATTAGCTCTTGGCAAAGGCTATTGGCAAGTATTTATTGCTGTGGGACTCACTATGTGGGTCGAAGTTGCTAGAGTTGTTCGAGGACAAGTACTTACCAACAAACAACAACAATATGTAGAGGCTGCCAAAGTATTAGGATATTCCAATTTCAGAATTATTTTTCGTCATATCCTACCCAATATCTTGGCTCCAGTGATTGTCATTTCTGCAGCAAATTTTGCAGCCGCAATTCTCATTGAAAGCGGATTGAGTTTTTTAGGGATCGGTGCACAACCTCCTACCCCCTCTTGGGGAGCAATTATCAAAAATCATTACAACTATATCATTTTAGGAAAACCATTTTTAGCATTGATTCCTGGCCTGGCAATTATGAGTTTGGTAATGGCCTGTATGTTGATTGGAAATGGCCTAAGAGATGCTTTGGATGTAAGAAAATAATACACAAATTCTTCCTTTAAATTAAAAAAGCTCCTCAAAATCGAGGAGCTAAATTCAATTAATTACAAAGACAAAAAAAGGTTGTATTAATAATCTGGTTATAAAAATAATAAAAATTATTTTTATTTAGACTTATTCTAAGTTATATTTGTGTTAAATAAAATTGAATTGTTATTAAAATAAGAGGAAATGTGTAATCATATCAAAACAATAGCTAGAGTAAATGGAGGGGAATTGACATTTTGCTCAAAATCTCGTCATTATCATTTGATCTTTAACAACATCTTTTTTGATTTTAGTAAAGCCGAATTTTCTCATTTCAAAAGATATATTTTACAAATGAATACAGAATATTGGAATCAAAATTACCCATGTCCAAAAGTGAAAAGGAACATTCCAATTCCCACACTGCAAGAAAATTTAGTTTTATTATTCAATCAACAAGAAATCGAAGAATTAAGAAATTTATTTTCTTCTCGTTGTTATCAAAAATATCAAAAGATTAGCTCAGACGAAATTGACTATTTATTCATTAAGAATTGAGGTTAATTATATCATTTCTTTAATTCTGGGGATCATGTAGGAAAAATAAAAAAACCTCAACATACTGATAAAGTACGATGAGGTTTTAATTTGTACAGGCGGAGAGACTCGAACTCTCACACCTTGCGGCACTAGATCCTAAGTCTAGCGTGTCTACCAATTCCACCACGCCTGCAATTCAACTAAAATATTTTAGTTTTGGTTTGCAAATATAAGCATTCGTCTCAAATCGCAAAGTGCTTTCCCCTTAATTTTAGTATTTTTGAACTTTCAATAAAATTTAATAATGTCTGACATAAAAAGTTATATCACTGCCCACAAAGATCGCTTCATTAATGAACTCATTGAACTTCTAAAAATCCCCTCTGTGAGTGCAGATCCTGCCTATGCGAAGGATGTTTTGAATACAGCTGAGGCTGTAAAAGATAGTTTAGAAAAAGCGGGGTGTGATTTTGTAGAAATATGTGAAACTCCTGGGTATCCCATTGTGTATGGAGAAAAAATCATTGATGCAAAATTACCAACTGTATTGGTCTATGGGCATTATGATGTTCAGCCTGCAGACCCATTAGAATTATGGGATGCTCCTGCATTTGAACCCATCATAAAAAAAACTGAGATTCACCCTCAGGGAGCTATTTTTGCTCGAGGTTCTTGTGATGATAAAGGTCAGATGTACATGCATGTCAAAGCTTTTGAATACATGACTTCTACTGGAAATCTTCCATGTAATGTAAAATTTATGATCGAGGGAGAAGAGGAAGTAGGATCTGAAAGTTTGGGATGGTTTGTCAAACAAAATCAAGAAAAATTAGCCAATGATATCATCTTAATTTCCGATACAGGAATGATTGCCAATGATATCCCCTCAATCACAACTGGACTGAGAGGACTTAGTTATGTGGAAGTGGAAGTTACAGGACCCAATAGAGATTTACATTCAGGATTGTATGGTGGAGCCGTAGCGAATCCGATCAATATTCTGACAAAAATGATCGCTTCATTACACGACGAAAACAATCACATTACCATTCCAGGTTTTTATGATAAGGTAGAAGAATTATCCAAGGCTGAACGCGAAGAAATGGCAAAAGCTCCTTTTTCTTTAGACAACTATAAAAAAGCATTGGACATTGATGCTGTTTATGGAGAAAAAGGCTACACTACGAATGAAAGAAACTCCATACGTCCTACACTAGATGTGAATGGAATTTGGGGAGGTTATATTGGCGAAGGCGCAAAAACTGTCATCGCATCAAAAGCATACGCAAAAATATCAATGCGTTTGGTTCCCAATCAAGATTGGCACGAGATCACAGAACTTTTTAGCAAGCATTTCAATAACATTGCTCCTGCATCTGTTCAAGTAAAGGTGACTCCTCATCATGGAGGACAGGGGTATGTTACTCCAATCGATACCATCGGATACAAGGCGGCAAGTAAGGCCTATGAAACCACCTTTGGAACTACTCCAATCCCACAAAGAAGCGGTGGAAGTATCCCCATTGTTTCCTTATTTGAGGAAGAATTGAATAGCAAAACGATTTTGATGGGATTTGGTTTGGATAGTGATGCCATTCACTCACCAAACGAACATTTCGGAATTTTCAACTACCTGAAAGGGATTGAAACCATTCCTTATTTTTACAAATACTTTACAGAATTATTTCAAAAAGCATGATCTAAGATCAGCTACTTAATATCCTAAAGAAGGATAACTATCTTCCTGTTAAAGATTTTGGGATTCGTCCGTTTTTGATAGCTTCAGAACGTAGTCTTCTACCAACGATTCGTTCGTTCATGATTCCTATTTCTAGAACTTTATCAATATCTAAATTGGTTTCGATTCCCATTTCATCTAACATCACCACAAGATCTTCGGTAGAGACCAATCCTACTAAATTGGGATCTTTGTAGTAATAAGATCCTGTTCCTGCAACGGGTACTCCATCGATAAAATTAGCTGGTTGTCCTCCAATTCCTCCCATGGTAGACTCGTAACAGGTCATTCCGGCTTGTAAGGCAGCCAAAACATTGGCAAGTCCCCAACCTCTTGTTGTATGAAAATGAACAATTTGCTTATCAGTCATCCCAATTTTGTCTTGGAGCATTGAATAATATCGATATACTCTATCTGGAGAGGCAGAGCCGTCGTGGTCTGCATGTTCTACATCATCTGCACCAATATCAAACCATCTTTTCGTAAAATCAATTGCCTTATTCAAATCTGTGGGTCCCTCAATTGGACAACCCCAAATGGTGCTAACCGTACCGTTCACTTTTATTCCAGCATCATGTAATTTTTTTATGTGTGTTTCGGCCATTTTCCAATAGTCTTTTAACGAAAGACCAGAATTTTTAAAATGATGAGATTCACTGGTTGAAACCATCAATAAGACTCTATCAGGACCATAACCATTGAGTTTTGCTTCAATGGCTCTTTCAACAGACTTTTCTCTAATGGTAATCGCAGTTAAACAAGTACTGGGTAATAAATGTGCTACTTTTTTGGAACTGCGTATTTTTTTAAATAACAAATCTGCATCAGAAAACTGAGGCATCCCTCTTGGGTTTCCAAAGTTTGTAACTTCAATATTTTTAAATCCAGCTAAAATGAGTTGTTCGAGCATCCACAATTTGGCATCGGTAGGGATGAACTTCTCTTCATGTTGGTATCCATCACGGACAGTAATGTCACCAATGGTAACTCTTTTAGGGTATTGCATCGCTTTATCAAATTTAAGTGTTAAAAATAGGGAATAGGAAAATACAAATGAATAAAAAGTGCCGTTAATCTATTGAAATGATTAAATTTTAATAGGATTTTAGCATTTGACCTATCAAACTAAGTTTTTACTAAAAAATACTTATCAAAAAAAGGAATGAATTCATTCACATTTTATAGCTATTGAAATACAAAAACTGTAAATTTAAATTCAAAATAGATACACTGAAAAATGACTTCAAGAGAAAAGCAACTGCATCAAATTAAAAATCAAGTTCTTTGGGATTTTGTGGTAATTGGTGGAGGAGCTAGTGGATTGGGGACAGCAGTTGATGCAGCATCCAGAGGATATCAAACGGTGCTATTTGAAAGTGTCGATTTTGGAAAAGGAACCTCGAGTAGAAGTACGAAATTGGTTCATGGGGGGATTCGGTATTTGGCACAAGGCAAATATCGTCTTGTAAAACAAGCATTGGAAGAAAGAGGTTTTTTGGCTAAAAATGCCAAACACCTTTTTAAAAATCAACAGTTTGTCATTCCACATTATAAGTGGTGGCAAGGGGTATATTACATGCTTGGCTTGAGTATTTATAATTTATTGGCGGGAAGCTTGGTTATTGGAAAGATCAAAAAGTTAAACCGAAACAGTACCATTGATAAACTTCCCAATTTGATTCGAAAAAAATTGTTAGGAGGTATCGTTTATCACGATGGGTTATTTGATGATTCAAGACTGGCGGTTAATCTTGCTCAAACCGCTATTGAATCGGGAGCAACAGTTCTCAATCACATGACAGTAATTGATCTGATAAAAAATGAAGAAGAAAAACTTCTAGGGGTTGTGGTCAAGGACAATGAAACGAATGAAACTTACAAAATTCATGCTAAAGTGGTGATCAATGCCACGGGTGTTTTTACCAACAATATCATTCAACTTAACAAAGAAAAAGAACCACTTAAAATAGTTCCAAGCCAAGGAGTTCACTTGGTACTTGATGCTAAATTTCTAAAAAGTAACAAAGCCTTAATGATTCCTAAAACAACAGATGGCCGAGTTTTATTCATGATTCCATGGCATCAAAAACTTCTCGTGGGCACAACGGATACACCCATTAAAAAAGTTAGCTACGAACCAAAAGCATTAGAGGAAGAAGTCACATTCATTCTTGATACCGCACATTCATATTTATCTGAAAAACCTAAAAGAGAAGATGTCCTATCAGTATTTGCTGGATTAAGACCTTTGGTAGCCTCAAATGCAAACAAAAAACACACCAAAGAAATTTCTAGAGGCCATAAAATTATTGAATCAAAATCTGGTTTGATTTCCATCATTGGAGGAAAATGGACTACCTATCGTCGTATGTCTGAAGAGCTCGTAAACAAAGCCCTAAAAATTCATAAGCTTGATTTTAAACCATGCATCACTAAGCAATTGAGTATTCACGGAAACATCAATAAAGAATCCGATATCGACTCTTATTTATACATGTATGGTAGTGATAGCTCTAAAGTTATCGATATCATCAATGAAAAGACTATCTTTAGTCAGAAGATCCATCCAAATTATGAATACAAAATTGGAGAGGTCGTATGGTGTGTTCGGCATGAGATGGCAAGAACTGTAGAAGACATATTAGCAAGACGAATACGATTGCTGTTTTTGGATGCTAGAGCAGCCATCGCATCCGCTTCAAAAGTTGCAAATATCATGGCTGACGAACTCAATAAAGAGACTGATTGGGTTGAACAACAAGAAAAAGAATTTATAAAACTGGCAAAAAACTATCTATTATCAACAACATAATCTTATAAAAATGACTGAAAAATTCATCTTGTCGTTAGATCAGGGAACCACATCATCTAGGTCAATCCTCTTTAACAAAAGTGGAGAAATTGTAGCCATGTCTCAAAAAGATTTTACACAAATTTTTCCCGAAGAGGCTTGGGTAGAACATGATCCTATGGAAATATGGAACTCTGAGCTATGGACCATGCAAGATGTTTTAAAAAAAGCATCTATAACTGAGGATTCAATAGCTGGTATTGGAATTACCAATCAAAGAGAAACTACAATTGTGTGGGAGAGAAATACTGGAAAACCCATATACAATGCCATTGTGTGGCAAGATCGAAGAACGGCTCAATATTGTGATGAATTGATCGAGCAAAATCATATGGATCGTATCAAAAACAAAACAGGCCTTGTTCTGGATGCCTATTTTTCTGCCACAAAAGTAAAATGGATTTTAGACCATGTTGACGGTGCTCGTGAAAAAGCAGAGAACGGAGAGCTTTGTTTTGGGACGGTTGATACTTGGCTTGTTTGGCAATTGACACAAGGAAAAACATTTGTAACAGATGTTAGCAATGCGAGTAGAACTCTCATCTTCAATATCCACACTCTTACATGGGATGATGAGTTGCTTGAGCTTTTTACAATTCCCAAATCAATGTTACCAGAGGTGAAAGGGAATAGTGAAGTTTACGCCCACATAGCCTCGGAAGTTCTTGCAGGTGATATCCCGATTGCTGGAATCGCAGGAGATCAACAAGCTGCACTTTTTGGACAATTGTGTGTCGAGAAAGGAATGGTAAAAAACACGTATGGAACAGGATGTTTCTTATTGATGAATACTGGAGAAACCCCTGTATTGTCAAAAAACAATTTGCTTACCACGATTGCTTGGAAAATAAATGATAGAGTTCACTATGCGCTTGAGGGGAGTGTTTTTATTGGAGGTGCATCCATTCAATGGTTACGTGACGGAATGGGACTGATTGATGAGGCAAAGGAGGTTGAAGATTTAGCCAACAGTGTCCAAGACAATGGGGGTGTTTATTTTGTTCCCGCACTCACAGGTTTGGGAGCACCTCATTGGGACTCCTATGCAAGAGGAGCAATTTTTGGAATTACTCGTGCCACAACAAAAGGACATATTGCTAGAGCCACACTAGAGGGGATTGCCTATCAGGTCTATGACATCGTGAAAGCCATGGAGGAAGATGCTGGTGACAAGGGAAAAGAACTTCGAGTAGATGGTGGAGCCTCAGCAAATAATTTATTACTTCAATTCCAGTCCGATATTTTTAATGTCAATATCAAAAGACCTCAGATTTTAGAAACAACAGCTTTAGGAGCAGCTTATTTTGCGGGTCTTGCTGTTGGATACTGGAACTCAATTGATGAGTTAAAGACTCAATGGAAAGTTGACCAAGAATTTACTCCAAAAAAGACAGAAACGGAGATAAAAGATCAACTTTTGAGCTGGCAAAAAGCTTTGGATAGAACTAAATTTTGGTCCAAAGATTAATTCTTAACAACCCATTTAAAGTTAATCTGTAATTCTTTTTAGAATTTTTGTTTGCCAAGGACTAAATTGCAGTAAGTCATTATTCTTGTTGGCATTTGTCTTGATTAATTGATGAGATGAAGTCACTAATGGATGTTGCCATTCAATTTGTTCATTGCTAAAATTGTGGATGATTATAAACTCCTCATGGTTGGTCCATCGCCTGTAAGCATATATTTTTTTATGATTGTTATCTAAACTTTCATAATCTCCATATACCATCACAAGATTCTCTTTTCTAAAGGCAATCATTTCTCGATAGTAATTGAGTATGGAGGTCTCCCTTTTTTCTTGTTCTTGGACATTGATCTTTACATAATTTTCGTTGACCTTTATCCAAGGAGATGCTTGAGAAAATCCAGCAAAATTTTCTGAAGACCACTGCATCGGTGTTCTTGCATTATCTCTACTTTGTATGTGAACATTTTTTAAAAAAACATCCATGTCTTTTCCTTGTTCTAAAGCATCGTTCCAACTTCCTAAAGTTTCTACATCATTATAATCTTCAATGGAAGGAAAAGCCACATTTGTCATTCCAATTTCATCCCCTTGATAAAGATAGACCGTTCCTCTAAGTGTTAATAAGAGAGTTGCCAATAATTTTGCTGCAGGCTCCCAATATTCTTGATCATTTCCAAATCGGGAAACCATCCTAGAAAAATCATGATTTCCTAAAAATATACTCCCCCACCCTCCGTCTTTCAGATGATGATCCCAGTCATTGAATACATTCTTAAAAGTGGGAAGCTCAATTTCTATTGGATCGTATTTTCCTCCGGGACCGTTGTGAATGAACATATGGCCAAAATGAAATACCATATTCAGTTCTTTTCTGTCTTTATGTACATAAGAAATCCCGTGATTCAAATCGATCCCTGGCCCCTCACCTACTGTCATGATATCATATTTAGACAATACCTTTTCATTCATTTCTTGAATGAAAGAATGGATTTTAGGTCCATTGGCATAGACTTCAGTGATGGTTTTCTGAAAATTCTCAAAGGGTGAATCTGGTAAGTTGTCGAGTTTTGAAATCAGTGAAATTACATCCATTCGAAATCCATCAATCCCTTTTTGGAACCAATAATCCATGATGTCATACACCCCATTTCTAACCTGTGGATGTTCCCAATTTAAATCGGGTTGCTTTTTTGTAAAAAGGTGCAAATAGTATTCATCCGTTTGCTCATCATATTTCCAGGCACTTCCCCCAAAAAAGGATTTCCAGTTGTTGGGTGGACCTCCATTTTTACCAGGACGCCAAAAATAATAATCTCGATATGAGTTATCTTTAGAAGCTCTAGATTTCTCAAACCACTCATGTTCATCAGAGGTATGATTGGCAACCAAATCCATCAAAAGTTTCATATCGCGATGATGAATTTCCTTGAGCAATTCATCAAAATCTTCCTCAGTACCAAACTCCGACATGATCTTTCGATAATTTCGAATGTCGTAGCCATTGTCATCATTTGGAGAGTCATATACAGGACAAAGCCATATTACATCAACACCCAATGATTTTATATAATCTAATTTTTGAATGATACCACGAAGATCACCTACCCCATTCCCAGAGGTATCATAAAATGATCTTGGATAAATCTGATAGACAATTGCTTCTTTCCACCAAATTCTATTCATGGCCTGTCTTTATAAAATTGAGTTATTCATTAAAATAGGAAGTAAGTACTCATTACCAAGATCGTAATCACGATCCCAACAATGATGGAATATTTCCATGGAGTAACATCAATGGCATCTGTAAGCTTTGGATCATAGACAGTTTCTTTCGGACGAACTTTTCCTATCAACAGCATCAATAAAACACTTAATGTGAACAGAATTCCCATGATATGTAAAAAGTGTGGATACGCATTTGCCTTGATGATGCTCAGTTCTTTCAAATCTGAAATTCCACTAGCCATGGCTGCTTCAATAGCAGTATCTCTAAAATAAGGTTCTAGGAAAACAATGTTAATGATGTACAAAACAACCGCACCAATCATGACTGTTTTGGCTCCAATGGCTGGAACTTTTTTTGTAAACATCCCAACCATGACCACTGCCAAAATTGGAACACTCATACTTCCAAGAGATCGCTGAATATAATCGAACAAACCATCAGATGTATAAAAAATGAATGGAGCAATGGTCATCGAAACAATTCCGAGTATCAAACCAAATTTCTTTCCTGCCTTAACCGTTTCCAGCTCTGAAGCATCTTTTTTGAAGAATTGTCCGTAAAGATCAACTCCAAACAGCGTCGCACTACTATTTAAAAGACTATTGAAAGAACTCAATACAGCCCCAAAAAGAACGGCAGCAAAAAACCCAACCAAACCTTGAGGCAAGGCTATTCTTACCAAAGCAGGATAGGCTTGATCTGCATTTTCTAAATTCCCTTCGAAATAATGCCAGGCAATGATTCCTGGAAGTACCACAATAATTGGAATTAAAAATTTTACCACGGCTGCTATCATCATTCCTTTTTGTCCTTCTTTCAGACTTTTTGCAGCAAAAACACGTTGTAAGATGGATTGATTTGTACCCCAGTAATAAATCTGAGCTACCATCATTCCAGTAAATACGACTCCTGTAAATGGAATGGAAGAATCTATGGCCCCTTCAATTTCAAATTTTTCTGGGTTGCTGTTCCAAAGTTCGGTAAGTCCATCAATCATACTCCCATCACCAATCAACAACAATCCAAAAATAGGAATAAGCAAACCCCCTATTAGAAGCCCTGCTGCATTGATTACATCCGATACAGCAACCGCTTTCAACCCACCAAATACTGCATAAACTATTCCAATGAGTCCGATACCCCAAACACAGATCCAAATCACAGCCCATTGAGAAATCCCCAAGACATTGGGAAGGTCGAACATGGTGCTAAAAGCCAGAGAGCCTGAATAAAGAATTGTTGGTAAAAGAACGATTCCGTAAGCGAAAAGAAATAAGATGGATAGGATCGATTTGGTTTGTGCATCAAAACGATCTTCAATAAACTCTGGGATGGTGGTAATTCCCGATCTCATATATTTGGGCAATAAAAAAATAGCTCCAAATACAATCGCAGTTGCAGCAAGCGTTTCCCATGCCATCACCAAAATACCTTCTGTATATGCTTGACCATTCAATCCAACAATTTGTTCTGCTGATAAATTGGTCAATAATAAGGATCCTGCTATCGTAATGCCTCCCAAACTTCTGCCACCCAAAAAGTAACCGTCGGAGGATTTTTCATCAGTTTTTCTAGTTGCATACCAAGCGATAATGGCTACAAGAGCTGTAAAGCCAAAAAATGAAAGAATGTTGAGATAATTCATATGTTGTTTGTAAAAGTTTGATTTGTTTGGCCTAAAATAAAACAAATAAAAATTTGTTTCCTAAAATTAGTGTAGGAAAATACATTTTATTTTATCAAACAAGTTCTGATCTTTTAAAATAAATGAAAATCATCTCTTTAAAACCATTACGATTGGTTAATTTTATAGAACAAATAATATGCTTATATCTATTGAAGTAACCATTACAAAAATGAGTTAATTTGTATTAGGAGTAAATGAATTTTAGCGAGTTAAAAATATCACAGAATCAGGCAGAAAAGATTTTGCTGGAGTTGTATGGATTTAAGGGAAGAGCGACCAAACTTCCTGGGGAATCAGATTTCAATTTTAAAATCACTATCAATAATAAAAATAGCTATATCCTAAAAATATCGAGACCCAATGAAGATCAGGAATTCTTAAATTTTCAACAGCTATTGTTGCAACATTTAGCTCAAAAAAAAGAGATCATTGCACCAACAGTGATTACCGATATCAATGGAAAAACAATCTCCACATATACAGATGCCTCAGGGTATGTTCGGTGCGTACGATTGCTAAGTTGGATAGAAGGAAGGCTGTGGAGCCAAGTAAATCCTCAATCCGATTCTTTGCGATTTGACTTGGGAAAAAAATGTGGAAATCTGACCAAAGCTCTCGAACATTTTGACCATCCAAAAGCACACAGAAATTTTGAGTGGGACATCGCTCAATCCTTATGGACAAAAGAATATATAAACTTATTTGACGAAAAAGAAAAAGAGATTATTTCTTCTTTTCAATCACTTTTCAAAACTCAATTCAAACCCTATCAATCACTACGCAAAACTGTGGTTCATAATGATGTCAATGATTACAATATTGTTGTATCTGAGAATCCCTTAAATCCAACAGTGATTGCAGCCATTGATTATGGAGATGCGATTCATACGCAAACCGTCAATGATCTTGCAATTGCTTGTGCCTATGCAATGATGCATCATGAGGATCCTCTGGAAGCCTCTTTATCTATCGTAAAAGGGTATCACAATAGTTATGCATTGCAGGAAGTAGAATTGAATCATTTGTATGCTTGTATTGCCATGAGATTGATTGTTTCAGTCACAAAATCTGCCGTCAATAAAACAAATGAGCCTGATAATCAGTATTTAATTATTAGTGAAAAACCAGCATGGGAAGTGTTGAAAAAATGGCATACCATTTCAGCAGATTTTGCTTGTTATTCCTTTAGAAATGCCTGTGGTTTTTCTGCACATCCTAATGAGAAAAAATTTAAGGATTGGGCTCTCAATCAAGATTTTTCATTGGCAGAATTGTTCCCTTCTGTTGGAAAAAATGAGATTGAAGGAATCGATTTGAGTGTTTCTAGTTCGTGGATTGGACATCAAACAGATTTTAATAATATCGATTTTTTTCAATTTAAACTGGATCAGCTTCAAAAAGAACATCCCAATAAGATAATATCTGGCGGATATTTAGAACCTAGACCTTTATACACTTCAACTACCTATGATACAATTGGAAATTATGGAAGAGAAAGCAGAACCATTCATCTTGGAATCGATTTCTGGCTCCCTAAAAAAACACCTGTTCATGCTTTGATGGATGGTGAGGTGATGATTGCAGTAGACGATGTTGGTGATAAAGAATACGGAGGATTGGTTATCTTAAAACATCAGATAGATGCCCTAGACTTTTATTCGTTATATGGTCACTTACATCCAAAAACCATCGCACATTATAAGGTTGGAAATCGTATTGGCAAAGGAGAAAAAATTGGTGAATTGGGCGATCGGACTGTCAACGGAAACTGGGCACCTCATCTTCATTTTCAACTCATGTTATCCCTATTGGACTACGCAAATGATTTTCCTGGTGTTGCCTACCCCAATCAGATAGACCTATGGAAAGGCATTTGTCCTGATCCAAATGTACTATTCAAGATCAAAACACTTCAAACAAAAACAAGACCAGCCAATCAAGAACTGATTCGTTATAGAAAACAACACTTAGGGAAAAGCTTAAGTCTTCAATATCAAACACCAATCCATATAGTCCGTGGAGATGGGGCTTTCTTACTAGATCAACATGCCAATAAATATTTAGACACCGTTAACAATGTCGCTCATGTTGGACATGAGCATCCTATGGTTGTCAAAACTGCTCAAGGTCAAATTGCTCTTTTAAATACAAATTCTAGGTACCTTCATGAAAATATGAATCGATGTGCCAAGGAAATCTTGGATACGTTACCGCCTGAGTTGAGCGTCGTTCATTTTGTAAACTCCGGGAGTGAAGCCAATGAATTGGCTATAAGAATGGTGAAGGCTGTGACCGGAAAACATCATATCATCGCATCTGAAATGGGGTACCATGGAAATAGCAATATTTGTGTTGATATTTCCTCCTATAAATTTGATGGTAAAGGTGGAAAAGGAGCTCCTGAGCATACCCATATTTTTCCCTTACCAGATGCCTACAGAGGAAAATATAGAGGTAAAAATACAGGGGTCAAATACGCCGCTGAAGTTGAAAAATGCATTCGTGAAATTCATGAAAAAAAGGGAGGTGTTGGTGCCATTATTGTAGAACCTATTATCAGTTGCGGAGGACAAATAGAATTGCCCAAAAACTTTTTATCTGAAGCCTATAAAGCTGTAAGAAACGTTGGTGGCTTGTGTATTTCTGATGAAGTTCAGGTAGGTTGTGGTAGAGTTGGAAACTCTTTTTGGGGATTTCAATTACACAATGTCATTCCTGATATCATTACCATTGGAAAGCCCTTAGGAAATGGCCACCCTGTAGCCGCTGTTGTTTGTACCCAAGAAGTTGCTAATCGTTTTGCCAATGGAATGGAATACTTCAATACTTTTGGTGGAAACCCTGTTTCTTGTGCTATTGGAACTTCAGTATTACAAATCGTACACAAAGAAAATTTACAAGAAAATGCATTGAAAGTTGGGACGTATCTCAAAGAACAACTCAAGAAATTAGGGAAAGATTATCCTATCATTGGAGACGTAAGAGGACAAGGTCTTTTTTTAGGGATTGAGTTGGTAGATGCTCAAAAAAATCCATTACCAGATCAAACTCGTTATTTAATCAACAGAATGAAAGAACACAAAATTTTAATGAGTTCTGATGGTCCTGATAAAAATGTGATTAAAATGAAACCTCCCATGGTATTTTCGAAAGAAAATGCACAAGAACTTCTCAAATATCTTCGAAAGATACTTGGTGAGGATTTTATGAAGCCAACCCTTAAAAGTTTCTCTCAACTCTAAAATTTTCTAGATCTAATGAAGATTTTTGATCAGAGATGATTTCTGCCACCATTTTCCCAGTTGCTGGCCCCAAACTCCATCCCATCATAGCGTGACCTGTTGCAATGGTTAAATTTTTATATTTCGATGTTCGCCCAATATAAGGAAGCCCATCAGGAGAAACAGGTCGCAATCCACATTGAGCTGCTTCTTTCTCTTGAGCAGTTATCTGCAAACCGTCATAATATTTTGAAGCTGATTTGGCAATAGCATTGACCCGAACAGGATTGATTTTGTGATTGATGTCGTTGATTTCCATCGTTCCAGCAAAACGAGTAAAACCGCTCATGGGTGTAACAGCAACTTTGGCTTCCATCAAAATTGTAGGAATGGTAATGTTGGTGGTTCTTGGAACATTTATCCGATACCCTTTCCCTGCTTGTAACAGTAATTTAATTCCTAATTTTTTGATCAGTTTTGAGGACCAGCTTCCAGCCGCAACCACAAATTCATCCGCCATAATTTCTCTTTTGTTGGTGGTTAATTTTGTGATGACATTCTTTGAAAAAATGAAATCTGTCACCTCTTCTTCTGGAAGTATTTTCACTCCCTTTGATTGCAAATATGACAACATGTTTTT
The DNA here is from genome assembly GCA_038136095.1 of Flavobacterium sp. Taxonomy (GTDB): domain Bacteria; phylum Bacteroidota; class Bacteroidia; order Flavobacteriales; family Flavobacteriaceae; genus Polaribacter. The sequence continues at coordinate 43,552 of JAYPZA010000006.1, forward strand.
CATAAAAATTGTAGGAGTCATATGAGCATCTGAATGATAATATACTGCTCCTTTGATATTCAAATTAGCCTTTGGTTCTAACTTTGAAACATCATTTGCAGATAAATTCTCTACTTTCAAACCAAGAGCAATTGCTTTTTGACCCACTTTCCATTCTTGTTCACCTGCTTTTTCACTTTTATAGGCCATTAACAAGCCTTTGTGCTCATGATGAAAATCAAAATCGTTGGCATCTTTCATCTCCTGATACAAGGCTCTACTCAAAATATTGATATCTTTTATTACAGGGATGGATTGTGCAACTTTCTTTTTATTCGCAGATCGTTTAAATGCGAGCGCCCATTTCATAAAATCAAGATTTAATCTAGGTTTTACATAAAACGGACTTGCTGGATTGAACATCCATTTGAGCCCTTTGGTAATCATTCCTGGAGCTGCCAATGAAATGATATGGCTTGGAGTAATGTACCCCGCATTGACATAGGAAGCTCCAAAAGAAAAATTGGATTGGTCAACCACAGTCACTTCGTGACCTTCCTTTTGGAGATAATAAGCAGTACACAGTCCTGCAATTCCTCCACCAATAACAACGACTTTTTTTGACATTTTTTTAATTTAAATTACAGAAAAACCATGAGCATAAGGATCGTCTTGATCGTCAATAATAATGGTATTGTATCCATATATTTTTGCCCACCCTTTGATACTGGGAACTATCGCTGGAAAGTTTCCTACTATTGTTTCTTCTTCAATACATCCAACAAAAGTACTTCCTATAAAACTTTCGTGAACATAGGCTTCCCTTTTTTTCAATTTTCCTTTATGATATAGCTGCGCCAAGCGAGCAGAAGTTCCGGTTCCACAAGGCGATCTATCAATTGCTTTTTTTCCGTAAAAAACCGCATTTCTACCATCGGAATTTTGATCAATAGGATCTCCAGTCCACAACAAATGTGTGACATTTCGTATGCTATGGTCTTCTGGATGAACAAATTGATTGGGGTAAGTTTTATTGATCTTATCTCTTAGAATTTGTGAATATTGAACAATCTGATTGGCAGTAAAATCTTGAATCCCTGAAAAGTTTTTTTGAGGATCTATGATGGCATAAAAATTACCCCCATAAGCAACATCAAAAATAATTTCTCCTAAATCTGGGCAATCAATCATCAATCCTTCAGCTGCCAAATAACTCTTAACATTGGTCAGCTTTACCCAATCTACTTTGTTTCCGGTTTGTTGGTATTCTATTTCTACCAATCCAGCTGGTGCTTCCATTCTAATTTTTCCTGGAGTTTTTGGATGGATCAAACCTTCTTCAATACCAATGGTGATGGTTCCAATGGTTCCGTGTCCACACATTGGTAAAGCTCCAGAGGTTTCTATGAATAGGATTGCAAAGTCATTTTCAGGCTGATGAGGAGGGTATAAAAAGGATCCACTCATCATGTCATGACCTCTTGGTTCAAACATGAGACCTGTGCGAATCCAATCATATTCTTTGATGAAATGTTGTCTTTTTTCACTCATATTTTTTCCAATCAATGGAGGATGACCGCTTTTGACAACTCTAACTGGATTGCCACAGGTATGTCCATCGATACAAACAAAAGTGGCTCTACTCATTGCGTGTTTTTTTGATGAATGCATTGATTCTTGATTCTAAAATTGATAAGGTCACTGTTCCTTGATTCAATATTACTTCATGAAACTCCCGAATGTCAAATTTATTTTTCAATTGAGACATTGCTTTTTCTCGAAGCTCTCTAATTTTTAACTCTCCTATTTTATAAGACAATGCTTGTCCCGGCCAAGAGATATATCGATCTGTTTCTGTTTGAATTTCGTGGAAAGAAAGTGCTGTATTCTCGCTCATAAAATCAACCACTTGTTGTCTAGACCATCCTTTCGCGTGAATTCCCGTATCTACTACCAATCGACAAGCTCTCCACATCTCATAGGTAAATTTCCCAAAATGCTCGTAAGGAGTGGTATACATTCCCATTTCCTCTGCCAAAAACTCAGCATACAATCCCCAACCTTCACCATAAGCAGACAAGTATAAGTCTTTTCTAAATTGTGGAATGCTATCGCCCAATTCATTGTTTAACGATCCTTGCAAATGATGCCCTGGAACAGCTTCATGAACTGTCAGTGATGGAATGGTATATAAGGTTCTGCTTGGAAGATCATAGGTATTGACCCAATAGTAACCTGGACTGGTACTATTTTTGGAAGTACCCACATATCTTCCACCTGTATATTTGGGTGCAATTGCCTCAGGAACAGGAGCTACTCCATAAGGTTTTCTTGGTAAGGTTTTAAAAAACTTTGGCAATTGAGCGTCTGCTCTTTTTGCCATGTCTCTGGCAATCATCAGTAATTCTTTTGGAGTTTTTGCATAGAATTGAGGATCGGTTCTCAAAAAATTCAAGAACTCAGAAAAATCTCCTTGAAAATTCAACCCTTGAATGATTTTTTCCATTTCAGCCTTTATTCTTGCAACTTCTTTCAATCCGATTTGATGAATATCCTCAGCAGTATATAAGGTACTTGTTGTATAAAAGTTGATCCTATTTTGATAATATTCTTTTCCTTGAGGAGTTTCAGAAATTCCAATAGAGCTTCTTGTACTGGGAATAAATTCTTTCTCAAAAAAAGTTTTTATTCTCTTAAATTGAGGAATCACATGATCCTCAATCGCTATTTTGGCAGCTGACAAAAGCGAATCTTTTTGTGAAGACGTAAATCGATCTGGCAAATTTTTAAAAGGCTCATAAAAAGGGCTCTCAAAATAATGATCAACAATATGATCATCATAGGTAGATTCATAACCTTTAAAAATAACCTTGGGCTGAGAAACTCCTTTTTTCAACCCCTCTCTTAAATTGATAAAATGTTGATCTACAAAAACAGGAATGGCATTGAGTTTATTTAAATATGTTTTTGCCTGTTCAAAGCTATTGATTGGTTGGATGTGATAGTTTAAATTGCTGTGAAATCCAGCATCTGACAACAAGGGATTTAAAAATCGTTCAAATGTGTAATAATCAATTTTATCTTGGAGAACAAACTTTAAAAGTTTTGCTGAAATTTGCTCGGTTTCAGAAAGTTCATCCATCTCAATGCAGTCAAAATACTGCATTTGATTTGCTGCATACTCGGCCTCTGACTGATAATATTCTCTGGTAAAAAGCCCTAAAGGATATGCTTCACTATCATAAGATTCTCTCTCTTGATAAGAGTGGATCAAATTCTCTAATTGTATGCTCGATTGATGACAACTCTCATCTCCATCTTGACAAGATGTTAGCATAAAAAATAGCATAAAAAGAACTTTGAAGAATCTCATGACTTATAGGCTTTCTTTTGATCTTTGTCCATTAATGGATCTGAAAATATTCAATGGATTGCCATTTTTTAATTCGTCTGGCAACTGTTCATTGGGCCAGTTTTGAAAACTAAATGGACGAACCCAACGTTTGATCGAATCAACACCAACAGCAGTAAAACGACTGTCAGTTGAGGAAGGGTATGGTCCTCCGTGCACCATGGATGGACAAACCTCTACACCTGTCGGAACTCCGTTGTAAATAATTCTTCCCACTCTTAGTTGTAGTGCATCAATGAGATCGGAATGCTTCGAAATTTCAGTTTGTTCGGCGATGATGGTTCCAGTCAATTGTCCCTCCAATTGACTGATGATTTTCTTTAATTGTTTTGCATCATCACATTGAACTACGAGTGAAAAAGGGCCAAATACTTCTTGGTGTAAGGCTGGATTTTCTAAAAAAGTTTTTCCTTCTACTGTGGTAATTACTTGCTGTGCATGATGTTTATTTAATTCTCCCTCATACTGAGAAACAAGCTCAATATCTGACTGTGACATCAAGGATTTTTTATTTTTTTCATAGGCATTGTGGATGTTAGGATGTAGCATCACAGAGGGCTGTATTTTTACAATTTCAGTCCCTAGGTTTTGAATAAACTGCTGTAAATTTTCACTTTTAATTCCTAGGATCAGTCCGGGATTTGTACAAAATTGACCTGTCCCAAGAGTAATTGAACTGGCATAGGTTTTTGCCAATGATTCTTGTCGATTTTTGAGCGCTTTAGGAAGCATGATTACAGGATTGACACTTCCCATTTCTGCAAAAACAGGAATCGGCTCTTCTCTCTTTGCCGCCAAATCTAACAACGCTCTTCCACCTTTGATACTCCCTGTAAATCCAACAGCTTTGACCTGAGGATGTTTTACCAAGTCAACTCCTACCTCTATACCACTACTGTTGAGATTGGAAAAAACTCCATTGGGCATTCCAGTTTTTTTTGCTGCTTTGATAATTGCAGAGGAAACCAACTCTCCAGTACCTGCGTGCATGGGATGAGATTTGACAATGACCGGACATCCTGCAGCCAAAGCAGCAGCAGTATCCCCTCCTGCTGTCGAATATGCCAATGGAAAATTACTTGCACCAAAAACGACCACAGGTCCCAAAGGGATCAACATTTTTCTTAAGTCTGCTTTCGGCAATGGAGTTCTCTCTGGTTGAGCTGTATCAATGGTTGCATTGACCCATGAACCTTCAGCAATCAAATCAGCAAAGCTTCGCAATTGAAACACCGTCCTTCCTCGTTCTCCTTTGGCTCTTCCTTCAGGCAATCCAGTTTCAGAGCAATAAACTTGAATTAATTCATCGTCAAGAGCTAAAATTTCATCTGCAATGGCATTTAAAAATGCTGCTTTTTCTTTTCCAGAAATCATTCGATACTTTTGAAATGCTTCTGAAGCTAACAAAACAGCTTCATTGATTTCTTCATTTGAAGCTTCATAAAAAATATGTTTATTTTCAGTAAGGCCCGTAGGATTAAAAGTTGAAAATGTTTTTTCCCCTTGATTAGACCTTGAATTTCCTATGTAATTTTCACCTGTGATCATTTTATAGATTTTTATATTGTGGCAAAGTAGGTCTATTACTCAATCCTTGTTTAATAATTTGAATCACCTTGTTACGCTCTTCTCCAGTGAGAGGCAATCTTGGAGCTCGAACATTTTCTGTCCCGATTCCTGTGTAAACTTCTGCCAATTTGATATTCTGAACCAATTTAGGGTGTATATCCAATTCTAACAAGGGTAAAAACCATCGATAAATTTCAATAGCTTCTTGAATTCTTCCCGCTTTTTGAAGTTCATAAATTGCAACAGTTTCTCTTGGAAAAGCACAAACCAATCCAGCAATCCAACCGTCTGCTCCCATTAATAAACTTTCCAAAGCTAGGGTATCGACCCCGGTCATAATTTTTAATCGGTCTCCAAACCGGTTTTTAATTCGGGTAATGTTAGAAATGTCCCTGGTCGATTCTTTTACGGCTTCAATATTTTTACAGTCAAGCAACTCTTCAAACATGTCTAAGGTTACTTCAATTTTGTAATCAACTGGATTGTTATAAACCATGATCGGTAGGGAGGTATGATTGGCCACCGCTTTAAAATATGCAACAGTTTCTCTGTCTCCTGCTTTGTATCTCATCGGTGGTAACATCATCAAACCCTGTGCTCCATCTTCTTCAGCTTTTTGAGCAGCTAGAATGGCTCCTTTCGTAGATTGTTCAGCGATGTTCATCATGACAGGAACTTTCCCTTTTACCATCGCAACAGTGGCTTTGGTAAGTTCTCTTTTTTCTTCATCGAGTAAGGTACTGGCTTCTCCTAAGGTTCCTCCCAAAACGATTCCATGAACCCCAGCATCGAGTTGTGCTTGAATATTTTTTTCAAACATGATCAAATCTAAGCGATCATCGTCTGTAAACTTTGTTGTCACAGCAGGCATTACGCCTTTCCATTCTATACTCATGATTCTACTATTTTAGTTCTCTAAATTATTTAAAAAATCTTTTAAAATATTGAAACTCTCTTGAGGATGTTCTTCCATCGGTACATGACCTGAATTTTCCATGATGATCAATTGAGAATTTTTCATCAAACTGTCCATTTTTTTTCCATTGTCCAAAGGAATCCACTCGTCTTGTGCTCCCCAAATCAACAAGGTTGAATTAGGAATGCTTTTAAGCTTCTCTATGTTTGTTGTGGTTGCAAACTTAAAATCTGTTTTAGCTCTGTCTACAAAAGCTTGTCTGTTCCCTTTTCTTAAAACCATTTTATGATAGCGAGAGATCAATTCGTCAGAAATCTTAGCATCTTCAGCATACACCTCTTTCAAGTTTTTTTCAATAAATACTTTTGGGGTTAAATGCAATAAAAGTTTATTCAAGACAGGTGTTTTTGCCATTTTAAAAATAGCAGGATCGGATTGATTGGTAGGCAGACCAGAAGGATCAACTAAAATCAATTTATGTACTTTCTGCGGATGAACTGCAGTGTAATTCCATGCAATGAATCCTCCTAGTGAATTTCCTCCCAAGTGAAATGTTTCTAGCTGAAGTTGCTCCACAAATTTTTCTAGGAATTTCGTGTAAGATTTTATAGAATAATCTCTACTGCTATTTGGACCTGTAAGACCAAAAGCGGGTAAGTCCATTCTAATGACTCTGTATTGTTTTACCAATTCTTTTGTCCAATCATCCCAAGTATGAAGAGAGGATCCCGTTCCGTGAAGTAAAACAATAGGAACTCCGTTTCCCTCATCTCTATAGTGAACTTGCATCCCATCCAATTCAATAAATTTTGATTGTTCATTGGCATACAGTTTTTTTAATTCTTCTACTGAAACATCTGAATAATAGCCCTGATAAAGGAGGATGGATAAAATCGCTAAAAATAGAAATCCTATGATTTTTTTTGTTGGCATTGTTACGAATTTAAAATTTTATATAATACGGGTTTACTTGGCGTCGCGTCATTTTCAAAAGGTGCGACCATGATGTTTAAAAAATAAGTCCCATCAACAACCAGGTCTGGAACATAGATCAGTTCTGTAATGGTTGCATCCGTTCGGATTTCCCCTGAAGTGTTCCAAAACGCATTGTGGGCTAGCAAAGCACCTTGGTCTTTTTCTTTGTCGACTGAAGGAAGATCAATGAGAAGGTGTTTGACCTTTTTTTCTTTCAAATAAATTGCAGCTTCCTCCAACATATAAATAGGATTGGTGTTGGAATAGTTCATAGATTTTTTATTTGATAAGTTGGGAAGTGTACGAATGACAATGGCATCTCTTTTTTTATTGCTCAAAACATTTTGTAGTTGTTTTTTGGTGATGACCATATCACCGTGAATTGATTGAGGAGAAATCGTAATCAGTTCGGCCAAAAAGAAAAACTGATTCAGTTGTCTGTGAATTGAATGCTCACCATTTGATATATGTCCAACAGTTTCTGTGTGTGTACAGTGCGAATGGGGATTAAAATTAATCTGATTAAAGTTGACGTCCCCACCTTCTTTTGTGCTCCCAACCCAATCACCAATTCGTACCGGAGAAATTTTTGGAGACTCTATATACCATGCATTAACATTGTTTTTCCCGTCTTGCAAAGGGATCGAAATATTGATTGGTTTTGATAAATCAACTTGGTGTTTTTTAGTAAGGTATTCAATGGTAGCGATCACGATAAATTTAATTTAAAAAGGTCAGAGGCGATTCCGTCTGAAAAGAATTTCCCTTTTCTTGTGGTTCGTAAAATTCCATCATCAATATACAATAAATGCTCCAATATATGTTTCTCTGCCTGCTGGTTTAAATACTTCAGATAATTCTTTCCAAAATTTTGTTCCACTTTTTTAAGAGATACTCCCCAAATGGTTCGCAAACCAGTCATGATGTATTCGTTATACTGATCAGTTATTGACAATATTTCTTTTTCAATTGGGATTTGATTTTGAGTTAAAGCTTTTATGTATTTCGAATTATTTTTCACATTCCAACTTCGTTGCTTTCCATCAAAAGAATGTGCAGAAGGACCAATTCCTAGATATGTTTTACCCTGCCAATAAGAAGAATTGTTCTTACTATAGAATCCTTTTTTAGCAAAATTTGACAACTCGTAATGGATGTAATCATGTTGAGTGAGTTCATCAATCAAAATGAGAAATTGTTCTTGAGCTTGAAGATCATCTACCTCCTCCATGATTCCCTTTTTTATGAATGATTCTAATGCAGTACCCGGTTCAACAGTGAGCGCATAACAAGATAGATGAGGAATATTGTAAGAAAGAGCGGTTTGAATATTTTCTCTCCATTGAAGGTTTGAAGATCCTGGAATGCCATAAATTAAATCCAAAGAAATATTTTCAAAGTACTGAGTAGCCATCTCCAAACAGGCTTTAGATTCTTGAGCATTGTGAGCTCTATTCATCAATTTTAAATCTTCTTCAAAAAATGATTGAATTCCAATACTCAAACGATTGATTCCACTACTCGACATTTCCTTTAGTTTTTTCTCATTGATATCATCCGGATTTGCCTCAAGTGTAATTTCTGGATTGGACCCTACTTTGTAATGTTTATAAATCGCCTGAATCATTGCCTCAACATCTGATTGATTAAGTAAACTCGGTGTTCCACCACCAAAGTAAATGGTTTCAACCACTTCATCATTTAATTCGTTCTTTCTCAACTCAATCTCAATAAGAATTGATTGGATCAACTCATCTTTCTTTTTTAAAGAGGTTGAAAAATGAAAATCACAATAAAAACACGCTTGCTTACAGAAAGGAATATGGATGTAAATACCGCTCAACTTCAGTGTTTAAAAGTTAGTACTAATCTATTTTATTTGGATTCTGTTTTACGAAGGCTCCCCAACCCGAATAACTGACCCCTTGAGAAGTATTTCCAGCATTGTAAAAATGACAAACTGCTGCTGCCAAACCATCGGTAGCATCAAGGTTTTTTGGAAGTGTCTTCAATTGTAACAACGACTTTAACATAAAAGCCACTTGTTCTTTACTTGCATTTCCGTTTCCAGTAATTGCCATTTTAATTTTCTTTGGCAGATATTCTGTGATAGGAATTTCTCTGGACAAACCAGCAGCCATTGCAACTCCTTGTGAACGACCTAACTTTAACATGGATTGGACATTCTTGCCAAAAAAAGGAGCTTCGATGGCTATTTCGTCAGGTTTATAAGTATCAATCAATTCGATTGTTCTTTCAAAAATGAGTTTTAATTTTATATAAGGATCGTTGTATTTTTTTAATAATAATTCATTCATTTGAACGAACTCCATTTTTTTTCCAATGACCTTAATAATTCCAAAACCCATGATTGTCGTCCCTGGATCAATTCCTAAAATGATTTTTTCAGTTTTCAAATTTCATTTATGATTATCACAACTTCTTACAAATCTAAACAATTCTAACGGCTTCACTGAATTTATTTAAAAGAGCTTTTCTTTTGAAATTTTAAAGAAAAAAATAATTTGCAAAAATTGTGTTTTTTGTTAAAAAAAGAGATTTATTGACGTTTTTTTGCTAAAAAATATCATTTTTGAGTCATTTTTAATCATTTTTGAATCATTTTAAAAATAACAACTATTGTAATTTTAATCACTTATGTTCGCAAAATGTCAGAAAACATTAATCAAAAAAACTTGCGATGATATGCTCAGCTTGGTACCAGAGAAATAATGCCAATGACAATAAAAGTATTAAAAGAAGTCCCTTTTTTGGATTTGACTTTCTTCGTTTTCCAAATTTTCTCTGAAATCTCATAAGATTGATATTAAGAATACTAAGATAAAAATTCTCCCCCAAATAAGAAGCGCTTAATTATTGAATTTACACCCAATCATTAAAGAGTACTTTTTAAAATGATGTCATCTTTTTATCTAAAGTTTGATTTGGTGGCTCTCAACATTTCACGCTTGCCTGGTGGGCCCTCTAATCTCTCAACTGAAAACCCTGCTGATAGCATGGCTCTTCTCACACTTCCTTTTGCAGAGTAGGTTACTAATGTTCCTTTGAATTTTAATGCGTTGAACATTTTAGTGAAAATTTCTTCAGTCCATAATTCTGGTTGTACACGTGCCCCAAACGCATCAAAATAAATAAGATCATACATTCCTTGGTCATTAATTTCGTGAAAAAACTGCTTTCGCTTCAGTAGGGAAAAATTGGAGTTAACTTGGTGTTTTTTTTCCCATTGACAAGAGTGGAATGTTTTAAAAACTTCTTGGTGTTGATTGGCATTCAATTGTGTTACATAATTTAATTGCTTGATTTCCTCCTCTTGAACAGGGTAAGCGTCAACACCTACATAATCAATAACCAGGTCATTATTTTTTGCTTCTAAAAAGGTAATGAAACTATTCAATCCTGTACCAAAACCAATCTCTAAAACAGAAATGTTGCGAAATGATATCGAGGCGAGCCCTTGCTTGATAAAAACATGGTAGGCTTCTTGAATTGCTCCGTGAATCGAATGATATTGTTCATTCCATTGAGGAATGTGAATGGTTGTTGAACCGTCAGATGTTTGAATGATTTCTCTCTTCAAATTACAGGATTACAATTAATTACCTCTTGATTAAAACCCCATTCGCTTCAAAAGCGTACTCAATCTTTGGTTCTGTAATTTTAGCAATTTCATCCTCAGATTTTCCTGCATCTTCAGCATAATGTTTCAGATCAGCAACGGATACTTTATTGACATAAGCTTTCCCTTCTACAATGACTTCATTGCCACTTGCATCCAATGGAACAAAAAATCCATAGTCTTTGAATCTGACCATGATATTCTTATCTTCAGTTTCACCTGGAAGGGTCATCCAACATCCTTTTTTTGAACATACATCTATAATATTTGAAGAAAATTTTAATGAAATCGTATCTGTGGATGTTAATTTTTTGTAGCGATCGATTGCTTCTTTTGAAGAGATAAAATCAGCCTCTGAAATAAGATCTCCAAATGAATGATAAGCTAAGGAAGAACTTTCTTCATTTAACTTCTCTTTTTTATGAGGTTTACAAGCGGTAATTAATAATGAGAAAACAAATAAGATTATAAAATTTTTCATGTCTGATTATTTAATTTTTTATCTTAACAAAGATAGTTGATAATTATCACATCTACAGGTTGATTTTTATCATATAAACAAACTAATTTGATTACATTTGTTTGTAGTGAAAAAAAATTAGCATGGCCACAGATTTAAAAATTCAAGCTGTAAAAACCTCAAATATTAGCTCGATAGATTTTGATAATTTATCATTTGGAAAAGTATTTACAGACCATATTTTTCGATGTGATTATATCGATGGAATTTGGCAAAATCCAATCATCAAACCTAATGAACCAATTCAGTTGAATTCTGCAGCTAAAATTTTTCATTACGGTCAATCTGTTTTTGAGGGAATGAAAGCTTACAAAGACAAAAGCGGAAATGTCTTTTTATTCAGACCTCAAGAAAATTGCAACCGACTTAATATTTCTGCTCGTCGATTGATGATGCCTGAAATATCTGAGGAATTGTTTATGAAAGGCTTAGAAAATCTATTAAAAATTGATGCTGACTGGATTCCTAACTCGGAGGGGAGTTCATTGTATATACGTCCTTTTATGTTTGCCTCTGGTGATGGACTTCATGCCTCGCCTGCTGACTCCTATACTTTCATCATAACAGCAGCACCCTCTGGTGCATATTTTTCAGGTAAAGTGAAAGTTTTGATTGAAGAGAAATATGCAAGAGCAGCCAATGGTGGAGTTGGATATGCGAAGGCTGGTGGAAATTATGCTGCGCAATTTTACCCCACACAATTGGCCATTGAAAAGGGATACAATCAAGTAATTTGGACAGATGATCACTCACATGAATTTCTCGAAGAAGCGGGAGCTATGAATATTTTTATTCGTATTGAAGATGTGCTCATTACGAGCCCTACCAACGATAGGATTTTAGATGGAATAACGAGAAAAAGTATCTTACAAATTGCAAAAGACCATGGTTTAAAAGTGGACGTTCGAAAAATATCTGTTAATGAGGTTGTTTCGGCAGCCAAAGAGGGAAGTTTAAAAGAAATGTTTGGTTCTGGAACTGCCGCTGTCATTTCACCCATCTCATGTTTTGGGTATCAAGGAGTAGATTATGAACTTCCAGAGGTTTCTGACTCATATGCTAGTCTATTAAAAAAGAAAATTACAGACATTCAAACAAATCAATCCGAAGATCCATACGGATGGAGAATTAAAGTTTAAATTTTGAAAAAATCATTCTTATTCATAACAATTTTCATTTTAGTAGCTGGATGCAAAACTTATGAAAAAGAAAAAACCAAACAACCACTTCAATACATCACAATTTTAGGCATCGCTCAGGATGGTGGTTTTCCTCATATTGGTTGTCAAAAAGAATGTTGCGATCTTTATTACAAAGGAGAACTCCCCAAACAGAAAGTCGTTTCTTTGGGCCTAATTGATAAAGAATCAAACCAAAAATTTTTATTTGAAGCCACTCCAGATATTTCTACACAATTGGCAGATTTAGAAAAAAATCACTTAAAAACAAATACCATTATTGATGGTGTATTTATCACACATGCTCATATAGGACATTATGCTGGTTTGTTATATTTTGGTAGAGAGGCATTGGGTAAAAAAGACATTCCTGTATATGTCATGCCAAAAATGAAAAATTTTCTTCAAAAAAATGGTCCTTGGAGCCAATTGATAGATTTGCAAAACATTGCATGTTCAGACCTCCAAAAAGACAGTACCATTACAGTGAGCAGTTCGTTAAAAGTTACTCCTTTCCTTGTTCCACATCGAGATGAATTTTCTGAAACTGTTGGATATAGAATTGACGGAAAAAATAAATCTGCTTTGTTCGTTCCAGATATTAATAAATGGGAAGTATGGGAGAAAAATATCGTTAAGGAAGTTGCCAAAGTAGATTATGCTTTTATTGATGCTACTTTTTACAAAGACGGTGAAATTAACAGACCAATGAGTGAAATTCCTCATCCCTTTATAGAGGAAACTATTGAATTATTTAAAGACGAAACTATTCAAACTAAGAACAAAGTTGTTTTTATTCATTTCAATCATACCAATCCAGCATTACAACCAAACTCCATTGAACGTAATGAGCTCGAGTTACTTGGTTACAGAGTTGCAACTGAGGGCGATGTATTTGGCCTATAAATGAGTTCGTTTGTATTAGCGATCTAAAACACTTTTTATGTTGGGCTTGAAATAATGCGGCCCTTTCAATACTTTACCATCTTCTCTGTAAATTGGTTTTCCATCCTCACCTAACTTACTCATATTACTTCTTTGAATTTCGTCAAAAACTTCATCAATTTTGTATTGCATCCCATGTTCAATGATCGTTCCAGCTAATATATATAACATATCTCCAAGGGCATCTGCAACTTCAACTAAATCATTATTATTAGCAGCCTCTAAATATTCTTCATTTTCTTCTTTCATCAAATTAAAACGAAGTAAATTTCTAGATTCTCCAATATGAGCAGTGGGTGTATTTTTAATTCCTAATTTAAATGCAGTATGAAATTCATGAACTGCGTCTGTATATTTTTTCATCTATTCTATATTTATTTTTTAAACGCTTAGAAATTTAAGGGTGCTATGATGTTACATTATTTTTCTCAATAACCAAGAAGGGACTATTTTTAAAACAAAAGCAATCAAAGCCCATCGTTTTGAAATATAAGCAACTCTTTTCTTTTTTTGAATGGCTGAATATATTTGTTTTGCTGCTTTTTCCAGAGGAACTAACCAAAAGATACCGTCTCCCAATGCCATGGCTGTATCGACAAATCCAGGACGAATATCTGTGATCAAAACTTTTTTTGAATTGATTGTTTTTGCATTAATATATAAACTTTCTAAGTACGCTTTTTGATAGGCCTTGGAGGAAAAATAAGCGGGAGCTGAGCGGCTCCCTCTTAATGAAGCTAAAGAACTGATTCCCACCAAATGTCCAAATCCTTGTTTTCTGAATAGATTGAAGGATAAGTCATATAATTTAGTCACTCCCAAAACATTTGTTTTTATGGTATCCTCCTCTTTTTTCCAATCTAGCTTAGAATTGATATATGCAACTCCTGAAGATTGAATTATCAGGTCTACGGTCTTAAATTCTTTGACAATCTCGTCAAATACTTTTTCAACCTCATCAACTATTTGGATGTCATTTTGAGCAATATATACTTGATCAGCATATTGATTTTTTAACGCTTCTAACTTTTCCAATCGTCGACCCGTAATGGCTACTTTATATCCCTGTTTGATTAAAATTTCTGAAATTGCTTTTCCAATTCCAGAAGTTCCTCCAAAAACAATGGCTGTTTTCATTTAATTTGTAATTTTGCTAAAAATACATAATTTATGTTTACAAAAGGCCGAATCATTTTTGCTATTATTTTTGTCATCGCTTTTATTTTTTTTATGATTCTATCTTATAAGAAAGATGCCAAAAATCATGAAGTTTATTACAAAAATGCTGCAAAGAAAGTAGCCATCTATGGTACACTGGCCATCATCATATTTGTTGCACTTCGATTTATGACTGCTTACCTGTTGTAAAACAAAAATCTAAAATACTTTTCTTTTATATCCATCAAAAAACCCCAAGGAAATTCTTAGGGTTTTAATTTTTATGATTGCTATTTTTTGCTATTTATTTATAGGTTTCAAAAAACTGTGATTTTTTGAATAAAACAACATTTGATCTTCAAAATCTTTAGATTGCAGAAGATCAATATCAGTAATATTTCCATCGCTATCCAATACAGGCTGCAGAATTGGATTCACAAAACCACTGTAAGGAGCTGAGGTGAATTGTTTATTCCGTTCCAAAACTTCTTTGTGAATTTCTTGATCTATTTTAACACCATACCCTTCAACCAATGCTTTGGCTGCTTCAAAATCACCTTCGGATTTTATTCTTTGGGATTCTTTTAGAAGACGTCCAAATATGGATCTTAATTGATCATAATCATTAATTTTGAAGTATGTTTTCCCTTCTTTTTTTACCTTTTCAATCACATTATCTTTTAGCCCTTGTTCATATGACCATGCAGAAACCCACTGACGGTTAACCATATGATCTTCCTCTAAATCATTACCAAGCTCAATTCTAATCAATTGAGTCATCAATCCATTTCTGATGTATCCATCATAGGCAGCTTTTCCAAGTTCTTTCCAATTATCTGTTAAGCCTAATTCTTGTAATTTAGGGTCCATTAAATAGTACAAACCTACCAAATCAGCTCTTCCCTCTTCCATCGTAGATGCGTAGTTTTGTAGGGTCTCTTTAGGCTGACCTACCCCTTCATTTATGATTCCAGAAGCATGACCAACAACTTCATGCAAAGCAGTGTGTAGTTTGTCTGCAATTTGACCGTATTTCATTTCCAATCGAATTTCTTCTTCATCAAAAGCAAATTCTTTCAATCTACCAGATCCTCCTGCATTGTTATAGGCTCCAATAATGTTTCCAAGAGAAACTGATTTAGAACCATGTTGTTGTCGTATCCAATTGTTATTGGGTAAATTGACTCCTATTGGAGTGCTCGGGGAAGCATCACCTGCCTCTCCAGCAACATTGACAGTTTTATAAGACACCCCAACAACTTTTTCTTTTTTATGGGCAGGATCTAGTGGAGAATTATCTTCAAACCACTGAGCATTGTCGGAGAGCACAGCCATTTTACGTGACATATCAAAGTCTTTGATCTGCACGATTGTTTCATAAGAACCTCTGTATCCTTTTGGATCATTATATACTTCAATAAACCCATTAATCCAGTCAATATTTCCCTCTGTAGATGTTACCCACTCTATGCAATATTGATCCCAAATGTCTAAACTTCCAGTTTTGTAGTATTCTATAAGCAGACCAAGTGCTTTGGCCTGTTGTTCATTCTCTGCAACTTCTTTCGCTTTTTCAAGCCAACCTATGATTTGGTCAATCGCAGCTCCATACAAGCCTCCGGATTTCCAAACCTTTTCTACCAATTGACCGTCTTCTTTAACCAATCTTGAATTCAATCCTGCTTCAATTGGAGTTCCATCAGGCCCTTTGTATGCATTTTTATAAAAATCAGAAACGTCTTTATCTGTGATATCTGGACCATAGAAATTAACTGCAGAGGATAACACGTGGTCTACTCCTTCTTTCTTATTTACTTTTTTAGCATCAATATCATTAAACAAAAGACTCACAACTTCATAAGGCAAAATGGTATTTGATTTTAACAACAATTCTCTGTCAAAATATTCACGAGTAAAGGCAGGTTTTATCTTATCATTCGAATAATGATGATGGATTCCATTTGAAAACCACACTCTTTTTAAATACTCTTTAAAAGCTTTAAAATCTTCAGTACTCCTGTCTCCCGTAAACCGTGTATTGATGTTTTCTAAACCCTTTCTAATTAATAAATTATGACGATAATTTTGATCCCATATAATATCTCTTCCTGCCAATCCTGCTTGCGTTAAATAATATACTAATTTTTTTTCCTTAAGAGTTAATTCTTCAAATCCTGGAATCTCATATCGAAGGACTTTAATGTCTGCAAATTGTTCTACAAAGTGATTAAAATTTTGCTCTTCTTGATCACCAGAGCAAGAAAGTAGCATCCCACCAATAAATAATAAGCAAACGATATGTTTCATTTTTATAAATTTTAGTTTTGACATCATCTTTGATTCTAAATTTAAATTTTATGTTTTAGTTGATTTGTTTTTGATTGATAACCAGCTGATTCATTCACTCAACTGAAATTATAATGAACGTGTTTGAATGGGTTTAATTTCAGTTTGTCTTTGATTGACATATTCAAAGTAACCCTCTCCATAATAACCAGCCTCTTCTAACATAATTCTAATATCTTTTTGCCATTCTGGTATGGAAACTGTTACATTTAACTCTATGGCATAAGTTGTATTTTTATGCAGTGGATAATCCCCTCTAAAAGGCACTCCACCTTGTGAATCCCACATCCCAATAGTTGTTCCAGCACTGTGACCATATTTCCCCAAAGGGTGTGTATAGATTGAAGGTTTTAAACCTTCATTTTTTGCCTGAGACAAAGAACTCAAAAGAATTTCATTACCTGTCCTACCCTCTTTCATATTTGTGGTTAAAATATCTTGTAATCGATTTCCTTTTTGATAAGCTCTCGATAAATATTCAGGAACTTTTTTTTCATCATCCTTGAGAACATATGCATGTTGTTGGCAGTCTGTATTCAATCCGATATAGGTAATACCAAAATCGCAATGCAATAAATCTCCTTTCTGTATGACTTTATTTTTTTCTCCTTTACTAAAAGAATAAATATGAGATTTTAATTCCTGATTGGTTCTTTGGATATCAATTGTTGGATGAAACCAAGTTTCTAGTCCCATATCTGTAACTGTTTGACGCATATGCCAAACCACATCATCTGTGGTAGTTTTCCCTGGTTGAATCACTTCATTTGAAAAAGCCACATCAATAATGTTGTGAGTTATTGTTACTAACTTTTTAAACAATTTCATTTCTTTTTCGGTCCTGGTTTCTATCCATGCGATGGCTAATTCTTCTGCAGATACAAATTTTGAAGTCAATGAATCTGGTAAATTTTGCATCAATTCATCGTAATCAGTTTTAACCAACCCATCTGCAATTGGAAAATGTGATGAATAATTGATTCCTATTTTTACTGGATTTCTTTCAGCAATGATTGAAGACAAAGCCTTCCATTGGTTGGGCTCAACTTCTTTATCCCAAGCTGATTTAATACTCTTGCCAATATCGTATCTGGCGACAGCGATACGTTCTAAAATATCTTTCTGTTTGTTTCGATAAAATAAAATAATGGTTCTCCTCCTTGCATTTAACCATTTTGCAGGAAGCATTGTCTTTAAAACAGGGTCTTCATTATATTCTCTGGAGATCAGAAGCCACATATCAATTCCTGTTTCATCCATCAATTTTGGTAATAAATGCTGAAATCTATCTTCAAGTAATTCATCTTTGAGTTTCGCTCTTTCTTTTTCTGAAAGGATTTGTGCAGAACTAATTTGAATACTGAATAAAAAGACCAATACTAAAAGTGTTCTCATGATAATTTGAAAATTTATATAAAGATAGTTTTTCATGTGAAAACGTTAAAATTTTAGAAAAAATATTCTTTAATGAACAATTTTTTGCAAATTTAAGTTGTTGAAATTCTTATTATGAGGTCGTTAGATAAAATTTTAGGATTGTTGGTTCTCTGTGTCATTATTTACAATTGCAACTCATTGCCGATCAAAAATACATCAAACACAAATGAAAAACCTGTTGTAATTGCAAATGATAGTCTGGAATATGAAATCATCATTTTTGACATTGGTTTTAATTTGTACCTCAATACAATCGCAAGACCGATGGGGTATTACTCTCAAAAGTTTTTAGAGAATAAGAATGATATCTTTGTGACCAATTGGAATTTGAGAGCAATGAATCCAACTCGCTATGACGTATCTATTTATGGAAATGTTATTGATTATGATCCTAACATCGATTATGGACTAGAGGTCAATTACAAGTTGTTCAACTACTTTTTATTTGCTCAAAAAAAATACGATATGAGGCTTGATGGTGGTATTGGCTCTCCAGTAAGAATTAGGTAGCTTTTTTGTATTTGATGAAACTAAAATTATGGACATTTTTTTCATCTGCTTGAAAATCTTCTCTTGAAATTTCTATCCACTTTTTTTCATCAATTTTTGGAAAATAAACATCTGCTTCAAATTTTTCATGCACCAAAGTGATGTCTAGCTGATCAGCTAAATTTTTTTGCATGGCTTCCTTGTAAATTTGTGCGCCCCCTATGATAAAAACCTTTCCTTGATCTTTACTAATTTCAATGGCGTCTTCCAAACTATGAACAATATCGCAACCCTTTTTTTGATAGGATTCATTTCTTGTAATAATAATGGATCTTCTGTTTGGTAGGGGTTTCCCAATGGATTCAAAAGTATTTCTTCCCATAATGATGGTATGGGATGTAGTGGTATTTTTGAAACGTTTTAAATCAGCAGGTAGGTACCAAATCAAATCATTGTCTTTGCCCAACTCATAGTTCTTTCCGATGGCAGCAATTATTGTAATCATAAGTCGTTTCGTTATTTACACCGCTACAATTCCTTTGATATGAGGGTGTGGATTGTAATCAACTAGCTCAAAATCTTCAAAAGTAAAATCAAAAATATTCTTTACATCAGGATTGATCTTCATTGTTGGCAATGGTCTAATTTCTCTAGATAATTGAAGTTCTAACTGGGAGTAATGATTGCTGTAGATATGTGCATCACCAAAGGTGTGAATGAATTCTCCCACTTCATATCCACAAACTTGCGCCATCATCATGGTAAACAATGCATATGAGGCAATATTGAATGGAACTCCTAAAAAGATATCTGCACTTCTTTGATACAACTGACATGATAGTTTCCCATTGGATACATAAAACTGAAAAAAAGCATGACAGGGTGGTAAGGCTGCTTTGCCATTGGCAACATTTTCTGAGAAAGAAACTGATGTATCTGGAAGCACACTAGGATTCCAGGCAGAAATTAACATTCTTCTGCTATTAGGATTGTTCTTTAAGGTTTCTATAACTTCTTTTAGTTGATCAATATTATCACTGTTCCAATTTCGCCACTGGTGTCCATATACAGGTCCTAAATCACCATTTTCATCTGCCCATTCATTCCAAATTCTTACTCCGTTTTCTTGAAGGTATTTAATATTGGTATCCCCTTTTATAAACCATAATAACTCGTAAACTATCGATTTTAAATGCAATTTTTTAGTAGTTACCATAGGAAAACCATCATTCAAATCAAAACGCATCTGATAACCAAAAACACTTTTAGTTCCTGTTCCTGTTCTATCGCCTTTTTCATTTCCGTTTTCTAAAACGTGTTTTACTAAGTCATGATATTGCTTCATATTACATTCTTTTCTTACTCATCAAAAATAAAAAAAGCTTCAACTAATTTGAATTGAAGCTTTAAATTATCTGATAAAGTTATCAACGATTTGTTTATAGACTACCCAATGATCATTCCTGCAATTGTTGCAGACATTAACGATGCAATTGTTCCTCCAATCAGGGCTTTCATTCCAAATTCTGATAAGGTTTTTCTTTGACCTGGGGCAAGAGAACCGATGCCTCCAATTTGGATTCCAATCGATGCGAAATTTGCAAATCCACACAACATATAAGTTGCCATAATGATTGACTTTTGATAGGTAAGATGAGTCGCATTTGCCACATTTTTAAGCTCTGCCAGTTGAATGTACCCAATAAACTCACTGGCTGCCAATTTTATTCCTAACAATTGCCCCATTAAAGTGATGTCTTCCTTTGCAACACCTATTAACCACATTAAAGGAGCAAAAATGATTCCTAATATCGCTTCTAGTGATAAACTTTGATATGAAGTATGACTCGCCATCCATTGATTGAATGTAGTCAACTCTCCAATCCATCCTAAAATCCCATTAACCATGGCAATAAATGCAACAAAAACCAACAACATTCCACCTACATTAACGGCCAGTTTTAAGCCCTCTGTGGTTCCATTAGCAATGGCATCCAATACATTTGATCCTATTTTCTCTTGAGAGACTTTTACGTCTGTATTTACTTTTTCTGTTTGTGGGTATAAAATTTTTGAAATTACAATGGCTCCAGGAGCTGCCATTACGGATGCTGCTAATAAATGTTTTGCAAAAACCAATTCTAGGGCTTTATCTCCACCTCCTAAAAATCCTATATAGGCTGCCAGTACTGCCCCTGCAACAGTGGCCATTCCACCAATCATCACAAGCAACATTTCAGACTTATTCATTTTTTCTAAATAGGCCTTGATTAATAAGGGTGCTTCCGTTTGACCAAGAAAAATATTTCCAGCTACTGATAAACTTTCCATTCCTGAAATCCCTAAAAATTTTGACAAACCAAGGGCTAAAATTTTGACCAGCCACTGAATTATTCCTAAATAAAATAACAACGATGTTAACGCTGAAAAGAAAATAATAGTCGGTAAGACTTGAAAAGCAAATATGTATCCGAACGTGTCCATATCTGAAATTAATCCTTCAAATAAAAACTTACTTCCCGATTTTGTGTATTCTAAAATCTGAATAAAAATCTTTCCAACAAATTCAAATGCTTTTTGTATGAATGGAATTTTTAAAACTCCAATGGCAATCAACAACTGTAAAGACAATCCTATGACCACTTTTTTCCAATCCACCGCTCTTCTATTGGCACTAAAAAAAAATGCGATTAACAGCAAAACACTCATTCCTAATATTCCTCTCCATAAACTTGTCAAAGAAAATCCTTGACTGGGCTGAATGATATTTTCTTCTGATTGATGTATTCGATTGAAGCTGTAAAACACATCATTTTCCGAAATGACTAAGATCGAATCTGTGAGCTGATCAATCGAGTATTGACGAATCGTATCTTTAGGTTTATCATACTTAAAAATAAGAAGATTGTTCTGATAGGTATAACTGCCCTCTGCTTCTAAACTATCTTTTGCTATTAATGAATACTTAAATTCACCTTCATTCAATGAGAAAGAATCTGAAGAATTAATTTCAACTAAGGAAATCCCATCATTATTTTTGATGGATTCAAATTTCCATTCTTTTTCAATGGATTGTGCTTTCAGAAAAATTGAAGTAAAAAAGAGGAGTAGAACAAAATATTTTTTCATGAACTAAAGATGTTAGGATCGTTTACTAATTTCATCTCTAATTTTTGCAGCCAATTCATAATCTTCATTCATAACCGCTTCTTTAAGCTGATTCTGAAGTTCTTGTAATGAATATTCTGAAAAATTTGAGGATTTTGATGGGTTTGTTTTTTCAAGAGAACGTTCTACAGTTTCTAAATCCAAATTACTCGAAATTGCAATCTCTTCTTCTATTTTTAGATGAATCCCTGCTTTTTCTAAAATATTTTCATAGGTATAAATAGGGGCTAGAAAACGAACGGCAATGGCAATGGCATCTGAAGTCCTTGTATCAATAATTTCCTCAACTCCATCTTTCTCACATACCAAACTTGAAAAGAAAACACCATCTACCAGCTTATGGATGATTACCTGTTTTACTTGAATATCAAAACGTTCTGAAAATGTTTTGAATAAGTCATGTGTGAGAGGTCTTGGTGGACGAATTTCTTTTTCTATTGCTATCGCTATGGATTGTGCTTCAAAGGCCCCAATGATAATTGGCAGTGTTCTTGTTCCATCCATTTCACTAAGCACCAAAGCATATGCTCCACTCTGTGTTTGGCTGTAAGAAATTCCTTTGATGGTTAATTTTATTAAACTCATGTATCTCTTAAAATAAAAAAAGCTGTCTAATTAGTGGCAAGTACCAAAGAATTAGACAGCCCTCTACCTGGGCACAATTTACTAAAAATTATGAGTTTTGAACCTTAAAATCTTTCAGTTTGCTAATTAACTGAGGAACAACTTCAAAAGCATCTCCTACAACCCCATAATCAGCAGCCTTGAAGAAGGGTGCTTCTGGATCTGTATTGATAACCACCTTCACTTTAGAAGCATTGATCCCTGCCAAATGCTGGATAGCTCCGGAAATACCAATGGCTATGTATAAGTTGGTAGCAACAGGTTTTCCTGTTTGACCTACATGCTCTCCATGAGGCCTCCATCCTAAGTCAGACACCGGTTTTGAGCAAGCGGTGGCAGCTCCTAAAACATCGGCCAATTCTTCTACCATTCCCCAATTTTCAGGACCTTTCAAACCTCTTCCTCCTGAAACAACAACATCTGCATCAGCGATGGTAACTTTTCCAACAGCCTTGTCAATACTCGTTGATTTAACACCTAGATCAGCGTCGGAAACAGAAGCCTCAAAGCTTTCAATTTTAGCTGACACTGGGTTTTCAAAAATTCCATAAGAATTTTTAGCCAAACCAATCACTTTATTATCTGTTGAAATTACGGTATTGTTAAATCCTTTATTTGAAAATGCTTTTCTTTTGACAACAAATGGATTTGTTGAACTTGGCAACTCAACAACATTTGAAGCATAGCCCGCATCTAAAGAAACAGAAACGAGCGGTGCTAGATACAATCCATCAATACTGGAGTCAATGATCACAACTTGTGATTTTTTCAATTCAACAACTTGCTTAATTACAGAAGCATAACCCTTTGCATTAAAAATGTTTAAATGATCATTTTTAACAGTTACAATTGTTTCTGCACCATATTTTTGTAATTCTGAAACATCATCAGCATTGATTGTTAATGCAACAAGGTTAGTTCCTAATTTTTCAGCAACTTTTTTCCCATAAGAAACAACTTCAAATGCTGATTTTTTAAACTTTCCATCGGACGAATTTGCGTATACTAAAACTGACATATCTTTTTTTTCTTATGATTAAATTACTTTTGCTTCGTTGTGCAATAAACTGATTAACTCTTCAATATTATTCGCATCAACTAATTTGACAGCTCCTTTTGGAGCGGGCTTTTCAAAGGACTGAGATAAGGTAGCGTTGTCTGACGTAGTTGATTCAACGACGTTCAATGGTTTTTTTCGGGCCATCATGATCCCTCTCATATTGGGAATCCGTAAATCTGATTCTTCAACGATTCCCTTTTGCCCTGCAATGACAATTGGTAATGATGAAGCAACCGTTTCACTTCCTCCATCAATTTCTCTTGTTGCAGTTACGTTTGATCCTTCAACTTCCACACCTACACATCCGTTGACAAAATTATAATCGGTCAGTGCAGCCACCATTCCAGGAACCATTTGCCCATTATAATCGCTGGACTCTTTTCCTGCCAATACTAAATCATATTCACCTGATTTTACAACTTCAGCTATTTCTTTGGCTACTGACATTCCATCAAGAGGTTCTGCATTAACTCGAATGGCTTCATCTGCTCCAATTGCTAGAGCTTTTCTTAGTGTTGGTTCTGTTACTGGAGTTCCTACATTGACAACAGTTACAGTGGCCCCTTGTTTTTCCTTAAACCACATCGCACGAGTCAACACAAACTCATCATAAGGATTGATAACAAATTGCACTCCATTGGTGTCAAACTTGGTATCATTCTCTGTAAAATTAATTTTTGAAGTGGTATCAGGAACATGGCTGATACATACCAATATTTTCATAAAATTGCATATTTAATTTGTGATAACAAAGATACTAAAATAATTCAAAAATACTATGCATGCATAGTATTTTTTTTAATCAAATTAAAACAATTTAAGAGGCAAAAGATTGATCTTTATATTTTGATTCGTGACCATTATTTTGAATGAATCGTCGTCGACGCATGTGTGATTGAAAAAATGACAAACGGAATGATAATACCAAGATATGATATGTCAAAAAGTCCACCGTACAAATTCGCATTCCATCCTTCGTCATAAGCATTATAAATAAAGAGACCCATAATTAATGATCCTATTAAAACAAATGAAACATGAAGTTTTTGAGGAAAATTTTTTGTTAAAAATGAAATAAAAAAAGGAGCCAAAATAAATAAAATCGTAAGCCAAAATGGTGCATATGCTGTTTGATTAAAGAGAGGATTATGTGCTATCATCGTTTGCAAATCGGGAAGAGAAATCAGTATTGGGAGTAATAAGATCAAAAGACTCAATAAAAAACTCACACAGAACATCAATTTGACTTTGACTTTCTCTCTAAAAAAACTTTGGAATAAAAAAATGACTAGAGGAATGATCACAAATCCTCTGGTAAGAATCAGGACACTCAAACAAAAAGCTAATTTTATGGGATTTTTAAAATACTCATTTTTATAGGTATTGTTCCAATAAAACATGAATAATAAAATAAGGATCACATTGGTCATCAAATCACTTTTAACGATCACTTCCCATAGAAAAGCTACGGAGGAAATCAACAAGAAAATGAACGTCAACTTCCTATGATTCTCAAGAGCGGATTTCCAAATGATTGACATGGTGACTAAAAATACAAAGGGTTGTAAAAGACCAACATCTCCTATTAAATAAAAAGGAAGGGCAATGATCATCATCCCTGGTAATGCAGAAGAAGTTCCGTTGAGATGGTCTAGCTTATCGTAAGGATATTTGAAGTGAACAAAACTATCAATACTCACCTCTAAAGCTGACCATCGATCTATATTCAGTGCGTTTTCATCAACCAAAAAATTAATCACAACAAATAACAGAAAAAATACAACTGCACCAATTATAAATCCTCGATTGAATTTTTTGTAATTATCGATAAATGCTCTTTGATTTTCAATAAAAATAAGTCCTGAAAAAAGGAATGAAACATACAAAAACAAAAGAACATATGGAGAACAAAAATCTTGTCTTGTCCCATATTTCAATACAAACATTGCATTTACAAAAACATAGGTTAGTATTGCCGCAATTTTTAAAAAACTTATTTTTTTAAAAAATAGATCCATAATCAATACTCAAAAATACATTTTATTATTGATTTAATTTGTTGTTAGCTTATCCACTTTTTGTTCAAAATTTTATGACTTTTGGATTCTAATTTGATTTGTTGTAGTTTCGTATGTAAGGTCATTTTTCATGATAAAAAAAGCAATTCATTCTCGTCATTTCCCTCTTTTTGTTAGTACTATTTTGGGTCTGTTATTTTTATTGATTTCTTACGATTATGGGATGTTTTGGGACAATGTTTTGTTCGCTTCAAAAATGGGAAATCATCTGTTTGAAAATGGCCTTTTTCACTGGACAATACCTGACGATTTTGATCCTGGTCATCCTCCTTTTCTCGCATTTTTACTCGCAATCATTTGGAAAATCTTGGGTCATTCCCTATGGTCAAGTCATGTACTAATGTACCCCTTTATTTGTGGGGTTATATATCAATTATATCGCTTTACATATTACTATGTGCGAAATAAAAGACTGGCTTATTTTGGAGTGCTGCTATTGCTCACAGATCCAACACTAATGACCTCGTTTGTATTGGTGAATCCCGAAACACTCATCATTTTTTTCTTCTTTTTAGCCATCAATGGAATGTTGTACAAAAAAAATCATTGGAAATTTATAGGGCTTCTTTTTCTGAGTTTCATCTCATTTAGAAGTATGATGATTTTTGCAGGCTTGTTCCTTTTTGACATCTTAAATCAATCCTTCATTCATAGAAAAAAAATAAAAGAAAGTATTAATTATGATGTTCTTAAATCTTATTTTTTTGCTTCCATACCAGGAATTAGCTATGTGATATGGCGCTTGGCAACAAAAGGGTGGTTACAAACACATTCAGAATCTCCATGGGCATCTTTATGGCAGTTCGCAACCATCAAAGATTTCTTTCACAATGTACTGGTTTTGATTTGGCGTTATGCTGATTTTGGTCGAATTTATATTTTCCTTTTTTTAATCTTCGCTTTTTGGTTTTTGATAAAAAAATTACGACATAATGAATCCATCAAACAACTTTTATTACTTGCAATTTCTAGTGTTGGATTTGTCATTATTACAGTCTTACTCTCAACCAACTCATTTGGACATCGTTATTTTATCATATCTTAC
Organism: Flavobacterium sp.; assembly: GCA_038136095.1. GTDB lineage: Bacteria > Bacteroidota > Bacteroidia > Flavobacteriales > Flavobacteriaceae > Polaribacter. The sequence continues at coordinate 70,091 of JAYPZA010000006.1, forward strand.
ATCTGTTTTACTTTAATTGCTTTTTTAATTCTTCTAGAATTTAAAAAATACAAAAGAGCATTCTTCATTTTCTTATGGCTTGGATTGTTCTCTGGAAATTTATGGATATATCCCGAAAAAATATCTCAAGGTTGGGATGCCACTTTAGCTCACACTCCCTACCATCAATTAAGAAAAGAGGCCATAAAATTTCTAGATGATCAAGAAATTGATTTCAAACAAGTGGGTACTTTTTTTCCAAATTATAATACAATTGACGAAATTGACTTCACCAATGATCAGAGATCATTTGCTCATTTCAATGAAAAAAACAACTATGTATTTTATTCCAATGTCTATAATTTAAGCGATAACGACCATTCTAATTTAGAAAAAAAGTACACAGAAATAAAACGTTTTCAAAGATTTGGCATTTATGTTTCAGTTCTTAAAAAAGATTTAATTAACGACTAACTGTTGTTAAGAAAACGTTATCGAATTTACACCTTAAAAGTCCACTTTTTTATTCTTATTTTACCTATTTTTGCGATGTTGAAATAAAATTCTATTGATAATATATGAAAACAGTTCAGTTCAGAGAAGCTATATGTGAGGCAATGAGTGAAGAAATGCGTGCAGATGAAAGCATTTACTTAATTGGTGAAGAGGTTGCAGAATATAACGGAGCCTACAAAGCGAGTAAAGGAATGTTAGATGAATTTGGTGAGAAAAGAGTCATTGATGCTCCAATCGCCGAGTTAGGTTTTGGTGGTATTGCCATTGGATCTGCTATGAATGGAAACAGACCCATTGTTGAGTATATGACATTCAACTTTTCTCTCGTAGGAATTGATCAAATTATCAATAATGCAGCCAAAATCAGACAAATGTCTGCGGGACAATTTAATTGTCCAATTGTCTTTAGAGGACCCACTGGTTCTGCTGGTCAGTTAGGAGCAACACATTCACAAGCCTTTGAAAATTGGTTTGCAAATACTCCAGGATTGAAAGTAATTGTTCCTTCAAATCCTTACGATGCAAAAGGCTTATTGAAAGCTGCGATCCGAGATGATGATCCCGTTATTTTTATGGAATCTGAACAGATGTATGGAGACAAAATGGAAATTCCAGAAGGAGAATACATCATTCCAATTGGGGTGGCTGATATTAAAAGAGCTGGTGATGATGTAACTCTAGTTTCATTTGGTAAAATTATTAAAGAAGCATATATCGCTGCAGACGAATTAGAAAAAGAAGGAATTTCAGTTGAAATCATTGATTTGAGAACGGTTCGCCCAATGGATCACAATGCCATTATTGAATCCGTTAAAAAAACAAATCGTTTGGTAATTTTAGAGGAAGCTTGGCCCTTTGGTAGTGTGTCAACAGAAATAACTTACAGAATTCAACAGGAGGCATTTGATTATTTAGATGCTCCGATCAAAAGAATTACAACTGCAGATACTCCTGCACCATACTCTCCAGTTTTATTGGAAGCATGGATACCAAACAGCAAAGATGTTGTCAATGCTGTTAAGGGGGTATTGTACAAATAATACGGGGTTTTTTTGGGTTACCAATCCTATCAGCAATCAAAGTTGATTGGATTTATCGTTCTTATATGAATCCTCCTTCCTATATGATTATTCCCGTTGGAGAATTTTTAGTTCAAAACCCTTAGATTCTATAAAAAAGAGCTTTTGTATTCGACTCTATTTTATTACTTTTGCCCGACAATTTATCAAAATGAAATAAATATGGAATCAATGATGATATATATGCCAATTGTGTTGGCAGTTTTAGGACTAGTTTACATGGTTATTAAACAGCGATGGGTGATGAAGCAAGACGCTGGAGATGGTAAGATGAAAGAAATTTCTGACCATATCTACGAGGGTGCTTTGGCTTTTTTAAATGCAGAATACAAACTTCTAGCAGTTTTTGTTCTAATTGTTAGTGTATTGCTTGCAATTGTATCATTTGTTGTTCCAACCACTCACTGGTTAATTGTAGTTGCATTTGTTTTTGGTGCTGTATTTTCTGCTTTTGCTGGAAATATAGGAATGAAAATTGCAACAAAAACCAACGTAAGAACTACGCAAGCCGCAAGAACAAGTTTACCTAAAGCACTTGAAATTTCTTTTGGAGGTGGAACTGTGATGGGACTTGGAGTTGCTGGTTTGGCTGTCTTAGGTCTTACTGCATTTTTTATATTTTTCTTCTGGTTCTTCATGGATAGTTCATGGACTAATACCATGGACATGACAATTGTACTTGAGACTTTAGCAGGTTTCTCTTTAGGAGCTGAATCGATAGCTTTATTTGCACGTGTTGGAGGAGGAATCTATACCAAAGCTGCAGATGTTGGTGCTGATTTAGTTGGAAAAGTTGAAGCCGGTATTCCAGAAGATGATCCAAGAAACCCTGCGACAATTGCTGATAATGTTGGAGACAATGTAGGGGATGTAGCTGGTATGGGTGCCGATTTATTTGGTTCTTATGTAGCGACGGTATTGGCAGCAATGGTTCTAGGTAATTATGTGATTAAAGATATGGGAGGAAGTATTTCCGATGATTTTGGAGGTATTGGACCTATTTTATTACCAGTTGCAATTGCAGGTGCAGGAATCATTATCTCTATCATTGGTACTGTACTTGTCAAAATTAAAGACAATGATGCGAAAGAAGCTCAAGTTATGGGAGCTTTAAACATTGGTAACTGGACTTCTATTGGATTGGTTGCAATTTCTTGTTTTGTTTTATGTAAATACATGCTACCTGAAACAATGGAAATGTATTTCTTTGGCGAGGGAGAACTTGGTGGAGATCTATTAAAGAAAATCAGTTCAATGCGTGTTTTTTATGCAACATTGGTTGGTTTAGTTGTAGGCGCTGTCATCTCTTCAGTAACTGAACATTATACAGGATTAGGAAAATCTCCTACCTTAAAAATTGTTCAACAATCAAGTACTGGAGCAGGAACTAACATTATTGCTGGTCTAGCTACAGGTATGATTTCCACTTTTCCATCAATCCTCTTATTTGCAGGAGCTATCTGGGCTTCTTATGCTTTTGCTGGTTTTTATGGAGTTGCTTTAGCTGCATCTGCTATGATGGCAACTACTGCGATGCAATTAGCGATTGATGCCTTTGGACCGATATCTGATAATGCAGGAGGTATTGCTGAAATGAGCGAACAAGAACCCATTGTAAGAGAACGTACTGATATATTAGATTCTGTTGGAAATACAACAGCTGCTACAGGAAAAGGGTTTGCAATTGCATCAGCTGCATTGACTTCATTGGCTTTGTTTGCTGCCTATGTAACTTTTACTGGTATTGAAGGAATTAACATTTTTAAAGCACCTGTACTAGCGATGTTGTTTGTTGGTGGAATGGTGCCAGTTGTATTTTCTGCCCTTGCCATGAACGCTGTAGGAAAAGCAGCAATGGAAATGGTACAAGAGGTTCGTAGACAATTTAAAGACATTGCAGGAATTATGGAAGGTACTGGGAAACCAGAATACGATAAATGTGTGGAAATTTCAACACAAGCTTCTTTGAAAGAAATGATGTTACCAGGTTTACTAACGATAGGTTTTCCATTAGTGATTGCTTTTGTACCCATGCTTTTTGGAATGGATAATCTTGCCATTGCAGAAATGTTAGGTGGTTATATGGCAGGTGTCACTGTTAGTGGTGTTTTATGGGCAATCTTCCAAAACAATGCGGGAGGAGCTTGGGATAATGCTAAAAAATCATTTGAGGCAGGTGTTGAAATTAATGGAGAGATGACCTATAAAGGATCCGATGCACACAAGGCTGCAGTTACTGGAGATACCGTTGGTGATCCATTCAAAGATACTTCAGGACCTTCGATGAACATTTTGATTAAATTAACTTGTTTGATTGGTTTGGTGGTAGCTCCAATTCTTGGAGGTCATTCAACCGATGAAGTATTAACAACTGAAGTCATTGAAATTACTGTAGATGCAAAAGCAGAATTTAATCAAAGTTCAGAGAAAATATTCAACGTTAGCGTATCTAAAAAGGAAGATGGAACTTTTGAAGGAACTGTAAATTACACAACAACTGAAAACGATACCACAGTTACGAAAGAAGAAGTTTTTAAAGGAACTGAAGAAGAAGTTCAAGCGAAAATAGAAGCTTTAGAAAAAAACATGAAAATTACTGTTAAAAAGACAGAATAGACTTGACAAACAAGTAATAAAAAACCTTATCGATTATAAACGATAAGGTTTTTTTATTTTAAACCTAAAGGATTCACCCATAATTTTTTGACTCAATATAGAAATTGCTAAATCAGAAAGTTGTAAAACTCTTGGATATCCTCCTGTTACTTGACCATCTCTCATTAACACGATGAGTTTGCCTGAAGGAGTCAATTGGACGGTTCCAGGTAAGACGGCAGAGGTTATTATTGGATCTAAATTATTTTCTAAAATCTCATTCAATCGATACCCCACTCGATTGTTATCCTCAGAAATAGTAAAACTATTCATCAAGCGCTTCTTTTGATCTTTTTGCAATTGATCATATTCAGGCCCGGGAAAACATTCTAATTCTGAATTAAAAAAATGGTGTTCATCAATCAGAATAGCTGAAACTTTAGGATCCAAAGATTTGGAGTTGCCAATAGCCAATAAATCGCCTTTTTGTAATCTCATTTTTGAGGTAATTCCATTCATAAAACTTCTACTGTTTAGAACCATTTCAGAGATCACACCTCCCTGAACAGCAACATAGGTTCTTGCACCAAATTTCCTCTGACCAAAAGACAGAATGGATCCTTTTGATGCTTGATAAACAACTTGAGTTTGTATGGGAACACCATTTAGTTTTTGAGAAAAATCGGCTCCCGTAAGACAAAAAAAGGCATCCGAAGTAAATTCTAGTCTTGCCATACCAAAGGTAATTTCGATGACGGCATCATTGATTGGATTACTCAACAAAACATTTCCTAGTTGGGATGATAATTGATCCATAGCACCTGCTGAAGGAATTCCCATTTTAGCATGACCAAACCTTCCTAAATCTTGTACAGAGCTATAAATACCTGGATGTAATACTTTGATCATAGTGGTTTATTTTTAAGCATGTATGACCCGTTGGCTGCTTCTTTTTCAATCTTATAAAATTCCTCTAAGTCAATGGGGAAAAATTGTATTTGATCTCCTATTTTAGCAAATGCAGGAGGCTGTTTTTTAATGTCAAAAAAATTTATGGGAGATTTTCCTATCAAATTCCAACCACCAGAACAATCCTGAGGATAAATCCCTGTTTGCGCTCCCCCTATTCCCACTGAACCTTTAGCTACTCTAACCCTTGGAGTTGACTTTCTTGCCATATGAATGGCAGAATTTAACCCTCCTAAATATAAAAATCCAGGCTGAAAACCGATGAAATAAACAAAATAATTTACCTGAGAATGCAATGCAATAACTTGCTCTACAGAAAGTTGTTTTTCTTTTGCCAAGTGGAGTAAATCTAGACCAAAAGATAGATCATAACAAACGGGAATTTGCCAAAGTACATGAGATTTCTTCTCTGAAGGGGTATTTATCAGATAAAGTTTTTTGAGTTGTTGAATCTCTAGATTGATATTTGAAATTGTTTGACGGTAGCAAACTAATAAAGAATGATAGGTAATCACGATTTCTAAAACAGCTTTATTTTCTTGAATTTGCTGTTCAAAGGCAACCATATCAAAGACGATTGATTCATCAATTCTAGCGGGCCACTGTATCAAGATCGCCGAAATTCCATAAGGTTTGTATGTTAGTTCAAATTTCAAATAGGTTATTTTAAATGACGATTTAAAAACTCGAGTATTTCAACTGAATTTTTATGATCACCATGAATACAGAAAGTTTGAGCTTTGATGAATTTTATAGAGCCTTGAGTTGTTTTTACCTCGGATTGATAGGCCATCCTTTTCACATGTTCTAATACTTGTTCCTTATCTTGAATAATCGCATGAGATAAAGTCCTTGGCACCAATGTCAAATCATTATTATAGTTACGGTCTGCAAAGACTTCATAGGTCACATTCAATCCATTATTTTTTGCAATTTTTTCAATTTCTGAATGGTAGGGTACATAAATATTAACATCTGTAAAAACAGATTGGATGGCTTTGACAACAACAGTTGCCATCTCAGAATTTACAGCAATTAAATTGTACAAAGCTCCGTGGGGTTTTACATGATGAATGAAGGTGTTTTGTAAATCGGCTCTTTCTTTTAAAAAAAACAGTTGTTTTTCTATGCTATTTTGAAGTTCTGAGTGGCTAAGCCTCATCTCTTTTCTTCCAAAGTTTTCTTTGTCTGGAAATGAAGGATGGGCCCCTATTTTAACCTTATTTTTGATCGCTAAGCTAATGACCTTATCGATGTCATCTTGAGATCCAGCATGAGCTCCACAAGAGATATTACAAGAACTGATCAAGGGCATGATTAAATGCTCATTATTGATTCCTTCACCAACGTCACAATTGATATCAATCATTAGAATATGTTAAATTGAAATACTTTATCTAACCCTCTGATTCCAAGAAAAATAGTAGTCAATAAAATAATCATTCCTAAAATGTTTTGTGTTTTTGAATTGACAAAACTCCCTAAAATTGATTTTTTATTGACAACCCACAATAAAACTCCGGCAATCACAGGCAACAAAATCCCATTGGATATCTGTGCAAATTTGATAATCTCAATAGGCTTGATTTCTAACGAGGAAAAAAATACCCCCAGTAGTAAAATACATATCCAAACACTTCTAAATTGTTTCGTTTTCATTCCTTTTTTCCAACCAAAACAACCTCTTGCAACATAGGCTGCTGCAAGCGGAGCTGTGATTGCTGATGTAATTCCTGCAGCAAATAAACCAATTCCTAAAAAGTGAGTAGCAAACTCCCCGTACAATGGAGCCAGACTCTTTGCCAAATCTGAGGCATTGGAAATATCTCCAGTTGGTATTGAAGAAGCTGAAATGATAATAGACATTGAAACCAACCCTCCCAACACAATGGAAAAGATGGTGTCTTTCTGAACAATTTTTAAATCGTTTTGATCATTCCATCTTTCTTTCACTAAAGAAGCATGTAAAAATAAATTGTATGGAACCACGGTGGTTCCAATCAGTCCGATGATGGTTAATAAACTCCCCTCTGGTGCAGAAGGTCTAAATATTCCTTTGAAGATATCCAGTACCATAGGTTTCGTTAAAATAGCTGTGATTAAAAATGACATACTCATGATCAATACCAAACTAACTAGAACTTTTTCTAGGAATTTATAATTACCGATGTAAAGCAATCCAAAAGAAATCAAACCAACAACGATGCTCAATAGGTTAAGGGGAAATCCAGCCACACTTATTTTTTGTTCTCCAACAATCGTCTCTAAACCTAAGATTCCACCACTAATATTTCCAGCTTCATAGGAAGCATTTCCAATCACTATGGCAGATAGGATTAACAATATCATCAGTTTATTGATGATTGGGTTTTGAATTTCAGAGGTAATAACTTCAGACAGTCCTTTTTGAGAAATAATTCCTAATCTTGCTGCCATCTCTTGTAAAATAATCGTAGCAAAAATGGATAAAACCATTGCCCACAATAAATTGAATCCAAAATTGACGCCAGCTAGTGTGCATAAAGTAACAGTTCCAGGACCAATAAATGCTGCAGCAACCAAAGTTCCGGGCCCCATATTTTTCAACCAACTTTTATTCATTTCTAGCAGCATTTAATGCATAAATAGCAAAACTTCCCAACCAATGACCTCCCTCATAACTGTCTCCTACCAAATTTGGTAGAGAGTAATTGACATGCTCATAAGCGATTGTTTTCAGATGTTCGTATTCTGGCAAGTCTTTAACAATATTAAATAACGCCCAGGCTCTAGAAAAGTTAACTCCATCTAAATGTACCAACTTTCCATCCGTACGATCAGATACCTCACCTACTTTTAAATAAAAGCTTTGTTCTTTTAATTGTGGTAGAAAGTCAGATAACCAATTTTTAAAAACGTTCTTGGATAAAATTCGTTTCATAATGGCAGCCTCTTGTAAACATGGAGACAAAAAATCATAACCGCTAGGCTCCCATGAAATCGGACAATTAACATCATTCATATAAAAGTGTTTGGCTCGACTTTCAATCATGTTCATTAGTGATTGATTTCCTGTAGTCTTGGCATAATCCCAAGCGAATGTCAATCCGAAAGCCGTATTCGGGTGTTCTCCCACTCTAACTGGGTAGTTAAGTTTGGGAAGAAAATCAAGATATCTATCAACTATTAAATCTGTCAATGGCTGTAAATTCTTTTCCAATTCTCTGGCGATTTCATCATCCCAAGTGTGAAGTTCTTCTGCTAGTTTAAGCAACCAAGCCCAACCATAAGTCCGCTCATAACTTTTATTGTGCTTTCCGTTGAAATAATCAACTTCTATTAAAATATGCTCTTTAGAAATATTTTCTGCCAATATCTTTTTAATTTCTGGGGCATTTCCTATTGTTGGAAATTGCTTCAATAATGAAACCAAGCTCCAATGCCCATGAACTGATGAATGCCAGTCAAAACATCCGTAAAATGCTGGATGCAATTCTTTTGGAGACTTTAAATCTTGAATTCCACCGATGGTTTGTCCCAGTTTATTCGGAAACTCTACATTTACGCAATTCATTGGCAAACTTACCAATCTATTTGCCTCTTCCAAATCTAAATTTACGGGTAAAAATTGAGCCACTTCGTTTTCCAATTTTTTATCGTCAGCCTTCTGACATCCTGCAACTACTAAAATTACAACTGCTAAAAAAAAGTTTTTCATGATGTACATAATTAAATTTAAAAGTAGGCAAAAGAATCCATAAAAAAAGCATCTTCTATTGGATGCTTTTTTGATGAATCTATTTTTTAATTAGAATGCATATCGTTGCGGCCCTCCTCTTCTAATTTCTTCATTTGCAAATTCTTCAAATTGCTTAAAATTCTTTCTAAAAGCATTGGATAGTTTGAACGCAGTTTTATAATAGGCATCATCATTGTTCCAAGTAGCCCTTGGACTTAGTACTGAATCAGGAACTCCCGGACAAGAGCGAGGTTGTGCAACACCAAATACAGAATGTATGTGATAATCTTCATAGGTATAATTCCCTAAATCACCATTTAGAGCTGCAGTAATCATGGCTCTTGTGTGCCTTAAAGCAATTCTTTTCCCTATACCATATTTTCCTCCAGACCAACCTGTATTCACCAGCCAAACATGTGCTCCAGATTCTTTGATTTTATTGCTTAACATTTCTGCATAATGCGTGGGATGAAGTGGCATAAACGGTGCGCCAAAACAAGCAGAAAAACTCGGTATGGGCTCTGTGACTCCAGCTTCTGTTCCTGCAACCTTTGCGGTGTAACCTGAGATAAAATGATAGGCTGCCTGACTGGGAGTTAATTTTGAAATTGGGGGCAACACACCAAAAGCATCAGCTGTTAAAAAGAAAATATTCTTTGGATTTTTACCGATAGATGGGGTTTGAACATTCTCAATATGTTCAAGAGGGTAACTCACACGTGTATTCTGTGTGATACTAATATCAGAAAAATCTACAACTCCATTTTTATCCATGATCACATTTTCTAGGATAGCTCCTTTTTTTATTGCATGATAGATTTCGGGTTCTTTATCTTCTGTTAAATCAATTGTTTTTGCATAACAACCCCCTTCAAAATTAAAGACCGTATTTTCGTGAGTCCAGCCATGTTCATCATCGCCAATTAGTTTTCTGTTAGGATCTGCAGAGAGTGTTGTTTTTCCTGTTCCTGACAATCCGAAAAAAATAGCCGTATCTCCTTTTTTTCCAACATTGGCAGAACAATGCATGGGCAAGGTGTTTTTGTAAACAGGAAGAATAAAGTTTAAGGCAGAAAAAATTCCTTTCTTGATTTCTCCTGTATATCCTGTACCTCCAATCAAAGCAATTTTTTTACTAAAATTTAAGATGGCGAAATTATGTTGGCGGGTACCATCAATGGCAGCATCAGCCATAAAACCTGGAGCATTGACAACAATCCACTCTGGTGTAAAACCAACCAATTCTTGGTCGGTAGGACGCAAAAACATATTATGTGCAAACATATTGCTCCATGGATATTCATTGATGACTCTGATGTTCAATTTGTAATTGTCATCAGCACAAGCATAACTATCTCTCACAAAAATTTCTTTTGCTGATAAATAAGAAACGACCTTATTGTACAAAGCATCAAAACGATCGGGATCAAAAGGAATATTGATATTTCCCCACCAAACTTTTTCTTTGGTAACGTCATCTTTTACAATGAAGCGATCCATTGGAGATCTTCCAGTAAACTCTCCTGTATTAATAGCAATAGCACCAAAAGAAGATTCTCTTCCTTGATTTTTATCTAGGGTAATTTGATGCAATTGATCAGAAGATAATTGATAATGAACCACTGCTTCTTTGATTCCTAAATTTGATAACGAAATCGATTTCGTATTCTTATCAATCATGAATAAAAATATTAGTTGTTGGTATCATTGGACAAAATTAAGGATATTTTCTAAACCATGAAGTTCTCCTGAAAATTTTATTTATTTTTTTGATTGCGACTTTTTTTTATAAAAAATAAGGTCATTAAAAGCCACCCTAAAATGAGAAGAAAACCTCCAAAAGGAGTGACAAACCAAATATTTTTTGCTGAAATTCCCAGCAGATGAATGCAGTAAATAGATCCTGAAAAAAGTATAATTCCTAGAAAAAAGAACGTACTGAGATAATTTTTAAAACGAACAGAAAACCCATTGTAGCTATTGATAAAAAGCAATACAATGACATGATACATTTGATATCTAATCCCTGTTTCCAAACTGTTCATCTGTTGCATCGACAATACCTCTCGAAAACTATGTGTAGCAAATGCTCCCAATATAACAGCAGTAAGACCTAATAGGGTTGTAAAAGCTAAATTTTTGTTCATATCTAATTGAAAAAAAAAGGAAAGTCCATCTCTTTTTTTTTAAATTCGTTGTGTTAATAAACAAAAATAAACATAATTCTTCGATGAGAAACATCTTAATCATAGGAGCTGGAAAATCTTGTTCATACCTAATCGATTATCTTCAAAAAAAGGCATCTTCAGAAAATTTACAAATCACTGTTGCAGATATTTCATTGGAGAATGCTCAAAAAAGTATTGGGAACCATTCAAATTCCAAAGCGATCCAATTTGATGTTTTTAATGAAGAACAGCGAATCAATGAGATTCAAAAGGCTGACATTGTTGTTTCCATGTTGCCTGCTCGATTCCATATTGAAGTGGCAAAAAATTGTATTGAATTTGAAAAACACATGGTAACGGCTTCTTATGTTTCCGATGAAATGAAGAAACTAGATACACTAGCCAAAGAAAAAGGATTGGTGTTCATGAATGAAATTGGTCTCGACCCAGGTATTGACCACATGAGTGCCATGGATGTCATTCATAGAATCAGTGATCAAGGGGCAAAAATTCTATTGTTTGAATCTTTCACTGGAGGGTTGGTTGCTCCAGAAAGTGATAACAATTTATGGAACTATAAGTTCACATGGAATCCAAGAAATGTTGTTTTAGCAGGACAGGGAGGAGCTGCAATGTTTATTCAAGAAGGTACTTATAAATACATTCCTTATCACAAATTGTTTAGAAGAACAGAATTTTTGACCTTAGGTGATCAAAAATTTGAAGCCTATGCCAATCGAGACTCTTTAAAATATCGAAGTATTTATGGACTTGAAAAAATCTCAACCATGTACAGAGGAACCATCAGAAAAGTAGGGTTTTCAAGAGCTTGGAATATTTTTGTTCAATTGGGAATGACTGATGACAGCTATACCATTGAAGGATCTGAACAAATGAGTTATCGAGATTTTGTGAATTTATTTTTAGCCTACTCTCCGAATGATTCTGTAGAATTAAAATTACGATCCTACTTAAAAATAGATCAAGATGACATCATGTGGGATAAACTAGTTGAATTGGATATTTTTAGTAGCACAAAAAAAGTCGGATTGGTAAATGCAACTCCTGCACAAATTTTACAAAAAATATTATCAGATTCATGGACACTAGAAGAAGATGATAAAGACATGATTGTCATGCATCACATATTTGGGTATGAAATGAATGGCGAAAAGCATCAGATTGAAAGTAGCTTGATGGTTAAAGGAGAAAACCAAACATATACAGCCATGGCAAAGACCGTTGGACTTCCTGTAGCAATTGCTACTTTAAAAATACTCAACAAAGAAATCACTACCCCAGGAGTTCAAATTCCAATTACCAAAGAAGTATATGGGCCAATTTTAAAAGAGTTGGAAGATTATGGAATTACATTTGTTGAAAGAAAAGTTCCATACTTAGGATACAATCCTGAAAATGTTAATGGCTAATTGAAGTTACATTTTTAGATAAAAATCTTTGACTAAATCTATGTATTGTTTTGTGTACTGATGCCTTGAAGTCTCAATCACTAGTGTTTGTTTTTCAATCTTCTTTTCTTTGAAAGAAAATTCTAGTAAACTCCGTTTTTCATCAGAGGTATGAGATCCTTTGACTCGACAGATTCTAACCAGAAATAATTGAAATTTTGAGGCAATGGATATAAAATTGATTTCTTCTTTACAAGGAATGATTACCGCCAATCTTCCTGAAGGAGATAGCAAATCAGCAGCTCCTGACAGTAATTTTTGAAACGGTAACGCTGATGAAAATCTAGCCTTGTTCCTTGCGGAATCATTCGTTTGAAACGCATCTGTGTAAAAAGGAGGATTGGAGACAATTAGATCGTACTTCTCATCGTCTTCATTCAATTCAAAAACAAAATCTTGAAAGGAACTATGATAACAAAACAAACGATCTCTCCAATCAGATTTTTCAAAATTCTCAACCGTTTGCTCGTAGGCATTTTCATCAATTTCTACTGCATCAATGGTCATTGCATTGGAACGTTGGGCCATCATTAAAGCGATTAAACCTGTTCCTGAACCAATATCCAAGATTTTATTGGGACTTGTTTTTAGAGAACACCAGGCTCCTAATAGAACACCATCCGTTCCAACTTTCATTGCTGTTTTATCTTGAGAAATTGTAAACTCTTTAAAGTGAAATAATTGCTTTTTGATGTTATAAATTGTTTTAAGGAGCTAAATAAGGTCTGTTGATGGTTTTTTTGAGATTGGATTGGTAAAAAAAATACATCCAAAAAATAATGTAAAAAGACAGTAAATTATAGTGTGAGGTATTATTAGCTGAAGATTATTCTCAAATTTGAAGACTAATTTTGTCATTGCCATTGAAGCAGTTAAGAAATGAAGTGTATTTCCTATAAGTAGAGGTTTGTTATAAATTCCACCTATTAAACTATTTTTTGACATCCAATTTAGATATCCAAAACCCATATACAGTGCACCTAGAATCTGTAGAATTAAAACCAACAAATGATTATCGTCGTTGGTAAGTAAAATAGAAATTTCATTAGGAAAAAAAGTAAAAACAACTCCATTGAATGCTAAAAAAAAAGCACACATTGTCATTAAAGTTTTTGTGAACTTTATCTGATAAGATTTGTTTTCATCATTTTTTTTCAAACCAACTTTCAATTTACTTAGCAGAGAGGAAGGGATTCGAACCCTCGATACCCTTTTGGAGTATACACACTTTCCAGGCGTGCGCCTTCGACCACTCGGCCACCTCTCTAGTTTAGATATAAATCAATCAGCCCATCTGGCGTTTCAACATATATCTTTTGATGTTCTCGATCAATTTTTTTAATAAAATCATCGACCATTGGAATAAAAATTTCCACATCGCCTTTTTTGATTTCAAACATTGCTTGTGAAACATTGTCATTGATATTCACCAACTTTCCAATAGGTCCGTGATGGGCATCAACCACATCAAATCCAATGACTTCATGAAAATAAAACTGATTCCCTTCTAGCTTTGGAAGCAAGTTTAAGGGAAGATAAATAGCTGATTTTAAAATAAAATCAGCTTCTTCTTCAGAATTTACATCTTCAAAATGAACACGTAATAATGTTCCTTTACTTAAAGAACTTTTCTTAATGAAAAATGGAACCAAATTGCCTCCTAAGTCGACAAATACTGATTCCATATTTTGATACAATTCTGGCTCATCTGTATCTAATTTGATAACAACTTCACCTTTAAAACTGTGTTTTTTAATGATACTGCCTAAATAAAAACATTCTTCTTTACGCATATCATTAAATGTAATGCTTATTTAGAAGTCTCTTCTTTTGTATCTTCAGATTCTTCTGTAGCTTCTTCTACCACCTCTTCAGCTGCTGCTTCTGCAACTTCCTCTGTAGCTTCTTCTACCACTTCTTCAGTTGCTGCTTCTGCAACTTCTTCTGCAACTTCTTCAGTAGCTTCTTCTACCACTTCTTCAGCTGCTGCTTCTGCAACTTCCTCTGTAGTTTCTTCTACCACTTCTTCAGCTGCTGCTTCTGCAACTTCCTCTGTAGTTTCTTCTACCACTTCTTCAGCTGCTGCTTCTGCAACTTCTTCTGTAGCTTCTTCTACCACTTCTTCAACAACGGCAGTTCTTGCCTCATTGACAGCTTTTTCAGCTTCTAAGGCTTTCGCTTTTGCATCTGCTTTAATTTTTGCTGCATTTTCTTCTTTTGAAGCAATTTTTTGAGCTTTTTCCTCTAACCAAGCTTGAAACTTTTCTTCAGCTTGTTCTTCAGTTAAGGCTCCCTTTCTTACTCCAACTGCTAAATGATTTTTTAACATCGCTCCTTTGTAGGACAAAATCGCTTTGGCAGTATCTGTTGGTTGTGCTCCGTTTTGAAGCCATTTTACAGCACCATCAATATCTAAATTGATAATTGCTGGGTTGGTGTTAGGATTGTATGTTCCTAGTTTTTCTAGATAACGACCATCTCTTTTAGCTCTTGCATCAGCTGCAACAATCCAATAGAATGGCTTTCCTTTTTTACCGTGTCTTTGTAATCTAATTTTTACTGACATTCTTTTAATTTTTAAAGGTTCTCGACCTAAGGTTATTAATAATCTTACCATCTCGTGATAAGTGGGCGCAAATGTACAAAAACTTCTTATTATAACAATAATAACGGTCATTTAAATAATGTCCGTTTTTTCAACTAATTTTGACTTATGTTAATTTTAAAAAACCATCCATTACCAAATCATCACGGTCGTCCCATTGTTTTAGACTTGTTTTTTAACAAAACAAACCAACGAAAACCTTTGGTGATCTTTGCCCATGGGTACAAGGGATATAAAGATTGGGGAGTATTTGGCCAAATGCAAAAATATTTTGTAGATGAAGGTTTTGTTTTCTTAAGGTTTAATTTTTCTCACAACGGAGGTACTTCAAAACAACCTATTGATTTTCCAGATCTAGAGGCTTTTGGAAATAACAACTACATGTTAGAGTTGGATGATTTACAAACCGTGATTGATTGGATCTCAAAAAACAACAATTACAAAGATGAAATTGAAACGTCCAACATTATTTTAATTGGTCATTCTAGAGGGGGAGCCATTGCTACCTTAAAAACTGCAGAGGAGAAAAAGATATCAAAATTAGTGACCTGGGCTGCTGTATGCGATTTAAATAGGTCTTTCTTTGAGGAAGGACCCGAATTAGATGAATGGAAAAAGGAAGGGGTCTTGTATGTACTTAATGGAAGAACCAAACAAAAAATGCCACATTACATTCAATTTTATGAAAATTTTATCGAGCATCAAGAGGTCTTAAATGTTGAAACGGCTACCAAAAAAATCACTGTTCCACACCTAATTATACATGGTGATGGAGATCATTCTGTTCCTGTTAAACATGCTAAAAATTTACATCGATGGAATCCTTCAAGTGTTATGAAAATCATTCCTAATGCAAACCATGTTTTTGGAGCTAAACAACCCTGGTTAGAAAATCATTTCCCAAAGGATTTTGAGTTGGTGTTAAAGAAAACCATCAACTTTATAAAATAATGATTTAAAAAAAGCTCCTTAACGGAGCTTTTTTTTATTTGACAAAATCTTCAAAAGATTTGAGTTCTAAATCGTCAATGAATTTTGCTTTCTTTCTCATTTTCTGGAAAGACCTCTTTGCCTCATCAAAACGTTCCTCAATGATGGATAGATTTTCAAGTTCTGCACCAGAAGGTATGTCATAGCTTCCAGCAATCTTACTATAAAGATCAGCCATCTTCTCTCTTAATTGAGGCTCTGCTGCACCAACATAATTATCTCCAGTTGTTATGACTAAGGTCTCTTTTAGTTCATTAAGTCCTTTGGCTAATTTTTTCTTCTTTAATTCTGTAGCTTTCAAAGCTATTGCATCTAACTCATAAACCAAATACGCCAACTCTTGGGTCATATCATACATTTTCATGGTTGTAGAATGCTTCATTTTCCTATCTGCACTGCTAAGTTTGGATTTAGAATCATAAATCACATCAAAAGTGTGCTCATAGGTATCGCGTCCTTTTTTAAGAACTACCTTGTAAGTACCAGCCTCTACTCTTGGAGAGGTAAAACCTCCAAAACTGAAGGTCTTTCCTTTGGCAACTTTAGGCTGTTTGATTCGATACCCCCAATTAACAATATTAATTCCCTTAGATTTTCCTGGTGTAAGTTTTGACAATACTTTCCCATTCATATCCTGAATTTCCATCGTCATTTTACCAAAGGTGTGTCGTTTTTTTAAGAAGTATTTGATTTGCACAGATCTGTTTGGATTCCCTCCTATAAATTGAGTTTCCAAACCAAAACTATCTGAAAAACCACTTTCTTCCCACATTACTGTTGGCTTAGAATTGAAGAAATGTAACTTTTTATTCATCAATTCATCACTTAATTCTCTTAATGGTGAAATGTCGTCGATAATTATGACTCCTCTACCGTGTGTTCCCATAACCAAGTCATTGGTTCTTTTCTGTAAGTCAATAAAGTGAACAGCCACTGAAGGCATATTGTTCGTAAACTTAAACCATTTTTCTCCACCATCAATTGTGATATACAATCCAAACTCTGTCCCTAAAAATAATAGGTCAGGATTTTCATAATCTTCTTGAATGTTTCTTACAAAACCTACAACATCGTCAGAGATAATATTCTTCCAAGTTTTTCCAAAGTCTGTGGTTTTATAGGCATACGGCTTCATATCATTCATAGTATGTCCATCAAAAACAGCATAGGCAGTTCCTTTGTCAAAGCTACTTGCCTCAATATGGTAAACCCAGGTATTTTGTGGTAACCCTGCAATATTCATCGAAGTATTGACCCAAGTTTTCCCTCCATCTTGAGTTACTTGAACATTCCCATCATCAGTACCTACCCAAATAACTTTTTCATCCAAAGGAGATTCTGCAATGGTAAAGATGGTTGTATGATTTTCAGCTCCAGAATTATCCATGGACAATCCTCCAGAGTTTTCTTGCTGCTGTTTTAACGGATCATTTGTTGTTAAATCTGGTGAAATAATTTTCCAACTATCTCCCATATTTTCAGAGACATGTAAAAACTGACTTCCCATATAAAAACGATCTGGTTGATGAGCACTAACGGCCATTGGAGCATTCCAGTTGAAACGTAATTTTGGATATCCCTTTTGTGGCAATGGTTGAATTGTTTTTACACGTTTGTTTTCTTTATCATAACGCCACACATTCTCAGCACCTTGCATTTCAGAGTAAATGATGTCTTTGGTAGGGTGTTTCAATACTCTAAAACCATCTCCTTGTCCAACACTATTCCAGTCTTTGGCTTTGATTCCTCCAATAGCACTTGAGGGCCCATACCATGAACCATTGTCTTGTAGTCCTCCATAAATATTATAAGGTTCAGCATCGTCAACACTAATGTGATAAAATTGTGAAAGTGGTAAGTTCTCTACAATTTCCATGGTAGTTCCTCCATTCCAAGATCGGTAAACACCTCCATCAGTTCCTGCATACATTCTATCTGAGTCATGGATATCAAAGGCAACATCATGAATATCACTATGCATGTAGCCTAAATCCTTGAATGTTTTTCCTCCATCTCTAGAAATGGAACCACTCAATCCGGCTTTAACAACAACATCTTCATTTCTTGGATCAACAACGATTCTTGAAAAGTAAAAAGGACGAACAGTGATTCCAAAATCATTGTTTAACTGATTCCAACTAGCTCCAGCATCATCACTACGATACAATCCTTTCTTTTCGTTCTTCTCTGCTTCGATCACAGTATATAAAACAGAAGGATTCGATTTGGAAACAGCAATGGCTAGTCTCCCTAACCTACCTTCTGGAAATCCATTGTGTATCTTATTCCAAGTCGCTCCTCCATCGACTGATTTGTATAAGGCACTGTTTTTACCCCCTGATTCAAATGACCATCCTGTACGTCTAAATTCCCACATGGATGCATAAAGAATGTTTGGATCTTCAGGATCCATGGCTAAATCAGCACAACCCGTTCTTTGATCCGTGTATAGTATTTTGTTCCAAGTGACCCCACCATCTGTAGTTTTATAAACTCCTCTTTCTTCACTATCACCCCATAAGGCTCCCAAAACACCAACATAGATTTCTTTTGAATTTTTTGGATTGACTATGATGTTGGCTATACGTTCAGATTTTTCAAAACCCATTTTTGTCCAATTGGAACCCCCATCAACAGATTTGTACAATCCATCTCCAACCGATACACTATTTCTCGGCCATGTTTCACCTGTTCCTACATAAATAACATTATCAGGATTGTTTGGATCCAATGCTACCGCTCCAATGGATTGACAATAGTCATCAAAAATTGGGTTGAAAGTAGTTCCTCCATCATTCGACTTCCAAACTCCTCCTCCTGCAGTTCCTGCATAGACGATTCGGTTGTTCGTAGGGTGAACTTCTAAATCATTAATTCTTCCACTCATTACTGCCGGACCAATTTGTCTGGCTCTGATGTCTCCGAATAATTGTTTTGCTTTGATTGAAACTTTCTTTTGTGCTTCAGTTTGGATAGGAGCCAACAAAGCCACAAGGAAAATTCCTAGAACGATTTTTTTCATATGATAAAAGTTAATTTTGTGTTGTTAAAAAGCGATTTGTATTGAGCTGGCTTTTTATGAAAATTATTTCTCTTGCCCCTCTTGTTCAGGAAACATAAATTCTTTGTCATCTACCTGAGGGTTGAGTTCAATTTTACTAATAGTTATTCCTGCTCCTGGAGAACCTTTTACTCCTTGTGACATGGAAAATGGAAAGTACAATCCATCAACTTCATCGTAATCACTCATTGTCACTTGAGAGATCATCCCTTTTGCAGGACCGGACTTAATTTCTGATTGAACAGCGATTGGAACAAAACTTTCTTTGTCAAAGAAGTAAAACTCAACGCTTTCTTCTTCCTTCCCATCTACCATCATCGGTTCCTTTGTCAATTTTAATTTAAAAGTTTCAGTTCCATCAATCGTTTCTTCCCCCAACAATTCTACTGTATAACCTTTTTCTTTATAATTTAAAAAAGAGTCAGGAAAATCATTCATTTCTAATTTCATGTTTTCAGTAGATTCAGCATCACTTTTTTCAGCTTTCATTGTCATGAAATTTGTATTCCATAAAGTGGTTCCGTCAAAAACTCCTTGCTTGATTTCTTTTCCTTGAAAATTGATTACTTGCATTTGTTTCCCATCAGCCATTTGATAGATCTCTAAAGGAATTTCCATCCCTTGTTGATTCACAGAGGCAGAAATCTTAATTCCTTTGAGTTGAGACCAGTTTTCTTTTCCTCCTGTATTCTCAAAGTAGTTATCTATAATTTCATCAGCCGTTTGGCTTTGTATTGAGATACTTGTGATGATTGCAATGAATGCTAAAAAAAATCTTTTCATAATATATATTTTGTTTTAGTTATTTAATAAGACTACTAAGGTACACAATTGTTACAATGATTTTAAAATTAATTTATTCTGTATCATTCAGTTGTTCAACTCATTGCTTTTTAGCAAACTGAATTGTTAATAAAACCAAATAACTCTGGGCTCAATTTTTGAGCTGTTTTTAGTACTTTTATTTTTCTAATCGACTAGACCATATACCACAAATATGTACTTGATTTTTGATACGGAAACTACTGGTTTGCCAAAAAGTTGGAATGCTCCAATTACGGATACTGACAATTGGCCTCGATGCATTCAAATTGCTTGGCAATTGCATGATGAAATGGGAAAATTAATTGAACATGATGATTTTCTTATACAACCAGTAGATTTTAATATTCCATATGATGCTGAACGTATTCATGGCATTTCTACTGACTTAGCTCTGGAGCAAGGAATTCAACTAGAAGAGGGATTGAACCTTTTCAATAAAGCTCTTGGAAAAACAAAATTCATTGTGGGTCAAAATCTAGGTTTTGACATCAATATCATGGGCTGTGAATTTCATCGCCTAGGAATTGAAAATAATTTACAAAAACTCCCTTTGCTTGACACCTGTACAGAACAAACTGCACTCATGTGTCAAATACCAGGAGGGCGTGGTGGAAAATTCAAATTACCAACCTTAACAGAACTTCACCAACACTTGTTTGGAACTGGATTTGGAGAAGCCCATAATGCCACTGCCGATGTGGAAGCAACAACTCGTTGTTTTCTGGAATTGATTCGATTGGGAGAATTTACTGAAGAACAGCTAGGGGTCGATCAAACATATTTTGATGAATTTTGTGTAGCCAATCCCAACACCATCCAAGTCATTGGTTTAAAACACACCAATCTCAAAAAAGAAAGTGAGAAAATAAGAAATCGTCATTCTTCAGACAAAGAAACCATCCCAACCGAAACTAGCCCTGTTGATTTGTCTAAACTTGAACATGTTCAATTTGCTCATCTACACAATCACACACAATTTTCGGTTTTACAATCAACAACTCAAATTGAAAATATTATCAAAGTTGCTGCCGAAGATCACATGTCTGCAGTTGCTTTAACAGACACTGGTAACATGATGGCATCCTTTCGGTTTGTCTCTGCTGTTTTAAGCCATAATAAAAAAGCTGCACAACTAAATGAAATTTCAGAATCAAAAGGAGAAACTCCAACACAAACCATTCTCAAACCTATTCTTGGTTGTGAATTCAATGTATGTGAAGACCATCTTGACAAATCTAAAAAAGACAATGGCTACCAAATTGTCTTATTAGCCAAAACCAAAAAAGGCTATCATAACCTAGCAAAAATGTCTTCTATTGCTTTCATTGACGGATTTTATTATGTACCGAGAATTGATAAAAAAGTGATTGAACAATACAAAGAAGACATCATTGTTTTAACAGGAAGTATTTATGGAGAGGTTCCTAGTAAAATTTTAAATATTGGTGAGAGACAGGCTGAAGAAGCCTTTCTATGGTGGAAAGAACAATTTAAAAATGACTTCTATGTAGAATTGATGCGCCATCACCAAGAAGACGAACGTGTTGCGAATGAAACGTTGATCAAATTTGCAAGAAAACACGAGGTTAAAATAGTAGCCACAAACAACACTTTCTATGTCAAAAAAGAGGATGCCAATGCGCATGACATTTTATTATGTGTGAAAGATGGAGAAAAGCAAGCCACTCCTAAAGGAAAAGGAAGAGGATATCGCTATGGCTTACCAAACGATGAATATTATTTCAAGTCTAGTGATGAAATGAAAGAATTATTTGCAGATCTCCCTGAGGCAATTGTTAACATTCAAGAGATTGTAGATAAGGTAGACGTTTTCTCATTGGCACGTGATGTATTGTTACCTGCTTTTGATATTCCTAAAGAATTTCAGTCAGCTGAGGACGATGAAGATGGAGGAAAAAGAGGTGAAAACAGCTATCTAAAACACCTGACTTATATTGGAGCTAAAAAACGTTATGGTGAAATTTCAGAATCGATAAAAGAACGTATTGATTTTGAATTAAAGGTGATAGAAAACACTGGATATCCTGGTTATTTTCTAATCGTGGAGGATTTTATTAGGGAGGCAAGAAATATGGATGTTTCTGTTGGTCCAGGACGAGGTTCTGCTGCTGGATCTGTAGTAGCATATTGTTTATGGATTACCAATATTGATCCCATAAAATACGATTTACTTTTTGAGCGTTTTTTAAATCCTGAACGTGTTTCTATGCCCGATATTGACATTGATTTTGATGACGAAGGAAGAAGTCGTGTGATGGACTATGTAATCAATAAATATGGAGCCAATCAGGTTGCACAAATTATTACCTACGGAACCATGGCTGCAAAATCATCCATTCGTGATACAGCCAGAGTGTTGGACTTACCCTTGTTTGAAGCCGATAGAATTGCAAAACTAATTCCGAACATCAAACTCAATACAATTTTTGGAACTGATGATAAAAGTAAAAGTAAAATTGCCAGTCTAAGATCTGAAGAAAAAGAAATGGTCAAAGAACTCAAAACAATTTCTGAAGGACAAGGAATTGAAGCTGAAACCATCAACAAGGCCTCCATCTTGGAAGGATCTGTCAGAAATACAGGAACTCATGCATGTGGAGTCATCATTACACCGTCTGACATCACAAATTTTGTTCCCATAGCCTTGGCCAAAGACTCGAACATGTACGTTACCCAGTTTGACAACTCTGTTGTGGAAAGTGCTGGATTGCTTAAAATGGATTTTTTGGGATTGAAGACCTTGACCTTGATCAAAAATACTGTAAAAATTGTCAAAGCACGTCATGGAATCACATTAGATCCTGAAAATTTTCCTCTGGACGATCAAAAAACATATGAGCTATTTCAGCGAGGTCAAACGGTTGGAATTTTTCAGTATGAATCTCCAGGAATGCAAAAACACATGCGTTCTTTAAAACCCACTGTATTCGGTGATTTAATTGCCATGAACGCATTGTACAGGCCTGGACCTATGGAATATATTCCTTCTTTTATCAACAGAAAACACGGGAAAGAAGACATCGAATATGACTTGCCTGCTATGGAGGAATATCTGGCCGAAACCTATGGAATTACGGTCTATCAGGAGCAAGTAATGTTGTTATCTCAAAAACTCGCAAATTTCACCAAAGGAGAAGCAGATGTTTTGCGAAAAGCAATGGGTAAAAAGCAGGCCGCTGTTCTTGCAAAAATGAAACCTAAATTTATAAAGCAGGCACAAGAAAATGGGCATGAAACAGAAAAACTAGAAAAAATATGGAAAGATTGGGAGTCTTTTGCTTCCTATGCATTTAACAAATCTCATTCAACTTGTTATGCTTGGATTGCCTATCAAACTGCCTATTTAAAAGCCCATTATCCTGCAGAATACATGGCCTCTGTTTTATCAAATAATATGAATGACATCAAAACTGTTTCTTTCTTTATGGAAGAATGCAAATCAATGGGATTGAAAGTTTTAGGTCCAGACATTAATGAATCCTATTTGAAATTTTCTGTCAATAAACAAGGAGCTATTCGATTTGGAATGGGAGCTATTAAAGGGGTTGGTAGCTCAGCAGTAAAATCAATCATTAGAGAACGCAAAGACAAGGGTCCTTTCACATCTATTTTTGATGTGACGAAAAGAATAGATTTAAGAGCTGCTAATAAAAAAGCTTTTGATGGTTTGATTTTAGCTGGTGGATTTGATTCTTTTAAAAATACACACAGAGCCCAATACTTTGCAGAAGATGAAAAAGGTCTGACTTTTATAGAAAAGACCATTAAATATGGAAATAAATATCAGGAAAACGTAAACTCATCTCAAGTTTCTTTATTTGGAGAATCCTCAGAAATTGAGTTTCCTGAACCAAACATTCCTCATTGTGAGCCTTGGGGAACGATGGAAGAACTTGCCAAGGAAAAAGAAGTGGTGGGCATGTACATTTCTGCCCATCCTTTGGATGATTTTAAATATGAGTTGAGTTTTTGCAATGCAAGTGTTTCAGACTTCAAGGGAGATCTAGAAAAACATATTGGAGCCAATTTGACTTTTGCAGGGATCATCACCGAGGTTCAACATAGGGTTTCTAAATCAGGAAAAGGCTGGGCTTCTTTTATTATTGAGGATTATTCTGATAGTTTTGAATTTAGAATTTTTGGTGAAGATTATCTAAAGTTCAAGCATTTTTTCGTTCTTAACTCATTCCTATACGTCAGATCTACCATCCAAAAAGGATGGGTTAATAAAGAAGGTATCCAGGGTGATGCTAGGTTAAAATTTACTGAATTCAAATTGTTACACGATGTGATCGATGATTTGTGTAAAAAAATGACTATCAAAATCCCTTTGGAAGAACTTCATGAACAATCCATCAAAAACGTTGAACAATTGTGCAAAAAAAATAAAGGGAAACAATCCTTACGTTTTGTGATTTACGATATTGAAGATCAAATTGAATTGGATGTTCCGAGCAGAAATACAAAAATTAAAATCTCTAGTGATTTGCTGAAAACACTTGAGAATGAACACATCAATTTTAAGTTAAATTAAATCCTAATTTTGCGTCTTTTGAGAGGTCAACTCAATGAATAGATTTTCCAATTTTTGATTTTTTGAATTCAACTCTAAAATTTTCAATCCATTTTCTTGAGCAAAATCAAAAATCACAGGTCGCATATCCTTTTTTGTTTTAAAAACAATGTACCAACTGTTATCAAAATTATTTTTCAATGACTTTAGATTTGGCAGTCGTTGAATAAATTGTTCTTCAATTTTATAATCAAAAGAAACCTCAATAATTTGCTCGTTGTTATCTGCTAAATCTTTCATTGATTTGTCTAGCAATAACTCGCCTTTATTGAGGATCAATACTCGATTACAAACTGCTTCAACTTCTTGTAAAATATGAGTAGAAAATAAGATGGTTTTGTCTTTTCCTAATTCTTTGATTAGAGTTCTTATTTCTTGTAATTGATTTGGATCCAATCCTGTCGTTGGTTCATCCAATATAAGGACTTGAGGATGGTGTAAAATGGCTGCTGCAATTCCCACTCTTTGCTGATACCCTTTGGACAATTGCCCTATTTTTTTTGAGGCCTCTTGAAGAAGTCCCACATCACTAATTACCTCTTCTATTCTTATGTTGCTAACCCCGTAAATACTTGCTTGAAAGGCAAGAAATTCGCGAACGTACATATCATTATATAAGGGATTGTGCTCGGGTAAATAACCAATATGCCTTTTTGCTTCTATGTTATTTTTAAGCAGATTGATCTCCGAGATTGAAACCTCCCCTTGATCAGGTAACATATATCCTGTGAGTATTTTCATCATCGTTGTTTTTCCAGCTCCATTAGGCCCTAGAAAACCAATAATTTCTCCTTTTTTTGCAGAGAATGAAATCTGATTTAGCGCTTTTTGATTCTTGTATGATTTTGAAACAGACTGAACTTTTATCGACATAAAACAAAAGTAACTCAATTAATTGTAAAACCGATGCTAATTGTTTCAGTTCATTAAAAAGGCTGTCCTAAAGACAGCCTTCATATTGTAAAACAAGCATTTTACTCAAAAAATTTATTCGATGACTATTTTTCTTGTTGTTTGCTTTGTTCCATTGGTAATTTTCAAAAGATAAAATCCAGCAGAAGTGGAATCAAATGAAATACTCTCAGAAAATCTTTGAGTAATATTTTGATACCTTATTTCTCTAATCAATCTCCCTGTAATGTCAAATAACTGAAGTTGAACAAAGTCAGATGAAACTGTATCAAACATCAAATTAAAGTTCCCATTAGATGGATTGGGGTATAAATTAAAGCCTTCAAAAACAAAATCGTCAATTGAAGCAGTATCATCAACTACATTGATCGTATAATCCTCAACTTCTCCATCAACATTATTCATACATGAAGACGGATCGGTGCTATAACGTGTTGATACTCTCATTTTTGTACTTCCTAAGATGGCATCTGAGGGCACTGTGATTGACAACGGACTATCTGAAGTTGGGCCATCTGGTGTATTGGTAGCAGATCCTAAATCATATTGCTCATTTGTATCATCAAAATCACAATCTTGATTCCAATCGATCCATACAATTGTATTCACAGTATAGTTCCCATCCGTATTTACTTGTACCGTTAAATCATAACTGTCATTGATAGTCACATCTGTACTGATATTGGTATAATCACTATAAGGATCATCTTTCCCTGAGACATTGTCAATATCATTGAGAATCACCCTAGTAATACTTGTAGCATAAGCCATATCTCCACTAGAGGTACAATGAGAACATGTTTGCGTCGTAAATGAACTAACAACCGAAAAATCTCCCTCACCACAACTATTTTTTGCCTTTACTCTCCAATAATAAGTAGTGGATTCCTCGAGTGTAACTCCCGAATATGAGTTTGTATTTACATTTTCACTGACAAGAGTTGAGCTAAAACTAGGATCAGTTGCAATTTGAATATCATAGGAAGTGGCATTAGAAATTACATCCCAAGTAAAGGTAGGAGTCAATCCAATTCCAGTACCATCATCTTCGGGAGAGGTTAAATTTAGATCATCAAATACTCCATTACTAACGTTTAAAGTGGCCTCTAAATTTCTTGTAATTGAAGTGGATGATGCGTTGATATTTATGTTGTAAGTATCTGGAGCAGCACCATCTAAATTACTAACAGTCAACTCAACGATTCCATCTGTATTGATGGATGTTGGGTTGAACGAGACTGAAGAGCCTGTGGGTTGTCCCGAAGCAGTAAAACTGACAGTTTCAGAAAATCCTTCTACAAAGTCCAAAGAAATATTATAGACAGCAGATTCTCCGTTGTTATTACATACATCAACAGAGCCTGTTGTATTTGAGGCTACAAAAGTTGGGTCACTGGCACTAATCGTAAAATTTGTATCGTTTACATTGTAAAAAACATTATCTGCAGCTTCGACCATGATTCTTGCAGAATTGGTGGGTTGATTTGGTACTACAATGGATGCACTACCATCATTAGGAGTGTTGGCAGCTAAGATTGTTGGAAATGTAAGCCCTCCATCGGTAGATAATAGAATATTGACCGTTGAGCAATTTACCGGAGAGGTATCGGTTGAGCCAACTACCCAAATGATATTTTTAGTAGATCCAACATTCCAATCTTCATTGGTAGTGGGTCCATCAACAGTAAATGGCGTAATGTCTACAGTGGTAATTTTTACATCATCTCTTGCACTGTTCCCTCCTCCAAAAGCATTATCTCTCACCACCAATGAAAAATTCATGTCTCTTGCGACCGTTGGCACTACCTCCCACGTACTTGAGATACTCCCTCCGATGACAGTGGATAATGCAGGCATGTATCTGTTTGGAGAACTTGAGGAAGGTTTGGATCTAAAAGCGGGTCCTCCTGTACTCGTTGAAGATGGTGGCATTGTAGCGATTTCATTATCAATTTGTTCCCAATTATAACTTAAATTATCATTCGCATCGACATCAGAAGCAACTCCTTTTAATACAAAAGGAGTAGATTTTGGAATGGAATAATCTGATCCTGGTGTAATTACAGGGGCCGTATTTCCAGTTGAAGTAGCATCCGCACAAGTTGCAGAGGACTGAATCAGATTCCACATTTGATTGATACTCACAGAATGAAAGTGATCATCACTATTACTTTGTACATTTGGTGGGCAAATACCTGCATAGCCCATAATTGTTGACGCACTTCCAGGTTCAACAGCCGTGGAATTGGTTCTATTACATGAATTATTTTGAGTGTGGGTTGCCCCAAATTGATGCCCTATCTCATGAGCAACATAATCAATATCATAAGGATCGGCGGTTGGATTGGAACTTCCAGTAACACCTCTAGCTTTGCTTCCTGATACACATACCACTCCAAGACTAGCAACTCCTCCTCCTCCTGTAGAAAAGACGTGACCGATGTCATAATTGGCATTTCCAATCACATTGTCACAGATGCTTTGTGTTTGACCTAACAAAGATCCTCCACTGGTATTGGATAGACCGTCAGTATTGGGATCTAAAAAGATCACTTCATCATTGTTGGCAATTATTTCCATCCTTACTCCCAAATCTTTTTCATAAACACCATTGACTCTTGTCATGGAGGTATTCATTGCTGATAAAACAGCTGCTTTTTTGACCGCATCGGTTTCATCATCAGATATCCCTTGATCATTCAAATGATATTGAGCATATTCACCGGTACACACCAAGGCCAAACGAAAGGTTCGTAAGAGACCATCATCAGCATTTCTTTGAGAATTTAGTGGAACTTTTTCTGATTCTAACTGCTCCTCAACATCACAGCTAAAGTCTTGTTCTCTCTCGGATAAAGTTGATCTAGAATACGCAATGTAAGAATTGTAATCTTTGGAATAAGGATCGATGTAAAAAGAGGGACTCCCTGCATAAAATATGACCGCATGAAAACCATCAGTTCCAAAACTAAATCTTGCAACTGCGGAGGGATTGTCAATCCCTTTGGCTACATATGATTTTATCATCGGGTATTTTGAAGACAATTCTTGGGCTAGGGAAGATGCTTCTTTTACAGAAAATTTCTGAACTCCTTTGGCTGTTGGTAATTCAATAACCTGCAAAGATTTGTTATCTAGAGAAAAAACCTTCTCTTTGAACTCAGTAAAGTTAATTTCATACAGCTTGAAATCATCAGGAATGGATTTTCTAAATTTTAAGTCACTGGCATTAAATTTTCCTTTTTCATTGCTGATGTCTTTCCAATCAGTGGATTGAGAAAATACAAAACTTGAGTACAATGATAAAATTGTTAGGATCAAACTATTTTTCATATTTTTGAGGGCCATATTAATTAAGAGTTTTTAGTGTAAACACAATCACTCAAATATAATTAAATATTTACACTTCTAGATTGACAATGAACAAAACCATCCATTTAAAAGACTTAGGTTTAAGAGATTATAAGGAGGTTTGGGACTATCAAACTGACTTGTTGGATGAGATCATTGCTGTGAAAAGAAAAAATAGAAAAGAGAATTTATCTCAAACCACTTCTAATTACTTTCTTTTTGTTGAACATCCACATGTATATACTCTGGGGAAAAGTGGAGATTTGAACAATCTTTTGATCAATGAAGAACAATTGAAAAAAAGGAATGCTTCTTATTACAAAATCAATCGAGGTGGAGACATTACCTACCATGGTCCCGGACAAATTGTAGGTTATCCTATATTGGATCTTGAAAATTTCTTTACCGATATCCATAAGTACTTACGTTTTCTTGAAGAGGTCATCATCAAAACACTTGCCGAATATGGAATCAAGGGAGAAAGAAGCAAAGGTGAAACGGGAGTATGGATGGATGTAGGAACTCCTTTTGCAAGAAAAATTTGTGCCATGGGAATTCGAAGTAGTCGATGGGTTACCATGCACGGGTTTGCACTTAATGTAAATACCAACTTAGGATATTTTGATCACATTATTCCTTGTGGTATTAGAGGCAAAGCTGTGACCTCATTGGAAGTAGAGCTCGGTAAAAAAATAGACCCTAGTCAAGTAAAAGAAAAAATACTTTGTCATTTCAAAGATCTTTTTGAAGTTGAGGAATTCTTATCAAATATCTAACTTTAGTTGAGTCGGTAAAAGTTTGAAGGTCTTTCTATGGTATTTTGTAATTCCTAGCATTTGGATTGCTTTTCGATGTTCTTTGGTCGGATAGCCTTTGTTCTTTTTCCAATGATATGCAGGGAACTCCGAATGAATTTTTTCCATATAATCGTCTCTATAGGTTTTGGCAAGCACAGATGCAGCAGCAATACTCATGTATTTTGCATCCCCTTTTACGATGGTTTGATAAGGAATTTCATGGTAGGGTTTGAATTTATTCCCATCAACAATTATAAATTTTGGAATGACAGACATCTCACCAATAGAACGATGCATGGCTTCGATAGAGGCCTGAAGAACATTCATCGCATCAACTTCTTCATTGGAAACAAACGATACGCCAAAGGACAAGGCTTCTCTTTCTATGATCGGTCTCAATTTTTTTCTATTCGTTTCGGAAATTTGCTTCGAGTCATTTAATAATTCATGATGAAAATCTTTTGGCAAAATAACTGAAGCTGCAACAACTGGTCCGGAGAGACAGCCTCTTCCTGCTTCATCCGTTCCTACCTCCAATTCAAATCCGCTAAAATTATTTTTTAACATTCTACCAAATTAACAATTTTTCAAGATAATAATTTAAACTCTTTTACGGATAAAAGTTTACTTTTGTCCGAAGAAGAAATATCAATGAAAAGAATTATTTGCTTCCTTTTTTTATTATGCCTCTCGGTCATAAATAGTTTTGGTCAAACCTTTGATCGGGGTAGAACTATGAAAAAACCAAAAAATCCTCAGGATAGAGCTAATTTTATATTAAACGATACTGTCTCACCTGATAATAGAGGTACCAAAAAAATTAACTTAAGTGCCAAAACAAAATATACGGATTACAAGATTTTTTCATATCTAAATGACACAACTTACATAGATACAACCCTCACAATTAAAAAACATTATAAGTTTAATTTTTTAAGGAAAGATCATTTTGAATTGCTCCCTTTTCATAATATTGGGCAAACATTCAATCGTTTAGGTTATCGTTTTGATAAGATCTCTACCATTCCAGATATTGGTTTTACAGCCAAACAATTTACTTTCAAGTCTGTTGAGGATATTCAATATTACGAAGTTCCTACACCAAGTACTGAAATTATGTTTTTGACCACCATGGAACAAGGTCAATTCTTGGAGTCTTTTTTTACCCTAAACTTTTCAAAAAGATTCAATGTTTCCATTGCCTATACTGGCTTACGTTCTCTTGGAAAATACAGAGAGTCTCTTGTGAGTCAAGGGAACTTTAGAACGACTTTTCTTTATAAAACCAAAGAAGGGCAATACAATATCCGAGGTCATTTGAGTACCCAAGATATTTTAAATGAGGAAAGTGGCGGATTAACAATCGAGTCAATGGAGAAATTTTTATCGAATGACCCCAACTTTTCAGACAGAGCTCGATTGGATGTAAATCTAGATGACACTGAAAATTTATTAAAAACTTCCCGGCTATTTTTTGAGCATGATTATCAAATTTTTTCCTCAAAAGATTCCGTTAGTCAGAAAGATTTTACAAATTTAAAAGTGGGTCATGTTTTTGAAAGTCAAAAGAAAGATTATGAATTTCGTCAAAATGCTGCTTCAACTTTTTTAGGGGCTGCTGATCTTTCTGGGAGCCTTAGTGAAGGGGCCGACTATTCTTATTTTAAGAATCAATTTTTTTTAGAATTTAATTCAAAATACATCTTAGGAACCTTTAGAGTTAAATCTGCTTTGACAAGCTACTCTTATGGTTATGATAGAATCATCAATCAAAATAGTGAAATTAATACCATTAAATTAGAGGGAAAAGCAGCCTCTTTTGGTGCGGATTGGAAAGCCAAAGTAAACAAATTTCAATTGGATGCCACTGGAGAAATTACCCCTGGATCTGGAAGACTCTCAGGGACAAATCTTGCAGGTAATTTATCTTATAAGAAAGATAGTTTGTTTCACATCAAAGCCAGCTTATTGTTAAATTCAAAGTCTCCCAATTTTAATTACCTCCTACATCATAGCTCTTATAGAGAATACAATTGGGAAAATGATTTTGATAATATCAGAACCCAAAATCTAGGATTTTCTTTTGATTCTAAATGGATACGTTCAGAAATTAATCTTACCAACATTGAAAACTATACCTATTTTGGGGAGGATAATTTGCCTTCTCAATATTCAGAAAACGTCACCTATTTAAAAGTAAGAGCTTCTAGAGAATTTACTTATAAAAAATTTGCCTTAGACAACCATGTCATGTATCAGAATGTAAGTGGTGGATCTTCTGTTTTTAGAGTTCCAGAATTTGTCACTAGAAATACTTTGTATTATTCTGATTATTGGTTTAAAGGAAAACCGATGCAAGTTGAAATTGGCGCTAGTTTTAAATATTTTTCTTCATTCAAAGCCAATGCTTATAATCCTCTTTTGGCTGAATTTACACTTCAGAATTCTGAAGAAATTGGTTTTCCAGCTGTTGATTTATTTTTCAACGCTCAAATAAGAAGAACAAGAATTTACTTTAGAATTGACAATGCGCTTTCCGACTTTGGAAAAAGAAATTATTTCTCTGCTCCAAACTATCCTTACAGAGATTTCACCATCCGCTTTGGCTTGGTATGGAACTGGTTTATCTAGCCTATTTATTGACTACTATTTGTCTTATTTTTATCTTCAATGCAGCGAATATCAGTGTCATAAATGGGGACAACCAGTTAAAAATTGCATACACAAAATACTCCCCTACACTCACTCCAAGTACTCCAGAATGATAGGCTCCACAGGTATTCCAAGGAATTAATACAGAAGTTACTGTTCCTGAGTCCTCCAAAGTTCTACTTAGGTTTTCTGGAGCCAAACCTCTGTCTTTAAATGCTTTTGCATACATTTTTCCTGGGACAACAATGGCCATGTACTGATCTGAAGCAGATAAATTTAATCCAATACAGGTAAAAACTGTACTGGCAAACAATCCAAAAATTGAATCAAAAAGTTGCAAAAGGTAATTACTAATTTTCGCTAAAGCGCCAATGGCATCCATCACCCCTCCAAAAGCCATTGCACAAATAAGAAGCCATATCGTTGGCATCATCTTAGCCATTCCTCCAGAGGAAAATAAATCTACTAAAATTTCATTATCTGTTGGTACGGATGTCTTTACTGTAATGGCTTTCATCAAGCCCTTGTATGCCGTATGAAAGTTTAATTCGGTAGCCTTGGCAATGTTCATCAAAATTTCTGGTTGTAGAAACAATGCTACCACAGCTGCTAAAATTGTTCCCACGAATAATGCAATTAATGGAGGTGATTTTTTAACGACTAAAAAGATGACAATCGCAGGTACTAAAAATAGCCAAGGACTTATGTGAAATGCTTTATCAATATCAGCAAGCATTGAAGAAGTATTTGCTTCACCATTCGTACTGATTGTGATTCCTATGATGATAAAAACAATTAACGTGACAATAAAGGTAGGGATTGTCGTGTAAGTCATGTACTTTATATGGGTAAATAAATCTGTCCCAGCAATGGAAGGTGCTAAATTTGTTGTATCGGACATTGGAGACATTTTATCACCAAAATAAGCTCCGGATAAAACGGCTCCTGCTGTCATCCCTAGAGGGATTCCAAGAACTTCAGCAATACCAATCAATGCAATACCAACAGTTGCAGCAGTTGTCCAAGAACTCCCTGTTGCCACAGAAATAATTGCACAAATAATCAAACATGCAGGCAAAAATATTGTTGGATTCAATAATTTTAAACCATAGTAAATCATGGTAGGAATAATTCCACTTACAAGCCAGGTACCAGCCAAAGCTCCTACCATCAGTAAAATAAATATGGCTGTAGACGTAGATTTCATATTTTCCGAAACATCTGCCATCATTTTGGAAAATGAAACTTTATTTTTTATTCCAATGATTACTGCGATCGCCGAACCCAATAACAAGATAAATTGATTGGATCCGCTCAATGAATCATCACCAAAAATACGGACATTGTAAAAAAGCATGACCACCAAAGCAAACACAGGTGTAAGAGCCTCTAGGATAGAAAGTTCTCTATTTTTTTCTACACTTTGTTCTTGTGAATTTGTTTCAGAAAGGTCTTTGGAATTTTGCATCGTTTCATTATTTTGGCTGTAATGTTACGATTTTAGTTGAAGCTACGCAAGTTGATTGTTGAGGTGATGGTGATTTGATTTCCAAAAACTGATTCAATTCAAAGCTGAATTATTTTATCGAACTGTTTCCTTTTTTAAAATCCCCACTTCCATCATGCATGCCTTGATCACATCATACGTTCTTTCGATATGGTTATCCAAACCAATCGAAAAACGAATTAACCCCTCAGATAATCCCATCGCTTGTTGTTCTTCCTCTGGAATTTCTGAGGAAGTTGAAGAACCTGGGGATGAAAATAACGTTTTATAAAAACCAAGACTCACCGCTAAATAACCAACATTTTTATGCTGCATCAATTCCATTAATTGATTGGCTTTTCCGGTAGATCCTGCATCAATTGTTAACATACCTCCATATCCGTATTCTGAGTGCATCATGGAGTTAAATAATTCGTGTGAAGGATGTGATTGCAATCCAGGATAAACTGTTTTTAATCCATCCTCTTCAAATTTTTTGGCCAAGTAGGCTGCATTATGGCTATGTTGTTTCATTCGAATATGAAGTGTTCTTAAATTTTTCAATATCGATGAAGCTCTTAAACTATCCATTGTTGAACCTAGCAGCATGCTTGCACCATCGTTTACATTTCTAAGTTGATCGATGAATTCTTGAGTTCCACAAACAACACCTCCCACAGTATCAGAAGAACCGTTGATAAATTTTGTTAAGCTATGAATGACAATATCTGCACCCAATATTGCTGGAGAAACAGACAAGGGAGAAAATGTATTGTCCACAACCAGTTTTAAATGATGCTTTTTAGCCAGTTTAGCGAGTGCTTCGATATCTGCAACTTCCAACAGTGGATTGCTCACGGTTTCACAATACAGTACTTTTGTGTTTTCAGTAATTGCAGCCTCTACAACCTCTAGTTTTGTTATGTCAACAAAAGAAGTTTGAATATGAAGTCTTGGTGTAAAATTTTTTAAAAAAGCATAGGTTCCTCCATAAATAGTTCTACTGGAAACAATATGATCTCCAGCACCACATAATTGTAAAATTACAGGAGTGATCGCCCCCATACCTGAAGCTGATACATGAGCGGTTTCAGTTCCTTCCATAGCTGCAAGAGCTTCCCCCAAATACAAATTACTTGGTGTGGAATGACGAGAATACAAATAACACCCATCTGCATTGCCTTCAAAAGTATCAAACATGGTTTTTGCTGACAAAAAAGTATAGGTTGAAGAATCCGAAATGGATGGATTTACACCTCCAAATTCACCAAAATATTGAAGGTCTTGAATTTTATCTGCTGGTTTAAACTTCATGATATGTAATTTTACATCAAATTTAATTTTTTAAAGAAAAATAATCAATAATTATAAGTTATATTAGATTAATATTCTATTTTAGAATAAAAAAATAAATTTAAATTCATTATATTTATCTAAAACAAGATTTTTTTAGATTTTTTTTCAGAAATTACATTACATGAAATTAGACACTACCGATAAGAAATTATTAACACTGCTTCAAAATGACAGCAAGCAAACCAACAAACAGTTATCTCTTCAATTAAATATGTCGGTTACTGCTGTTTATGAAAGGATTAAAAAACTTGAGAAAGAAAAAGTGATCACAAAATATATTGCGATGATTGATAAAGAAAAAATCAATAAATCTTTTCTTATTTTTTGTCATGTAAAATTGTTGCAACATTCCAAAGAATACTTGTCTAATTTTGAAAAAGAAATTTTAAAATTGGATGAGGTTTTAGAATGTTTTCATGTCAGTGGAGATTATGATTATATTCTAAAAATTCATGTTGCTGATATGAAAGAGTATCGGGAATTTATGGTAACAAAACTCACTACGATTAGGCACATTGGGAGTACTCATTCGATTTTTTCAATCAATGAGGTAAAAAACTCACACGAAGTAATTGTTTAAAATTTATGCTGGAAAAAGAATCTCTTTAAAGTTCAATACTCATTTTCTCCAGCATAAATCTACAGAAAAATCAATTTAGATTTTTGTTTTGACAACAAAAGACATTTCAACCAAGTCATCAATAAACCTGTCTTTTAAGTTATCAAACCATTTTTTGGAACCATATTTTACATTAAAATCAGCTCTATCAATGTTAAAAACCTCACTTTTAAAGGTTACAACACCCTCTTGTTCTGAGATTGATGCAGGAATTGTGATGCTTTTGGTAACATCTTTTACCGTTAGATTTCCAGTGACTGCCAAAACTCCATTGTTATCCTCTACAGATGTAATGACAAACTTAGAAGTTGGGTAGGTGGTGATGTCAAAAAAATCAGCATTTGAAAGATGACTGATAAGGTTGGCCGATTTCTTAGGATCTTCAATGTCTAGATTTTTCATTGTAGCCATGTCAACTAAGAATTCTCCTCCTGTTATTTTTCCATTATCTAGAACCAATGAACTTTCTTTAAAACCAATAGTTCCATCATGTGCTCCTCCAGGCTTTGTTCCTTTCCAGGTCATGTAAGAGGCTTCTAAATCTATGTTGTTTACTGCAACAACTTTCTCGCTTTTAACCTCTTCTTTCGTTGCTATTTTTTCTTTTTTTTCTTTATTACACGATATAAAGATTAAAGAAACCGCAAAAATAACGGTGTAAATTTTTTTCATGTTATTAAATTTTAAAATTGTTTTAAAACATCGAAATTAGAGGAAATTCAATTTCTGTTTATGAAAATATTTGTTAAAATTTATTTTTTGAATCAATAATAATCGTCACTGGACCATCATTGAAAATTTCCAACATCATATCTGCTCCAAATTGTCCTGTTTGAATGTCTTTTCCCAACTCTTTCTGCATTTGGGTTATAAATTTTTCATAAAGAGGAATTGCTACTGAAGGGTTTGCTGCTTTGATATAACTCGGTCGGTTACCTTTTTTCGTAGAGGCATACAATGTAAACTGACTGACCACAATGCAATCCCCTTTGTCATCAATTAAAGAATGATTCATAACGCCATTGTGATCATTAAAAATCCTGAGATTTGCAATTTTTTTGGAGAGCCAATTGATATCTTCTTGTGTGTCCTCCATCTCAATTCCCAGCAAAACGAGCACTCCTTTTCCAATCTTTGCAACCATTTTACTATCGATGGCTACGCTTGCTTTTGAAACTCTTTGTATGACGGCTTTCATTGTTTGATTGTCATTTAAAAAAACATCTATGAATCATCGTTATTCGAAAATATCTGTTCTGTAATGCTCATCCTCTCCCTGTAAAATTTGCAAATAACTTTTATAACGTGATTTCGAAATTTTATTCTCTTCCAAAGCTTGTTTTACAGCACATTGCGGTTCATTTAAATGAATGCAATTATGAAACTTACATTGGCTCTTTAATTTAAAAAACTCCACAAAATAATCTCCCAATTCTTCTTTTGTAATATCCACAACTCCAAAACCTTTGATTCCTGGAGTATCAATGATTCTGGCATTGAAACTCAGATCAAACATCTCTGCAAAAGTGGTCGTATGCTGTCCTTGCTGATGCTGGTCAGATATTTCTTTCGTTCTTAAATTTAGCCCACTTTCAATAGCATTGATCAGGGTTGTTTTCCCAACTCCAGAATGGCCAGAAAAAACACAAGTTTTTCCCTTCATCATCTCTTTAATTGATGTTAAGTTTTTCTTTTTTATGGCAGAGACATCCACACAAGTATATCCTATACCTGAATAAATTCCACGCAGTCGTTTCATCTCCAACGCTTGCTCCTTCTGATAGGTGTCAATCTTGTTAAAAACTAAAACTACCTCAATGGAATAGGCTTGGGCAGTGACTAAAAAACGATCAATAAATGTAGTGAGTGTTGTAGGATTATTAATGGTTACTAATAAAAATGCAATGTCAATATTTGAAGCAATGATGTGGGTTTGTTTCGATAAATTGACTGATTTACGTACTATGTAATTTTTTCTTTCCTGAATTGAGCTTATGATTCCAATTTGTTCATCTCCGACGGTTTCTAAATTAAATTCAACCGAATCTCCTACTGCAATTGGGTTGGTACTTTTGATTCCTTTCAATCTTAATTTGCCTTTTATTCTACATGGATAAAAAACACCGTTTTCAGACTTCACAAAATACCAACTCCCAGTTGATTTATAAACAATCCCTATCATGAAACAAAGTAAGTCAATTCTTTATAAAAAAATTGTAAATTAGAGCCAATTTTATTCAAAAAACCAATTATTATGAAAAAAATTTATTTAATCATTGCAATATTAGCAAGTGCCTTCACCTCTGAAGCGCAAGTATATGAATATCAAGTTGTCACAAGTGTTGAATCAATCATTCCTAGTGGCCTTGGTAGATCAAGATTGATCTCTGCTAATGAAAACCGAAATTATAAAGACTTTACTACCACAAGAACTGATGGAAAAAAAGTAAGAGATCAGAGAAATAAATCTGACCGCTCTGACATTAGAGTCAAAAATTTTGATGAAACTAAATTGTTAAACTTTTTTAACATCGCAGGAATCCGTTTTCAAAACATTGCAGCCAATGATGCAGTAATCACCTCAAAGATTAACACCATGTCAGAAGAGGGATGGGAGCTAGCTTTTGTTTCGAGTGCTGTTGAAAGTGATGCAGGTGAAAAAGATGGCGATGGTATATTTATTACACGCTACATCTTTAAAAGAATGAAAGAAAAAAAACCGCGGCTGTAAGCCGCTTTTTTTAAGTTCTACTCATTACTTTTTCTTGACGATTGATGGATTCTTGATGTATTGCTTTGAATACTTTTAGAATAAATTCTTCACTCAATTGATTTTGTTCTCCTTCCAAAATCATTTTTCCTAAGATCTCATTCCATCGCTTGGATTGTAGAATAGCCACGTTCTTTTCTTTTTTCAATTCACCAATACCGTCAGCGATTTTCATTCTTTTTCCAAAAATTTCTATCAGCTGATGATCAATGACATCAATTTGTGTTCGGAGAGTATTCAGAGCATTTCTGTATTCGGCTTCAGTATCTGTAGCCTTCCTAATTTTTAAATCTTCCATCATCTTGATAAGATTCTCTGGAGTCACTTGTTGAGCTGCATCGCTCCATGCATTGTCAGGATCAATATGTGTTTCAATCATAAGACCGTCAAAATTTAAATCCAAGGCCGTCTGAGAAACCTCAAAAATCATGTCCCTTTTACCGGTAATATGAGAAGGATCACAAATCAATGGTAAATCTGGAAAACGATTTTGCAATTCAATAGCTATTTGCCATTCTGGATTGTTACGATACCTTGTTTTTTCATAGGTTGAAAAACCTCTATGAATCACCCCTAAGTTTTTAATATCAGCAGAGTGCAGCCTTTCGATGGCTCCTAACCATAAAGCCAAGTCTGGATTTACTGGATTTTTTACCAACACAATTTTGTCGGTTCCTTTGAGAGCATCTGCAATCTCTTGAACAATGAATGGACTCACAGTAGATCTAGCTCCAATCCACAACATGTCAATATCATATTCCAGGGCTAATTTTACATGTGCAGCGTTGGCAACTTCGATGGCTGTTTTCATTCCTGTCTCTTCTTTTACTTTTTGAAGCCACTTCAGGCCTAAAGCACCAACTCCCTCAAAATTTCCAGGCCGTGTTCTTGGCTTCCATATTCCAGCACGAAAATAATTGACATCCGAATCTTTCAATTTGTGTGCAATCTTTAGCACCTGATCTTCTGTCTCTGCACTACATGGTCCTGCAATTACTAGCGGATGATTTAATTGCAAATCATCCAACCATGTTTTTAACTCTTTTGAATTTTTCATCTTTACTTGTTCCTTTATTATTTTTTATATTAATTTTTTGATTGTTTTTCAATAAAAATCACTCGAAATTACTTGATCCCCTCCAAAATAGTGGTGATGTGATTGGTATTTTTCATCTCTTGAAATACTTGATCAAACTCATGATTTTCCATGTACTCCTTGAACTGTTTTAGATTGTCAATATATTCCTCTAAGGACGCTATGATATTGCCCTTATTTTGTTCAAAAATTGGAGTCCACATCGCTGGTGAACTTTTTGCCAGTCGAACTGTTGACTCAAACCCACTTCCTGCCAAATCAAATATATCTCGTTCATTTTTTTCTTTTTCAATTACCGTTTTCCCAAGCATAAATGAACTAATATGAGATAAATGAGATACGTATGCAATATGTTTGTCATGAGAAACCGCATCCATATATCGAATTCTCATTCCAAGTTTTGAAAAAATTTCAAGCGCTTTCTCTTGCAATTTAAAAGCTGTTTTTTCTACTTCACAAATGATATTTGTTTTTTCTCTGTACAAACCTTTTAGGGCTGATTTTGGTCCAGAAAATTCTGTTCCTGCAATAGGATGAGCTGCTAAAAAATTTCTTCTTTTTGGATGGTCTTTAACAACACTACAAATCCCTTGTTTTGTTGATCCAACATCAATAACGAGTGCGTCCTCATGAACAAGGTCAAGAACTGATGGTAACACGGCTAATGCAGCATCTACAGGAATCGTTAAAAAAATAATTTCTCCTTCGTATATCTGATCAAGACGACTTTCTTTATGAATAATTCCTAGTTTTTTTGCTTCTTTTAAATGTTCATGGTTGTGATCTACTCCATAGATTGTTGCCTCTGGATATTGTTCCTGAATATCCAAAGCAAAGCTTCCTCCAATTAATCCTGTTCCAATAATAAAAACCTTCATCTTATAACCTGTCTAATGCTTCTTTTATTTTTTCTTCTGAGACACACAATGAAAACCGAATGTATTGCTCACCCTTCGTTCCAAAAATGGTTCCTGGCGCAACAAATATGTCTTTTTCATACAATAAATGATCTACCATCGCTTCTGCATTTTTGCCTTGAGGTAATTTAGCCCATACAAACATCCCAGATGAATTTTGATCATAACTACACTCTAATTTGTCAGCAATTTTCCAAATAATTTCTCTTCTTTTTTGGTAAATTTTATTGATTCTTTGAAACCAATTTGAACTGATATTTAATGCTGCAATCGCTCCTTTTTGAATTCCATAAAACATCCCAGAATCCATTTGAGTTTTTACTTTCAATACTTTTTCTAGCAGATTTTTATTTCCTAATAGCATCCCAACTCTCCATCCTGCCATATGAAAAGTTTTACTCAAAGAATTCAATTCTAAAGCCGTATCCTTTGCTCCATCAGCTTTTAAAATACTTGATGGCGAATCATTCAAAATAAAACTATATGGATTGTCATTGACAATTAAAATATTGTGTTTTTTTCCAAAATCAATCAATTGTTGAAATAAATTTTCAGAGGCTCTTGCACCAGTGGGCATATGAGGATAGTTCACCCACATAATTTTTACTTCGGATAGGTCTTCTTGTTCTAATTTATTGAAATCAGGTTGCCAATCGTTTTCGGATCTTAAATCATAAAAAACAGGAGTTGCTTCTAGTAAGTTGGTAACTGACAAATACGTAGGATAGCCTGGATTAGGAATGAGAACTTTATCTCCTTTATTTAAAAAAGTCATGGAAATATGTAAAATTCCTTCTTTACTTCCCATTAGTGGTAAGATGTCAGTCTCATGATTGACAATCACTTGGTAATGTTTTTGATAGAATTTAGCAATTGCCTGCCTCAGCGATGGTAAGCCTTGGTAACTTTGGTATTTATGAGCTCCCTCCTCAAGAACTGCACTACGAATCTCTTTAACCACTTCTTCGGGAGGCTGAATATCTGGACTTCCAATCCCCATATTGATGATCGGTTTTCCTTCTAATGATAAGGCTCTTACTTCTCTTAATTTCTTAGAAAAATAATACTCTTGAATGTTTTGTAAACGGTCTGCGCTATTCATTTCTTCCGTTTTTATATTCTCCTAAAATTTTAAATTCTAGTGCCATAATTTCTATAATGGCTTTGGCTTTGTTGTAATTTTGAAACGTGTCAAAAGTGACATCAACAAAGAAAGCATATTTCCAAGGTGTTTCTATTTTTGGTAGTGACTGAATCTTCGTTAAGTTTAACTTACAATCACTCATCACATTTAAAATCGCCGCAAGACTTCCTCGTTTATGGTCCAATTCAAACTTTATAGACGCTTTGTTAATTTCTCCAGAATTAACAGATTGTTGATGTTTTAGATTGGAATTCTGCTCAGATTTTTTCTCAACAATGACAAATCGGGTCGCATTATTTTTGATGGTTTGAATGTCATCTTCTAACACCTTCAAATCAAAAATATCTGCGGCAATTTTTGGTGCTATGGCAGCAACATGTTTTAATTTATTCTCTGAAATTCTTTTTGCAACATCTGCTGTATCCACATCTTCGATAAGTTTAATCTGAGGGTACTTTTTGAAAAACTCTTTACATTGAAGAAGGGCCATTGGATGAGAATATACTTCTTTAATGTCTTGAAGATTTTGATTTTGAAGTGCCATCAAATGATGATGAATGTTTAAATAATACTCTCCCGTAATGACAAGATGGTGTTGGTCAATTAAAGCATAATTAGGGATGATAGACCCTGCTATGGTATTTTCAATAGCCATGATACCAAAATTCGAATTCCCAGAAACAATCGAATGTACAAGACCATCAAATGATAAAAATTCCTGTATTTGACTACTCGCGTCAAAATAATTTTTAGCAACGATATAATGGTTGGAACCTTGTATTCCTTGTATGGCTATTTTATTCATTTTTTAACTCAATAAAAAAAGCCTCGATATTTCGAGACTTTCTGTTATATGATTAGTTTTATAATACACACAAAGCCTCAACTTTTATTAAAAAAATAAAAGTAAAAAAAGAAATTGGTGAAAACGTATTGTTTTGTCATTGTACTTAAATATGCTGACAAAGCTAAGTATTAAATTTAGATTGGCAAACAATAGGATGTTGATTTTTAAATAATTACACATTCATTAAAATTCTCCTTAATTTTTTCCTGTTTTTTTTCATATTCACAAATTGTTTCTCTGAAATTACATTTAATAACAAAGAAATGAATCCAATATTAGAAGATCAGATGATCTGATTTGTAATTTTACCCCATTGAATACCTTGCAATTACCTATTTTTTGAATCTAGGATTTATAGATTATTCATTGCTTTTTTTTAAAACAATTATGAATTTATTAGGTCTTTATGTGAGTTTTTTTTTCTTATTTTGAGCTCATGAAAAAGCAACTTCTAGGACTGCTATTATTATTTATTTGGAGCCTTCAATCACAAGAGTTAGAGAAGTATAAAAAATTATATCCCAATGCCTCAGTAGTAAGGCTTCAACAAGAAATTGTTTTAAACTTACAAATTCAAGATGGACAATTTAACATCAGCAAACAAGTGTTTGAAGAGGATCTCTATCTTGACAATACAGCAAATTACAATTCAAAAAAAATTCTCGGTTATTCTACATTTTATAACATTGATGAAATTGAAGCTTCTTCATTAAACTATCAAAATGGAAATTATGTTGAAACCAAGGTCATAAATTTCAACGAACAGAATGATTTAAATGACTCATTTTATGATGATACCAAGTACATGAGTTTTATCTATCCTAAACTAGAAAAAGGAAGCAAAACAAATTTGAAGCTTACATATCAGATCAAAAACCCTAGGTTTTTAACTGCTTTTTACCTAGCTGATTTCTATCCTATTATTGACAATAAGGTTACAATCATTGCAGATAAAAATATTAATTTGAGATTTAAAGAATTTCAAATTGATCACTCAAAAGTTAAATTTACCAAGAAAAAAAAAGGACAAAACTATGTCTATACTTGGAAAACCAAAAACACCAAAGAATTTGATTCTGAAACCAATGCTCCAAACTTTAAGAGTATTTTACCTCATATCATTCCTATTATAACCTCCTACCAAGAAAAAGGTCAAACAAAAAAACTATTGGATGATGTTGGTGGTCTTTATCAGTGGTATTATTCATTGGTAGAAAATATTAACAAAGAAAAGAATGATGAAAATCTTGAAGCTCTTGTCGATCAACTTACTCATGGAAAAACATCGGATCTTGAAAAAGTAAAATCAATTTACTACTGGACACAACAAAATATTAAATATGTCGCCTTTGAATATGCTCTTGGTGGCTTTATCCCTAGACAAGCCAATGAAGTATTTCAGAAAAAATATGGGGATTGCAAAGACAACTCAAGCATTCTTTTTAAAATGCTCGAAATCGCCGGGTTAAAAGGCCATCTCACTTGGATCGGTACTCGAAGTATTCCATATTCTTACGAGGAGGTTCCTACCCCTGCCGTAGACAATCATATGATCCTAACTTATGAAGATGGAGATGAAACCTACTATTTAGATGCCACAGGGAGGTATACTCAAATTGAGTACCCCTCTTCTTTTATTCAAGGGAAAGAGGCTTTGATTGCTAATGGAAAAGGATATAAAATAAAAAAAGTTCCCATCATCCCAGCGCACTTTAATACTGTTGTAGACTCTACTGTAATTCAAATCTCTAACAAAGATATTTTAGGAAAATCTTTCACCAAGATCACTGGATATGTCAAGAATAATTTTTTCTATAATCTTGAAAACAAAAAAAAAGATTCAGACATTAAAAATTTTTATAACAAACGATTTTCAAAAGGAAATAATAAATTTTTAATCAATGATTTTGAAGAAAAAAATAAGTTTAGTTATGATCTTGACTATTTTGTAAACTATGATTTTACAATTCAAGGGTATGTACAAAGTATTGGATCGGAAATCTTTATCAATCCACATTTCAATAAAAAAATATCGGAAGTCAAAACAAAAAAAGATCGAAAATATGCGATTGAATATGATTACAAAAAGCAATATTCATATACCCATACGATTCAAATACCGGAGGATTATATTGCTGATTACATTCCTGAATCGATCTCATTCAATAATGAATTGATTTCAGTTGATTTATCCTACAAGATTGATGATGGTAAAATTATTTGTAAACAAAACATCACTTTTAATTTCATCAATCTTACTACAGACCAACAAAAAACAATCAATAAAATTATTGAACAAGTTGAAAAAGCTTATAAAGAAATTATCATTTTAAAGAAAAAATAACACCCCTATGATGCAAAAAAAAATCCTCCTCTTTATCTTAATCATTTCATTTT
Source organism: Flavobacterium sp. (assembly GCA_038136095.1). GTDB lineage: Bacteria > Bacteroidota > Bacteroidia > Flavobacteriales > Flavobacteriaceae > Polaribacter. The sequence continues at coordinate 115,003 of JAYPZA010000006.1, forward strand.
CGTTGCAGGCTCAAAATGAACCTTTTTATCTTAATTACCAATGGGAAACAAACCCAAATTATCAGGTAGAGGAATCTGATAAGGATATGATTGCTTTGAAAGATAAAGTGGTCACAGAATTTTACTTTGAAAGTCAAGAACTTGTCGAATATTATCTAGAACATAAAATCATATGGTTAAATTCTGATGATAGAATCGAGGAATATAACAAGGTTTATTTACCCTACTCTAACAATGCTTCATTGTTGGTCAATAAAGCGCGTGTCCTGAAAAAAAATGGAGATATTTTAGAATTAGACGCTTCAAAAATCTTAACCGCAGAAAATGAGGAGACTGGAAGAAAATACAAGTATTTTGCTTTTGAAGGAATTGAAAAAGGTAGTTTTATTGAATACTATTACGTAGAAAAAAAGATTCCTGAATATCAAGGAGCTAGATTTGATGTTCAAAATGATTATGACAAATTACAGGTTGAATTTGACTTGTACGCACCCAGTAATCTTGTATTTAATTTTAAGAGCTTTAATAAGGTCCCAAAAGTCGTTCAAGATGATCTTTCAAAAGAAAAACTTCATTGGCAATTTATCGCAAAAAATGTCAAAGGTATTGATCAAGAAGAAAAAGCTCCTTATGCAGCGGCTCTTGGATTTATTATTTACAAATTACATACCAACACCTACAACAACAGCATCATTACTTCATACAAGAATGTGGCAAATAATCTCTACGATTATTATTACTCAGCTTATGATGAGGAAACCACAAAGCAAATCAATCAATTTGCAAAACAGGTGAAGATAAAAGAGAATATGGATGAGGAAACAAAGGCTAGGAAGATTGACTTATATATTAAAGAAAACATCTTTCTTTCAGAGACCAATGGAAGTAATTTAAAAGAACTGAAAAATGTACTTTCCAATAAAACAGCCAATGAAACCGGTATCATAAAACTTTATGTTGCTTTGTTCCGAAAATTTGACATCACTCACGAAATGGTACTTACTACCAACAGATTGAAATTAAAATTTGATCAAGAATTTGAAGCAACCAATTTTTTACAAGAATTTTTATTTTACTTTCCAGCGCTAAAAAAATACCTCTCTCCTAGTAAGTTTGGTACTCGATTTGGTTTCCCTCCACCCTATTTTATGGACAATTATGGATTATTTGTCACCGGATATCACATCGAGGGTAAAAAGAAAGCCTTTGCAGAAATTAAATATATTGAGGGAATTGAAGCCAAATATTCAACTGACGAAATGCTGGTTACGGTTCGTTTTGATAAGGATGATTTTACCAAAAACAACATCAAACTTGACCGAAAAATTGATGGATACTATGCCATGAACATTCAACCTTTTATGGATTTGATTCAACCCGATCGAAAAAACGATATCATTGATGATGCATTTGCTAAAAGTTTGGATAAAAATGGAGTGATCTTAGATCGAGAAATAATCAATGAAGACCCCAGTCTTTTTGGTGTAAAGCCTTTTGAATTGAAATTTGATATCGACTCAGAAGATTATGTTGAAAAAGCCGGTAATAAATTTCTATTCAAGCTAGGAAATTTAATTGGACCTCAAATAGAAATGTATCAAGAAAAAAAGAGGACTTTACCTCTAGAAGCTGAATTTAACAGAAGTTACTTCAGAACTCTCAAAGTAATCCTTCCTGAAGGATATAAAGTATCAAATTTGGAGGACATTGTTATTAAGAATGTGCATTCCAAGGATGGGGAAGATATTTTTGTATTTGACTCTCACTATACCCTTGAAGGCAATGTTTTAACAGTAACTGCTGATGAACACTATCGTGAATCAATCGTAGCTCCAGAAATCTATGAGGCCTACAGAAAAGTCATCAACAGTGCGGCAGACTTTAATAAAGTAACCTTGATTCTAGAGCCGAAATAAATATTTTTTGTTATTTTGGATCATATCTCCCCTTAGAAAAGGAGAATATTAATCATCAGATACATGAATTTATTGATCCTTATTTTAGCGATTCTTGTTTTTATCATTGTAGCAATTGCTAAATTTAAAATTCATCCATTCATTACTTTAATTCTTGCTTCTATTCTGCTTGGTTTTTTGATGGGTTTGGAAGGGGTTTTTATTTTAGAAACCATCAGTCAAGGTTTTGGTAAAACACTGTCTAGTATCGGAATCATCATTGCATTTGGAACTATTATTGGAACTTTTTTAGAAAAATCTGGAGGCACAAGATTGATTGCTGCCTCTCTTTTAAAATTGATTGGTCATCAAAAGTCCCCATTGGCAATTAACTTAACAGGGATTTTGGTTTCCATTCCTGTATTTTGTGATTCTGGATTTATTATCCTCTCCTCATTGAATAAAGCCTTGAGCAAAAAAACAGGAATTTCAATTGTTGCTTTTGCTGTTGCTCTCTCTACTGGATTGTATGTTTCCCATGTTTTTGTCCCTCCAACACCTGGACCACTTGCTGCCGCAGCAGCTTTGAATGCAGATTTGGGACTTGTGATCCTATTGGGTATCGCTATCGCCATTCCCACTGCTTTCGTTGGATATCTTTGGGCTGTAAAATTTGGAGGAAAACGATCTGTTAAAGAAACAATCACTCCGTCAAAAATTGACGGCACAACCCAACCCAATCAATCCATTTTGGTGGTTGTATTGCCCATACTCATTCCAATCATTTTAATCGCATTCCGTTCTCTTGCTAAATACCCTTCACATCCTCTTGGAAACGGGATGCTGTCGGACATCTTTACATTGATTGGTCATCCATTGATTGCTTTGTTTATTGGGATGCTTTTTGCAGTAAAATTAGTGGATCAAACCCCCATCAAACAACGACTGGATTGGGTGAGTGCTTCCTTAAAAGAAGCAGGTGTTATCATATTGATTACTGGTGCTGGAGGAGCTTTTGGTAGTATCCTGAGATCTGTTGACTTGGGAGGAATGATTGAAACTCATTTTACTAACATCCAAGCTGGGATCTTTCTCCCATTTATCTTGGCTGCCATATTAAAAACAGCTCAAGGATCCTCGACAGTAGCCATCATTACCAGTGCAACAATCATTGCTCCATTGATGAATGTACTTGGTCTTGAAAGTGAAATGTCAAGAGCTCTGGCAGTATTAGCAATTGGAGCGGGTGCCATGACAGTTTCTCATATCAATGATAGTTATTTTTGGGTGGTGTCTCAATTTTCAGGAATGGATACTAAAACCACCTTAAAAAGTCATACAATGGCTACTTTTTTACAAGGAATTACTGCCATTATCCTTCTATTTATAGCACAAATTATATGGGTGGCATAACAAAGAAATGATCATGAAAATCCTAATTGCCCCTGATAAATTTAAAGGCTCCTTAAGTGCCCTCCAAGTTTGTAATGCGATTTATAAAGGATTAAAAAACTTCAATCCAAATCTAGACATTATCACTTGTCCTCTGGCGGATGGAGGAGAGGGTTCTCTTGAAACAATGAATCATTATCTCAACTTAGAACCTGAAAAACTGGTTGTCAATGATCCTTTATTTCGCCCTATAAAATCAACTTATTATCGATCAAAAGAGACGGCTTATATTGAAATGTCAGCAGCATCTGGTTTGGTATTATTAAAAAAAGAAGAACGTAATTGCATGTTTACTTCTTCTTTAGGAACAGGTGAATTGATTGCAGATGCTATCAAAAAAGGAGCAACAACCATTCATCTGTTTATTGGTGGCAGTGCTACCAATGATGGTGGAATCGGAATGGCCTCAGCGCTCGGGTATCAATTTTATGATGCCTCTGAAAATTTACTATCTCCGATAGGTCAAAATCTTAACTCAATCAATCGAATCGATAAAAGTCATTTGAATTTTAATCCTGAAGAAGTCACAGTAAAAGTAGTCTGTGATGTAACCAATCCTTTATATGGTAAAAATGGAGCAGCTTATATGTATGCCGCTCAAAAAGGAGCGAGTCTCGTTGAAATTGAGCAACTAAATCAGGGCTTGATCAATTTAGCATCAAAGTTGATCAGACATGATTTTCCAAATATTGCAGACACCCCTGGGGCTGGTGCGGCTGGTGGAATTGGTGGTGGAGCTATGGCTTTTCTGGGAGCAGAATTAATTTCAGGAATTCAAAATTTTATCAAAATTACTCAATTAGAATCCTTGATTAAAGAGTGTGATTTGGTCATCACAGGTGAGGGCAAATTAGATGCACAAACCGAACATGGAAAAGTAATGAGTGGTGTGTGTAATTTGGCGAAACAATATGATAAACCGATTGTAGCAGTTTGTGGTGATGTAGAAAAAGGATTCTCTAAAAAACTTGGGCTGAAAAAGGTTTACACCCTCATGGAAAGAACAGATTCTATTAAAGAAGCGATGAAAAATGGTGAAATCTATTTAGAAAAGATAGGAATGGAACTGTTGATGAATCCATACATCTAACTTGTTAGCTAACTAGTTTCTAACAACAAAAAAAGCATCTCTTTTGAGATGCTTTTTGCGGTCTGGACGGGACTCGAACCCAATCGTAACTAGCTGTTAGTCAAACCATTAAAATCAACCTCTGAACACTATGTGTTCTAAATTTGTTGATTTTTGAACACAATGTGTTCTAAATAAACCCTTTGTGTTCAACGATTTATAGAGGTGTGTTCTAAAAATCGGTTCAAAGATAACTTAATTATGTTTACTCACAACGATTAATTTTTTTGAGTTTATAATCCAGTTAGTAATTTCGAGATACTAATTAGTATTTCTCTGTTTCGTTGATTTTTTATCTTTTCAAAATTCGGTTGATTATCCATTTGTTCATCTTGTATTTCTATCAGGACCCTAAAAGCCTCAGCTATTACTTCATCTGCCCCAAAATAATAATTACTAATCGTTCCTATTCTGTCAAAAAAATTATTATTCAGATTATTTCTTTCAGATAAAACTATTCCTTCAGAGTCAATTTCATAGAGTCCTAGCTCGATGTAACCTAATAAGGTATTGATTTGCCCAATAACTCCCTTTTTACCTTCATACGTGTTATATTTACTTGTAATCAATAATGTGTATAAATTTGATTTTCCCAATGAGTCTCTTAATTCAATTGCAAGGTTGTCCCCATGTAGGTCAGGATTGGTGATTAACCTGTTTTTTAATTCTTTTGGTAACCGAAATTTTTCTACTTCCTCAAAGCCAACTATTTCATAAAGCAATCTTCTATTATCAATATTATTTCTCGTAAAAATATGGGACAATTCATGCACATATGTCCCTATAACTTCTTCCTTCCTTGGTTTTATCCAAAGTAATTTGGTCTCTTTTTTGGGAACAATAATTGCATTTTTAATAGTGTAGTATGCATCAAATTCTTCATCTCCTGAAGTTTTAATCAAATATAATGTATCGCTTAAAATTTTCGGATAATTATGTTTTATTTTATTTTGGGCCTCAATAACTATTTCTGAAACTCTATTTATCTCTTTATAAGTCCAATTCATAGTTTGATTTAGAGCATGGACTCTTATTAACTCATCGTTTATTTCAGGTTCATTTGAAGATAAGTCCTCTTCAAGTCTTATTGATGCATCCATATAATCATTCATCCGATTATAAAAATCAGCATCTTTCATATATTCAGAAGATTCTGACTTATTTAGAAATAATATAACATTTTCTCCATTGTAAACTATCTTAGTTTCTTCAATTGATTTACTCCATTCCATAGATGTCCAGCCGATAGTTGCACCTAAAATTAAAATTAAAAATGTCTTCATTATTTTTTTCTTCATTTGTAATTTATAGTTTTATTTATAATCAAATTCAAAGATTTTATAGTTAGGACGAACGAATATTTAATATTATGAGTTTTGTATTCTTCTATGTAGAAAATAAAAAACTATTCCCCCAATAATTGTCCATATTACGTCATTCCAATCAAAAACTCCTCTGCCTGGAGTGTAAATTGTTATAAACTCATTTCCAATTAGACCAATCATAGAAATGATTATTGACAACTTTAATCTAT
>JAYPZA010000007.1:0-109500 GCA_038136095.1 Flavobacterium sp.
AATTGGTAGAGATATCCGTAGCAGCTTCATTCAAATTAAAGAAAGAATAACCATCGGTATCATCATCACATTGTTTGAGTTCGACTACATCACTAATAACAGGTAGGGGATGGACCACAACCTCAAAACTAAGTCGATCCACCAAACATCCTGTTGTGTTATTGATAACTCGAACAAAAATAGGTTGGCTATCTACTGTTGTATTGGTATAGGGCGAGCTCAAAGAATTAGAACCAGAAACTGCATCAGATGTATTTAAATGGTAGGTCACAGTAAAATTGGCTGGATCTTGTGTGCCAAGAATGATGGGGGTTTGGCTTTCTAAGTCAATGGACTGAACAAAACCATTGGTATCATTACCATCATTTGCATCGTCACATACTTCTATATCTTCAACATTATTGGCAAATGGAACAGGATTGACCGTCAGAGTAATGTGAGTTCCAACATAAGCACAATTGACATTGGCTGGATTGTCTACTCGAATAAAAATTTGTTGTGTAAAGGGCGAGTTGATGTTTCTGTAGGTACTTGTATTCAAGATTGGATTCACCAAATTATTCGCATCCACTAACGACTCGTAATAGGAAACATTGATCGTTTGAGAAACTGGAAATAAACTAACAATCTCATTGGTTACCGAACTAAAATCGAAGGTCGCAATTCCATCGGTTTCATCGTTGTTTGCCGTATCACTTCCATCAGTATCTAAATAATCGTCACATTGTTCAAAAGATTTTTGAAAAGTTACAGGGATCTCGGTACTTGTAACCTCTAAATTCACTTGAGAAATCCTAAAACAATCATTTGCATTGCTTGTTTTGACCCATACAACGTCATTGGTGTCAAACACATTTATGTAATTAGCGGGATCTGCAATTTCATTGGTGTTGTTCTCTGCATCCAACTCTGAGGGGTAATATTGAAAGGTTTCATTGGCAAAATTTAACGAAATCAAAGGATTTGCCGTGGTAAGATCAAAACTTGCAAAACCGTCTTGATCATTGTCACAAACTTCCATTAAAACTGGATCTACAATATTGGGAATTGGGTGGACAATCGCCTCTACAGCGATCCGATTCACTTCACATCCCTCTGGAGATACTGCTGCAAAATAGGTTGTTGAACTTGTGAGCAAGGGAGTCGTAAATTCATTTCCAGTAGCTAAAAGGTTGCCATCTTCATCATACCAAAAAACATCTCCTTCAGTTGATATTGCCTCTAAGGTAACAGTCCCATCAGGACAGGTAGCTCCTCCTGTGGTTGATACCATTTCTGGAATATAAATACTCGTACTCGCTGAGATATTAAGATCTGGATCACCGGGGCTTCCTCCATATTCAACAATATAGCCCTTGGGTATATAGGGGCCTCCTCCTCCTGCATTTTGCAAATCATTCCATGAACCAAAATTTGTAGTTACTGAAGGATCTGTAATATGAGCATAATCTTCATTTCCAGTCTGATTGGGTTCATTAGCATTCCAGTTTGAATACACTCCGGGGGGTGCCGAACCACTCGCTGTTCCATTCCAAAAAACCAACCCTGCTTCGGGACCTGTGACCCATTTCCAGATACCTTCAGTTTCTTGATCACTTCCACCAATCCAACCGGTCCCTGTTATTTGTTCTGCAGATATTTGATTTTCTTCAGCTGATAAAATGGTTACCAAATATCCTTGAAGCCCATAATAAGTTGAATTTTCGGCCAGAGTTTTGGCCTCAGACCATAAGATCCCAATATTATCTTTGAACTCATAAAAATGTTCTGTGGAAGGTAAATAGTTGGCATCACCAATGGTCAAAGAGAAAAATCTTTCTCCACTGATGTTTGGGTCAGTGCTTCCAAAGACCACATCTCTTACCGCCAATTCCAAATCTGTATATAAAATTTGAGTAGCATCGTTAGGAGTTAAGGTCAATTTCCCTTCTACCGTGCTCCAAGAAGAATTAATTGTTGGATGATTCCCTGTTAAAGTCAATAGGTCCGAAACTGCGTTATACCCTGAGGAAATTTGAATAAAAAACCCTTCAATCCCAGTATCATCCGGATCCGTAATTGTAAAGTTGGGTGCTATATTGATTTGACTGAGTGGACAATAGGCTTCTCTATTATTTGCACTTAGTTCTGGAGGTAAATTACAACTCCCTGAATCAATCAAAGAGGTATTAAAAAATCCTTCAGAAAAACAGGCTTCATTATCTTTATTGACAATCCTAAAAAAAATAGTTTCTAATATTTGGGTACTCAGATAATTTTCAGGGTTGGGAATTGTCGTAGCAAATGAATTGTCAGTGGAATAAATTACCTCAAATAAAGAGGAATTTTGAGATCCTAAAATCAGTTCGGTCTGGGATGTGAAATCAAAATTTTCAGCGCCATTACCATCTGTATCACATGCCTCTAAATCAGGGGGAGTATTTTCAATGATTGGGGTTTGATGAATCTGAATGGTGACTGGTGTGACTAAATAATTACCACTACTAATTTCTTCAGTTCTGATGTAGATGATTTGACTCCCTGGATTGGTATTTGTCCAAGAATTTGGTAAAGCCCCAACATTATTTTCTGCATTTGGCTCGGATATATGAGCAGTGGAAACAAATTCAATGGCTTCACTGAACCCTGCAGATCCCCACCAAGCACCGTGTGTAAAATCATTCGCTAGAATCGTCTCAAAGGTGGGTACAGAGGTACTTAAATTGATTCTGTAGATTTCAAAAGGAGTCACACCATAAAGAACTCCTTGCTCACTGGCTAGTCCAAAAGTATCAAGTTTCAACGATCCTAATGATTCGTGAGTGATATAATTGATGTCCGAATCTATGGTGACTTTATATAACTGGTCCGTTCCATTGATAGTTTTCCAAGCGATGTACATATAATTCCCCAAAATCACAAAATCACCACCAGGACTACCATTTTGAAAATCATGCCAAATATCAGGCGTAGGGTTAGTTAACGTACCTGCATCCAATCGATATACAGCTGAAGGGATTTGAGAAAAATCATTGAAATACAAATTATTTTGTGTATCAAAAGACAAAGAGTTTCCTCCAGATGTGAAAACAGTCTCTGTTGTACAGTCACTTTCGTCTATTTTTTCAATCCCCGAAGCTCTGGTGGTAAAAAATTCACCCTCAGAGTTGATGGCTACATCTAAAGAAGAGGCAGGAAGGTCACAAATCACTGAAATTACTGGGGTTTGTAAAATATCATCAATCTCTAAAATTTTACCATCAGAAGTACCGATCAGTAATTTAGGATTGTCTGAGATTAAATCTCCAGAAACGGTAGTCTCAACTTCATCAATGATTGGAATCAAATCAATTTCTTCTGTGCCATTATCATCGGTTTCACAAAAATTAAAAACAAAATCATTCTTCTTGATATTTACAGGACTTTTTGTTTTTTGTTGAATGAATTTTTTCGGAACATATACCTTATTAACATCTTCTATTTTTTGAGAAAAACAACATAGACTTAAAAAAAATAAAGCAATCGTTATCGTTATTTTATTCATTCTTTGGGGCAGTGTTTATTATTATTTTTTTTATTCTATGGTAGATTGGTTGAAATAACGTGGTTAACAAATATAACATAAGAATTATTGAATCATTGTTATTACTTTTGTTAAAATTTCTAATCTCTTATATAAAAATTAATTATGGCAAAAAATACAGTCACAACAATTTGGAAAGAACATATGTTGTTTGAATCTGACAATCCAAGTGGAGAAGTTCTTTTTATGGATGCTCCTGAAGAAGGGATAAAAAATAATGGATTACGCCCAAAAGCAATGATGCTATCCTCATTGGCAGGATGCTCTGGTTTGGATGTTGTTTCTTTATTAAAAAAAATGAGAGCTGAGGTGTCAGATTTTAAAATTGTAGTTCATGGAGAATTGACAGAAGAGCATCCTAAATTTTATGATAAAGTAAGTGTAGAATATCATTTTTATGGAACTGAATTACAAGAAGATAAAATCAATAAAGCTGTGGATTTATCGGTAGAAAAGTATTGTGGTGTGATGGAAATGTTTCGTCGATTTGCTAAAATAACGACAAAAGTGTATCTTCATAATCAATAACAGAAACAAGTTCTTTGAAGAGACTTCGTTCAATTAAATTGCAATGCGCTGGACTTTAAAAGCAGAGCCAAATCTTGATACCATACGTCAGCTTTCAAAAGAACTTTCAATTGATTTTTCACTATCAAAACTTTTGATTCAAAGAGGTATTGATGATTTTGGTAAAGCAAAAAAATTTTTTCGCCCTTCCTTAAAAGATCTTCATGATCCTTTCCTGTTAAAAGACATGGAATTTGCTGTATCTAGAATTGAAAAAGCAATTGAAAATCAGGAAAACATTCTTGTTTACGGCGATTATGATGTCGATGGAACCACATCGGTATCTATGGTCTCTTCTTATCTAAAAACAATAACCCCCAATATTAGCACGTACATTCCTGACCGATATAAAGAGGGCTATGGTGTCTCATACCAAGGAATTGATTTTGCTGTTGACCATAACATTTCACTGATCATTGCACTAGACTGTGGTATCAAAGCCATTGAAAAAGTAGCCTATGCCGCCCAAAAAGCAATTGATTTCATCATTTGTGATCATCATAAACCAGGAGATCAAATTCCAAAGGCTGTTGCTGTCCTAAATCCTAAAAGAAACGATTGTTCTTATCCATATAAAGAACTATGTGGCTGTGGAGTTGGTTTTAAATTGATTCAAGCCATTGCATCAAAAAGAAACCAAAGGATTGAAGATTTAACTCAATATTTAGACCTGGTTGCTACTGCAATTGCTGCAGATATCGTCCCCATAACTGGAGAAAATAGAGTCTTAGCCTATTATGGTTTGCAGGTCATCAATACAAATCCAAGAAACGGAATTAAAGCGTTGATTCATCAGGTCAATAAAAAAAAGTTAACCATTACAGATGTCGTCTTTATCATTGCACCTAGAATCAATGCTGCAGGAAGAATCAAACATGCGAATTATGCTGTGGAACTCTTGACCGAAATGAATTTTGATACAGCAATCGAATTTGCTGCCTCAATAAATTTGTTTAATTTAGAAAGAAAAGAACTTGATAAAAAAATCACATATGAAGCTTTACAACAAATTGAGTCAGCTGATGAAAAAGAAAACTTTTCAACGGTTGTTTATTCTGAAAATTGGCATAAAGGTGTTATTGGCATTGTGGCTTCTCGACTCATAGAGACCTATTACAGACCGACCTTGGTTTTTACAAAAAGTGGTGATAAGCTAGCAGCTTCCGCTAGATCTGTCAGAGGATTTGATGTATATGATGCATTGCAAAAATGTACTGAGTTTATTGACCAATTTGGAGGTCATAAATATGCCGCGGGCTTGACAATAGATCCCAAAAATTATAGCGCCTTTAAAAATAAATTTGAAGAGGTGGTAAAAACAAGCATTGATAAGAAGCTGTTGACTCCTGAAATCAAGATTGATTCAGAATTAGAATTGTCTGAGGTGACTCCAAAATTTTTTAGAATTTTACAGCAAATGGGACCTTTTGGTCCAGGCAATATGAAACCTGTTTTTTCAACTAGTTCAGTAAGAGATAATGGCTATGGGAAAAACGTAGGAACCGAGCGAAATCATTTAAAATTAAACATCCTTTCTGGCGCTGACAAAAAGACTTATAATGCTATTGGTTTTGGTCTAGGAAATAAGATAAATTTGATTGAAAATGACTTTGATGTTGCTTATCATCTAGGAGAAAATGAGTGGAATGGAATCACTACCATTCAATTGCTTTTAAAAGACATTAAAAAACCGTCGTAAATCAATGGTTCTTATTTCTCTTTAATCAAATACATATATACTGGATAATGATCACTGTAACCTCCAGTATAAGATCCATAAGAGAAACTTCTAAACGGATATCCTTTAAAACGTCCTCTTTTGTTGGTTAAGAAACGTTTGTTAAAAATTGCCGCTTTAAACATTTTGTAAGAAGAAAAGTCGTTCTCTCCTCCATCCAGCAAATCAGATGTGATGACAATTTGATCAAACAAATTGATATTATCTCTATAACCTAGGGTATTGAATCCTTTTTTCAACATATTTTCATAAGGGTTGTATAAATCTCCTTTTAAAACATCTTCTTTTTTTGCCTTAGTTTTCAGCACTTCTTTAAAACTACTGTTTGTTGGGTCGTCATTAAAATCTCCCATAACCAAGATCTTTGGATTCTCCTCCTTTTGTTTGATCTCTTCAATAATTTTCGTGTTTTGATATGCTGCCTTTTCTCTTAGTGGTCTACTTTTCATTTCTCCTCCACTTCTAGAGGGCCAGTGATTGACAATGATATGGATTAACTCATCATCTAAATATCCGGAAACCAGCAATTGATCTCTAGTATACACCTTTCGCCCATCTCTGTAGATATTCGGATTGTATGATGCATGATGAACTGGCTTAAAATAACGACGTTGATATAACAGAGCTACATCTATTCCTCTTCTATCCGGAGATTCATAATGTATGATCCCATAGCGCTTTGACTTTAGTTTTTCAGAGGCGATTAAATCCTCTAGAACACTTCGGTTCTCAACCTCACAAACTCCAATGATTGCAGGGCTAGTATTGGATTTATCTTTCCCAATTTGAGAAATGACTGTGGCTAATTTGTCAATTTTATCCCAATATACTTTTGAACGATTTCCTCTCAATTCCATCATTGGGCTCGCCTCGTCATTTTTAGTTACATCATTGATGGTATCAAACAAATTTTCTAAATTATAAAATGCGATGGTTCTAATCTTGTATTCCTTACTTTTTTCCTGACTAAAAGCAATTGAGGAGCAACATATTGCAATAAATAGAAAGATCTTTTTCATTTAAAAAAATTTAATTGTTGAAAACATTAATAACTCACTAAATTAATTCGTTAAATCTAATCATATTTGACAAATACATGAATAAATTTTGGTAATTTTGATCCTGCTTAGGCAAAAAATTTAATTTTAAAATATCCAAGCGTTCAATGAAAAAATTTATTCCCACAATACTACTTGTTTTTTTTATCAGCTTTAGCACTTACGCTCAAAACGTAATCAAAGGTGTAGTAGTAGATAGCGAAGAAAACAATCCATTAAAAGGAGTTTCTGTTGATGTCAAAGATACTACTCTTAGTGTTCTTACAAACGAAAATGGTGTCTTTATTCTTGAAAATTTATCCAGTGGTTCCATTCTCATTCAAATTTCTTATCCCGGATACGAAACACAAAATTTTCCTGTAGAATTGAATGGAAACACGATTGATTTAGGAACGATTTTACTATATAAAGACTTCACAGAAGAAGAAGATTTAAGTACAGTAACCTTAAGTGATGACGAGTTGAATGATGATACAATTGCGGCCGATAACATTTCAGGGCTTTTACAAGCATCAAGAGATATCTATTTAAGAACTGCAGCCTTTGAATTCAGTTCATCTTTTTTTAGAATTCGAGGATTAGACTCAGAAAATGGAAAAGTGCTCATCAATGGAATAGAAATGAATAAACTATTCAATGGAAGACCTCAATGGAGTAATTGGGGAGGATTGAATGATGTTGTAAGAAATCAAGAATTTAGTAATGGGTTGAGTGCTTCTGACTATACTTTTGGTGGTATCTTGGGTTCGACAAATATCAATGTGCGACCCTCTGAACAAAGAGTAGGAACTCGAATCTCTTACGCGTCTTCTAATAGAAGCTACGCTCATAGAGTCATGGCTACACATTCTTCTGGATTGTCCAAAAATGGTTGGGCATATACTGTTGCTGCTAGCAAACGTGAAGGTAGAGAAGGTTATGTAGACGGAACAATGTACAATGCCACTTCTTTCTTTGCCTCTGTAGAGAAAAAATTCAATGACAAACATAGCATCAATTTTACCTCCATAACTGCTTTAAATCGACGAGGAAAATCGGCTCCACAAACTCAGGAAGTTTTTGATTTAAGAGGTATTCAATACAATTCCTATTGGGGATCTCAGAATGGATCTATTAGAAACTCTCGTATCAAAGAAGTTTCAGAACCAATATTAATGTTCAATCACTATTGGAACATCAACGAAAGTACCTCTTTGCAAACAAATGTTTCTTATCAATTTGGGAAAATTGGAAATAGTAGGATTGACAATAATGGGACTAAAGTCGATGGAGAGGCTGTTGATGGAGATGGGAATCCATACATTGTAAACTTAGGAGCTTCCAATCCAGATCCTACCTATTATCAAAAATTACCAAGTTATGCTTTAAGACAAGGATATTCTAATGTTTATGAGATTGAACAAGCATTCATAAATGATGGTCAATTAAATTGGACAAGTTTATACAATGCCAATGCTAATCCAAACAACAATGGAAATTCATCATATGTTTTGTATGAAGATAGAAATGACGATGAACAATTTACAATTAATACAGTTTTAAATAAAGATGTTTCGGAGAATTTTACTTTGAATGCCAGAGTACAATACAATCGATTGACTTCTAAAAACTTTGCAGAAATCATTGATCTTCTTGGTGGTTCCGGATATTTGGATGCGGATTCATTTGCCGAAACCTTTGAGGAAAAACAAAACGACTTATTAAATCCAATGAATGTGGTAGGAGTTGGTGAGCCATTTAAATACAATTTTAATTTATACTCCAATGTTGTTGATGGTTTTGTTCAAGGTCAATTTAGATATAATAAGGTAGATTTTTTCCTTGCTGCCTCAGTTTCAAATACATCTCACCAAAGAGATGGTCTATTTCAAAACGGAGGTTTTGCAGACAATTCACTAGGAAAATCTGAAAAGTTAAGCTTTACAAACTTTGGTTCTAAAGGAGGTTTTACCTACAAAGCATCAGGACGTCATTTGATTAATATGAATGCAGGCTATTTAACAAAAGCCCCTTACCTAAGAAATTCTTTTTCCAATTCAAGAGAGAACAGTAATACTGTAGAGAATTTAACAAGTGAAAAAGTACTTTCCTCTGATTTAAGTTATATTTTCAGAGGGCCAATCTTACAAGCTAAACTTACCGGATATTATACGAAAGTTCAAGATGCAACAGAAATTTCATTTTTCTTTGCTGATGGGATTGGTGGTGATAATACAGCTTTTGTTCAAGAAATTTTATCAGGTATCGATAAAAAACACTTTGGTGCTGAATTTGGAATCGAAGCTCAAGTGACTCCCACCATTAAATTGAAAGCTGCGGGTAATTTTGGTCAGTATACTTATGACAACAATCCAAACTTATATTTAACAACAGAAAACAATACAAGGTCACAAGATGCTGGATTTGTCAATGGCCGCAAGGATTTTGGTCAATCCAATTTAAAAAATTACAAAATCGCAGCAGGTCCACAAACTGCCTATTCTGTCGGTTTTGAGTATAGAGATCCTGAATATTGGTTTGTTGGAGCGACTGCTAACTTCTTTGACAATGTATATGTAGACATCGCTCCATTAACAAGAACCTCCAATTTTGCTGATGATGGTGGAATTCCATTCAATGATTATGATGAAGATATCGCCAGACAATTATTGCAACAAGAAAAATTTGATAATTACATGGTGGTCAATATGATTGGAGGGAAATCATGGAAAATTGGAAATCAATTCATAAGTATTTTTGCAAGTGTTGGTAACTTATTCAATACCAAATACAAATCTGGTGGATTCGAGCAAGGAAGAAATGCAAATTACAGACAATTGAAAGAAGACAAGGGATTAGACATTCCTGTTTTTGGAAATAAGTATTGGTTTGGTAGAGGGACTACCTACTTTTTAAATGTTAACTATAGATTCTAAAAAATAAAAAAACTCACTAATATATAATTATGAAAACAACTAAATTTTATGGCATTGTATCGTTTCTAATGATGGCCATCACAATGATTTCTTGTGTTGAAGACGGAGATTTTGCTGTTCCTAATATTGCTGTGCAAGAACCTAATATTACTGTAAATTCTAACATTGCAGCAATTCAGTCAGCACTGCAACAAGAATTCAACTCGAATGAAGAACTTACATATACTTTTGACGTAAATGAAGACAATCCTACCTATGCAGAAGGATATGTTGTTTCTAGTGATGCTGCAGGGAATTTTTATAAAAAATTAATTGTACAAAACAAGCCTGAAAACCCAACAGCAGGAATCGAAATTATTCTCAATAAAACATCCTTAAGTGAAACGTACGATGTTGGTCGAAAAATATATATTAAATTAGATGGTTTGTCAGTTACTTATGATGATGGAGAAAGAACTATCGATCCAACAAATGAGGTCCCAGGAAAATATATTTTAGGAGTTTTAGATGGAGATCGAGTGGATGATATTCCTTCAACATCTGTTGAGGATCATCTTATAAGATCTGCAACTGTCTCACAAATTGTACCATCATCAATCGCTCTAGGTGATGTGACTGAAGCTCATATCAATACAATGATTCAACTGCCATCAGCTCAAATTTTAAAGTCAGATTTAGACAAAACGTATGCAGGAGAATCCGATGATGAATACGATGGTATGCGAACAATTTTTGAGTGTGAGACAGAACAAACCATTCAACTTCAAACAAGCACGTTTGCTAGTTTTAAATCGAATGTTGTTCCTTCGGGAAAAGGTTCTATGACAGCGGTTTTAACCAAAGATTATTTCTCAGAAATATTAGTTGCCATAATCAATACCCCTTCAGATTTAGAATTTAACGATTCGGATCGTTGTGATCCTCCAGTTCTAGAATGTGCAGGAGGTAATGTAGGAGGAGGTACTATCATTATTGATGAAGATTTTGAAAACATTACTTCTGCCAACGATATCACAAATGCCGGATGGACCAATGTCAATGTCAATGGAGGAAGCAATTTGTTTTCTTCAAGAAGTTATGCAGGAAATAGATATGTTCAAATATCTGCATACAATAGTGATGAATCTCCATTAGAAGCATGGTTAGTAACCCCAGAAATTGATTTGGAGGGTACTTCAGACGAAGAATTAACATTTGACACCAAAACAGCTTTTGATAACGGGAGTGCACTTTCTGTATATGTATCCTCAGATTTTACTGGAGATGTAACCACTGCAACCTGGTTAAGAATTGATGCGACCTTATCTGAAGGTCCAGCTTCTGGTTATAGCAGTACATTTACAAATTCTGGTTCCATCGATATTTCTTGTTTATCTGGAGGAGTCCATATCGCTTTCAAATATGTTGGAGCCGATGGCGGTGTTACAACAACCTTTCAAATAGATAACGTTAGAGTGACAGGAAACTAACGAATCATATGTATATAGTAAAAAAGGATCTCAAATATGAGATCCTTTTTTTATGTCTCTTGCTTTTACTTTAAAATCATTGGTACGTAAAAGAAAAAACCTGAATCATGAGATTCAGGTTTGTATGTTTAGATAGAAGTTCAGTTAATCGACTAAAATCATTGCTTTATTGTCTTTCATTTCTACAGTACCTGACTGGATGGAAATGGTAAGAACTTTATCATCATCTGTATGACGTTCTATTTTCTGATTCAAATTCTCAAGGTCAAGTGTTTCTTGAGAATGAACTTGAATCTTTATGGTTCCTTGCTTTAATGTAGAAACAATTGCTGCGTGATTATTTAGCATTTGAAACTCCCCATTTGTTCCTGGAACAGTAATAGAGTCTACATCGGATGAAAACAAAACAGCTTCTGGTGATACTACTTCTAAATGCATTTATCTCAGTTTAAATTATGCTTCAGCTAACATTTTTTCTCCAGCTTCAATGGCTTCTTCAATAGTTCCTTTTAAATTGAAAGCAGCCTCTGGTAAATGATCCAACTCACCATCCATAATCATATTAAATCCTTTAATTGTTTCTTTAATATCTACTAAGACACCTGGGATTCCAGTAAATTGCTCTGCAACATGAAATGGCTGTGACAAGAATCTTTGAACACGTCTTGCTCTAGAAACTGCTAATTTGTCTTCTTCAGACAATTCTTCCATTCCTAATATGGCAATGATATCCTGTAATTCTTTGTATCGTTGTAACAACTCCTTTACTCGTTGTGCACAATCATAGTGTTCATCTCCTAAGATTTCTGCGGTCAAAATTCTAGACGTAGAATCCAGAGGGTCTACTGCAGGATAAATTCCTAATTCTGCAATCTTACGAGATAGTACTGTGGTAGCATCTAAGTGAGCAAATGTAGTTGCTGGTGCGGGATCCGTTAAATCATCCGCAGGCACATATACTGCTTGAACAGAAGTAATCGATCCCTTTTTGGTCGATGTAATACGTTCTTGCATGGCACCCATTTCAGTTGCTAATGTTGGTTGGTATCCAACGGCTGATGGCATTCTTCCTAATAGGGCTGATACTTCAGAACCTGCTTGTGTAAAACGGAAAATATTGTCAACAAAAAATAAAACATCTTTCCCTTGAGCCTCACCAGCACCATCACGAAAGTATTCTGCAATGGTTAATCCAGAAAGGGCTACTCTTGCACGTGCTCCTGGAGGTTCATTCATTTGTCCAAAAACAAACGTTGCTTTTGAATCCTTCATTCCGGCCTTATCAACTTTAGATAAATCCCAACCACCTTCTTCCATGGAATGCATGAAATCGTCACCGTACTTGATGATTCCTGATTCTAGCATTTCTCTCAATAAATCGTTCCCTTCACGAGTTCTTTCCCCTACTCCTGCGAATACAGAAAGTCCTCCGTGACCTTTAGCAATATTATTAATTAACTCTTGAATTAAAACCGTCTTTCCTACTCCAGCTCCACCAAATAACCCAATCTTACCTCCTTTAGCGTAAGGCTCAATCAAGTCAATAACTTTAATTCCTGTAAAAAGAACCTCTGTAGAAGTAGAAAGGTCTTCAAATTTAGGTGCTGCTCTGTGAATGGGCAGACCGTTGTCTCCTTGTTTTGGCAATTCTCCTAATCCATCAATGGCATCTCCAGTTACGTTGAATAATCTACCATAGATGTCTCCACCAATTGGCATTTGGATTGGATTTCCGGTTGCCACAACTTCTTGTCCTCTTAACAAACCATCGGTTGCATCCATAGAAATCGTTCGAACGGTGTCCTCTCCAATGTGCTGTTGAACTTCTAAAACTAAAACAGATCCATCATCTTTTCTAATTTCTAATGAATCGTAAATCTTTGGCAGCTCTGCTGACTCTGTATTAAATTCAACATCAATTACGGGTCCGATAATTTGAGAAACTTTACCTGTTATTGTAGACATTATCCTGAGTTTAAATTAATTTTGGGTGGGTATAAAACCACTTTTATTTAGTGGCGCAAAGTTAATTTATTTGACTCAATTTGAAAAGTTTTTTTATTTATTATTTGTAAAACATTCATAAAAAAAAAGTCCCATCGAATGATGGGACTTTTTTGAAGTTCTATATTAATAATTACTCATTCGTAACTTTAATTTCTACTCTTCTATTGTTTGCTCTACCAGCTCTTGTTTTGTTAGAATCAATTGGATTGTCTTCTCCAAAACCTTTTGTTTCCAATCTAGCACCGTCTACTCCGTTTGAAACTAAATAGTTTTTTACAGCAGAAGCTCTTTTTTCAGAAAGTTTGTTATTAAGTGATTTACTTCCTGTACTGTCTGTATGTCCTTCAATTAAGAAAGTAGCCTTAGGGAATTCTTGCATGATGCTCACAATTCCATCTAATTTATCAGCCACATTCGCTTTGAAAGAAGATCTTCCAGAATTGAATAAGATTGTTTTTGCAAACTCACCCATTTTTTTCTGAGCAACTTCAGTAATTACCGGTTCTGGACACCCATTGTTAGATGCTGGACCAGCTTCGTTTGCACATTCATCGTCTTTATCTAAAACACCGTCTCCATCAGTATCTGGCCATGGACATCCTCCATTCGCTTTAGGACCTGCTTGGTTCACACATTGATCGTCTTTATCTACAACGCTATCTCCATCAGTATCAGGACATCCATTGTTGGCTTTTGTTCCTGCAGCATTTGGACACATATCATCTTTGTCTGCGATTCCGTCTGCATCAGCGTCAGGACATCCGTTCAACGTCGCTAAACCAGCAACAGTTGGACAAGCATCTTCTCCATCAACGATTCCATCACCGTCAGTGTCTGGACATCCATTGAATGCTGCCAATCCTGCAACTTCAGGACAAGCATCTTTCTTGTCATAGATTCCATCTCCGTCGGTATCAGTTCCTCCAAATTTAACAACAACTCCAAGAGAATGTTGGAAATGAGTTGGGATTGCATCTGAAAACTTTTGTTTGGTTCCTCCTTGGTATACAAGACCAACAGTTTCACTCAACCAGAAGTTAGCTCCCCATCCATAGTTCAAAACTGCATCAGACTCTTCTCCTAAGAAGACAACTCCACCCCCTGCATATAGAAAAGGATTGAAGTATTGAGTAGTTCCTCCAAATACAGATCTGATAAAACCGTCTAGGTCATATTTGAAATTAGCATCTACAGAATAATAGGTTATATCCGCATCATTAGGAAGATTAACTTGAGTAATTCTATTCATAGAACCTGCTAATTGAGCTGTAAAACCGTCTCCTAAAAATCTTTCAGCAGATACTCTAGAAATTGAACTTAAAACGTTCCAATCCCCTGGAAATAGAAAATCTTGAAAAAACTCAGTACCTTCTCCACCGATAGAATAGGTATCAATCGCATTTAGACCAACACTAACTGCCCATGGATTGTTTGAATCTTGAGCATTTGCATTGCTTAGGGTTACTAACGCAAACAGTGCCATCAAGGCTAATTTTAATTGTTTCATTATTAAAAATTTAAATTTATGTTCTTTATTAAACAGCAAAAGTAACTTGTTCGTACTTATCTGCAAAGACAAATCTACAAAAAGTTAGCGTAAATACAAGTTTTATCGCCCTATATCACACCCAATTGCTTTCCAATTGTGACAAATGACGAAATTGCTTTGTCCAAATGTGCTTTGGTGTGCGCTGCTGATAATTGCACTCTTATTCTTGCTTTTCCTTTTGGAACCACAGGAAAAAAGAACCCAATCACATAGATTCCTTCTTCAAGAAGTTTATTGGCCATCACTTGAGATAGCTTGGCATCGTACAACATGATGGGAACGATGGCAGCATCTGCTCCTACGAGATCAAACCCCGCTTTTTCCATTTTGTCTCTGAAATAGCTGGTATTGGATTCCAATCGATCTCTAAAAGAAGTATCATCAGATAGAATCTCAAACACTTTCAGTGAGGCACCCACAATGGCAGGAGCCAAAGAATTTGAAAATAAATAAGGTCTGGATCGTTGTCGTAAAATTTCAATTATTTCTCTTTTCCCAGTGGTATAGCCTCCCATGGCTCCTCCTAGGGCTTTCCCAAGGGTTCCAGTGATGATGTCAATTCTTCCCATGACATTTTTTAATTCTGGAGTTCCACGACCTGTAGCTCCGATGAATCCTGCTGCATGACACTCATCAACCATCACCAAAGCATCATATGTTTCGGCCAAATCACAAATTTTATCCAATTTAGCAACAATCCCATCCATTGAAAAAACACCATCAGTGACAATAATTTTAAATCGATGTTGTTGTTTTGAAGCCTCTTTCAATTGAGCTTCCAGTGCTTCCATATTGTTATTTTCATAACGATACCTTGACGCTTTGCACAAACGAACTCCATCAATGATTGAGGCATGATTCAAACTATCAGATATTATGGCATCTTCTTTGGATAACAAGGGCTCAAATACCCCTCCATTTGCATCAAAAGCAGCTGCGTATAAAATGGTGTCCTCTGTTTGGTAAAATTCAGCAATTTTTGCCTCTAATGCCTTATGAATGTCTTGAGTACCACAAATGAACCTGACGGAGGACATTCCAAATCCATGGGTATCCATCGTATCTTTCGCTGCTTGAATGACCTCGGGGTGATTAGAGAGTCCTAAATAATTATTTGAACAAAAATTAATGACTTCTTCTCCTGTCGAAATCTGAATCACTGCGTCTTGAGAAGACGTTATGACTCGTTCTGATTTATACAATCCTGCTTCTTTGATGTCATTGATTTCTTTTTGTAAATAATTTTTGATGGATCCGTACATAATTTTCTGTGTAAAGTTGATTGATTTGAATGTAAAAATACTTTAAAATTCTTCTATTGATATGGTTTCATTGATGTAAATCAAAACTTTCTTTTGAATTGAATAGGCCAAAGATTTTAATACGCTCGCATAATTTTCTAACTGAAAACGGTGTTCTTTTTTGGGAATCCCTGTCTTGTAATCAATAATGGATACTTGATTGTTTTGATGAAAAACCAATCTATCTGGAATTATAATTTGTTGATTGTCAATAATTTCTCTTTCATTAAAAACAGTAATATCCTCTGAGAAATATGGGAGCAATGTGGGATGAGAAATCATTTTTTGAAGCATCGTTTGAAGCTGTTTTTTTTCATCTACATTGATTTTACCCAATAACATATATCGATCCAACACTTCCTTTACATCGTCAACAACAATGATCTCTGAAAGAACTTGATGAATAAAAACTCCATACTCCTTTGCCCTTCCTCTCAAGGAGCCCCAAAACTTGGAGGAATTTGCTAGAATTTTTATATGATGATCTTTCCAAGGAACGCTGATAAAAGTCTCTTGAACTTGACTTGACATTTCTTTTTTTCGAGAGGAGAGTGCTTTTAAAGTTCCAAATGTATATTCATTTTTCTCAGAATGCCACCGTTGTTGTTCCTTTAAAAAAGAAATGAATATTCCAGAAAAATAGTTGAGATTTTCATGTCCATCTTTTCCTAATTTTTTTTCTGTGATGATGTATAATTGTTCTACAGCTCTTGTCAAAGCAACGTAAAGCAAATTGAAATTATCTAATTCTAGTTCTTTTCTTCTTTTTTCAAAAATCTGTCTTCCATACGTTGCATGTTGCATTTCTTTTTTAAATGAGACCATTGTTTCAGGAAAATTATCAAAATCATTGTCTAGCCACGCTTTTGGATTTACTTGTTTATAGATGTCCAAATCACATGGCAAAATGACTATTGGAAATTCTAAACCCTTTGATTTGTGAATGGTCATAATTTTGACAGCATTTGAATTTTCTGAGCTAACCACACTTAGACTGTCTTTTTTACGTTCCCAAAAATCTAGAAAATCTTGAACACTGGATTCTTTTTGCTGCTGAAGAAAAACCTCATCTAAAAAAAATTGCACATATGCGTCCGTTTTATCTTGCAAGTGAAAAGCTCGAATGATCAACTCTATTTTTTCATAAAAAGGCAACTGATGATATTCAATCAAATCCAAAGAACAGCCGTATTTTTCAAATGACGACAGGAAATCTTGAGGCTTAAGTTGAAGATGATTGCTAAAAAAAGAATGCTTGTCCTCTGAGATTTGAAGATGGTCATGAAGGAAATATAGGATTTCCAACAAACTTTCTTGATCCGATGGTTGTACGATAAATTTTAAAAAATTTACAATGAAATTTACTTTTAAATTATTACTTAACAATAAGGTTTCGGAAGAAACAATTTCAATATTATTTTCAGATAGGTAGTTTGCTACAGTAACGCCTTCACTTCGTTTACGAACCAACACACATACAGCCCCTAAAGGGGTTTTTGAGTCCAAATTTTGAATAATTTGACATACTTTTTTTGCATATTTCAATTGATTCTCTTCTTTATCAATCAATTTTTCCAACAAAGAAATAGAAACAAATCCTCCTTTGAGATCTTTCTCTTCCTGATGAGATTTATTTTGATATAACGCTGAATAAGAAGGGTGATTTAAAAACGTTGAAACATGTTTGAAAAATGAATTGTTAAAGTTGATGATTTCACTAAAACTTCGATGATTCACCTTCAATTCATTGACCTTTTTTTGAATTAAGAAAGGATTTGATTTTTGATCCTCTAAGCCTAATTTAATGAACTGGTCTGGATCTCCGCCTCGCCATCTGTAAATCGCTTGTTTGCTATCACCAACCAAAAGTAAACTCGTATTTTCTTGCGCCAATGAGTTCTTTAATAAAGGGATTAAATTGTTCCATTGCAATATAGAGGTATCTTGCATTTCATCAATAAAAAAATGCATGAACTTATGACCAATTCGCTCATAGATGTATGGAGCTGGTTGATGCTGAATATTGTCCGAAATTAATTGATTAAATTCTGCATTCAAGCGAATATTATTCTCTTCTTTAAGTGTTGTCAATTCTAAATTGATCTTATTAAGAACCGCAAGTGGAATGATGTTTTCCAAAACGAGTTTATTTTGAATATACTGTTGATATAGAAGTTCAGACGCATCATACAGATTGATCAATTGAGGTAAAATTTCCTGAATAGAAGACTTTATTTTTTCAGACTTTGACTGGGCATACAATTCATCATCTTGGATTCTTTTTTTCAGTGTTGATTGTTCAAAGAATTTTGTTTTTTCTGGATTATTAGACAATGACAAAAAATGATTTGGAAGCATTGATTTGTAAAAATCTTTGAATTCTAGTTGATGACTCCCAATGATTTCCAATGCTTCTTCTCCAATGGATGTCATTTTTGAAATGACTTCTTTTTTATGAACGATCAATTTTTGTTGCAATGATTTAAAATCCTGCAGTGATTTCTTGCGAAGCTTTCTAAAATGAATTACATCTTGTTCATTCAATAGCGTTTTTGAAAAATCAGACAAATCTCTAGAGATATCCCATGATTGATCGTTCTCTGTTTTATCAAGAGAATACGCTATTAAAATCTTTGTGAGTTCTTTGTCAGTTCCAATTCTCGATAGTAAAACTTCAACAGCCTGATCCAAGAGTTCATGAGCATTCATTTCAACTTCAAAATTCTGACTTAAGCCTAAATCAAACGCAAAACTTTTAATGATTTTATAGGTAAAACTATCGATGGTGGTGATATGAAATGCCCCATAATTTTGAAGAATTGCATGTAAAATATGATTGCTTTTTTTTTGGATTGATGAGAACTCCAAGGCAGACTCTTGCATTATGTTCTCAAGAAGAGGAGAGGTTTTCCCCTCAGAAAAATCTTTTAAGCTACTCAAAACACGCTGCTTCATTTCTGCAGCGGCTTTGTTTGTAAATGTAATGGCTAATATTTTTTGAAAACTATAAATATCATCAGACTTGAGAAGAATTTTTAAATATTCTTTGACCAGCGTAAAAGTCTTTCCACTACCCGCTGATGCATTGTAAATTTGAAAAGTAGATGCCTGTTGCACAAAAATAGTTTATTGCAAAATACAAAAAGCCAGAGAATTTTTTGACTTTGTTTGAGGAATGCTTTTAACCCAAGCCAACATCCAAAGACATCATCACAATAAAACCTCCAATAAAACCTAGGGTAGCGATATCTGTATAGTTGTCTCTTTGTGTTTCTGGAATGACCTCCTCTACCACAACAAAAATCATTGCTCCTGCAGCAAAAGCCAATGCATAAGGTAAGATTGGAGTAAAGAAAGACACCGCTACTGCTCCTAGAACAGCCGCTAAGGGTTCTACAATCGCAGACAATTGACCATACCAAAAACTCTTGAATCTACTAGCTCCTTGTCTTCGCAATGGCATCGCTACGGCAAACCCTTCTGGGAAATTCTGAATCCCAATTCCAATCGCTAAAGAAATCGCAGCAATAATCATCTCTGTTTGTTCGGCCCCAATCAATGTTGAGGCAGCTCCAAATAAAACTCCAACTGCCAATCCCTCAGGAATATTATGTAGTGTGATTGCCAATACTAACAAAGTTGTTTTATGCCATCCTGTTTTGACACCTTCCGCCTCTGATTCTTTAAAATTGATATGCAAATGGGGTAATATTTTATCCATTCCGAACAATGCCAAAGCCCCTAGAGCAAAACCAATGGCTGATGGGAATACTTTTGCAAAACCTTCTCCAGAACTGTTTTCAATAGCAGGAGCTAATAAACTCCAAAAACTTGCTGCCACCATCACACCTCCTGTGAAGCCTAACATTCCATCCAAAACAGCTCTGTTGAGTTTTTTAAAAAAAAAGACTAAGCTTGCTCCCAAAGCAGTCAATCCCCAAGTAAACAATGAGGCATAAAAAGCTGCTAAAATAGGTTGTTCTTTTCCGAAGGCTATTAATTGGTCTAAAGTGATCATTTACGATTGAATATAAATGTTGTTAGCTATTTTGTGTGAAATAGAAATTTCTTTGTTGTGGATTAGAATGGTTATGGATTTGTCAAAAGATTCTTTAGAGAGAACTCTAATCTGTTGCCCCAAGGAGATGGTGTGTTTGTCCAAATATTTTAAAAATTCTGAGGAGGAGTCATTGACTCCAATACATATTCCAAATTGGTTGACCTCTAAAGAAGAAAGCAATCTTTTTTCAATTTTCTGAAAATTACCGTCTTTATCAGGAATGGGATCTCCGTGTGGATCCATCTTAGGAAACCCTAAAAAAAGATCCAATTCATTAATTAATTTGGGGGATTTTATGTGTTCTAATTGCTCTGCAACATCGTGAACCTCGTCCCAGGAAAAATTCAGTTTCTCCACTAAAAACACTTCCCATAGACGATGTTTTCTTACAATTCCTGTAGCAACTTTTTTACCAATATTGGTCAATGTAACTCCTTGATATTTTTTATAAATCAGCAATTCTTTTTCAGCAAGTTTTTTGATCATATCTGTCACTGAAGAGGCTTTTGTACTTAATTTTTTTGCAATAGCATTGGTGCTAATCCCTTTTCCAGAGATACTTTCTAAATGAAAAATTGCTTTTAAATAATTTTCCTCTGAGAGTGTAAACATTGGTTCAAATTCTAGTGACAAATATATACTTTTTTATTTTTATAAAATATTTTTTAGCCTAATCTAAAAATTTATTTAATTTTGTCAAAAAGTAATTTCGTTATGAAAATATCTCAGAGTTTTTTGAAGCTCTTCATTTTTATATTCTCTCTTTGTTCTTATGGGCAAAAGAATCACTTATCCGGTATAATTTACGACCAAGAAAATCAAATTTTGCCTTATGTCAATGTCTATTTTGAAAATACGCAAATTGGAAATATTTCCAATGATGATGGAGTTTACGAAATAAAAAATATTCCAAATGGAACTTACACCTTAGTTTTAAGCAGTCTAGGGTACAAAACAAAATCAATAAAAATTACTTTTAGCAACCATGTAAAAATTCAGCGTAATTTTACTTTAGAATCTGACAATTCTTTGGACGAAGTTGTTGTCTCCGGAACGTTAAGACCCGTCACAAAATCTTCTAGTCCAGTACCCGTTGAAGTATATAGCAAAGCCTTTTTTAAAAAAAATCCAACACCTTCTATTTTTGAATCTCTTCAAAACATTAATGGCGTTCGTCCTCAATTAAATTGCAATGTTTGTAATACAGGCGATATTCATATCAATGGTTTGGAAGGGCCCTATTCTTTTGTTTTAATTGATGGAATGCCCATTGTGAGTGGCCTGTCCACTGTCTATGGTTTGACAGGAATTCCTCAGGCTTTGATTGAAAGAGTTGAAGTCGTAAAAGGACCTGCCTCTACTTTATATGGATCCGAGGCTGTCGGTGGAATTATCAATGTCATTACAAAAAAACCGTTCAACGCTCCTGTATTATTTGCTGATAGTTTTTCCAGTTCTTGGGGAGAAGTCAATACAGATATTGGACTGACCTACAAGGTTTCTGAAAAAACAAACGGATTGATGGGTGTTAATTATTTCAATTATCAAAACCTTATCGATAATAATAATGATGGTTTTACCGATCTGACCTTACAACAGAGAATATCAATCTTCAACAAAATAAATTTTGAACGTCAAAATGATAAGAAATTTACCTTAGCGTTTCGTTATGTGTATGAAGATCGATGGGGTGGTGAAACTAGATGGAACAAATCCTTTAGAGGATCTGATCAGGTATACGGTGAAAGTATTTATACCAATCGATGGGAAACCTTTGGAACCTATGAACTTCCTAGCACTGAAAATATTCGATTTGAATTTAGTGCCAATGGTCATTATCAGGATTCATTTTATGGAACAGATGCCTATGATGCAAAGCAATTCATAGGGTTTGGTCAATTGGTGTATGACAAGCAAATTAAAAAACGTCACAATTTGTTACTTGGAGTTGCTTATCGTTATACTTCTTATGATGACAATACCTTTGCAACGATGATGAATGACGGAATTACCAATGCCCCCTCCATAACTCATCTACCTGGGATTTTCGCACAAGATCAAATTGAATTGAATCAGCAAAATAAGTTGTTATTAGGAATGCGATATGACTACAATAGTATCCATGGAGGTATTTTTTCTCCTAGAATCAATTACAAATGGAATTCAAAAGATTCTTCGGATATCTTTAGAATCAGTATTGGGAATGGCTTTAGAGTTGCCAACGTCTTTACAGAAGATCATGCCGCATTAACAGGAGCAAGAGATCTTGTATTTGAAGGAGAACTTGCCCCTGAGACCTCATGGAATACCAATCTTAATTATGTAAAGAAAATCTCCTCTAATGGTAGATTCATTACCCTGGACATGAGTGCTTTTTACACCTATTTTAACAATAGAATTTTACCCGATTATGAATCCGATCCTAATAAAATTATTTATGCAAACTTGGAAGGATATTCTGTTTCCAAAGGCCTCTCATTAAATTCAGATATTCGTTTTAAAAACGGATTTGCTGTTAATTTTGGAGCCACTTTGATGGAGGTTTCAATTCATGAAAACAATCTTAAAAAAAGACAATTGTTAACCGAAAGTTTTAGTGGTGTTTGGAGCATTTCATATCAATTTAAGCACAGCGGAATTAAAATTGACTACACGGGGAATTTATATGGCCCAATGAGACTTCCAAGACTAAGTGATCGTGATCCAAGACCTGTGAACTCTCCTTGGTTTAGTATTCAAAACATTCAAGTTTCTAAAAAATTTAAAAATTGGGAATTGTACGGGGGAGTAAAAAATCTATTAAATTTCACCCCAGATGCAAACAGTATTGCAAGAGCCTTTGATCCTTTCAATACTCAGGTAGATTTTGATTCAAACGGTCAAGTAATTCCTACTCCGAGTAACCCTAATGCATTAATTTTTGACCCAAGTTATGTATATACTTCAAATCAAGGAATTCGTGGTTTTATAGGATTGCGTTATACTTTATTTTAATACATATCCTCTTTTAGATTTCTTAAAATAAATTACTTAACTACGAATTATTTTTTAAAAAAATTATCGAGAGAACCAACATCATTTTATTATGAAGGAATTATCTTTGCAAGAAATAGTTATTTTTTGAGTAAACAAGAAATTGTTAGTCAGTATCAAAACTCTGCTAAAATAAAGCAGATTTTAAGTGAAGTAGCGCAAGACAAAAACCATTTTCAAATTACGAATTTGGTCGGATCTTCATTGTCTTTTGTCATCTCAGAGACCTTTAAAAAAACCAATCAAAATTATCTTTGCATCTTTAATGATAAAGAAGAAGCCGCTTATTATTTGAATGATTTTGAACAATTGATGGGTCAAAAAAATATTCTTTTTTATCCAAGTTCCTATAGGAGACCCTATCAAATTGATGAGACAGATAACGCCAATATATTGATGCGTTCTGAGGTTTTAAATCGGATCAATTCTCAAAAAAAACCAGCAATCATTGTTACATATCCAGAAGCAATTTTTGAAAAAGTAATTACAAAAAAAGAATTAAAACAACATACATTAACCCTTTCAGTAAATGAAAAGGTTTCTCTTGATTTTGTCAATGAAGTCTTATTTGACTACCACTTTAATCGTGTTGATTTTGTAACCGAGGCTGGAGATTTTTCTGTTCGTGGCGGTATCATTGATGTCTTTTCTTTTTCCAACAACAAACCCTATCGTATCGAGTTTTTTGGAGATGAAATTGATAGCATCAGAACCTTTGATATCACAACTCAACTATCGGATGAAAAACTCAAAAAAGCAAGTATCATGTCCAATGTTGAAAATAAAAAATTGGACAAAGACCTTGATTCATATCAGCGTATAAAAAGGGAAAGTTTTCTTAAGTATATTTCATCAAAAACCACTGTTTTTGCAAATAATAAAGAACTCATTCTTGGTAAATTAGATCACTTGTTTTCTAAAGCAGAGAGTGCATTTGATCAGCTTTCTAAAGAATTGAAACATTCCAAGCCTGAAGATTTATTTTGCGATGGAAGGTTTATCAATACTCAATTGGAGGGCTTTACACTGGCTTGTTTCAAAAAAAATACACAATTAAATCAATCCAATATTGATTTTTCTACCAAAGCCCAGCCTTCTTTTAATAAGCAGTTTGACTTATTGATTGAGAATTTAAACCAACATCACAAAAACGGTTTTAAGAATTATATATTCTGTGCAAATAAGCAACAAGCACAACGTTTTCATGATATTTTTTCCGATAGTGAAATAGAAGTTCATTACCAAACCCTTGTACTTCCACTTTATCAAGGATTTATTGATTTAGAAGAAAAAATCGTTTGCTATACCGATCATCAAATATTTGAACGATACCATAAATTTCGCCTAAAAAATGGTTATGAAAAAAAGCAATCCATCAGCTTAAAACAACTTAACAATCTTGAAATCGGTGATTATGTAACCCATATAGATCATGGAATTGGAAAATTCGGAGGATTGCAAAAAATTGATGTTGAAGGGAAAAAACAAGAAGCCATCAAATTAATTTATGGGGATCGAGATATTTTGTACGTAAGCATTCATTCGTTACACAAAATATCAAAATTTAATGGCAAGGATGGGAAACCTCCAAAAATTTATAAACTGGGCTCTGGTGCTTGGAAAAAAATCAAACAAAAAACCAAAAAAAGAGTCAAAGAAATTGCCTACAATTTAATTCAATTGTATGCAAAACGAAAAATGCAAAAAGGGCATGCTTTTGGTCCAGATACACATATTCAACATGAATTGGAAGCCAGTTTTATCTATGAAGACACTCCAGATCAATATGCTGCAACAAAGGATGTAAAAACGGATATGGAAAAGGAGCAACCTATGGATCGCTTGATTTGTGGTGATGTTGGTTTTGGAAAAACAGAAATTGCCATTAGAGCTGCTTTTAAAGCTGTTGACAATGGAAAACAGGTGGCCATTTTGGTTCCAACTACGATTCTCGCTTTTCAACATTATAAAACATTTTCTAAACGGTTAAAAAACTTTCCTGTAAGCATTGACTATTTAAATCGCTTTAGAACAACCAAACAAAAAAATGAAGTGATTGATGGAGTAAATGATGGAAAAATTGATATCGTTATTGGAACACACCAACTCACAAACACAAAAATTAAATTCAAAGATTTAGGGCTTCTTATCATTGATGAAGAACAAAAATTTGGGGTTGCCGTCAAAGACAAATTAAAGACATTGAAAGAAAATGTGGACACGCTCACATTAACAGCAACTCCCATCCCAAGAACCTTGCAATTTAGTCTAATGGCTGCACGTGACTTATCAATCATTACAACTCCTCCGCCCAATAGACATCCGATCGATTCACAAGTAATTCGATTCAATGAAGAAACCATTCGTGATTCGATTCATTATGAAATCTCGAGAGGAGGGCAGGTCTTTTTTATTCACAATAGAATTGAAAATATTAAAGAAGTTGCTGGTCTTTTACAACGCTTAGTTCCGGAAGCTAGTATTAGAATTGGACACGGGCAAATGGAAGGAAAAGTTCTGGAACGTCAGATGCTAGATTTTATGAATAATGAATTTGATGTTCTTGTTTCTACAACCATTGTTGAAAGTGGTTTAGACGTGACCAATGCTAATACTATTTTAATCAATAATGCAAACAATTTTGGATTGTCTGATCTTCACCAAATGAGAGGTAGAGTTGGAAGATCCAATAAAAAAGCTTTCTGTTATTTTATTACACCTCCATATCATATGATGACAGAAGATGCTAGAAAAAGAATTCAAGCTTTAGAATTGTTTTCAGATTTAGGCAGTGGTATTCATATAGCGATGAAGGATCTAGAAATTAGAGGGGCAGGGGATCTTCTTGGAGGTGAGCAAAGTGGATTTATAAATGACCTTGGCTTTGATACTTATCAAAAAATATTAGCAGAAGCCATCGAGGAATTAAAAGAAAATGAGTTCAAAAATCTATACAAAACTAAAGACTCAAAGACCAAAGAATTTGTAAAAGAAGTTCAAATTGATACTGATTTTGAAATCTTATTTCCTGATAATTATGTCAATTCTATTTCAGAAAGATTGAATTTATATCATGAGTTATCCGCTATTAAAAATGAAGAATCATTACAAAAATTCGAAAAAGAGTTGACGGATCGTTTTGGAGAACTTCCAGTTCAAGTTGTTGATTTATTGAACAGTGTCCGTATAAAATGGTTGGCAAGAAAATTGGGCTTAGAAAGAATGATTCTAAAGAAAAAAAGAATGATTGGTTATTTTGTCTCCGATCAACAAAGTATGTTTTATCAATCAGAAAATTTCAGCAAAATACTGACTTATGTCCAAAAAAATTCGAGTCAATGTGTTATCAAAGAAAAACAAACAAAAAATGGTTTACGACTTTTGGTTACTTTTATAAAAATTGATCGGGTAGAAATTGCTTTACAAATACTTCAAAAAGTATTGAATGGATAATAATCATATTAAAAACTTATCTGGCTTAATCATCGCAACATTTCTAATCAGTACCTCAGGAGTGCTGGGAAAATATATTGCCATGCCATCAGAGATCATCATCTGGTTTCGATCTTTTTTTGCGATGATTTTTTTATTCATTTTTTGTAAACTTAAAAAAATTGATCTTCGCATAACTCACAAAAAAACACAAACCCCTTTAGTGATAAGTTCGATTTTCATGGCAGCTCATTGGATAACTTATTTCTACGCACTAAAATTATCAAATGTTGCTTTAGGAATGTTGTCTCTTTATACATTCCCAGTGATCACAGCACTACTTGAGCCTGTTTTCTTGAAAACAACACTGAAAACTACTCACATTTATTTGGGAATCATCATCTTGTTAGGTCTCTCGATAATGGCTCCTGATTTTAATATAGAAAATTCCAATGTTCGTGGAATTTTATTCGGGCTATTCTCTGCCTTATGCTATTCAATTCGAATATTGATTTTAAAAAAAATTGTCAAAAATCATCATGGGAGCATGCTTATGTTCTATCAAACCTTCGTAATTACAATTCTGCTCGTTCCTGTTTTGTTCTTGATGGATGTCTCTGGTTTTCAATCACAATTTCCATACTTATTGATTCTAGCGATTGTCACAACTGCCATTGGACATAGTCTTATGGTTCATTCCCTTAAATTTTTCTCTGCATCAACAGCTACGCTGATTAGCAGTATCCAACCAGTTTTTGGGATTTTGATCGCTTTTATCATTGTCCATGAAATTCCTAGCCTAAACACAATTTGGGGAGGCTTATTGATTCTTTCAACAGTGGGTATTGAGGCAATTAGATCAAAAAAATCACCCTAATTTTTACTTCAATGTAAAGATCTTTCCTGGCAGAGGCTTTACCTTATTTTTTAATTCTAATTGCAATAAAATCGTTGCCAATTCACCAACTGGAATGTGGGTATTTAACGCAATGATATCGATCATTTGATGAGAATTGGCTTGTAAAAAGTCGACTATTTTTTGCTCATTATGTGTCAAGTTTATTTGCTGATTTGATTGCTTCACTTTTGAGATTTCATTGACATCCCAATTGAGCATTTTAATGAGATCTTCTGATGATTGCAATAAATGTGCTTGATTTCTACGAATTAAATGATTGCATCCTTGACTCATCTTGTCTGTGGTTCTTCCTGGAACTGCGAAAACGTCTTTATCATATGAATTCGCTATATCAGCGGTGACTAGTGATCCTCCTTTTGAGGGAGATTCTATGATAATTGTTGCTTTTGAAATTCCAGCAACAATTCTATTTCTTTTCAAAAAATTGACTCGAATAGGATCTTCATCATGAAAAAATTCAGTGATAAAACCGCCATTTTCCTTTACTTTATAAAGGTATTTTTGATGTGCTTTTGGATAAATTTGATCAAATCCATGTGCTAAAACTCCAATCGTTTGAAGATGGTTATTCATAGCCGCCTGATGCGCACAAATATCAACACCAAAGGCAAAACCACTCACTATTACTGGATTGTACACTGATAAATCTTGGATCAAAGATTCGCAAAAATCTTGGCCATAGGGGGTCATTTTTCGGGTTCCAACAATCGATATGATTCTTTCATTTGAAAAATCAATGGTCCCCTTTTTAAAAAATAAAATGGGAGCATCAATACAATGTTGTAAATAATTGGGATAATCATCATCTAAAAAACAAGAGTATCCAATCTTATTTTTAGTGATATAATCAAGCTCTTGTTCAGCGATTCGTTGATTTGAGTCATCAAATAAATTGGCAATGACAGCCCTCCCAATTCCATTAATTTTGAGAAGTGTATTTTTATTTTCTTTGAAGATATCTTGTGCATTCCCAACAGAAGCAATCAATCTTTTTGTCAAAATAGCACCAATGGATGTTGTTTTTTGCAAACGCAAAAACGCTAGAAGTTCTTTTTCTTTCAAAATACAATTTTTAGAACATCAATATACAGATTTATTGTTGATAATTAATTTGGACTTTTGAGACATTATTTAATTATATTTTTATATTTGTGTTAGATGTTATTAGAGACCTACATAAAAGAATTATTATATCGATATGATTGTGTGATCGTTCCTAATTTTGGTGGATTTGTTTCCAATAAAATTAGTGCACAATATCATGCAGATTCCCAAATTTTTTATCCACCATCAAAACAATTGGGCTTCAATTCACATTTAACCCATAATGATGGGTTGCTTGCCAATTATATTGCCTCATCAGAAGGAATTTCTTTTGATCAAGCGAACTTCAAAATTTCAGAAATCGTTTCAGAGTGGCAAGCAACTTTAACAAAAAAGTCTCTTAAAATAGAACCTATAGGATCGTTATCTTACAACAGTGAAAAACAATTAATTTTCAGTCCTTATCATCAATTCAATTATTTGAAATCTTCATTTGGATTGGCTCAAGTAAATGTTGCTAAGGTTGAAAGAATTGATCGTAAAATAGTTCCTATTAATCCAAGAAACCGTTCAAAAAGAACTTCAGTTTTCTTGAAATATGCATCGGCAGCCGTTGTCTTATTTGGATTGACTTATGCGGGTTGGTTGGGTTATGAAAACAAACAAGAAGAATTGAATTTTACAATGGCTCAGAAACAACTAGAGGAAAAAATTCAATCTGCAACATTTGTTATTGAGAATCCTTTACCTACCGTTGAGTTAAATGTAGATAGAGAACTTCCTAAACGCTTTCATGTAATTGCTGGTTCATTTCAGTTTCCTGAAAACGCTCAGAAAAAGGTAACTCAATTAAAAGAAAAAGGATTTGAAGCATTCATACTAGGAAAAAATAAGTGGGGTTTGACACAAGTCGCTTATGCATCTTTTTACAAGAAAACAGATGCATATCAAAATCTTGCGTCTGTCAGAAAAACAGATTCTAAAGATGCTTGGTTATTGGTTAAAGAATTTAACTAAACGTTTCTCAACTTTTTCTTATTAATCATTGCGATCCAATTAATTTTTTAATCTTTCAAAAATTGACCCATGAGATCCAAAACCCCTAGCGAATCATTGACAATCCTTACCGATCTTGTGTTGCCGGGAGAAACAAATTATCTTGACAATCTTTTTGGTGGAGAGTTGTTGGCTAGAATGGATAGAGCTTGTAGTATTGCTGCAAGAAGACATTCTCGTAGAATTGTAGTGACAGCCTCTGTGAATCATGTTGTTTTTAACAAGTCTGTTCCTGTAGGGAGTGTTGTTACCATTGAAGCCAAAGTCTCTAGAGCTTTCAAATCATCCATGGAAATTTATGTCGATGTTTGGATTGAAGATCGTCAATCAGGCTCCAAAACAAAAGTCAATGAAGGTATTTATACATTTGTAGCCGTTGACGAGACTGGCAAACCTGTTGAAATTGCTCAAATAACTCCAGAAACAGCTCTTGAAAAAGAACGATATGATGGAGCGTTGAGAAGAAAGCAATTAAGTTTGGTATTGGCAGGAAAACTGGATCCAAACAAAGCAACAGAGCTCAAAGCATTATTTACAAAATAATCCATTTTTTAAAGCAACTTCAAGATTGAAGTTTGTAGCCTTTTTCGTCTTTTTAGTGCTCATTTGAAACTTACTTATTTTTTAGAAATCCAAAGGACAGGATTCAATCTTGTTGTATTTTTTGAGAGTACAAAAATAAGCTTTGTTTTTCCTGTAATTCTATCTGTAAAAATCTTTCCTAAGGATTGTCCTGTGGTTATTTTTTCATTCACTCGTACAAAAACAGTTTCAAGATTATTGTACACAGAAATATAGTTTCCATGTCTGAGTAAAATTGATTTTTTTCCTTCAGATTGAGTTTGAATGGCCAATACTTCACCATTAAAAATTGCTCTGGCTAGAGTTCCTTTTTTAGTAGCGATATGAATCCCTGTGCTGTTGATATAATTTCCTGGATAAACTGGATGGGGTTGTTTCCCAAATCTTCTGACAATTAGACCTGTTTCTACAGGCCATGGGAGTTTTCCTTTGTTTTGTTCAAAAGTAGCTGCCAAGGCTTTTGCCTCGGGTGTCAAAGCAAAACCTTTTGATTTTTTAGCTCCTTTTGCAGCATTAGACTTTGCAATGGCTTCTTTGATGATTTTGTCTATTTGTTCTGATAGTTTCTTTTCTTTTTCCTGTTTTTGACGAAGTTCTTTTTTATATTTTTTTTCCTTTTTCTTTATTTGAGAGATCAATGTTTGCTGATCTTGTTTTTCATCTAAGATTTTCAACTTTTGTTCTTCTTCGCTGCTCAACAGTGTATCCTTTAATTCTTTTTGATATGCTAAGGAGTCTTTCAAGTTGAGAAGTTTGTTTTTTAAGTGAAATACCTCTTCCCCTTGTTTTTTCCTAAAAGAAGCGTACTGATTCATATATTTCAATCTCTTGTAGGCTTGATAAAAACTTTCAGAAGAAAACAAAAATAACGTTCTGCTTTGTTGGGACTTACTCTTATATGATTTATAAATCATGGAAGCATAGTCCTTCTTCATAAGATTTAATTTTTGAGTTTGTTTTTCAATCTGCTGCTCATAGGCAAAAATATCGTTAGATAAGGATTTGAGTTCTAAATTTATCGTAGTAATCAATTGTTCTCTAATCGTGATTTTTTGATTCAAATCTTTCAGCTCTTCAAGGATGTTTTTTTCCTTCTTTTGAGTTTCGAACAGCAACTTGTTCACCATTTTAATTTCTTTTTTTATCCTGCTTCTTTCCAATTCTAGTTGTTTCCTAGATTTGTTTTGTGCAACCACTGATACAGTAAGTAAAAAAAAGAAAATGGAAGTGATATGACAGATCTTTTGAATCATTACAATTTAATTCGTTTATAATTCGACGGAATCTTGTATGGAGTACTAATTCGCTTGTTTAATGTTAAAGATCTACAATCAATTTTTATGTGGGTATTTTGATCATTGTCAACAGCATTGATGTGTATTTTTTTAGGAACCAATTGGTTGTCCAAGGAAATGTATGAACCATATTCGATTGACAAACTTTGATTGTCTCCATTAATTTCTAGAAGCTGTTTTTTTAATTTGAAATTATCGGCGTTAAAGAAAAAAAAGATTCGATACAATTCATCATGAATTTTTGGAGTCAATTTATACAGATCATGCTCAATTTCAGAAAGATATTTTTTCTTTTTAAGATCCAAAATAGTTTCTCCCAACAAAACGTTTTGTATCTGATTAAAAGATATATTGGTTCCTAATAATTGCTCAATTAGTGAATAATCCCCTTCAAAATATTCCTTTGTTAAATAGGAGTAATAACTAAAAGATGAAGGAGTAATTTTTACTTTAAACCCTGGGATGACTTTTGATCCTTTCATCCAAATCACAGAATCTTTTTGCATTCGAAGACGAACCGTAAAAGTATTTCGATTTTTTTTATCTCCTCTCTGATTGGAAAACTCAACTTTAAATTTTGCTTCCAATGTTGCTGCATCGAAAGAAACTGATTGATGTTTTTTTATGATTTTTTTGGTCGAAAAACTTTTTATTGCACTATGACTACTCCTATTTTTAATAGTCTTACAAGAGCTAATCATTAATAATAAAACAATGAAAGGAGTTATGAATCTCATTTTAATTTTAATTTCTTTGCTTTTTTTTCAAGTATTCCTTTGCTTTATTTGAATTGTTAATTATTAAATAAAGATCTGCTAATATAGTATAAAATTGGCCTTCCAATTTTGAATCATCCACAACAAAATCTATTCCCTGCTCTAAAATATCAATCGCGTCTTGGAATCTCTTTTGCTTTTGTAGTGCTTCCCCTCGATAAAGGTAAACTAATGGCTGTGCAGGAAATAAATCCATTGCCGACTTACTGTAGGTAAAAAACACCTCACTATTTGTTTTACTCGATATTTCAAGAATCTGTTGTAAGGTAACAAATGACAGATTTGATTTTTCAAATGTTGAAATCAAGCGAGGTAGACTGTTTTCAAATTTTTTTTCTTGAGTCGTTTTTTGAGGAAACTTTAATTCATTTTTTAATTTTATCAAGTCATCATCTAATGCGATTGTTTTTTCTATATCATTTAATAGAGAAAGTGCATTTGAATATTCTTTATTTACATAGTACAAACTTATCAATGCTTTTTGTTGATTCGGATACTGCTTTGCAATCTTTCGCTGAATTTTTATTGCCTCATCATAATTTCTTTCTTTTTTTTGAATGGCAACCAAATGAAGTAACATCCATAAATTATTCGGATCTAATTCTAAGGCAATTTGAATGTATTTTTTAGCTTCAATTGTCTTATTTAATAGCAAATAATTCTTCGACAACTCAAAATAAACAGTCTCATTATTTGGTAAAATAGCCTTGCATATCTCCAAACTTTCGATGGATTTTTGATAATTTGAAATGGATTTTTCCGAAAGTGCTTTGAAAAGATTTTCTTGAAATTTAATTTCTTTTTCTTCTGTTATTTGGGCTACATTAGACCCATTTTCTTGAGAAAAAGAGTAAAAAGGCTTGTATAATAGTCCAATTAACAGGAAAAATACAAGCCTTTTTTTCATTTGTTTTTATGTTATGTCAATTCTGAATAATCTCCAATACTGACCGAAGTATAATTTCCGTTATATGTGGCATGATTTCCAATCATTGCATTCTCTAATATCGCATTTGAAATCTTAACATTGGTTTGGATTAAAGAGTTTTTGATTTCTGAGTTTTCAACTAAACTATTTTTCCCAATGGATACATAAGGACCAATTTTTGTATTTTTTAAAACAACATTTTCTCCGACATAACAAGGTTGAATAATTTCAGAATTTTCTAGGACAACTGTTTCAGCGACTAGATTGATTCCTTTTTCATCTTCAAATCCTAATATTTTTTTGTTGGTGTCTACTGTCGGATCTTTTTTACCACAATCCATCCAAACATCAACTTTCCCAGGAATAAATTTTGCACCTTCTTGTTTCAACGTTTCTAAAACCTCAGTCAGTTGAAACTCACCACTAGGCCTGATGTCATTTTCAATCAATGTATTTATTTCTTTAGACAACTTATTTCCATCCTTAAAATAATAGATTCCTATGATTGCTAAATCTGAGACAAATTCTTTTGGTTTTTCAATAAAATCGGTAATGTAGCCATCATTTAATTTCACTACACCAAAAGCACTAGGATCTTCTACTTGTTTTACCCATATAGCTCCATCAGATTCCGTGTCTAAAGTAAAGTCTGCTTTGAACAAAGTATCAGCAAAAGCTACAACGCAGGGACCAGTTAAAGAGTCTTTTGCGCAAAAGATTGCATGAGCAGTTCCCAATGCTTCTTCTTGAACATATACAGAACCTTTTGCTCCTAATTCACTGGCTATCGTTAATAATTTTTCTTCAGTGTTGACTGGAAACCCTTTCGCTACAGGACCAATTATAAACGCTATTTCTTCAATAGGTTGGTTCACTACAGAAGTGATATCTTCTACCAATCTTTGAACAATGGGTTTTCCTGCAATTACGGTTAAAGGTTTTGGAGTGGTTAGGGTATGAGGTCTTAGACGAGATCCTATACCAGCCATTGGAACAATTATTTTCATCAATTATTTGCTATTTTTTTACCCATGCAATATACCATAATTAAGGAGCTTTAAAAAGAGAAAAACTGTTAAATCCCTCTAGGAATTGAGTCTATTAATTGTTTTGTATAGCTAGATTTTGGGTCTTGATAAATTTCATCCGCATCATTAATTTCTTCAATTTTTCCTTGATTCATCACAATCAACTGATCAGACATATGTTTGACTACCGAAAGATCATGAGAAATGAAAATATAAGAAAAATTAAATGACATTTTTAGCTCATTTAATAGGTTTAAAACCTGTGCTTGAACCGATACATCTAATGCAGAAACTGACTCATCACAAATGATTAGTTTAGGCTGTAAGGCAATGGCTCTTGCGATGCCTATTCTTTGTCTTTGCCCCCCAGAAAATTCATGAGGATATCTATTGAAATGTGTTTCCTCTAGACCTACTTTTTTTAGGAGGTCCAATACATATAATTTTCTTTCTTTATGACTGGACATAATTTGATGAACCGTCATGGGTTCTAGTATTGAGTTTCCAACAGATATTCTGGGATTTAAAGAGGAGAAAGGATCTTGAAAAATGAGTTGAATTTCTTTTCTCATATTCTTTAACTCAACTTTGGTAAGACGAGTGATGTCTTTCCCTTTGTAAAATATGTTTCCTGAACTCACCTTTTCCAAGTGTAAAATAGTTCTTCCCAATGTAGTTTTCCCACAGCCAGATTCTCCAACCAATCCGAGAGTTTCTCCTTCATACAATTTGAAAGAAATGTCATTAACTGCCTTTGTAATTGAAGATTTTTTAAACCATGATTTTTTTTCAAAAAACTTTTTCAGTTGAACCACTTCTAAAAGTGGTTTTGAATCGTATATTTTTTGGTGAAATTGATTTCTCTCTTTTTTTGTGTACCATTGAGAATCTATTTTTTGATTCATAAAATCTTCAACTGTTGGTAATTTTTTAACTCTTCGCTGTAAATTGGGCTTGGAATTAATTAATGCTTTTGTATACTCTTTTTGGGGATTTCGGAAAATATCAATCGCCGTCCCTTTTTCAACAATTTCTCCTTGGTATAAGACAATCAAATCATCAGCAATTTCTGATATTAAGGATAAGTCATGAGAAATGAAAATGATACTCATTTCATTTTTCTTTTGTAATTCTTTTAATAGGTATATGATTTCTTTTTGAACTGTTACATCAAGTGCTGTTGTCGGTTCATCTGCAATTAACAAATCCGGTTTACATGCAATGGCAATGGCAATCATAACACGTTGCTTTTGACCACCGCTTATTTGGTGTGGATAGGAATTAAAAATTCTTTTTGGTGAGGGTAATTGTACCTTCTCAAAAAGACTTAGGACTTCCTCATAAATTGCTGTTTTATTTAAATTGGTATGACGTCTTAAAATTTCTACAACTTGAGCTCCGCAAGTTTGGGTGGGGTTTAAAGAACTCATGGGTTCTTGAAAAATCATTCCAATTTTTTTTCCTCTTATTTTCTGAAAGTCTTTGTTTGAAAACCCAACCAAATCAGCCCCTTGATAAAAAATTTGTCCTTTAACGATGGTGTTTTTTGGCAACAAACCAAGCAATGTCATTGAAGTAACAGACTTTCCACTCCCCGACTCTCCAACAATGCCTAAGATTTTATTCTTATTTAGCTTAAAAGAAATGTTTTTTACAACTTCGATTTCTTGGGTGTTGGATGAAAAAAATATCCTAAGATTATTGACCTCTAACATGCATACAAAATAATGATAATTCTCGAATATATACTATTTATGAACACACCTAATCACCATAAAAAGGGATTTGTATCCCTATTTTTAGGGGGTTAAAATTTCACCTATTATGGGTATTGTGAATTACGTTTAGTAGAATTAGATTTGCCTATGTTGTTATTATTTAAATTCACTATCCTTTAGTTCTTTTATTAGTTTTTTCATATTTTAAGGTAGTCGAGTTGGTTCAAACCCAGTAATATCATTCTGGGTTTTTTGTTTTTTAACTCACCAAAAAAGGCTGGATTTAAGAATTTACTATCAACAGTCATGATTTAATTCTAAATAAAAAAGCTCCGAATTTCGGAGCTTTTTTTGTCGTTTACATTCATGAGAATCATTACTCAATAATTAATTTTTGAGTAGCTATTCTAGTCCCTTCTATTACTTTTAGAATGTATATTCCAGAAGCAATATTGCTAATATCTAAAGTCTTTCTAGTTCCAGAAAAACTCGCTGTAAAAACCTTTTTCCCAAGAACATTAAATAACTGAA
The DNA here is from genome assembly GCA_038136095.1 of Flavobacterium sp. Classification (GTDB taxonomy): domain Bacteria; phylum Bacteroidota; class Bacteroidia; order Flavobacteriales; family Flavobacteriaceae; genus Polaribacter. The sequence goes on from JAYPZA010000007.1 coordinate 36,569, forward strand.
CATTTTTGTTATCAGTACTATTTGTTGTGATGGTAAGATTATTTCCGAGTACTGGATTCGGATAAGCAGCAAATCCTTCGATCTCATTACTTTGCACTCCTAATACAATGTTTGCAGAAGAAGTCCCAAAAATCTGAGCTGTCCCATTGAATTCAGCAGCTGGGCCAGTTACATTCGCACTAGAAGTAGGAATGACCGTTCCAATGAAATCTGCATTGCTAAATTGAGTTCTAAAAACAAGTGTATTTACTCCGTCGAAAATATCATAGTTTTGTCCAGAAGCAAAAGTAGCAGATCCATCAGCATCGGTAAAGACAACGTCATTGATGGTGATCCACTCCGATTCATAATCTTCAAAGTTTGTAGTTAAATCAGAGATTGTAACAACTTGTGCTGTAATTGTATTCCCTGAACTACTTGCTGCACCAGGATCTACTTGAGGTACAAATTGGAGTACACCAGCATAGGATCCTAATTTTCCTTTAATACCAGTGATCCCATCTCCAACGTTGTATGAAGTTGTAATGATATCGTCATTGTCATCAATTAATACAGCAGCAGAACTGTCTTCAATATATTTTTGATTTCTAGAATTTCCAGCATCGAAGGTCATGATCGCTTCTCCTGTAAGTTCATAATACTCTCCTTCTGTTCCTGTTCTTAATGCAGCAATATTTGCTACCTGTGTATACGAAGCAACAGTCCAAGTAGCAGAGGCTGAAACAGCAGGAGACAATGAGTTTCCACTATTGTCTACCAACTCCATGGTTAATGTATATTCGTTCCCAGAAACCACGGCAATGTCCTCTAAAGTTGTTGTAAAAAACGATTCTTCTTGTAGTGGTTGACCTGTTTCTGCTAAGGTTGATTTGATATACCCATCACCAGAACCATCACTGTTCCCTGAACCATCATCTGCAGACAATGTGAAATTATTTACACTTAATGTAACGGAAACATCAGTTGTTGATGGAGAAAAAACATTATTGTTAGAAGGTGAGCTTATTGATATTGATGGTGTGACTGATGTCCCTATCCAAGATCCTGGATCATAATCTGAAGGAGCAGTTCTAGGGGAATTAACATGACTAGTACATCCAGACACCGTACTATCAGCCCATACGTTCCATTCTGACTCGTCCCATGTTGAGTTTGAATTGCTTACTGATGCATTACGCTCTGCTCTTCCATCTTCAAACTCATGACAGGTTCCTGAGCCATCTTCACCTGGTATACCAAAAATATCTATTATACTATCTGAAGCATCTAAAATTGCAATTTGATCATCACCATTACTATCAGCAGCCCCTCCATTTCCTCCATTTATATCGGCAGTAACTCCATAAACAGTGGCAAACTCGGATGAGTTTTTTGCAATGATTGCAAATGACCCTGAATTGAGTGTCCCAATAGAAGACAAATCTATCACTGTTGATTGGGGATCAGAATTACCATTTGTCCATCTTTGTAATTTCCAGCTTGTTAAATCAACATCTGAGTCACTTACATTATATATTTCAACATAACGTGCATTAGCATTATTATTTGGGTCAGCTAATTCTGTTATGATCACTTGTCCAAAAGAAAAAACACTGACACAAAGAGCAAATAGTAAAGTTAAAAAGTAATTTTTTTTCATATTAAAAAGTTTAGTTTTATTTATTCTTTAAAGATATAAAAATCTTTCGGTAGTATTAATTTTCATAATTAAAAAAAAGTTAAATAAAAAAGCAGACTTAAAAAGTCTGCTTTTAACAATTCAAATTTTATTAATTCAGTAATTAAAATCGAGTCCAACCATTCGCCCAATCTGGGACAGTTGCTCCATTTCCTGCGCCTGTAGCAGTCCCCTCAGTTACAAAAGATTGATTTGCTCCTGTATAATCAGTGATGACAAATCCAGCTGCATTGTTTGCAAATTCAACATTGGTCATGACCAAGTCTCCATTTTCAATTCTTACAGCTGCTTCAGCATCCGTACTTTTAACTTTTACTCCTAAGTCAATTCCATCCGTATAGAAATTATCTATGTTAAAGTTCCCTCCACCTTCTTTGAAGTATAGTGCTCCTTCAGTAACAGGCCCTACAACGGTAATGTTTCTTAAGGTAGCTGTGGTAACAGGAGCTGCATCTCCATTGTCTCCATTGTTAGAACCTTCAATTCCTGCTTTGGCTCCTCCAGAGATATACCAATATTCACCGGTCCCAGACCAACCATCTGCAAAATCAATGGAATCATCTCCTGAATTTGTTGATACTAAATAGCGCCCATTGACAGTTCCTCCAAAAAATTCGATTCCGTCATCTCCTCCTTCATAAGATTGAACATATTCTACAGTAGTTCCTGAGCCCACTCCAAATAACGACAGTCCATTGAACTCTTTGGAGCTATTGAATGTTGCTCCAGTGTATTCCAATCTCAAATATCTGATCGATCCAGAATTGTCATCAGCAATTGACCCTCCGTAGGTTAAATCAGCAACCTCAGAAGTGGCTACACTCCCAACATTGGTTGGTGCCTTTCCACAAACAACCAAACCTCCCCAATCAGAGGCTTCGGGATTGTTTGAACCCGAAGTCATAATTACTGGATTAGAAGCGGTTCCTTCTACAAAAATTTGTCCTCCTTGAGCTATCGCTATGTATGAGGCCGTACCTCCTGTTGCTCTAATGGTAGTTCCGGCAGGGATGGTCAAACTTCCTCCATCTTTAACAACTAAAGAGCTTGTTAATTCATATTCAATTGATGCACTCAAAGTGATAGCGCTAGAAATTTCTCCAGCTAAGTTTTCTGTATCCACTCCACTATTGCTTAAGCCTCTAGTCCAACCAGAAGTCCAGTTTGGAGCAGCTGCTCCATTCCCTGCGCCGGTTGCAATTCCTTCTTCAATGAAGGATTGGTTTGCCCCAGTATAATCTGTTTTAACAAAACCTGCTTCATTTGAAGCAAATTGAACATTGGTCATGACCAAGTCTCCATTTTCAATTCTCACAGCAGCTTCAGCATCAGTGTCTTTTACTTTTACTCCTTTATCAGTATTGGCAATATAAAAATTATCAAAATTAAAGTTCCCTCCACCTTCTTTGTAGTATAATGCTCCTTCAGTAACAGGCCCTACAACAGTAATATTTCTTAGAGTTGCTGTGGTTACAGGAGCAGCATCTCCATTGTCTCCATTGTTAGAACCTTCAATTCCTGCTTTGGCTCCTCCAGAGATATACCAATATTCACCGGTCCCAGACCAACCATCTGCAAAATCAATGGAATCATCTCCTGAATTTGTTGATACTAAATAGCGCCCATTGACAGTTCCTCCAAAAAATTCGATTCCGTCATCTCCTCCTTCATAAGATTGAACATATTCTACAGTAGTTCCTGAGCCCACTCCAAATAACGACAGTCCATTGAACTCTTTGGAGCTATTGAATGTTGCTCCAGTGTATTCCAATCTCAAATATCTGATCGATCCAGAATTGTCATCAGCAATTGATCCTCCGTAGGTTAAATCAGCTACCTCAGAGGTGGCCGTGCTACCAACATTGGTTGGCGCTTTCCCGCAAACAACCAAACCTCCCCAATCAGAGGCTTCAGGATTGTTTGAACCCGAAGTCATCACAACTGGGTTACTAGATGTCCCATTGATAAAAATTTGCCCTCCTTGAGCTACCGCTATGTATGAGGCCGTACCTCCTGTTGCTCTAATGGTCGTTCCGGCAGGGATGGTCAAACTTCCTCCGTCTCGAACCACATATGCGCCTGTTAAATCATATTCATTGGATGCATCAAGAATCACATCATCAAAAACATCTCCAGATAGTGATAAATTGACACAAGGGGCACATGAGCTACCACCACAATCTATGCCTGTCTCATCTCCATTTTGAATGCCATCAAAACAGGAGGCTTGTGTCACATAATTATCATCGTCTTTACAGGATACAACCAATAAAATGGTTGAAATAAAAATTGTTGAAATAAGTTGTCTTTTGTTCATTTTCTTTATTGTTAATATTTTCAGTTAACAAATTAATTGTACATACATTAACTAAATATTGATTGAAGTTTAAAGCTTGGTTACAAGTATGTTAATTAAAAGTTATAGGATAATGATAATTTAATATTGGACCCTACTTTAAATGAGGATACTACAACATCCTGAATTTCTTGAATTCTCTCTATTGTTGGATTCAATATATTTTTGGCTGAAACCCCAATACCTATTTGTTTGTTGAGTTTCGCTTTGAATATAAAATCTAAGGTCGGAACACCAGAATCAATAATATTTCCTCGTCCACTTTCAGTTGCCAAAGCAAAAATTCTATCAGAAAAATAGTTGAATGCTATGGTTCCTTGAATGCTTTTATGAGCACTATACTCTTTTAAAAATGAGAGATCTGCATTGAGGAGTAATTCAGAAGCTCCTGTGAGTGCACTTTCGGAAAAAGAAAAATCAACACTCAATGGAAATCCAGCTGCGGATGTTTCATTGATTACTTTTTCTTTACTGAGGTCTTGATTGCTATTTAAGTATGAAATATTAATTCCTCCAGATAATTTGGTCTTCAGTACCTTATCCTCTGTATCAACTTCAACTAAAAATAAGTTTTTCCTTAGTTCTAATTCTGTTCCATATACCGTTGCTAGATCTCCGGAATTCACCCAACTAACATCGTTTGATGCAGAATTGATCGTAATTTTATTGATCGGATCATTGATGAATCTTGAAAAGATTCCCACAGATATAATTTCTTCAGATTTTGGAAAAAAATCCCATTTTAAATCAAAATTATAGTTGGTTGATGTATACAATGCAGGATTTCCAATTGTTGAAAGTGTTGGAGTCTCATCATACTGAAAAGGAGCTCTTTCTTTGAATTGTGGCAATGTATAAGTTTTACTTGCAGCAAATTTTAAATTTTGCTTTTCATTCAATTCGTATTTAAGAGAAACTGATGGGAGTACTTCAAGTTGATTTAACTCATTGAATCCTGTATTTAGGGAAGTATTAAAATTTAACGATTGATTGATTTGCTCCATCCTCAACCCAAAAATTCCAGTGAATTTATCTGAAAAAGTATATTCTAGTGTTGAATAACCCGCATGAATGTCTTGATTCCCTCCATAAGATTGAGGTAATAAAACATCCGTTCCTGTTCCTAATCCTCCTCTAAAAGTTCTGATATCAAAAAGTCCGGCATTAAAGTTTTCTTGATTAAAATAACTGTCCAAATCATAGATGTCTAAGATGAGTGGTTGGACCATTGCATTTCCTCCAGTATTGTTAATTCTAAAATTAAATTGAGTGGCTTCAAAATCAACCAATTTAAATCTCCCGTTATACCCTAAAGTTAGCTTCCCTAAGAAATTATCATCTTCGTTCTTTTTGAATTTATACACTGAAGAGAAATTCGCCGCTAGTTCTTCTTCCTCTAGATCTAAAAAGAGTCTATGATTGTCTGATTGATTCAATGTTTGTTTGAATGACTTTGGCCCTTCTGGGAGATTCCAATCGTCAGGAGTTAGCAAATATTGTCTTCGGTTTGGAGTCGAATTCTTTACATAATTATAGGCTCCTCCCCAATTTAGCTCAAAAGATTCAGAGATTTTATGAGTTCCTAACAATTGATGAACAAACAATTCTGTTCGATCAAAAATAGCTCTCTGTAAATAGGCTCCTCCTTCCGGAGCATAATCAAAAACATCATGAATCCCATCATATTCTTCATGCTTTTGGCTAGAGGTATTGATCATTAAAGCATTGTATTTTATCTCATTGCTTTTGTGCTTTAACCTCACATTCCCCATGGCAGTTGTATTGGTTTCGTAAACGTAGCTTTTTAAATTATAATCTCTTCTTGCCACCCCAGATGTATTGATACTCCCTCTGGAAATTCCTTCATTGAATCTATAGCCATTGTCAAATGATGCGACACCAAAAAAACTCAACTTTGTTTGTTCTCCAAGTTCATAAGAATCACCTGCTTTTATGGATAACGAAGTATTGATGGGCTTGGAAGATTTTTCTCGATTCCAACTCGTAACAAAATTGTAGTTATTTAAAGGAAATGATGGAATCCCTATGTCATAAAAACCGGACTTATTTGGTCCATCATTTAAATAAAAAATATCTTGGGAGTTTGCTTCAGAATTGATCCCTGAACCTATTGCGATTTCAAAAAATCCTTTCCCTGTGTATTTTTTTGAAGAAATCTCAATATTTGCACCACTGAAATCCCCATAATTTTTGGGATTGAACGTTTTGTCAATTGACACAAATTCAATGATATCTGTAGAAAAGATATTAAGATCTATATTTTTTTTTGAGGAATTGTTAGAAGGTAAAGGAAGTCCATTTAAAGTGGTCATATTATATCGATCCCCTAAACCTCTCACAAAAATTGTCCCAGAACCTTGTTGTTTTGAGATTCCTGTAGTTTTGGTTAATGCAGTAGCAACATTACTCACTCCTTTTTTACTTAACTCCTCCGATCCAATCTTCTGATCAATGGTAACCGCTTTTTTCTGTTCAATTAAAAGAGCACTTTCTTTTTCTTTACTTGTGACTGCCCTCAGTTTGACTTCCTCTAAAGCAACCCCTTCAGAAGCTTCTAAGATGGCATTTGCTATGGTTGTTTCATTTGATTTAACAACAACATTTAACTCTAATTGTTGATATCCTAAAAAACTAAACACCAAAGTATAGGAACCTGGATCAACTGTTAAAATGTAGTTCCCATCAAAATCAGTTTCTGTTCCAATGGTAGTCCCTTTGATAACTACCCCTGCAAAAGACAAAGGCTCGTTGTTCATTTCTTTGTCTAATAATGTTCCCTTGATGGTTCCTTTTTCTTGTGCAAGAGCTATTTGACAAAATAACATTGTTAAAATAAAAATCGATTTCTTCATTAATGATTTGATTTATTTTTAATGCAAAAATGCTGCTGTATTGTAAAAAAAATGTTACTCGTGTATTATGGTTGGGTTATAGCAATGTTAACTAAGTGTTATTTCATTAAATGATTGTTAAAGTGTTCTTTTTTATTAAAGAATCGTTATTTTTGAAGGTGTCATAATAAAACATGAATAAATGAATAATCGTGATCTAAAAATTTTATTGGTTGATGACGAGCCGGATATTTTGGAAATCATCCAATACAATCTGAAAAGTGAAGGATATCAAATTTATACTGCAAATAATGGGCAGGAGGGGCTAACAAAAGCAAAAAAAATAATCCCTCATCTGATCATTTTAGATATCATGATGCCAGAGATGGATGGTATTGAAGCCTGTGAAAAAATCAGATCTGTTAAAAATTTAGAAAATACCATCATTGCTTTTTTGACCGCTAGAAGTGAAGATTATTCTCAAGTTGCTGCCTTTGATGTTGGTGCAGATGACTACATCACAAAACCTATAAAACCTAAAGTTTTGGTTAGCAAAGTAAAATCTTTACTGCGAAGGCTGAAAACAGAAAACCAAATTGATTCCTCAACAATCATTGGAAACATCACAATCAATAGAGAAGAGTATGTGGTGATTAAAGGAGATCAAAAAATATTTTTACCGAGAAAAGAATTTGAATTATTTTCATTACTCACTTCAAGACCTGGAAAAGTTTTTAAGCGTGAAATCATCTTAGACAAAGTTTGGGGGAATGAAGTAGTGGTTGGTGGAAGAACTATTGATGTTCATATCAGAAAATTGAGAGAAAAGATTGGAGATCATTATTTTAAAACGGTCAAAGGTGTTGGTTACAAATTTGTATTGGAAGAAGCAGATAAATAAATTTGTTTCGTCATGAAATTCAAAAAGACATATTCCTTTGCCTTGTGGTCTTCAATTTACTTGACTTTATCGTCAGGGATCCTAGCTTTCATTATCTACTTCATTTTTTTTGAAGGAAAAGAATTTCTTGGATTTTTCATTTTATTGAGTTTGGTTTTTATCCTGTCTTTTTGGATCATTCAAAATAGAGCAGAAAAATTTATTTATGAGAGAATCAAAAAAATATACGATGATGTGTCTTTTCTTAGTGCTGATGAATTTTCTAGAGCATCTGCCACCACAAACATTGAAGCACTGTCAAAGAGTGTCAAAGACTATGTAGAAGGAAAAAGAATTGAAATCGAAAACTTAACCGAAAAAGATTCCTTTCGAAGAGAGTTTTTAGGAAATGTCTCTCATGAATTAAAAACTCCATTGTTTACTGTTCAAGGCTATCTTCTAACACTTATAGAAGGGGGGGTTAATGACAAACTTATCCGAGATAAATACCTAGCAAGGGCCAATAAGGGAGTTGAAAGACTTGTTGCAATTGTAAAAGATTTAGACATGATTGCGAAACTAGAGATGGATGGATTAAAAATGAATAAAGAAGTTTTTAATGCAATTGAGCTCATCCAAAATGTTTTCGATCTTTTTGAAATGAGAGCTAAAAAAAGAAACATTCGCCTACAATTTGATAAAGTATATGATTTCCCCGTCTTTGCGATGGGAGATGTTGAACGCATTGAACAAGTGCTGATCAATTTGATTGTAAACTCAATCAAATACGGAAAAACAAATGGAATTACTACAGTAGGTGTTGAATCCTACAATGAAAGTAAATTTATAGTTAAGGTCATTGATAACGGTGAAGGAATCAAAGAAGAGCACTTCCCTCGTTTGTTTGAACGTTTTTACAGAGTGGACCAAAGTAGATCTAGAGAACAGGGTGGTTCCGGTCTAGGTTTGTCAATCGTAAAGCACATCATAGAAGCTCACAATGAAACCCTACTTTTAAAAAGTACTTACAAAGAAGGTTCTGAATTTTCTTTTACTCTAGAAAAAGCAAAATAATTTGTGTTTTAACTGATATTAGCCCCCAAATCAAATCCAATATCTTTTCTATAATTCATCTTTTCAAAATGAATTTTATCGATACTTCTGTACGATTTATCTAGGGCTTTCTCAATGGTATCAGCAAATGAAGTAATGGCCATTACCCTCCCCCCATTGGTTAGTATAGAGTCATCATTTTTTATAGTTCCTGCATGAAAAACAATCGAATGTTCTACCTGCTCCAGACCTGAAATCAATTTCCCTTTTTCATAGGCTTCTGGATATCCTCCAGACACTAACATCACAGTGGTTGCGATTTGTTTTGTTACAGAAAATTCCTTTTCGTGCAAGGTTTGATGGGCTACTCCTTCAAAAAGCTCCAATAGATCCGATTCAATTCTTGGTAAAACAACTTCCGTTTCTGGATCTCCCATTCGCACATTGTATTCGATTACTTTTGGGGTTCCATCAACATTCATAAGTCCAATAAAGATAAATCCTCGGTAGTCAATCCCTTCAGTTCGCAATCCGTTAATCGTTGGTTTTATTACTTGATCTTCTACTTTTTGTAAAAAGAGTTGATCCGCAAATGGCACAGGAGAAATTGCCCCCATACCTCCTGTATTCAATCCTGTATCTCCCTCGCCAATTCTTTTGTAATCTTTTGCTGATGGTAGTATTTTATAACTTTTCCCATCGGTGAGAACAAAAACTGACAACTCAATTCCATCTAAAAATTCTTCAATCACTACCGTTGAAGATGCCTCACCAAATTTTTGATGGGATACCATTTCTTCTAATTCAGCTTTTGCTTCCTCCAAAGAATCTAAAATTAACACTCCCTTACCGGCTGCAAGACCATCTGCTTTTAAAACATAGGGAGGACTCAGAGTTTCTAAAAATAATTTTCCCTCCTCCAAACTCTCTGAAGTAAATGAGGAATATTGTGCTGTTGGAATTCCATAACGAGTCATGAACACTTTTGAGAAATCTTTACTCCCTTCAAGCAATGCTCCGTCTTTTTTAGGGCCAATAACTGGAATGGACTTCAACTGATCATCTGCAAGGAAAAAATCATGAACTCCCATGACTAATGGAGCTTCAGGCCCAACCAACACCATTTGTATTTGGTATTTTAAAACCGCAGATTTGACTGCCGTAAAATCTGTGGAATTGATGTCTAAATTGATTGCAATTTGATCAGTTCCTGCATTTCCAGGAGCAACATAGACTTCTGTTATTTTTTCACTTTGAATAAGTTTGTGTGCAAAAGCATGTTCTCTCCCTCCTGAACCTAGTATAAGTATTTTCATAGTATGTGAATTCTCTGGCAAATATAATCCCTCTGTGCTTAATTTTATTGTTTAAAGCCCCATTTCATAAAATATTTTATCATTGAAAAAATATGAATGAAAAATAGTCGTATGTTTTTTGAAGATCCTCTCCCAAATGTATGTGTAATTTCAACGCTTGGTTCGTACAATATTTTTTTACCAGATTGATTGATTTTCTTACAAAGGTCTACATCTTCCATATATAAAAAATAGCGTTCATCAAAGCCTTGTAAATCAATTAAATCTTTCGTTTTAAAAAGCATAAAGCTCCCCTGAATAAAATCTGGATAAAATGGTTTTTCTAAATTTTGATTTTTATACTCACTCTTGCTTGTATAGCTTTTGAAGATTTTAAAAAAACGGCAAAACAATTCAACGATTGATGGGAATTTTCTAGCGGTATACTGTAATTGGTGATTCTGATACAAGACTTTTGGAGAAATCATTGATAGTTCATGATTATTTTGAAGCTCAAAAATCAATTTTTCAAGGATTTCGGATTCAAATTTCACATCTGGATTTAGAATCAAATGATAGTCCGATTCATTTTTTATATGCTCTAAAATTTTGTTATGTCCTCTTCCAAAACCAAGGTTGGATCCTGAAAAATAATACTCAATACGATCTCCTTTAATTTTGTTGTACATGCAATCTGTAGGAGAATTATCAACGATGTAAATTTTCTTAGATAACGGATGTTGTAAAAAACTATTGATTGCCGTATTTAGCGTTTCATAGTCTTCTTTATATATTACAATTGAGGCAGTTATTTTGACTAATAAAGACATTAATACGCTTTTTCATCCCCTTTAAAAACATGAAGAACTGTCTTTAAAATGATTTTTATATCTAATAAAAAAGACCAATTTTCGATATAAAAAATATCCAATCGAATTCTATTTTTAATATCTGACTTCTTTTTTATTTCTCCTCTATATCCACTAATTTGAGCCAATCCAGTGATCCCTGGCTTAACAGTATGTCTTTTTAAATAATCATCAACATCTTTCTGATATTCTAAGGACAATGAGGGTAGGTGAGGTCTTGGTCCAACAATACTCATATTCCCTTTAATTACATTGTAAAATTGAGGCAATTCGTCAATACTTGTTTTTCTTATAAAAGCACCTATTCTAGTAATTCTATCATCATTTTCTGTAGCGTGAATTTTATCAGACATGGTATTTAACCTCATGGATCTAAATTTATAGCAAACGAATTGCTTCCCATCCAAACCTTCTCTTTCCTGTAAAAAAATTAAAGGGCCTCTAGATTCCAGTTTAATGAGCACCCAAAGGATTGGGACTAACCAACTAAGGATGAATAAACACACAAAAAAAGAAAAAATGATGTCAAAAAACCTTTTGATGATATAATTTTCATTGAATTCAAAAGGTAATTTTTGAACATTTACAACTGCCAATGTATCATCATAAAATTCTACATTATGATTTTTACTGTATAATTTTTTAGAATCTGGTATTAGTTTCAAACCAATATTATGGGAGTTCGCAAAAGCCGTTATTTTACGAATGGTTTGAGAATTCAATTCATTTAATGAACAGTATATCTCATCTATTTTTTGTTCTAAAACAAATTGAAAGCTATCTTCGATATTTCCAATTTTGCTTTTATTATTTTTATTTGAGAAAAAACCTTCATACTTATATCCCAATGTCTTTTTCTCATTGAAAAGATTGATAATATTTTTAGAAGCTTCATCCATTCCAATGACTACTACCTTTCTGAAGTTTCTCCCAAGATTTCTATACCACCTCAAAAGAAGAAAAGAAAAAACTTTCAATGAAAAGGTAGTGGATACTATTAGAAGGAGAATTAAGAACTGATTGTGAACAACAATACCCTCTTTAAAAACTCCAAAAAAAGTAAAAAATCCAAGAATAAATAGTAAAAAGTGTCTTACTGAAAGTGTTAAAAGTCGAAGAAATTTAGTAACTCGTAAAACCCTGTAGTATTTTGTTAAAAGTGATGAGATAATCCAAAATATGATGATGTACCCAACAAATAGTGGATTGTAATAATTTTGGTCTGAAACTAAATAAACAATTAATAAGATTGATAAACAATCTATGATTAATTGAAGAGGATAAATAAGAAATGAATATCTGTGTTTCACATGAATAATGCTATAAAAACAAATATAAGTTTTTAGGTAATAATTTTACCAATCAAACTGTTAATATTAAACAATTCAAAAGCAATATCCTTCTGTTTATTTATATCTACTTGTGTTGTCAATAGTTTTTTTATTGAAGTGATAATGATCCCATGATCCCAAGAAGTGATAACTTCATTGAGATTATTATCAATAAAGATTTTTTCCAATTCACTATTTTCATCTGTGATTACCAGAATTTTTGTTCCTGAAGCTAGTATATTGGGTAATTTTGAGGGAAGTGATCCTTTTGAAGTATTTGGCAATTGTGGAACTATTTGAATGCTACTTCGATCATATAGCTCCTCAATGTCCTCCTTAGAAACTAATGGATAAAAAAGAATTTTTCGATTAAGATTCTTTTTTTCTAATTCTTTGAAAATCGGTCCTTGAGAAAAAAAATAACAGCAAGTATTTGAAATATTTTGAGTGATTTTATTAAAAACTTGATACAACTCATAAGGATTTTGTTTTTCTCCTAAAGCACCAGAATATACAATATTTTTTTGTTTTTGTGGTAATATATCCTGAAGGTTTTTTGAAGAAAATTTTTCTTTAATCGTAACAAACGGATATTGTACTTGACATGTTAATTTTTCCAAGTTGTAAACTTCTAATGCAACATTTTTCATTTCCTCTGATAAAAAAATCAGTTTATCGCATTGTTTAAAACATTGCTTTTCTATCTTTTTAATCAAAAAGCTAACGATATTATTCAAAAAACTTTTATTCTTTTGTGAAAAAACAATTTGTAGATCATGAACAATCCCTATTTTTTTTATTCTTTTATTTAGAAAAAACAAGGTCATGTAAAATGGAAAACTTGGAGGGAAAATAGGAATGATGATATCCATTTTTTTTTGAATTTTTTGAATTTTTCTTATGACGAAAAATGCATACCATATTTCTAGCACGGCTCTTCTAAGAAGGATATTTTTAGGATATTTAATTTTCTTTCCTCCCCGAATTATTTTTATCCCTTCTAACTGATCATTTGAATATTTAGTTTGCCAATCTGGATAAAAAGGGTGTGAACATAATACCGTAACTTGATGGCCTTTATCTCTGAGTTTTAGGACCATATCTGTGTTGAATTTTCCAGTAGAAATGGGTTCTGGGAAAAAAAAAGGTGAGATAATTAATATCTTTTGAGAGCTATTCACTTATTCTTTCTCTTATGATTTTGGCAGGAGTTCCTGCACATATTTTATTTGAGGGAATGTTTTTAAAAACAGAACTTCTGGCCGAAATTATGGACCCCTCCTCAATAGTAACTCCTGGCGCAATGAAAACATCTGTAGCGATCCAAACTTGATCACAAATTTTTATAGGTTTTTGAAAAATAGAAAAATCTTCTCTTAAATAATCATGAGAACCTGTACATAAATATGATTTTTGAGAAATTACAACATGGTTGCCGATATGAATATTACCGAGTGTATATAACTCAACATGATCTCCAACCCAACTATAATCCCCAATAGATAATTTCCATGGATATGTGATTGTAACACTAGGTCTTATAATGACTTTTTTTCCTATTTTGGCGCCAAATAACCTTAATAAAAAGTTTCTCCAACCGTATAAAAATTGTGGTGAAGTTTTAAAAAAAATTGCTTGTACCAACCACCAAAGTTGAACGGTAAAGGCATTTTTGCCTCTAAAGTTTTTTGGAAGTTTGAATGTATTTAATTTCTGATAATTCATTCATTCATTATTTCAACAAGATTCTTTTTAAATTTTTTCAAAGTAAAATTATTTAAAAAATACGCTTGATTATAATTCGCAATTTTTGAAATTTGATTTTTATTTTCTGCAATATAACTCAATATTTTTTGAATACTTTCAACATTATTTTTTTCAACAAAAAATCCATTTTTTTGATCTTTAAAAATATCTGAAATTCCTGCGTGATTTGTTGTTATGATTAGATTTTTTGTTGCCATTGCCTCTAATATTGTAATTGGTTGACCCTCCATTTTATAAAAAGTGGGTAACACAAAAACATTCCCCCAATTCAAAAGATTTTTCTTTTTATCTCCATCAACAACACCAATATATTCAGTGTTTTTTAATCCATTTAATAATTCTGATATTTTTTTCGAATATTTTTGATCTATATTTCCAGCTATTTTGGCACGATAGTGAATATTATTTCTTTCAAGGATATTTAACGCCTTTAAAAGACTAAGGATCCCTTTCTCTTTCATTAAATTACTCAAATAAAAAATTCTTAACTCTTCAATAACTAATTTTTTATCATCCTTATACAGATAATCTTGAGCAAAGTTGGGCAAGGAATAAATTACTTCCTCTCTAAGAAATGGAGATAAGTTTTGTTTTAAGGAATCAGATAAAACAATCCCTTTTGTAAACCTTGAAATCAAAAAATGAAATAACTTTCTTTTAAACCCTGACAAGGAACTGTATTCTTTCCCCAAAAAATTACCATGAACATGAATGATCATTTCCTTTTTTAAAAAGAATGCTGTAACGATAAAGAATGCATATTTTAAAACTCCATAAAAGGTTTGTCCAGGAGTCATATAAATGACATTGTATTTAAAAATTTTAAAAAAAAATAGATTTAGCTTTAAATAAAAAAAGAACTTTTTAAAAGAAAATTTTCCAAGATCCTCATCAAAGTTTGGGTTGGAGGTGTTAACGGTTCCCACAGAAAAATTTAATTCGTTACTCAAGAGCTCTTTTACAACTTTATTTGCTATAGAAACTCCTGAAATAGGATTTGGGAAGGGCCCTATCAACAATATAGATCTTCTTTTATTCAAATTTTGAATTTAGTATATTTTTGTAGATATTTATAAATACATCACTCATCGATTCTATAGAATATTGACTTTTACAATTTCCAACTATAGAACTTCTTTGGTTTTGCCAAAAGTCTTTCATTGTATACATCTTTACCATCTCTTTTCCTAAACTTTCAGTATCATCTGTTTTAAAAAAAACGGCATTCTTCCCTTTCTCAACTGCTTCAATTTCGGGGGAATGATTTTCATTTTTAGAAACAAGCATTGGAACACCAAATCCAAAACTTTGTGTAACTGACAATCCAACATATCCTGGAGATACACTAAATAGAGATGAAAAATATAATTTTTTTAGCGTACCATAATCATCTAAATGGCCAAATGTTTTTATTCTAAGTTGAAGATTATGATGATTAATATATTGATCTATTTTTAATTTTTCAGGCCCTTCTCCAACGATTAACAACTTAACTTTTTTGGGTAGACTTTCTAGAATAAGATGAAAACTTTTTATCAATAGTAGTGGCTTTTTCCTGTCAGTTAATCGACCCACATAAATTATATTTTCAATCGTTTGATGATCTGAATCATTTGTCACCATTTCATCAATTTTCATTAAAGAATTACAAGCAGCATGAATTGTTTTATTTGGCATTTTTTCTTGAAGTTCAATTTGCTGAGTTTTTGTGTATACAATGATTTCGTTTCCTAAAGATCTCATCAAACCTCTAATTCTGTCACTACTACTTTTCTTCCCCTCTCTTGGCCATGCATGTCCCCATAGTACTGTCTTTTTTCTCAAAATATTACGAATCAACAGAATGATCCAATTTGAAATTATTCTTGGATTCATTTCTAAAACTAGTACATTATTTGAGGTAACAATTGATCCAAGACCTAATTGTATTAATAATCTTCTTTTTAAAAAAAATAGGTTTGTTATTTTTTTTCTTTTAGCAAAAGAGGCATCGCTCTTTACAGAATCTTCAAAATAGGTGTCACCGCTATACAAATGAAAGTCATCTTTTAGCCTTAGACTTAAGTCATGATATAGTTTATTTCTATAGCTAGGAGAAACGGTTTGTATTATTATTAGTTTTTTCATATTCAAGAAGCATGGATCTTTTTTTTATTTAGATTAATCCACAAAAAAAAATTTACTAAAAAGGAAAAAAATATCACCCCAGATTGACGACTGAGAACATTTTCAAATAAAAATACTACAGAATATAATACTAACACAGAGATCATTAAGTGATCATCATAATGCATTGCTTTTTTAAAATAGTATCCAAGGAAATATATAAAAACTAAAATCCCTAAAATCCCTGTCGACAACCAAACAAATAAATACTGATTATGAGAATTATACATCCCTTTTTTAAAATTTGCTTGTTTTTGATCGTAACATAAGTCTAATTTTTCTTGAACATCTCCAATACCAACTCCCATCAAAAAGTTGTTTAATAAATTTTCGATTCCACACTTGTAGATAATAACGCGAATACTTGTAGAATTATTTTCATCCAACACTTCATATGATGTAAGATTGATAATTTCTTTGAAACGGTTGTTTTTTTCGGGAATTAAAACAAAAAACAAACTCAGTAAAAAAATTACGAATAAAATATAACTTTTCTTAATCCTTTTACATCGAAAAAGTTTGATGATAAAAACAAATGTTAGAGCGATGATAACACCTTTACTCATTAATAAAAACAACAAAACAATTAAATTAATTTGTGAGATTAAGAGTAAGAAATTTTGCCAAGTGTATTTTCTTTTAACATCGAAAAATGAAAATCCAAAAATTATAGCTAATGATATAAATATAGAAACATAGATTGGGTGATCACCAAAATATTGATTGTCTAATATCGCCATCCTAAAAAAATTCGAATCCATGAAAAGATATTTTGGATTTTGATATGTTGTAAACAAATAAAATGAAATCAAAGAAAATACGAATGAACTGACATAATAAGATCTTAAAAAAAAATATTTTATTTTAGAAAAATCAAGTTTTGATTCTCCTAAGAATAAATAAAAAATAATTGGAAAAACAACTAAAGAAAGCATGGTTTCCATCATCTTTAGGCCTTCTGCCATATTCATCGAAAGCAACGCACTGATTAGTAGGACAAAATACAGAATACTTACAGTAAAAAATGTTTTTTTATACTTCTTATTTTTTTCAGAAATAATTGAAT
The DNA here is from genome assembly GCA_038136095.1 of Flavobacterium sp. Lineage (GTDB taxonomy): Bacteria > Bacteroidota > Bacteroidia > Flavobacteriales > Flavobacteriaceae > Polaribacter. Next base: position 53,882 of record JAYPZA010000007.1, read on the forward strand.
GAATCAATGAACATAAAACAAAAAAAATTACACTCAAACTCTCCAATTTAAAAGGAATGATGGGATAAATACTCAAAAATGAAAGTCCAATTAAAATTAGTAAAGTTCTATTCTGAATTTTAAGCATTTTTTTTGTCTTTAGGGGTAGTAGCTTTCATGTTTAAGGTATTCTTTTTTAATTTTATTTTGTTAAAATAATATCCTGAAAATAAGCCTAAAGTCATATACATTCCTTTATGCATCCATAGTGTGAAACTTACCATAGTTTCTATAAAAAAGAAAATGATTAGAATAAACAATAAGGAATAAATAAAATTATGATTTTTTGATTTGTTTGATATCTCAAAAATGATCAAGAGTAAAAAAACAAAGTAAATATTCATGAAGATTCCTAATATCCCATATTGGGCCATATTTTCAAGAAAAAAATTATGAGGGTATGGTAAATATCCATAAATACTATAAGCCCCTGGTCCTGTTCCTGTTAGTGGAAAATTAAAAAAGATTTCAAAACTCTCTCGATAAGATAATATTCTGTGATTTACAGAATCATCGCCTAAAGATCTAAATAATCTTTCAAATAAGTTTTCATAACCAATAGTAGAAATGACATAAAAAACAAGAGGTAAAATAACGATGGTAACAAGTAATAATAGTTTTTTATTAACCCTAAACCCTTTTAAATAGAGCATGATAATAACTGCTAAAATTACACTAAGCAAAATTCCTTTGGTATTAGAAGCAAATAATATGATTAATAAAAAAACTAATAAAAGTCCTCTAAAGATAATTCCTCCTAAGTATATTGGAAAAATTTTTTTATCGATAATTAAAGAAGAGATAATAACTAATACAGAAAATCCTATTAATTGACTAAAGGGTATTGGATGTACTCCTGGAATAGTCAATCTATCAACATATCCTCCATCATAAAGAAGAAGAATCAGGCTAATCAAACCAATGAAAGTTCCTAAAATTAAAGTTGTTTTAAAAAAATCTATAATTTCTTTGTCTGGATTTTCAGTATTTAATAAAATCGTTTTTCCAATAAAATAATAACTAAATGCAAGAAGTATAAATCTACCTGTATATGTAATGGATTGTTGAAAATCTGAGCTAAAAATTGTTGTGTACAGTAATGTAAATATTGTAAGAATAAAGAAAATATCTATAAAACTCAATCTATATTTTACATCCTTTTTTGAGTGATAAAGTTTTGATAAAATGACCACAAATCCCAATAATGGAATTATGGCACCTAGAAACACTTCTGATTCATTCACGCATCTAAAACAAAGATTTGATAAATCAAGAGAAACTAAAGCTCTTACAAGGTTTGTTTGAATTAATATAGCTACCCCTACGATGGGTTTCTTCCAACAAAAATATAATATAACTAAACCAACAAAGAGAGATAATACCATTGTAATCAAATTGACAAATAAATATCACTATTAACAGAACCTTTAGCAATATGATTTACTAAAAGTATTAAAAATAACTTTTTTTGAACCATTAGCCTGTCCTGGTGTTTTTAAAGCAATTCTTTTTTAACATGTTTCTTATAAAAATAAATCGCTAATATTAATATGAAAAGTTCTGAGATTGTAGCTGATATTGCTACTCCATAAATTGTGTAAAATTGAATGAGTAATAATACCATAAAAACATTAAACAACCCTGCAAAAGATAGAATTTTAAGCCTATCATTAAATGCTTTTACTGCTGGAAAAAACAGACTCACATATAACATATTTAATGAAGATAAAAACCCTATGAGTCCCAGAATTTGAAAAATAGAGTAATAACTGGTTATTAAGTCATCTTTGTAAATAATTTCTAGAATATCTTTGGCAAATAAGATAATTACTAATGAAATTATGATTCCCAACCCTCCTACATAATACTTGATATATTCAATCATTTCTTTGATTTTATGTTTCCCTTTAATCGATAAGTTTGGAAACATCGCTTGATAAAGTGGAGTATAAATGCTTTTTGTTGCAACGATCAACTTTTCCATACTTGAATATACCCCTGCCAAAGAGTCTGAAACAAAAACACCTATTATAAAAGTATTCATGTTTGTATACAAACTCACTGCTAGATTAGAGAGGAACAAACTAAAACTTTCTTTGGCAATTTGTATGGATTCAATTACAATGGGTTTCTTGTATTGAATGTATTTTAAACTAAAAATAAATCCTAATGCTCCTGATAATAAAAAACCTAATCCATAAAAAAGTGGCACAAAATAATAATCATCTTGATTTTTAATTACGAGAAAAACAGAAACAGTGAAAATTAGTTTAGCTAAAACATTGATTAATGTTATCATCTTCATTTTCTCTATTCCTTGAAAAAACCAACTAGGAAATAGTACTTGACCAAAAACAACTCCAAAACTCAATAAGTAAACCAAGCTTTCTTGATTAAACTTTTCAACAAAAATAGTGAGTGATAAAAGAACTAAAAATGAACATATTAAAAGAATCGTTTTGATAAAAATTACGTTAAAAAAAAATTGTGATAGCGATTCTTTATTGTTTTTTATCATTGCGACCTCTCTTGTTGCACTAATGTTAAAACCAAAATCAGTAACAATAGTAAGAAATAGTGCTAATGATTGAGCAACCATTACAATCCCAAATTTATTTGTCCCAATAGTTCGAACTAAGTATGGGATTGTTATGAGTGGCAAAATAAAATTTGCCCCTTGAATCATTAATAAGTAAAGGTAATTTTTGAATACAATACTATTAATTTTTGCTTTCCAGGTATCTAGAATCATCAATTATTTTTTTTTATCAGATGATGTAGTGATAATCATGATAACTCACTTATCGAGAAAATCTTTAAAATAACTTAACCTTTTATCTTTTTCTGAAAGTATGATTTCATCCTCTTCAAGCATCCAATCGATATCTAAATCAGGATCATTATACATAACTCCTCCTTCTGCTGATTTATTGTAGTAATTATCACATTTGTAGGAAAAGATCGTATCATTCTCTAAAACGACAAAACCATGAGCAAACCCTCTGGGAATAAATAATTGAAGCTTGTTTTTCTCTGACAATAGGATTGAAAAGTGTTTCCCAAAAGTTGAGGAGTCTTTTCTCAAATCAACCGCTACGTCCAAAACACTTCCTTTAATGACCTTAACAAGTTTAGATTGAGTAAACTCCCCGGTTTGAAAATGCAAACCTCTTAAAACTCCTCTTTGAGACAGGGATTGATTGTCTTGCACAAATTGAGTCTTAACACCTGTTAATTCATGAAATTTTTTTTGATGAAAACTTTCAAAAAAATAACCTCTCTCATCATTAAGAACTTTAGGTTCTATGATAAAACATCCCTCAAGGGTTGTTGCTTTTATATTCATTAGATTTCAAGTAGTTTTTTACCATACCCACTTTTAAGCAATGGTTTTGCTAAATGATGTAATTGCTCTTTTGTAATAAATCCACTTTGATAAGCAGCAGCTTCAATAGCTCCAATTTTTAAGCCTTGTCTTTCTTCAATCACTTGTACAAATTGAGAAGCTTGATGTAAGGAATGAAAAGTCCCTGTATCCAACCAAGCTGTTCCTCTATCGAGAACACTTACTTTTAATTTTCCCATCTCTAAATATGCTTTATTCACATCCGTTATTTCTAATTCCCCTCGATTACTTGGTTTGATATTCTTAGCAACCTCTATCACTGAGTTATCATAAAAATAAATTCCTGGCACTGCATAGTTTGATTTGGGTTCTGAGGGTTTTTCTTCTATTGAAATTGCTTTTCCGTTCTCATTAAACTCAATGACTCCATAACGTTCAGGATCATGAACATGGTATGCAAAGATAATTCCTCCTTCAGGATTGTTATTTGATTTTAGAAGTGATGATAAACCTCCTCCATAAAAAATATTATCTCCCAAAATTAAGGCAACTTTATCCTTTCCAATAAAAGATTCACCAATAATAAACGCCTCAGCCAATCCGTTAGGTTCATCTTGAACAGCATACTCAAAAGAACAACCAATTTTGGTTCCATCCCCTAGAAGTTTTCTAAACAAAGGAATATCACTAGGAGTTGAAATGATTAAAATTTCATGAATTCCGGCTGAAATTAATGTTGAAATTGGATAATAAATCATTGGCTTGTCATAAACGGGCATTAATTGTTTGCTTACTGACAAAGTCATGGGATGTAATCTTGTCCCAGAGCCTCCTGCTAAAATGATTCCTTTCATCTAATTTTTATATTTTTTTAAATACCACTCAATTGTTTTAATAATTCCTGATTCAAAATTTTCATCTGCTTGCCAAGCTAATTCTTTTTCTAACTTACTTGCATCGATTGCATACCTATAATCATGACCAGGTCTGTCAGTAACAAAAGAAATCTGCTTTTTGTACGAGATTTCTTTAGGATGGATTTTATCTAAAATTTCACATATTTTGTTTGCTATGTATAAATTGTTCTGCTCATTCTTACCTCCTATATTGTATGTTTCTCCACTATTCCCATTGTTAAAAACCAACTCAATCCCTTTGCAATGGTCTTCTACATACAACCAATCTCTTATATTATTTCCATCACCATAAATGGGGATATTCTCACCAGAAAGTGCTTTTCTAATGATGGTTGGAATTAATTTTTCATCATGTTGTTTAGGCCCATAGTTGTTTGAGCAATTCGTCGTAACAACATTCAATCCGTAGGTGTGAAAATAACTTCTAACCATGAAATCTGAAGATGCTTTTGAGGCACTGTAAGGGCTGTTCGGTGCATAAGGAGTATTTTCTGTAAATAGTCCCGTATCTCCGAGCGACCCATAAACCTCATCGGTTGAAACATGTAAAAATCGTGAGTTATTATGAGACGGTTTAATCAAATGAGGCTGATCCAGCCAATGGTTTTTTGCTGTATTTAACAAAACAAAGGTGCCAAAAACATTGGTTCTGATAAAAGTGTCAGGGCTTTTGATTGAATTATCAACATGTGATTCTGCCGCAAAATGAATCACTCCATCAAAATCATATTTCCCAAAAAGTGATTTGACCAATTCTTCATCACAAATATCTCCTTTTACAAAGGAATATCTTTTATTAGATACACATTCTGATAAATTTTCCAAATTTCCTGCATAAGTGAGTAAATCCAGATTGACTATTTCGACAGTTTGATGATTTCTCAATAGATATGAAATGAAATTTGAGCCTATAAAACCGGCACCTCCAGTAACCAAAATCCGATTCATTTATTCTTTTTTATAATTGGCCAGGTAGGTATTTAATTCAAGTAAAAGAATTAAAAAGAATGTTAATAAAATTGCTCCTACTGACAAAATGAATATGTAATTCTTTCTAATTCCTTTTAATTCAGATCCTATGTATTGAAAATTTTATATGACATTGATCACATCAGATTTATCAGCAATTTCTTCATAGGTTTGGTTTAAATCATATATGATCCTTCTGTCTATTTCAAATAACTCATTTTCTTTGGCAGTTTTATTAGTCCCTCCAAGGTCAATATTGGTTCCTGTTGAACTATTTTTAGCCCCTTCTAACAGTGCCTTCATATACACACTTCGCAACGAATCTACTTCATTAAAATTAACTCTTAAGATAGAATCTCTAGTAGAGAGATTTTCTTTTGTCAATGTTTTTATTCTCCTGAAATAATCATTTTTTTCTATCGATTCAACAATCACTTTCTCCAAATCACTAAAAACATCACTTTGAGTAGCCTCTACCTCAATGTTGTGATTTAAATAATCAAAATCAGTAAAGCTGTTTTCAAATTCTTCAAAATCAAAACTTTTTACCGTTAAGGTATCCACTTCTGTTATAAATTCATCGTAAGCATTAATAACATCATTTTTATTGATTACTGGTGTGATGTCAAACTTTTTTAAAGAGGAGGCTTTAGTTGTATCAATATCGAATGTCGATGCCAATTCATCAAGCTTTTCCTGAGTAATTAAATTATTGTAATAAGCAATGTTTTTATAAAGTTGTTTTGTACTTTCAAAGTTAGGGTTAACTATAAGATTGGATACGTATTTGGTTTCTTCAGAATTTTCTAAAAAAGCTCCAATGGATCCACCAATTAATGCTGCTAGAATGAACTTCACTATGTGAGCTCTTAAGAAAATCAGTACTAAAATGAGTGTATGAAAAAATTCCCTAAATATATTTCCAATAAAATTGAAGAAATTTTTAAATCCTTTCCCAATGATTACAAATAAAGACCCTAAGTCTACCTCTTCTTCGTTGTTATTTTGATTTCTTGACATGATATTCGTTTTGTTAAAAAATTTGTTCTAGTATTTTGTGTGTAATTGCATACGTCGGAGTCACTCCGGACATTCCAAGTCCTCCTGACGCCAAAGTTGCCCCAGTTTCTAACGGATTGTCAGAGGCATAATACGCATAACGTACTTTGACATCCTCTGAGATATTTCCTCGTATTTTAGAGGCTGCTTGAATTGCTTTTTGATAATGAGCTCCCTCCATTTCAAGACCAATCACATCCCATGTGGAATCATGAAAAAACTTTAAAAGGTCTTTGTTTTGTAATGAAGTCCCTAAGACTGTGACCATTGTTCCATCAAAAGATGAGACCCCAAAACCTTCAAGATCTTCTTTAGACAATTCATTGATAAAAGGATAATTATCTGCTGTTCCCTCAAAAACATGGGCAGAAGGAATCATGATATCTCCTTTACCTCCCTCTAAAATTCCTGCTTTCCCCATGATTGAAATAGAGCTAACATTTAAATGAGTGGTTTGTCCATTTTCTTTGTATGGTTTCAATAATTCATCCATGGTCTCATATGCTTGTTCACCGAAAGCATAGTCCATTACAATAAGTACAGGTTCTTCATCTAAAGAATTAACTTTCTTAAATTGAGTTTTATTTAGATCTAACTTTTGAGTATCAATAATCTGAACATTGATATTGGTTCCTGAAGTATCTTTTATAAAAATCAACCCATTTTTAGAAGCATATTCTTTAATTTTTTTCTGCAAAGGTTTGCTATCCTCTTTACTCAACAACTCATACAATTCGAAACCTTTTCGACCTTCGGCTATAGTAGGTAACGAACAGCCAGCATAAATAGTATTCAAAACACTATGCATGTTGGCACTTATAATGTGTATAGGTCTGTTCAAGAGATCGTTATGTTTAAGTTCTTTTTTGATATTATTGGCCCATATTTCTCCATAAATATGGTGACCAATACTATCCCGAAGAACAGAACTAAAGTTGATGGCTCTCTTTTTTTCATGACAGGTTTCGTTAATGGCTAGTTTTCCAAGCCAATAAATGATATGAAAAAAACGATTGGGATTTTCAGACGAAGTAAACGTGTTATATGCAGAGACAATTTCTTCATAGGTTCTTCCTAGAATATTCCCTAAATGCACATAAATAATTTCTCTTTGCTTGTCTGAAAGTGTTTTTTGATTCGTGATAACATCTTCCAAATTAGTCCATTCTCTTGAAACACTTTCATTAGAATTTAACAAAACTCGATCTTTAATTTTATGAGACTCGATGAATAAAAAAGTAAGATGCGTTAAAATATCATAGATTTCAGATCTTCCTCTCGTAATTTCTATATTCATTTGATCCTGATCAATTCGATAACAATTCCTTCTTCTTTTCTCTGGTATGATTACTTTAAAATGGGATTTATCATACCCTTCATCTGCAGTTAAATTAATAAATTGACACTCTTCAATTCCTTTCGGTAGCCGCTCAATTACATATCTCAGTCCATCTAGTTCTACACGTTCTTCTGCAATGGATCCATAAACTTCAGGTTGAAGTAATAACAATGACTTGCGTAAAGTTTCACCTGAAACACCCATCGGCTTATAAAACCCCCTGCTAAACAAATGACGCATAGAAATGTATAGCCTCTCAATTGCATTTGTAGATTCTTGAGCTCTTGTTCTTTCTTGATGTTTTTTTTCTAACATATTGTTTTAGGCTTCAAAGATAAAAAATTAGAAAATGTCAGCTCTTTTTTAAAATCCTATTGTATTGACGATTCTTCTTAAGAATTTCAAATGCTTTTAATATAACCTTGTCGTTTTTTAAATTATTTTGATAAGTTCCTTCTAAATAATAAAATCTTTTCAAAATTTCACCTTGAATTAAATCCGATAAATATTCTTGATCCTCACTAAGATTTGAAATCTTTTGTTGATTTAATTTCTTCATGATATATTGATGTTCTTTCGTAAAAATATTTTGCCCCTTTGTTGCATTGAACGCTTGTAAATACAGGTCTTGTTGACTTGTTTTAAAAACAGTATCTGATTGGGTGATGTATTCTAAAAAGTCAGTAAACTCAATTTTAGAAAATGAATAATCAGTTGCAGAATTAATTGTTGGATGTTGGTCAACATAATCTGTGACATAATTAAAAATAGCTCTTGATTGAATCAATTTATTTGTCGTTGTATTTCTTTTAGGATAGCCAACAACTACATCCGGTAAAATTCCTCCTCCATCATACACCGTTCTACCATTTTTTGTTTTGAAAGAATTTACCATCCCATCAGAAAACTTAGGAACATTCCCTTGTTCATCTCTACTTGAGTAATCTAATTCTTGGATACATCTGCCAGCTGGAGTGTAATATTTAGAAATGGTTAGCTTTAATTGGGTACCATAAGTCAATGGTCTATACTTCTGAACCAATCCTTTTCCAAAAGAACGCTCTCCAACAATGACAGCTCTATCAAAATCTTGTAAAGCTCCAGCAACAATTTCAGACGCTGAAGCTGAATTCCCATTAATTAAAACAGTCAATGGAATTTCTGTATCCAATGGAGTATTCAACGCTTTATATACAGAACTCCACTTTTTAACTTTTGCTTTTGTCATTGCTATGGTACTTCCTTTGGGCAAAAAGAAATTTGCAATATTTATGGCTTCTCCTAAAGAACCTCCTGGATTACTTCTTAAATCAAAAATTAAATTTTTCATCCCTCGGCTTTTCAATTCCTTGAATGCTTTTTTTACCTCAGAAGATGCTTTTAAATTAAATTTAGTTAAGACTATATATCCTGTTTCTTGATCTATTAAATCATAAAAAGGGACAGGGTTTAAAACTACTTTTTCAGGAACAACTGTACGTTTTATAGTTGTTCCGTTTCTAAGGATTTCTATATCTATGGGTTGGTTAATTGCTCCTTTCAGCATTTCTGACATTTGAGCCTTGTCCATATTTAAAAGTGATTGATCTCCCACCTTGGTAATGATATCCCCTGCTTTTAATTTTTTTTGATCGGCTTCAAACCCTTTATAAACTTCTTTTATGAGGATCCCCTTTGGATCATAAAAAACAGAGATACCAATTCCTGCATATGCACCTTCTCTTCTAATGGTTTCTTTTTCAACCTCCTGTTCATCAAAATAATTTGTGTATGGATCCAAATCTTTGAGCGTATTTTTAATGACTTTAGAAGTCAGCTCAGCAGGGTTAATTTCATCTATATAGTAGATATTTAATTCTTTAAACAGGGTGGTGTAAATTTCTATCTGTTTTGCTACTTCGAAAAAATTTGACTTGAATGATAATGTAAGAGAAATCATTCCTAGAAAAAGAAATACAACTGTATATTTTTTTATTTTGTCTCCAAAGATCATTCTTGTATTTTTTGATTTAATGAGGTTAAAACTTCTCGAATCGTTTTCTGAATGTCAGAAAAAAGGGGTTCTGTTTTGCCTATATAGGTGATCATAAAAACACATGACAAAGAAGAGGCATCCAATATTTCATTTTTTTCTTGACGATAGGCCTCTCTCAATAGTCTTTTGATCCTATTTCTGTCAACTGCTTTTTTAAAATTTCGTTTGGGAACAGAAAAAGAAACTTGAGTAGATTTTGATGAAAGAGTACCAACGGATAGATAAATCAATCTTAGTGGGAATTTTTTTATAGCATTGCCATCCTCAAAAAGTTTTTTTATCAACTTTTTACTTTTTAATCTCTCTTTTTTTTCTAACGTATTTTTCATGATTACAAACTTACTGAAAAGGCCATTTTTAAAAGGAATATCTTAAAAATTAATTCTCTCGAAAGAGAAAAGCTTTCTTCAAGATAGGATTCTTTTCATGGGCCTTGTTAAACAAGTTGGACCACCCCCTCCTTTGATACTAATTTCATCTCCTTTGTAAGAAAAAACTTGACATCCCGACTCCTCAAGTAATCTTTGTGTTACTGGATTTCCTTTAACCATCACACAAACTCTTGGCGCAATTGCTAGGACATTACACGCCATGGAATCAAATTCCACTTCAGGAACTTCTATCAACTCAAACCCTCGATCTAACAATTGATTTCGAAAACTTATTGGCATTAAAGGAGAGTATACAACAGCCAAATTAAAATCAACAGGACTTAAAATGGACATCAAATGAAAGACATCTTCTTTTCCCTTGTAATGAGGCAACTCTACAACAAGAACTTCAATTCCTTTTGGGGTCAATAAATTTTTTAGTTGACGAATTCCTTCCAAATTTGTCCTGTAAGTATGCCCTACGGCCAATGTTTTGGTATCTAACCACGCAACATCTCCTCCCTCAAGAGTTCCAGGATATTCAATTTCCCCTAAAATCTTAAAATCATTTTTCTGATAGGCATTTAATTGGGCCATGGGTTCATTACGTCTCCCTTTTTTACCCATATTGCAAATGATGATTCCAAAATCTGTCACTAGGGAAGCATCCCTACAATAAATAGAGTCTATTTGTACTTTTTCATTTGAAGGGAAAAACCAAGTTTCAATGTTTTTGGTGGTAAACAATGATTTAAAATTCTCGTATTCTTCTATTGATTTTTTAAAACTCGGTTTGGAAAGATAATTTAAAGTTTGCCATTGATTTGCCAATGCCTCCTCTGACCGAAATGCGTCCTCAGCAGTTTTTAAAAAAACGGATTCTAAAGTTAAATATTCTGAGTGATATGTTTTTTTTATTTTCATTTATTTCATTGCTTCATTAGAGGAAAATTCACCAATAATTTTCAAACGTAATTAAACCTAACTAAATATAAAAATCTTTGGATTGAACTAAAAAAATAATTGCTAAAAAACAACTTGATTTAATCTCTTTATTAGTTCTTAAAACTCATTTTAATTGCGTATTTTTAGAAGCATATTACATTCTAAATATACAATTAAATAATATAAATGAATTTTCATATTGATCCTGATATTTCAAAATCTGAAACGCTTCCGAGCTCCTTTTACAAGGACCCAACGGTTTTTGAAGCGACAAAGGAAAAAATTTTTTTGAATTCTTGGCAATGGGTTGGTGATGAACACTTGATATCAGATTCACAATCAATATTTCCTTTCACCTTACTAGACGGCTTTATCTCAGAACCAATGCTTCTCACCAAAGACAGAGAACAAAAGATTCATTGTCTTTCAAATGTTTGTACACACAGAGGGAATATCTTGGCATTGAATTCAGGAAAATCGAAAAAACTTATTTGTTCTTATCATGGGAGAAGATTTAATTTGAATGGAAGGTTTGAATCAATGCCAGAATTTAAAGAAGCTAAAAATTTTCCTCGCCCTTGTGATCATTTACACGAATTTCCAGTTAAAAAATGGGGTCATTTATTATTTGCTGGTTTGAATCCAAGTTTTGATTTTCAAGAAGTGATTGATGTGATGGAAGAACGTATCGGTTTTTTACCGATTGATCAATTTAAATTGGATGAGACACTTGGTAAAAACTTTATAGTTCAAGCTAATTGGGCTTTATATTGTGACAATTATCTTGAGGGTTTTCATGTCCCGTTTGTTCATGAAGGTTTAAATGAAGTACTGGATTATGGAAGCTACGAAACAATCATTTACAAACATTGCAACCTGCAAATTGGCTATTCTGATGATAGTGAAGAAATTTTTAATCTTCCAAAAGATCATATTGATTATGGAAAGAATGTTGCTGCCTATTATTTTTGGATTTTCCCTAATATGATGTTCAACTTTTATCCATGGGGATTGTCCATTAATATTGTACAACCAAGATCGATCAATCAATCAAAAGTTTCTTTTATCAGTTATGTTCTTGATCCTTCAAAACTAGACAAAGGAGCAGGTAGCAATCTTGACAAAGTAGAGGAGGAAGATGAGGAGGTTGTAGAAAATGTTCAAAAGGGAATTCTTTCCTCTTTTTACAAAACAGGAAGATTTTCTCCAACCAGAGAAAAAGGGGTACACCATTTTCATCTACTACTTTCAAAATTTTTAAATCGTTAAAAATATATTCAAACCTGTTCTCATTTAACATCTATTCTTTAAATTTGATGTCTCTAAACAAAATATAGACCATGAAACCAGATTTATTTCAAGCTCCCGACTACTATCATTTGGATGATTTATTAACCGAAGAGCACAAACTCGTAAGAGATGCTGCTAGGGAATGGGTGAAAAGAGATGTTTCCCCAATTATTGAAGAATATGCTCAAAAATCTGAGTTCCCTACCCAAATCATTAGTGGGCTTGCGGAAATAGGTGCTTTTGGCCCATACATTCCCGAACAATATGGTGGGGCAGGTCTAGATCAAATTTCATATGGTTTGATCATGCAAGAAATTGAAAGAGGTGATTCTGGAGTTAGATCCACCGCATCCGTTCAATCCTCTTTAGTGATGTATCCGATTTGGAAATACGGAAACGAAGAACAGCGTCAGAAATATTTGCCAAAATTAGCTTCTGGTGAATGGATGGGGTGCTTTGGGTTGACTGAACCTGATCATGGATCCAATCCTGGAGGAATGACAACTCATTATAAAGATATGGGGGACCACTATCTTTTGAATGGAGCAAAAATGTGGATCTCAAATTCACCCATTGCTCAAATAGCTGTTGTTTGGGCAAAAAATGAAGAAGGGCGAATTCATGGACTCATCGTTGAACGAGGGATGGAAGGATTTTCTACCCCTGAAACCCATAACAAATGGTCTTTACGTGCTTCTTCGACAGGAGAATTAATCTTTGACAACGTCAAAGTTCCCAAGGAAAATTTGTTGCCAAATAAGTCTGGTTTGGGAGCACCATTAGGATGTTTAGATTCGGCTCGTTATGGAATTGCTTGGGGAGCTATTGGAGCCGCTATGGATTGTTACGATACTGCTTTACGTTACAGTAAAGAACGAAGCCAGTTTGGAAAACCGATTGGTCAGTTTCAATTGCAACAAAAGAAATTAGCTGAAATGATTACTGAAATCACAAAAGCCCAGTTATTGACTTGGCGTCTGGGGGTATTACGTAATGAAGATAAAGCCACCTCTGCACAAATATCCATGGCCAAAAGAAACAATGTAGAAATGGCCATTCAAATTGCTCGTGAAGCAAGGCAAGTGTTAGGAGGTATGGGAATTAGTGGAGAATATTCGATCATGCGACATTCAATGAATCTAGAAAGTGTGATTACTTATGAAGGAACTCACGACATTCACTTACTAATTACTGGTTTGGATATTACTGGATTGAATGCTTTTAAATAATGTTAGCCACTGGCATTGAAAAATAGTCATCGCAACTCATCATTAGTTTTTTCCCCATTCATTGAATGGAGACTTGGTTAGATTGGAATTGTAATATTTATTTTCACCTGTAACTTCTTTCCCTAAATACGAAGGCTTTTGAAAAATTTCATTTTCGTGCTTTAGTTCCACTTCTGCGATACAAAGTCCTTTATTGATTCCTAAAAATTCATCGATCTCAAACAGATGATCTCCAAAGCGATGATAATATCTGTACTTTTCAATGATTCCTTTTTCACATAGGTTGATTAATTCTTTGGCTTCTTTCAATGGAATCTCTTTTTCCCACTCAACTCTTTTTACACCCGTTTCATCAGAAGCTCCTTTTACCGTGATATACCCGATATCATCAGTAATCCTAATTCTAACCACTCGATCATGATTGGAGTTCAAATACCCCTGAACGATATGTTTCTTTTTAAAACTGAGTCTTTTAAATTCATCGCTTTTGATTAAAAATTTTCTTTCTATTTCTAGTTGCATTTCATTCAATCGTTTGTACTAATGTAAGAGAATTATCGTTAATGTTGGAAGAAATAAATATATTTGATTTCAATTTGCCTAAATGAGAAAAATTCTATTCCTTCTCTTATTTTCTTTGCCTTCGTTAGTTTCTGCTCAAGAAGATTACAGCGATTCTTGGGAAGACTTTTTCTCATACAACAATGTCAAAGATTTTGTGAAAGTTGACAATAGGATATACGCTCTATCAGACAATGCAATATTCACCTATGATCTTATCAGCCAAGAGACACAAAAAATATCCTCTGTTCAAGGTTTGTCTGGAGAAACAACCACAGCAGTTCACTATAGTATAACAACAGGTAGATTGGTAATAGGCTATGAAAATGGCTTATTAGAGGTTGTCGATCCTGACGGAAGCATTACTGCTTCCTCTGATATTGTAAGTTTTAATCAATCTGGTGAAAAAAGTATCAATGCTATTTTTGAATCCCAAGGAACACTTTATTTGTCAACTTCTTTTGCAATTGTTGAGTATGATATCAATCAATTGGAGTTTGGTGATACTTTTTTTATTGGAAATAATTCGAGTGATGAAAAAATAAATCAAATTACTGTTTTGAATGAGCGTATCTATGCCGCAACAAATAATGGTCTTTTTTATGCTGCTGTTAACGACCCAAACTTAATTGATTATAACAATTGGTCACAGATAACATTTGGTAATAATTCATTTAATAATATCACCGTTTTCAATGATAAAATTTACACAACTCTTGATACAAAATTATTTGAATTAAAAGAAACAGATGAGTTGGTTTTCATCATCGATTTTTTCGAAAATATTCGCGGAATGAAAGCTTCATCGACAAATCTTACTGTTGCTTTTGAAGATTCTTTCGTTGTTTTTGATACAAACCTAGTTCAAATTATAGAAAATACTGCTGATGTAGATTTTGATTATACGCTTAACACAGCATATGCAGAAGATGATGATCTATTTTTGGGGACCCATCAATATGGTATTTTAAATTCTACATTTACAAATGTTCCTGACTATTTGGAAATCCATCCTGAAGGACCCATTTCTAATGATGTGTTTTCATTGAGTTCACAAAACAATGAACTGTGGTTGGTCTACGGAGGGTATGGTCCAACTTATGCTCCGTCAAAACGAGAGTTAGGATATACTCATTATGATGGAGAGTCTTGGTTTACCGCAAAGAACGACCCACTGAATCCTTTTCCTGATTTGGTAGATATTTCCATAGATCCTTCAAATAGCAATAAAGTTTACATCAGTGGTTATGGAGATACTCCCTTGATTGACACCTACAATACCGGGGGCTTGTTTGTAGTCGAAGACAATACGGTTACTAATTTTTACAATCATTTGAATAGTGAACTTGAGGATATCGTAGAGAGCATTGCAAACAGAGTCACCATAAGAATTTCTGGGTCTGCATTTGACAATCAAGGAAATTTATGGTTAATGAATATTGGAGTTCCCAATGAATTGAAAAAATTTTCAAATGGGATTTGGAGTGGATATGATATCAGTGCAGGCAAACCAGAAAATTCGTTTGGACTTTCTGAAATTGCCATCGACAGAAACAATACTGTATGGATTGGAACCAGGGCTGACGGTATTATTGCCTTTAACGAGACTGGTAATAGGGTAAGAGGGCTCTCAACTTCAATTACTCAAGGAAGTTTACCCAATGCAAAAGTTGAAAGTGTTGCCGTAGACAGAGACAATAGAATTTGGATCGGAACCATCTCCGGTTTGGTCGTTTTCAACAACGCTTCTTCTGTTTTTGACGATGATGTTGTGGATGCTCGACCCATTATTTTTGAAGAAGATGGGATTGCTAAAAAACTACTAGGAGATCAGTTTGTTACCTCCATAGTTGTGGATGGTGCCAACAATAAATGGTTTGGAACTGACAATGGTGGTGCCGTCTATACAAATCCTAATGGCCAAAGAACCATTGCTACATTCAGTTCAGAAAACTCCCCCTTGCCTTCTGATAGAATCGTTAAAATTTCTGTTGATAAAGAAACCGGTAAAGTCTATTTTGCAACCGATAAAGGAGTCGTTGCTTACAATAGCAATGTTGCTCCTTTTGGAGAATCACTAGGAGAAGTGTATGCATATCCAAATCCTGTTCGTAAGTTCCATAACACCGTTAGCATTAGCGGGCGAAATGAAACAAATTTACCAAAAGGAACCAATGTGAAAATTTTAGATGTTGCTGGAAATTTAGTTTTTGAAACCAATGTTATTGAAGGTCAACAATTACAGGGAGGAAAGGTTGTTTGGAACAAAACTAATTTGGCAGGAAATAAAGTTGCTTCAGGGATTTATATTGTTTTATTGGCCAATGAAGATGCCAGTGAAACATCAACAACTAAAATTGCAATCATCAATTAATGCAAGTTGTCAATACAAAAGCGATCGTCATTAGTACAATTAAATATCGAGATACGAGTCTAATTGTTAAATTATACACGAAAGAAGTTGGATTGGTGTCTTATTTATTAAAAGGAATATTAAAATCAAAAAAAGGAAAGCTAAAAGCAGCCTATTTTCTCCCATTAACACAGCTAACAATTGTTTCTTCACACAATGAAAAAAGAAGTTTACAAAACTTGAAAGAAGCACAGGTAAATTATGTATACAAATCCATTCATACTTCAATGGTGAAACAGTCGATTGTGCTATTTCTCTCAGAGGTTTTAGGAAATGCAATTCAGGAGCAAGAAAATAATGTATTATTGTATGATTATTTAGAAAATTCTCTTAAATGGTTTGATTCTCATCAAGATGTTTCAAATTTTCATTTACTTTTTATGTTGAATCTCACCAAATTTTTGGGATTCTATCCAGACCTATCTCAGTCAACTAAATCAGGATTTCACCTAGAGGAAGGTATTTTTTCAAATGAACAAACAAGTAAAAATATTGTATTTGGAGATGAATTAATTTTATTAAAAAGGCTTTTAGGCACAAATTTTGATGAGTTAGATAAAATGAACCTTTCAAAAACTGAAAGACAAAAATTATTACACATTTTAATTCAATATTTTGAATTACATTTGGCCGGATTTAAAGAACCTAGATCTCTAAAAGTTTTAGAAACAGTATATAGTAGATGAAGACGATAGGATATTTTATGCTTTTTTTGATTACAACCACTTCTTTTGCTCAAAAAGTGAAAGTCATTGACAAAGAAAGTGGAAAGCCAATTCCAAACGTAACTGTTTTTTCTGAAAAAGAATCATTCAGTTCTTCAACAAACAAAAATGGAATTGTTGATATTTCCTCAGCGAAAGAGCAAGATGTCATTCTTTTTTCTCACATCTCTTATGCTCTAGCTACAAAGAGAAAAAAAAGTTTAAAAAATGACAACTACGTTGTTTATCTAACAAAACAATCTGAGCAATTAGATGAAGTAATCTTATCTGTTTTTAAAGAGAAAGCAACATCCAATAAAATTGCAGAAAGAGTAGAAGTTATCACAGCCAAAGAGATTGAACAATTATCTCCACAAACATCTGCTGAAATTTTAGCTACCATTCCTGGAATTAAAGTTCAAAAATCTCAAATGGGTGGAGGAAGTCCAGTCATAAGAGGAATGGAATCAAATCGAGTTCTTCTGGTCGTTGATGGAGTACGAATGAACAATGCCATCTACAGAAAAGGTCATTTACAAAATTCGATTACAGTTTCTCCAGATCAGTTAGAAAGAACAGAAGTTGTTTTTGGTCCATCCTCAGTTATCTATGGTTCTGATGCACTAGGAGGAGTCATTCATTACTATACAAAAACCCCTAATTTGTCTTCTGAAACAAAAGTCAAAACTCGTTTTTTCAATCGGTTTTCTTCAGTCAATAATGAAATTACATCAAATGCCTCTGTGGAAATTAACACCAAAAAGTGGGGATCATTAACAACCATTTCTTTCAGTGATTTTGGAGATTTAAAAATGGGGAAACGAAGAACTCACGGATTTAATGATTGGGGGAAAGTGTTTCATTATTCCGAAAATACTGACACTTATTTTTCTGAAACGCCAAGTATCAATTCTGACCCAAATTTGCAACGAAATTCAGGGTATAGCCAAACAGATGTTCTCCAAAAATTTTTCATCCCTTTGAATGACAAAACAGATTTAAAACTTAATTTTCAATTCTCAACTTCATCGAACATCCCAAGATTTGACAGATTGGATGAGATGGGTGAAGGAAATTTAAAGTTTGCAGAATGGTATTATGGCCCTCAGCAACGCTTATTAATTTCTCCTCAATTGGTTATTAATCCTAAAAAAACATGGCTAGATAAAGGGACTTTTACATTGGCATATCAGCAGATCAAAGAATCTAGAATACAGAGAAAATTTTCAAGTCTTGATCGGTCATACAGAAATGAAAATGTGAGTATCTTTAGTATCAATGGTGATTTTTCCATTCCCATTCAACAAAATAAAAACAAGAGTTTGAATTATGGTTTTGAGTTTTCTCACAATGATGTTGCATCTAATGCATATGGAAAAACTTTAAATGTATCTGGAAATGAAATTGTTGGATTTTCTGGTGATTTTTTAGTACAATCACGATATCCTGACGGTGGGAGCACCTATGATAGCTATGCTGCCTACATTGGATATCGTCATGACTTAAGTTCTAAATCTACCCTTAGTACGGGGATTCGTTTTACACAAACAAATTTAAAAGCAGAATGGATAGATTTATCTATGATCCCCTTAACTCAACCAAAAATCAAGTTGGACAATTCAGCTTTAACCGCAACGATTGGCTATGTATTCAACCCAACCAAAACTTGGCAATTAAATACTGTTTTATCATCTGGATTTAGATCTCCAAACATCGATGATGTTGGTCGTATCAGAGAAAAAGCAGGGGATATCACTGTTCCAAACATTTACTTAAAACCAGAGTATGCATATAGCTCAGAAATTGGAGTACAAAAATACTTTAATAAGAAAAAGTTTAAAATTGGCTTTAATACTTATTATACTCTATTAAAACACTATATCATTAGAGATGATTTTTATATGGACGGCCATGAATTATCATATGATGATGATATGGCAAACATTGTTGCAAACCAAAATAGAGGAAACGCTTACATTTTTGGTTATACATTCAATTATCAAGGAAAATTAACCGATAAAATTAATTCTTCTGGATTCATCACCTATACAAAAGGGAAAACCTATGACACCAATGAACCATTGTCATCCATTCCTCCACTATTTGGTCAGTTTGATATAAATTACACAGATAAAAAACTACAATTGGGTGCCTCTGTTCGATTCAATAGTAAAAAAGATATCTCAACTTTTAATTTAAGTGAAGGAATTGACAATCATGATTTAACTCCTGTTGTTGATGAAAATGCATCCAATGACTTGGATATGTATTTTGGATCCCCAAGTTGGATTAGTTTTGGTTTGAATAGCAGTTATATCTTCAATAAAAATTGGAAACTACAAACAATTGTTAGCAATATTTTTGACGAACATTACAGAGAATTTGCCTCTGGAATTTCTGCTCCAGGAAGAAATTTTTCTTTCTCCTTAATTACTACTTTTTAGTTTTTCTATTTCCTTCTTTATCAAAATTTTCATTCAAACCCTTTTCGGTTTTCATCACGGCTATCAATAGTGTGAAAATTGCCAATCCCATAGGAATCCATGAACTCATCATTGAAGGATTTAAAAATGTTAATAGCAATGTTGCTATCAAACTCACTCCTGAATATTTAACCAAAGAGATACTGAACAAGTGATTGGCAAAGTCCCAACAATTTTTATCATTCATTGTTCTTTGAGTTCGATAACCATAAAAATGATTGATTTTCTTGGGTGGAATGTAATACAAAATCAAGCTCAATATAAAAATGAAACCATTCACACTCAAAACATAGATAAAAACATCCATTTATTTATTTTTAGGTCTTAATAATCCTTCTTGAGCAACCGTTGCAATCAATGTCCCCTCTCGAGTAAAAATATTTCCAGTAACCAATCCTCTTGCTCCAGAAGTACTCGGTGAGACCACAGAAAATAGCATCCAATCGTCAAAATCAAAATCTCTAAAAAACCACATAGAATGATCTAAACTTGCCATTTGTGTATTCCCAAAGTTCGCTTTACTTGCATTCGGTTTTAAGGCTGCATTTAAAATATTATAATCAGAAATATAAGTGAGTATTTGTTGTTTCAAGGTGGCATCTAAATGACGAGTTTCTCCTTTTAATTTGAACCAAACATCCTCTGAAGCAGGCAGATCTTTTTGTTCCAAAGGGTTTGAAACGATCACAGGTTTGAAATCTATGGGTCTTTCAATACTTAAAAAATTCTTCATTTTACTTGGCAAGTAGTCTTGATATTGGGCCAACATTTCGCTCCAACTTGAAAGTTCCTCCGGCTGTTTAATAGTAGGACTAATAGACACTTGATGTTCATGTCCTTTTTCTTTTTTGTGAAAAGAAGCCGCCAAAATGAAAATTGTTTTCCCTTTTTGCAATGCAGTAACTCTTCTTGAGGAAAAACTTCCTCCATTACTCATCTCTGTAACCTTATATGTAATGGGTAATGACAAATCCCCAGGCAATAAAAAATAAGAATGTAACGAATGGACAAAACGTTCTTTTGGAATTGTTTGATAAGCCGCATGCAATGCTTGAGCTAATACTTGACCTCCAAAAACAATTGGACTCCCCATGGTTTTACTGACTCCAGAAAAAGTATGGGAATCTTTTTTTTCTAAAGTTAAAATTTTAATTAAATCATCTACTGTTTTCATAGAGTTTAGATGTCGTTTTTAAATGGAAATTTTTGATGATATTCTTTGGGATGGATTTTGAGCAAAAATAATTTTAAAATTTTATTTGTGATCGTTTTTTGATGTCGAATATATAATGTTAAATGTTCCGGGGTTGCTCCAACAGAACTTTTAATTTCACTTGCAGTTCTTCCAAAATTTAATAGTGATACTTTTTTAACAATAGCAATCTCTATATAATCATATAACATCCTTTGATAAATTGCTTTTTGTTTGTTCAACTCATAATCTATTCCTACAAAATGAGCATCAAAATTTTTATTGTAAATCACTCCTGACATAAATCCTACCATTTTATTTTCGATCCAATAAGATTTTAAAATATAAGAATCCCCTAAATTTTGTTTCAAATCTTTAAAAGTAGCTAGGTTGAATTCATCTAAATTAAAAGAGGCTTTTGAAACTACTCTTTTGTAAAGCTCTGTCATTTGAGAAACTTGATCCTCAAAATTTTCGGCATTAATATCTTTTACTAAAAGATCACTACTCAATTGTAATGCTTTTTTTGCTTTGATTCTAAATTTTGTTTTTAATGCTCCAAGATAATCCTCAAAACTTAACCATCTTTGATCAATTTTTAATTTCATATTGGGTTCCGCATTGAAAGAATAATATCCAAAATTAATCAGTTGATTACTAATCTTTAAAGAATTGGCTGCAAAATCCTTCATTATAAAAATATCAATAGAGTCTAATTGATTATTATTTTGAGTGTAATGATAAATCTCTTTTGCTATTTTTTTTAAAATAAGGAACTTATTTTGACCATCTTTAACAAAAATCCCGTGTTCACCACTGACAAAGGTGTTGCCGCAGTTTAGCACTTTTAATGGCTTTTCTTTAGGGAAAATTTTTAATTTTCTTAGAATTGACGAAAGTTTTTTTAGAGGGTTTGAAAATTCACTCTCGATGGAATTCAAATAGAAATTAATTATTTGTACAGACGCAAAGGCAATGGCTTTTTGTTGATCATTTTTTAAAATAACATAAAAAAATTGCAAATGAGAATTGTTTTTTTCAATCGCTGACAAATACTCCAAAGTAAAATAAACATTGGAGGAAGAATCTAACTCCTCCCATATATTTTTAGGAATATCTTTAACCTTGGAATAAAAAATTGTGTGGCTTGTCAATTGACTAAAATAAAAAGATATGTTGCAAAAATACGAAAAATCAACTCCTTACTTTTTCATCGTTTTGTATAAAAAAACCTCGGACTTTACAGTCCGAGGAAATTTAATAAATCTACCCCCTAAAATAAGATTTATTTACACCTAAATCTAATTAGGTACACCAAAGGTACAATATATTTTTGTTTATGAAAGTTTTTTATTAAAAAATTCAACTTATATGTAAAAATATACCGTTAAAAAATGACAA
The DNA here is from genome assembly GCA_038136095.1 of Flavobacterium sp. Classification (GTDB taxonomy): domain Bacteria; phylum Bacteroidota; class Bacteroidia; order Flavobacteriales; family Flavobacteriaceae; genus Polaribacter. Next base: position 76,175 of record JAYPZA010000007.1, read on the forward strand.
AAGCTTCCCAAAACCACAAATACATGAAAAATTGCATGATTGTATTGGATCTTTTTAAGAGAATAAAATAATGCGCCAATTGTATAAAAGAGTCCTCCATAAAATAATAATTCCACCCCTTCATTTGAAAGATTATTTGAGAGTGGTTTCATAGCAAAAATGATTTGCCATCCCATCAAAACATACAATATTGTAGAGAGTTTTTCAAATCTTCCTGTAAAGAAGAGTTTCATTACGATTCCAGCAATGGCAAAACTCCATGTGAATCCTAAAATGAACCATCCCAATGTCCCTTTGAGAACAATGATTGTAAAAGGGGTATATGACCCTGCTATCAATACATATATTGCTGCATGATCCAAAATGTTCAGCTTTCTTCTTAAGTTGGGCTCATTCGCTGCATGATAAAAAGTTGATGCAGCATATAAAATGATTAAACTTAACCCATAAATGAGTAGGCTCAATGATTTTGAAAACCCTTCATAATCAAAAGATTTCATTAATAGAAATGGAAATGCAGTGATGCTTAATATAAGTCCAAAAGCATGTGTTATGATATTTAATTTCTCTTCTTTTTTAGAATATTTATAATTTAATTCTGTTTTCATCTATTTCTTGTAGTGTCTTTCATATACAAAGAATCAGCAGACAGCTCTTGATGAATTACTTGAAATGTTTTATTTTTTAAACTGTTGATATCTTTCGGCTTTAATCCCTTTGTTTCAATGAATGGATGCTGACGAACTCTAAAAATTCCTGTTCCACCTTTAAAAAAATCCCAAGAAAACAATCTTTTACAGTCATAGTAAGTTTGAGGAACTATTGGAATTTGATGTTCAATGGCCAAACTAAAAGCCCCATTTTTGAAAGGTGCTAAAATAACATCTTCTTCAGGCACCAAACCTTCTGGGAAAACACCAATACTAACACCAGATTTGAGTCTTTTTTTGGCTCTTTCATAAACTTTTTTTCTACTAATAGGGTTGCTTCTATCTACCATTATGACTACACGTTTATAGAAAAAACCAAATATTGGAATCTTAACCAATTCTTTTTTACCAATAAAAACAATTGGATTTTTACTCAAAATAATTAAAACAAAAGGATCCATTTGAGAAGCATGGTTGGGACAGAAGACATAATTTTTTCTTCTATCAATCACTTGATCCAACTGTTTATCAATTCGAAATCCCATTCCGTAAACCAATACATAAGCCCAAGCTCTTATTAATTTCCAAAAGGTAGAATAATAACTTTCCCTTGCCGTTAGGATTATTAAAAAAGGAGTCATCAACAAAATTGTCATACATATTAAAACGTAAAACCACAATCTCCAAATTAATCGTAGAGGTATTTTTATCAATTTCATAAAAGCGAATTTAGTAATATTCTTTTGTTTGGTTCTTTTTACAATGAAAACTGTATTTTTGTTTCCATAAAATCACAACAATGTCTAGAATATTAACAGGTGTTCAAAGCACTGGAACTCCTCACCTAGGGAATCTTTTAGGAGCAATTCTACCTGCAATAAAGATGTCTAATGATCCAAAAAATGACGCATTTTTATTCATAGCAGATATGCATTCTCTTACTCAAATAAAAGATGGAAATGAATTAAGAGAAAACACCTACAGCACTGCTGCAACCTGGTTGGCCTGTGGTTTAGACATCAATAAAGCCGTATTCTATCGACAAAGTGATGTTCCTGAAGTCACAGAATTGTCTTGGTATTTAAGTTGTTTTTTTCCCTACCAAAGACTAACGCTAGCCCATAGTTTTAAAGACAAAGCCGATAGACTTTTTGACGTAAATTCAGGATTATTTACCTACCCAATGTTAATGGCAGCGGATATTTTACTCTATGACGCAGAAATTGTTCCTGTCGGGAAAGATCAATTACAGCATCTTGAAATCACCAGAGATGTTGCCAATCGCTTTAACAATGCGATGGGAGAAACCTTGGTTCCTCCGGTAGCTAAAATTCAAGAACAGACCAAATTGATCCAAGGAACGGATGGTGAAAAAATGAGTAAATCTAGGAACAATGTGATCAACATCTTTCTTCCAGAAAAAAAATTAAGAAAACAAATCATGTCTATCAAGACAGATAGTACCTCATTAGAGGATCCTAAAGACACCGAAACAGATACTATTTTTGCCTTGTACAAATTATTAGCCTCTGAAGGTCAAGTGGAAGAAATGAGAATAAAATACGAAAGAGGAAACTATGGTTACGGCCATGCCAAGCAAGAATTGTATGAGCTCATTCTCGATAAATTTAGCATTGTTAGAGAGCAATATTCTCATTATATGACTCATAAAAATGAAATTGATCAAATTCTAGAATTGGGAGCTGAAAAAGCAAGAAAAGTGGCCAAAGAGGTTTTAAATAGAGTGAGAGAGAAAATAGGTTATTGAGTTCTTTACTTCAAATCTCTACATTGAAAAATCTTAAGTTCAACATTTGATCTTACGGCTGTTTCTTAAAAATTCTTCTAATTAATGATCAGAGATTTAGCAATGGCCTCTAATTCAAAAAGAAATTCTCTTTTATTGACTGATGGAGCATACGTAAATCCCTCAACCACTAAAAGTCGATTGTTTTTTTCATCAATGATGGCATAATTCAAAAAAGGGCCAGCCATGAAATCATTTTTTACCTCCCATTTTCCTCTAGTCTCAAAGGCGTGGTTTCCTAATATTTTTGTACTATCTGTCAATGGAGTATAGGCAGCTTCCGTAATCATATACATCCCTTCTCTAGAGCCTGGAATGTATTTTTTTCCAATCGTATCTCTCATCGAAATGATGTGATTTACTGATCTTGTTTTTTCATTGAGTGGCAATGAATAAACCAAAATATTATTGTTCCCAGCTCCTCTTGCAATCCCACTAGTCAAATGTTGTCTCAACCACAAAAAATCACCAGTATCATCTACTGTTCTAAATTCTTGTGGAATGGTCAAAGAAATATTTAACTTTTTGAGTGTATTGTACAAACTATCGTTCACTCTTTTTTTTGCAAATACGTTTTGCAATACTTGAATGTCTGAATCTTTAAAAGTCTTGATGATGGATTTCATATTTTTCTTGAGAACATTGACAAGTTCCTCTTCACTTTTGGCAGAAACATAAACCAATGTTTGAGGTTTCGAGTACTTGTTCTTGGTCTTTATAAAACTTTCTTGATCCTTTATTTCTAGAATAAGAATGTTCCTATTGCTTTTCATCATTGAACTAAACCCATTTGGTGCTATATGACCCACAGACAATGTTGTTTCTGGTTGAGGTAATCCCACCTGTAATTCTCCAAAAGATGCTTTTATTTGATCTCCTGGTTTCCCTAGCCATAATGAATTTTTGGCAACAACAGTTACTTTATTGAATGCACCAACAGATCTTGGTAAGACAACAACAGAATCTGTACAAGAGGCAAAGACACAAATACTAAATATGATTGTAATTATTTTTTTCATTGATTCAGCTTTTAAAAATTTTTAGTTTGGTTCCAGGTTGAATCACTTTATTCCCCCAAATATTATTCCATTCTTTAATTTGATCCACAGAAACTTTGGGAAATTTTTTTGCTATGGTCCACAAAGAATCTCCTTTTTGAACCACATAAATTGTAGGAGACCCCTTTGGATGATGATGAGATCCTTGTTTTTTTGATGTTTTTGGGATTCTGATATTTTTGGGATAAATACTAAGTCGTTGACCAATTCTTAAGTTATTATTTTTTAGTCCATTCCAACGTTTAATATCACTTACTTTGACCCCATATCGATATGCTATTTTCCCTAAATAATCTCCATTTTTTACTTTGTACCGAATCCTTTTATCAATCTCAAAATATTGAGGCAATGGTTTTTCTCTTTTTGCATCATCAACATCAGCAAGATTGTATAATTGTTTTTCATTTTTTAAGAATATATCTACCTGATTTTGAGGGACTCTTAGGGTGTAATTTCTTCCTTGGATATACGGAATGATCTCCAACTTATAGGCAGGATTTAAAAATTCTAGCGTGGCTTTTTTTATCCCTGTTTGTTTTGATATTTGATCAAAACTGATGGTTCTTTTGATATGTATTGTGTCCGTTTCGTAATAATGTATCTCTGGAACATTCCCATTTAAATTATGCTCCTTGGCATAGGTAAATAAATACATCGTAGCATAAAAAGCGGGGACATAATCTGCTGTCTCTTTCGGTAAAAAAGGTCTAATATTCCAATAGTTTTTATACCCTCCAGATCGTCGAATTGCTTTGCTAACATTTCCTGGCCCAGAATTATAGGCAGCCAGAGCTAAGTCCCAATCATCAAATATGTTGTACAAATCATTCAAATAATTACACGCAGCAATGGTCGCTTTTATAGGATCTTGCCTTTCATCTACATAAGAACTAACCTTCAATTGATACTGTTTTCCTGTAGAATACATAAACTGCCATAGACCCGTCGCACCGACTCTGGATTTTGCTTTTGGTAATAAGGCCGACTCCACAAGAGCAAGATATTTCATCTCTAATGGAATGTCATATTGATCTAAGTATTTTTCAATCATAGGGAAATAATAGGCGGCCCTTGCCATAAATTTTGGGTAATATTTTCTCCTGTTCTTTAAATACGATTTGATGAATTTTTCTAGGGCAGGATTGTATGCAATATGAAAAGGAGTTGTTTCATTGATCTTGGAAAGTCTCATTTCTAACAAACTTTTATCCATATCCATTTCAATGACATTCGCTGTATCTATAGCTTGTATATAATACTCCTTGATCTGATTAGAAAACGTAGATTTTATCCAATTATCCAATAATAAGCTATCAATTTTGGCAATCTCCTTGTCAGAGAATAAATCTGCTTGATGAGCTTGTATAACAGTATCCTTGACTAACTCAATACGATCTTTTTTAGCTTGACTCAATGCAATCGATGAAAAAAATATAGCCACTAAAAAGTAAATGTATTTCATTGATTTAAAATTCTAATTCTACACCTATGGGACAATGGTCTGAATGTATTGCTTCAGGTAAAATATACGCTCTTGAAATACGTGTTTTCAAGGGTTCTGAAACCATGTTGTAGTCTATTCTCCATCCCTTGTTATTTGCTCTAGAATTTGCTCTATAACTCCACCAGCTATAGTGATTTGGTTCTTTGTTTAAATGACGGAAACTGTCGATAAATCCACTTTTAATAAAGTTGCCAATCCATTCACGTTCTTCAGGTAAAAATCCTGAAACTCCTTTCATTTTTGGATTGTGTATATCAATTGATTCATGACAAATATTGTAATCTCCACATATGACCAAATTAGGAAATTCTTTTTTCAAATGATCTACATAGTGTTGAATTTCAGCCATATAATTGAATTTGAATTCTAATCTAGCATCATTCGTCCCAGAAGGTAAATACATACTCATCACTGATACATTCTCAAAATCAACTCGAATATTTCTACCCTCAAAATCCATCGATTCAATGCCTGTCCCATACTCAATATGCTTGGGCTCTTTTTTACAAAAGATGGCCACTCCAGAATAGCCTTTTTTTTGTGCGGAGAACCAATATTGATAGGGATACCCCACTTTAGTAAAATCTTCAGAATTTACCTGATGTTGTTGTGCTTTGGTTTCTTGTATACAAATGACATCTGGATTGGCTTTTTCAAGCCAATTGATAAATCCTTTTTTGATGGCTGCTCTTATTCCGTTAACGTTGTATGAAATGATTTTCATTGGCTATTCATTGGTGCAAAATTTAGACATCCATCACCGGAATGTCTCCCTCAATAATTAGAGTTCCTTCAGTTGCATTTTTAATTTGTTCAATGCTCACTCCAGGAGCCCTCTCTAATAGATAAAACTGATTATTTTTAATTTCTAAAACAGCCAAATTCGTCACTACTTTTGTAACACATCGAACTCCGGTTAAAGGCAAAGAACATTTTTTCAAAAGTTTTGACTCTCCCCGTTTATTGTTGTGCATCATTGCCACAATAATATGATCAGCAGATGCCACCAAATCCATTGCTCCCCCCATTCCTTTGACCATTTTCCCTGGAATTTTCCAATTGGCAATGTCTCCATTTTCCGATACCTCCATCGCTCCCAAGATGGTTAAATCAACATGTTTTCCTCGAATCATCGAAAAGCTGGTTGCAGAATCAAAGAAACTTGCTCCCGGCATGGTTGTGATTGTTTGTTTCCCAGCGTTAATGATATCCGCATCTTCTTCTCCATCGAACGGGAAAGGTCCCATTCCTAACACCCCATTTTCACTTTGAAACTCTACTTCTATATCATCCCTTACAAAATTGGCAACCAAAGTTGGAATTCCAATACCAAGATTGACGTAATATCCATTCTTTACCTCTTTGGCAATTCTTTTTGCGATTCCGTTTTTATCTAACATGATTCCCTTTTTTGTCTCACCGTTCTTTGTTCTATTCTTTTCTCATAGTGAGCTCCTTGAAAAATTCTTTGTACAAAAATTCCAGGTGTATGGATTTGATTCGGATTCAATTCCCCAACAGGAACCAATTCTTCAACCTCTGCAATAGTAATGGTGGCAGCACCACACATTGAAGGATTAAAGTTACGCGCTGTTCCTTTAAAGATTAGATTCCCAGCAACATCACCTTTCCAGGCTTTTACAAAAGCAAAGTCTGCTTTGTAAGCCGACTCCAAAACATACATTTTCCCATCAAACTCTCTGGTCTCTTTCCCTTCAGCAACTTCAGTTCCAAATCCAGCAGGAGTGAAAAATGCTGGAAAACCAGCTTGAGCAGCTCTGCATTTTTCAGCCAAAGTGCCTTGAGGTGTCAATTCAACTTCCAATTCTCCAGACAACATTTGTCGTTCAAACTCATCATTTTCACCTACATAAGATGATATCATTTTCTTAATTTGTTTTTCTTGTAATAACAAGCCTAAGCCAAAATCATCAACTCCTGCATTGTTAGATATACAAGTAAGATCCTTCACTCCTAAACGAACCAATTCTTGAATAGAATTTTCTGGAATGCCACACAATCCAAAACCTCCCAACATCAGTGTCATGCCACTTTTAACACCTGCCAATGCTTCTTTTACGCTATTTACTTTTTTATTGATCATTTTTGTGTTTTCAATTTAACATTGAATAAATCTACCAAAAAAGAGGCTCATTAACTACAATTATAAAATAATAGATTTCATCTTTAAAAATCGGTATCGTCTTCTACTATTTTTTTAATTTTTATTTTGGAATTATCCTTTCCTTTTGGTTCTCTGCCGCAATTGACATCAATCCCTACTTCTTCTGGTTTTTCAAAATCTTCTTGACTTATATTTAGTGATGGATCGGCATATACTTTTTTCATAAATAATGCCCATGTTGGCAAAGACATGGTTGCTCCTTGTCCTTCAGCAATATTTTCGAAATGAACTGCTCTATCCTCTCCTCCTGTCCAAACTCCAGTTGCTAAATTTGGTACCACTCCCATAAACCAACCGTCAGTATGATTTTGAGTTGTTCCAGTCTTTCCTGCTATAGGATTTGTAAATTGGTAAGGGAATCCTGTAATGATATCTTTATAATAATGTTCTGAGGTTCTTAATCTAACTCCAGATCCAGCGGTAGTAACACCTTTCAGTAATTCCAAAACAACATAAGCAGATTCTTCACTCATAACTTCTTTTGTATTGGGAGTAAAATCAGCCAAAACAGTCCCATTTTTATCTTCTATACGCATCAATATATTTGGTTCCACTCGTAAGCCTTTATTGGCAAAAGTTGCATAAGCACCTGTCATTTCCATTAAAGACAATTCTACAGAACCAAGAGCAATAGAGGGCGCCTGTGGGATTCTACTCTTAATCCCCGCAGATTTTGCCAATCGAACAACATTGATAGGGGTAACCATGTCAATTAATCTAGCAGAAATTACATTGATTGATTTTGCCAAGGCATCTTTTAGAGATAATTCTCCTCCATATTGATCCCCAGAGTTTTTTGGGGTCCAAGCCTCAGGAATTCCATACTTCCCTTTTGGAATGGTAAATGGGGTATTGAATAACTGATCACAAGGAGACATTCGTAATTGATTAATGGCAGTCGCATATACAAAAGGTTTGAATGTTGAGCCTACTTGTCTTCTCCCTTGTTCTACATGATCATATTTGAAATATTTATGATTGATTCCCCCAACCCAAGCTTTGATATGTCCTGTTTGAGGCTCAATGGAGAGTAGTCCAGATCTCAAAAATGTTTTGTAGTATTTAATGGAATCATTTGGAGACAAAATTGTATCAACTTCTCTTTTGCTATTGTCCCATGAAAAAACTTTCATCTCTGTCTTTGTCTCAAACGCTGAATCAATTTCTCTCTGTGAATAATTCCCTTTTTTCATTCTTTTGTAACGATCGGAATTTTTTACCGCTCTCTTATATATCATTTCGATTTGCTCTTCCTCTAAATCATAGAAAGGTGCTGTTTCATTTTTTGCCTGTTCCTTAAAAAAATAACCTTGAAGATTGGATAGATGTTCTTGAACTGCTTCTTGAGCATATTGTTGGATTCTGGAATCTAAGGTGACATAAATTTTTAACCCGTCTCTGTTGATATTGTATAATTCTCCGTTAGGTTTTGGGTTCTTTTTCACCCATTCTTTCATCATCTTTCTCAAATGTTCTCTAAAATACGTTGCCAATCCGTCGTTATGACTTTCAGGTGTAAAATTGATCTTTAATGGCAATTGTTGAAGGGAATCTTTTTCTTGTTGAGTAATGAATTCATTCTTTTCCATTTGAGCAAACACAACATTTCGCCTTCTTAGAGATTTCCCTTTAGAAATTTCTCTATTAGGATTGTACTGCCGAGGGTTTTTAAGCATCGCAACTAAAATTGCTGATTCTTGTATGTCTAAATCTATGGGTTCTTTTCCAAAATAAATCCTTGCAGCAGATCGAATTCCAATCGCGTTGAATAAAAACTCCTGTGTATTTAAATACATGGCAATGATTTCATTTTTCGTGTATTGCCGTTCTAATTTAATTGCTACTATCCATTCTTTAACCTTTTGCATGAGTCTTTCAATAGTATTACTGGAGGCTCTTTTAGTAAATAAATTTTTAGCTAATTGTTGCGTAATTGTGCTGGCTCCTCCTCCTTTGCCGAGTTTCACTATGGCTCTTGCCAATCCTCTAAAGTCAATTCCAGAATGATCATAAAATCGTTCGTCCTCGGTGGCAATTAAGGCTTTTACAAGAGGTTCAGATAAGTCTGAATATCCAACAGGTGTTCTATTTTTAAATGCATATTTCCCCAATGTCACACCATCAGAAGAAATGACTTCTGTTGCTAAATTTTTTTCTGGGTTTTCCAGTTCTTCAAAAGTTGGAAGTGTTCCAAAAAATCCCATCGAAGCCAGTAAAAAAATGAGGGAAACGGAAAAAAACCCTGCAAGAAATACAACCCAAAATCGTATTTTGAATTTTTTGAAGTTCTGTTGTTTTTTCTTCCCCATGCTATTTTAATTTTTCAATTCTTAGGCCAAAATCAGTAATCCCTTTTAGTTCTTGAATTCCAGCGATAGATCCATTTTTTCTCATTGCTTGTCGAATGGAAACTTTATAGTCTCCTGATTGAGGAAAAACAATCTTTTCTTTGTATAACAGTCGACTGTGTTTTACCTCTGAAATTCCAACTCCTAAAAATTTGCCATTTTTATCAGCCATTTCATATTGGAGTGTGTCTACAAATTTCTTGCCATTTGGGAAATCAATATGAGTAATGAGATAAAGATTGCTAAACTCGTATTGATTGTTATTTCTTAAATTAAAATATAAATTATTTTTTGAAATTGTGTCCGTAACAAGAAATTCAAAGTCTATTGAATCATTGAGTAACCATTGATGATTTTCAAGTGACTTATACTCATCAAAAACCCTATTTGAATCACAAGAGGCAACCAACAAAAACAGCCCCAAAAAACATCTAAATAACTTCTTTTTATTGGTTACTCTTACCATTTGACTTGGATGATCTAACTCTCCTCTTTTGAGATTTACTTTGATTATTTTTCTTTTGAGCATTTGATTGATGAACGTTGTTTCGGTTAGAAGATCCTTTGTTTGATTGTCCCTTATTGTTCTTAGAAAAATTTACTCCTGCCGCTTTCTTTTTTCTTTTCTTATTCCTATTTCTTCTTCTATTTCTTTTTGGGGCATCAAAACGTGTCAAGCTATCCTGACCTACCACATTTTCAAAATCTATGGAAGGTAAAACTTCAATATCTGATTCATAATCTTCCAATGAAATTGAAAGCTCATTATTTTTATTTAAGTCTATGATTTCTCTAACTTGATCTAAAGTAAGTTTATACCATTTAGATCTATTTTCTTTGTATGTATACCACAAGAGCTTTTTAAAGATGTCCATCTTTACGAATTCAGCATCTCCATTTTCTGTCTTCAGAATTTTTTCTTGTTTTGGGAAGTCATTCAATGCATCTAGATAAGTATCTAATTCGAAGTTCAAACAACACTTTAATTTACCACACTGACCTGCCAATTTAAGCGGATTTAGCGATAGCTGTTGATAACGGGCAGATGAAGTTGTGACTTTTCTAAAATCCGTAAGCCAAGTAGAGCAGCACAATTCTCTACCACAAGATCCAACACCTCCCAAACGAGCAGCCTCTTGACGTGCTCCTACCTGTTTCATTTCTACTCTGATGGAAAATGTTCTAGCAAAATCTTTAATTAATTGCCTGAAATCCACTCTAGAATCTGCGGTATAATAAAAAGTTGCTTTGTTTCCATCCCCTTGATATTCTACATCAGAGAGCTTCATTTTCAGACCAAGTCTTCCTAAAATTTCTCTTCCTCTTGTTTGAGTTTCTAACTCACGACCTCTTGCTTTTTCCCAAATATCAATGTCTTTTTGAGTCGCTTTTCTGTATATTTTTTTAACCTCTTCACTATCAAAGGAAACTTTTCTTTTTTTCATTTGTACCTTCACCAATTCTCCTCCAAGAGAAACCACACCAACATCATGGCCTGGAGACCCCTCAACAGCAACAACATCTCCCATAGAAATGGAAAGATTTTCTGTATTTTTAAAAAAATGCTTGCGCCCGTTTTTGAAACGAACTTCATAGATATTGAATGGAGCTTGACCACTTGGCAATGTCATGTTGGAAAGCCAGTCAAAAACGGTTAATTTTTCACAGCCTCCTGTTGAGCAACTCCCGTTACTCTTACATCCTTTTGGTTTGCCATCAGCACCAGTACCACAACTTCCACATGCCATAAAACTTTTTATTTTAAAGGCTTGACTTTAATTTAATAATTGATTTTTAGACGGTTAAATCTTTATTGATTTTGTTTTTGAATTCAAAGTCACAAGAAAAATTCATTGAGTAAATATACAACATCTATCACAATGATAAAATTGAAAAAAGCGCAAAAAGGTTTGGCACTTAACCGTCAAAGAAATACTTCTTTTTTACTTTTTAAATTTCAGCTTTTCAGACCGTCCTTTTTTAAATATCTTGTTACTAGCATGTTTTCCTTTTCTAAGTTTTTTCTGTTCCTCAAAAGGTAGTTGAATGATTTCTTTACATGCTGTTGAACAGGTGTTTTCCATCTTCTTTGAACAACTTTCACACTGAATAAATAATAAATGACAGGCTTCATTTGCACAGTTTACATGCGTATCACATGGTTCACCACACTGGTGACAATTGGCAATAATTTCGTCAGAAATTCTTTCAGCTCTTCGATGATCAAATACAAAATTCTTCCCCTTAAACTTGTTTTCAATTCCTTCAGCATTGACTTGACGAGTATATTCTATGATCCCTCCTTCTAACTGATAAACATTTTGAAATCCCTTATGCTTGTAGTACGCTGAAGCTTTTTCACATCGTATTCCTCCAGTACAATACATCAATAAGTTTTTATCTTTCTTATTGTCTTTTAAGCTTTCTTCAATAATATCTAAAGAATCACGAAATGTATCAACATCTGGTGTTATTGCGCCCTGAAAATGACCTATTTCGCTTTCATAATGATTTCTCATATCCACACAAATGGTGTCAGGATTCTCAAGCATCTTATTAAACTCTTTAGCGTTCAAATGAACCCCTTTATTGGTCACATCAAAAGTATGATCATCCAAACCGTCAGCAACAATTTTGTTTCTAACTTTTACCTTTAATTTTAGAAAAGATTTATTGTCTTGTTCAATGGCAACATTCAGTCGAATGTCTTTTAAAAAAGAAATCCTGTCTAATTGATTCTTTAATGCGATAAAGTTTTCTGATGGTACTGATATCTGAGCATTGATCCCCTCATAAGAAACATAAGTTCTTCCCAAAACATCCAATGCGTTCCATTCTAAGAACAGGGTGTCTCTAAACAATTTAGGGTTTTCTATGTGATGATATTGATAAAAAGAAATAGTGATGCGATCTTTTCCCGCCTCATCTATTAATGCAGCACGTTCTTTTGCGCTTAACTTATTGTACAGTTGCATGCTATACCAAATTCGTTAAAGTTTCAATTTCAGTCTCTGATAGACTTTCGCCACAAAACTACTATTTATTTATTTGTTTTGATGAAATCCCATATATATTTCATAAAACAACCACATTTTTAATGTTTTAAGTCAAATCTATTGAAATTCTCAAAGGATTTTTTAGCATCTTTGCAACTTGTAAAATCACAAGATGTATTTTAGGCTCATTCTATTAAAAAAGAATCGGAATAATTAAGGGGTCTTTTGTACTTTTTTTAAAAAATTTAAATATGAAAATTGCGCTTATTGGTGCCACTGGATTGGTTGGAAATGTAATGCTTGAAGTTTTAAAAGAACGGAATTTTGAAATCACCGAATTGATTCCTGTTGCTTCTGAAAAATCTGTAGGAAAACAAATTTCTTATCAGGGTAAAAATTATACAATTGTTGGCATTCAAACTGCTGTCAATGCAAGTCCTGACATTGCTTTATTTTCTGCAGGAGGAGAAACTTCTTTGAAATGGGCTCCTGAATTTGCGAAAGTAGGAACCACTGTCATTGATAATTCGTCTGCATGGAGAATGGATCCTACTAAAAAACTAGTAGTTCCTGAAATCAATGGTGATGTCCTCACATCAGATGATAAAATCATTGCCAATCCAAATTGTTCAACAATTCAGTTAGTCATGGCTTTATCGCCGTTGCATTTAAAATACAAAATGAAACGCGTGGTAATCTCTACGTATCAATCTGTTTCCGGAACAGGAGTTAAAGCAGTTCGTCAGCTAGAAAATGAAGAAGCAGGAATTCAAGGAGAAATGGCCTATCCTCATCCAATTGGAAGAAACGCACTACCACACTGCGATGTTTTTTTAGAGAATGGTTACACCAAAGAAGAAATGAAATTAGTGAATGAGTCTCAAAAGATTTTACGAGATGATCATTTTTCTGTGACTGCGACTGCAGTGAGAATTCCAACAAATGGCGGACATTCCGAATCAGTAAATATTGAGTTTGAAAATGATTTTGAAATTTCTGAGGTACGAAATTTATTGAACAATGCTCCTGGTGTTATCGTCCAAGATGATTTAGACAATAATGTATATCCTATGCCCTTGACAGCACATCACAAAGATGAGGTATTTGTTGGGCGAATTCGAAGAGATGAATCTCAAAAAAACTCCTTAAATTTATGGATTGTTGCAGATAACCTAAGAAAAGGTGCAGCAACCAATACTGTACAAATCGCAGAATATTTAGTTGAACATCATTTAGTATAGATTCCATGAGTATCTTTCATCATTTGTCAGTCAAAAACATCATCAAAGAAACCGCTCATGCGGTTTCTGTTGTCTTTGATGTCCCTGAGAATTTGAAAAGCAATTTTTCTTTTACAGCAGGACAATATATTACCCTAAAAACCATCATTGATGGCAACGAAATTAGGCGTGCCTATTCGATTTGTTCCTCTCCTGAAAGTGGCGAATTAAAAGTTGCGATTAAAGCTGTAGAAAATGGTATTTTTTCTAATTATGCAACCTCTCAATTGAAAGTTGGTGATCGTTTAGAAGTTCATGAGCCAGAAGGTAAATTCATATTACATCCTTCAAAATGTCTTAATTATATTGGATTTGCTGCAGGAAGTGGTATTACTCCCATTTTATCTATGATTAAATCTGTGCTTGTGCAAGAACCGACCTCTTCTTTCACGTTAATCTATGGGAATAAAACAGCTGAAGAAACTATTTTCAAATCGGAACTAGATGCTTTAAAAACAGCTTATTCTTCACGTTTTAATTTACACTATGTATTCAGTAGAGAGACAACTGAAGAATCATTTCATGGAAGAATTGATCAAAGTCTTACAGATTATTTTATCAACAAGCACTATAAAAATTGGACTTTTGATTCTGCTTATTTATGTGGCCCTGAACAAATGATTCATACCGTTTCATCAACTTTACACAATCATAATTTTAAAGAATCACAGATATTATTTGAATTGTTTACAGTTTCAGTAGACGAGGAAGTTGCTTCAAAAATTAAAAACGATGAAAGTCATGTAACCGTTTTATTAGATGACGAGGAATTTTCATTTACAATGAAACAAACAGATGACTTATTGGCTGCAAGTTTAAGAAATGATATTGATGCACCATACTCATGTCAGGGAGGCGTTTGTTCGAGTTGCCTTGCAAAGGTTACATCGGGAAGTGCCATCATGACTAAAAACACCATACTCTCTGATCAAGAAGTAAATGATGGTTTTATTTTAACCTGTCAGGCACATCCAACAACATCAAAAATTTCAATAGATTTTGATGATGTTTAAAAAACGATATCTTTAACTTATGGATTTGTATGATATAAAAAATGCAGTTTTATTAGGGTTTTTTCTTTCTTTTATGATTGGCCCTGTGTTTTTTATGTTGATACAAACAAGCATTGTAAAAGGGGTTAAAGCAGCAATCGCATTTAATATAGGAGTTATCTTGGGAGATGTCGCCTTTCTATTCATTGCCTATTTTGGAAGTAGGCATTTACTGGAAAAAATAAAAGATGATCCTCGATTATTTTTTATTGGAGGATTTATTTTAGTGGTTTATGGAATCATTACATATTTAGACAAACCCAATAAAAAAGAAATCGAAAAATCAATCAATTTTCAGGCTAATATTAATTATTTTAAACTCACGCTTAAAGGATTTTTCTTGAACTTTATCAACATCGGTGTTCTTGCATTTTGGTTGGGTTTAATTGTTGTAATTGGTCCTACCTTAGACATGAACCCAGTAACAATTTCCTATTATTTCACCATCATAATTGCAAGTTATTTCATCACAGATATTGGGAAAATAATCTTAGCAAAACAATTGAAGAGCAAAATGACTCCTCTAGTAGTTTACAGAATCAAACGAATGATGGGAGTCTTATTAATTGTTTTTGGCATTGGTTTGATGTTAAAAGGATTTCTTCCGAAAAACAATCAAATTAACACGCTGCTAGAACAGGTAGATCAACAATAATTGAGTAAGTTTAATTAAGCTAACAACAGACTTATTTTATCTGTTTTTTATTATCTCCAGGATATATATCTGCCATTAATTTTGATGGATCAATTTCTACCACTGAAACGTCTTTAGAGACTTCAAATGTATACGTTGGATGTGCCCAAGACCAATCCTTCAAAATGGTGGCTGATGTTGGCTTATTCCCCCTCATCATTTGCAGCGGAATATTAAAATCTTCCGTTGATCCGTCAACATATGTAACACGCACATCTATTGGCATCGGCATTTTACCATGTCTTTTCAGAATAATTTTTTTGCCAGAAGCATACAAAACACTGTAATCGATTGTGTGAGTTGTTTGTGTCCATTCGTTTAAATACCAATCTAAATGAATTCCTGATACTTTTTCCATTGATCTCTTTACATCGTTAGGCGTCGGGTGTTTAAAGCTAAAATCCGTGAAATATTTTTTTAGCCCTTTAGCGACATTTTCCGAACCAATAATATATTCCAATTGTGATAAAAAGATACTTCCTTTACTATAACTTGCTGTCCCATAAGCACTATTCAAATGAAATCGATCTGCATGTGTTGCTAATGATTCTTCGTTTCTGTAAGATACAATTTTAAAATATCGGTGGTAAGCGTTTTTATGAGGATTCGCCTCATTTGTTTTCAACACTTTATTCGTAGCAATGTTGGAAATATAAGACGTAAAACCTTCATCCATCCATGGATGTTTGCTTTCATTGGTGGCCAATAAAAACTGAAACCAAGTATGTGCCATTTCATGAGAGATCACCCCCAATAAACTGTTGAAGTTTCTTTTTCCAGTGATTAATGTGGACATCGCATATTCCATTCCACCATCACCCCCTTGTATTATGGAATATTGCTTATAAGGATACTGACCAACATGTTGACTAAAAAATTTCATCAATTCAGCAGTCTTGGGCTGTACTTTTTCCCAATTTTTGATGTACTTCTCCTCTAAATTCTTTTTGTAAAGAAAATGCAAATCAATCCCATCCTCTGTTTTTACAATGTCATGTCTAAAGTCTGGATCTGCTGCCCACATAAAATCATGGACATTGGGTGCTTTGAAATGCCAACTTAGTTTTTCTGTATTTTGAACAATCATTTTTTTAGAGGAATCTTCATATCCATGACCAATTTCTTGAGGATTCTGAAGGTATCCAGTACCTCCAACGACATAGTTTTTGTCAATATGAATGGTCACATCAAAATCTCCCCAAACACCATGAAACTCTCTAGCTATATAAGGTGGAGTGTGCCATCCTTCAAAATCATATTCAGCCATTTTGGGATACCATTGCGCCATGGAAAGCGCCACACCTTCTTTACTATTTTTACCCGAACGTCTAATTTGTTTGGGTACTTGAGCAGCATAGATCATATCAAAAGTGGCACTCTCGCCTGGTTGAATAGGCGTGTGGAGAGTGACTTCCAAAATGGTCCCAACGACTTCATGCATCACTTTTTTATTGTTCTGTTCTAATGATTCAACCTTTATAAAACCAATTTCATCCGGTAAAAGTTTATGGATTCGATCCTTAACTCTTCTATCGGGATCTTGGATATTTCTTGATCGAACATCCATTTGTGAGTTGGGTTGAAACGCATTAAAATACAGATGATAATAAACATGACTTAATTCGTCAGGAGAATTATTTGTGTAAACTAATTTTTGCTTCCCTTGATATTGAAATTTCTCAACATCTACATCAATGTCCATGGTATAATCGACATGCTGTTGCCAATACGATGATACAACAGGCTGATTGTTTGAGTGAATTCTGTTCTCTTGACTGTACAAGGCAAAAGAGGTCAATACAAGAAAAAATACAATTAATTTATTCATAAAAATCATTTTTAAGCTACTTACCGTTCACCATAAAATCTGCCATTTTTAAGGCATTATAAGCATTCACTACACGACCAGAAACGGATAGCTCTGAAAACAATACTTTTTCGCCTGTTGGATTTTCTCTTGATCTAGATCCTGGCTTTATCACCTCAAAATTAATCAATGTTCCAGAATTCATTAAAATGTGTTTTACTTGACTTGCAGATAGTTTGGGGTAATAAGATCTGATCAATGCGGCTACTCCAGCAGTAGAGGGAGCTGCCATTGAAGTCCCATTAAATTTAGCATACGCTCCTTCTGGTATGGTAGAATAAATTTGAACACCAGGCGCAAAAAGATCTACATTAATTTTCCCGTAATTTGAAAAAGATGCAGGTAAGTTCTCATCATAATTTGCACTCATCGCTCCTACCGTTAAAAAATTGTCAGATATTTCTTCTATCAAATCTCTAGAATCATTCGGGTAGGTTTTTTCGATATCAATATTTGCACCATCATTCCCAGCAGCATTTACAATCAATACATCTTTTGATGCAGCGTATAATATAGCTTCATACACCCATTCTTTTTTTGGAGAAAACGCTTTCCCAAAGCTGGTGTTGATTACCTTGGCACCATTGTCTACAGCATAACGCAATCCTAAAGCAACATCTTTATCATATTCATCACCATCAGGAACGGCTCTCACAGCCATAATCTTTACATTATTTGCAACACCATTCATCCCTTTATTATTGTCTCTTGATGCTCCTATTATTCCAGAAACATGAGTTCCATGAGCTTCGTCTTTTGAGGAATGTCCAGTATTGGAATCTCCATAAAACTTATTGTCCATGATGTTGGGATTGTCTCCAACAACACTTCTGTACTCTTTTTTTAGCGCTTCTCCACTTAACATTTCATCGGCATTGCTCACTAACTTTGTTAGTTCACTTTTTGCTTGTCCTAACGAACTTAAGCCAAATCCGAACATTTGTTTTGCTACCGATATACTTTCTTTTAAAGTTGAATCTTCCGATGAAATTCCCATGACATCATCTTTGGTATAATCAGAGTTATTGAAGTGCTTAGCAAGTGTTGAATCAGCATTCGTCACCATTGAAAGCATTTGACCATATCTCTTTTTATTCGCCTCAGCTGCAGCCAATTTTTCATCATAAAAAGCTTTTGCTTCTTGATAGGTTTTTTCGTCAGTAATACTTGAGTCTTTTACTATACGTTGGTATTCTAAATGTTCTTTATAAGTTGTCCCTAAAAAATTCCACCCATTGATGTCATCAATATATCCATTTTTATCATCATCAATTCCATTGTTAGGAATTTCTTTTTTGTTTACCCAAGCTACGTCTTTTAAATCCTCATGAAGTAAATCTGTTCCAGAGTCAACAACCCCAACAATAACTTCAACCCCTTTTTTCCCCTCAAGGAATGCATAGGCTTTTTCTAG
The DNA here is from genome assembly GCA_038136095.1 of Flavobacterium sp. Classification (GTDB taxonomy): domain Bacteria; phylum Bacteroidota; class Bacteroidia; order Flavobacteriales; family Flavobacteriaceae; genus Polaribacter. Next base: position 95,030 of record JAYPZA010000007.1, read on the forward strand.
ACTCATCCCAGGAATAGAATCTTTTTCTAAATCAGTGTGACTCCAAACCTTACTTTCCTCCTCAGTTAAAGGTGCTTTTTTAGGGGTCGCTACTACCTCAAAAGAGGATGGTTTTGGAACAGGAATCTTAGAAATAGATTTACAATTGGCTAACAAAAAAATAAAAATTAAAGAATAAATAGATCGGTTTAAAAAATTCATGATTTGTTTGTTTAAAATTAAAATAGGTCTTTAAATTGATATGTTGCTTTCAATCGAACTCCTTTCTCTGTATGTTTCACTGTACATATTTCAGAATATGCATCGTGTTCTAAAAATAGAAAATATTCGTTGTCAGCTGCTTCATTTAAGAAGTCTTTTTTTTCTTTTAAAGTTTGTAAAGGTCGGATATCATACCCCATAATATAAGGGAGTGGGATATGTCCTGTTGTTGGTAATAAATCAGCCATGAAAACAATGGTTTTCCCTTGGTATGAGATTTTTGGTAACATTTGTTTTTCTGTATGACCATCCATAATGATGACATCAAAGCCCAATTGTTGAAAAGGGTTTTCAGAAACAAAATTGAGTTGCCCACTTTCCTGAATTGGCAGAATGTTTTCTTTTAAAAAAGAAGCTTTTTCTCTAGAATTAGGGTGTACTGCCCAGTCCCAATGTTGTTGGTTACTCCAAAAATTAGCATTTTTAAAAGCAGGTTCATATCCTGTCCTATCACGATTCCACTGAATGGATCCTCCACAATGATCAAAATGTAAATGAGTCAAAAAAACATCCGTTATTTCATCTCTATGAAAACCCTGCGCTGCTAAAGAGGAGTCTAAAGAAAAATTCCCAAAAAGAGCGTAATGACTAAAAAATTTCTCAGTTTGCTTAGACCCTAAACCTGTATCGACAAGTATCAATCGTTGTCCATCTTCTATCAATAAACAACGCGTACTCATTGGAATACGATTCTGACTGTCTGATGGGTTTGTTTTCCCCCAAATAGACTTGGGCACTACTCCAAACATTGCTCCACCATCTAACTTAAAATTTCCTGATTGTATTGGATAAATTTTCATGAATCACAAAGATGCAGAAAAAACGCCAATATTGATTTATGAATTTGACGAAAAAAATCTCCTGTTTAGAGGATCATCACAATTTCAATAAAAAAAGCACCGCTTTAGCGATGCTTTTTTTGAGGTGTCGAGCGGATTCGAACCGCTGTAGATGGTGTTGCAGACCACTGCCTAGCCACTCGGCCACGACACCTAAAACAGGATTGCAAATTTACATCATTTATCCTTTAATCCAAGTTTTTTTATTCCGAACGTTTTTTTGAAAGGATCACCACAACTTCTTCAACATTTCCTCCAATTGGAGGATTTAATTTAGCAACACTTACATGGGCTTTTTGAACCATCTCTAATTCTAAAAAAATTCTATCTAAAATTCGTTTGGCCACCTCTTCCAGTAACTTAGAACGAATCATCATTTCTTTATTTACAATTTGATTCAAATGAACATAATCTACGGTGTCAGATAAATTATCTGTCATCGATGAGGTTGTCAAGTCTGCCTCTACCTCAAGATCTATCTTGTACCAAGAACCAATGACTGATTCTTCCTCAAGACAGCCATGGTATGCATATATTTTGATATTATTTACTTGGATTTTACCCATATCTAAAGCTTTTCCCACATTTTTTGAGAATTCAAACGAAAAGTCCCTATAAAATTAAAATTACATTGTTCTGGTGAAATGATTGATAAAAAAGGTTTTGAATTTTTGCTTTGATACAAATAATAAATCTCTCCAATGATTGGTTCAAAGTTAAAATCAGCATTATATACTAAGTCATTATACTCAAACTGATGCATCATCTGTTCATACTCTTTTTTTAACTCAGTGAACTTGCTTTTGAACTGTTTGTTTACCCTGTCAATTCCATCGTTTCTCCAAGTAGTCGTATTTAATGGTTTGATAGCAGGTGCACTAGCATTGGTGCCATAGGCTTTAAGAGCCGCATCGTATTGTTGGGTTTCTTCGTCAAAAACAACTAAATCAGGTTTCTTGGCCATATGCTAGATTATACTTACAAAATTACTACAAATAAATAATTTTAAATCTTAAAGTAATCTAAATTATATCAATGTACTTATCCGTAGATTTTACGTAATTTTGTCATTTAATTTTAGTTGACAATCAATGTCTGAAGAAAAAAAATCCCTCAATTTTATTGAGCAAATTATTGAAGAAGATTTGGCAAATGGAATGCCAAAAGAAAACTTGTGTTTTCGTTTCCCTCCAGAACCTAATGGTTATCTCCATATTGGTCACACAAAAGCCATTGGAATTAACTTTGGTTTGGGTGAGAAATACGATGCCCCTGTCAATCTTCGTTTTGACGATACAAATCCTGACAAAGAAGAACAGGAGTATGTAGACGCTATTAAAAATGACATTACTTGGTTGGGATATCAATGGGCAAATGAGTTATATTCTTCAGATTATTTTCAACAATTGTACGATTGGGCCATTTTAATGATTAAAAATGGAAACGCGTATGTAGACAGTCAGACCTCTGAAGAAATGAGAGAGCAAAAAGGAACGCCAACCGAACCGGGAACCAATAGTCCTTTCAGAAACAGATCTGTTGAAGAAAATTTGTCATTATTTCAAAGAATGAAGGACGGAGAATTTCAAGAAGGGGAGCATATTTTAAGGGCCAAAATTGATATGGCCAGTCCCAATATGTTGATGCGTGATCCTATTATGTATCGTGTTTTGTACAAAAAACATCATCGAACAGGAAATGATTGGAATATCTACCCTATGTATGACTGGACACATGGAGAAAGCGATTATATTGAACAAATATCTCATTCTTTATGTTCTCTTGAATTTAAACCTCATCGAGATTTATACAATTGGTTTCGAGATCACGTCTATGAATATGGTAAAACACAATTTCCAAACCCACCAAAACAAAGAGAGTTTTCACGATTGAACTTGAGTTATACCATCATGAGTAAACGCAAATTGATGCGTTTGGTTCAGGAAGGAATTGTCTCTGGATGGGATGATCCAAGAATGCCAACCATCTCTGGATTGAGAAGACGAGGCTATACCCCAGCTTCCATCAGAAATTTTATCCAAACCGTTGGAGTTTCTAAAAGAGAAAATGTAATTGATGTTGCGCTGTTGGAGTTTAAAATTCGTGAGGATTTGAATAAGACTGCCAATCGAGTAATGGGTGTTTTAAATCCTGTGAAAGTTGTGATTACAAATTATCCTGAAGGGAAAGAAGAAATTTTAATTGCCGAAAACAATCCTGAAGATCAAACTGCTGGGTCTAGAGAAGTTCCATTCTCAAGAGAAATTTATATTGAAAAAGAAGATTTTAGAGAAGAGGCGAACAAAAAGTTTTTCCGTTTAAAGCTTGGTAAAGAAGTTCGTTTGAAAAATGCATATATGATCAAGGCAGAGAGTTGCACCAAAGATTCGGAGGGAAATATTATTGAAATTCAATGTACGTATGACCCTTTGAGTAAATCTGGAAGTGGAACTGAGGAAAGCACACGTAAAGTAAAAGGAACCCTTCACTGGGTGTCTGTAAAGCATGCTCTTTCTGCTGAGGTAAGGGTCTATGATCGGTTGTTTTCTGAAGAAGCCCCAGACAGCCATAAAGACAAGGATTTCATGGATTTTTTAAATCCTAACTCCCTAGAGGTTCTCAATGCTTTTGTAGAACCAAGTTTGCAAACCGCAACTGTGGGAGAGCGCTTTCAATTTCAACGCTTAGGATATTTTAATGTTGATGATGATCGTACTTCCAACCAATTAATTTTTAATAAAACTGTTGGTTTACGAGACAGTTGGTCAAGTAAAAAACCCTAGATCTATTTAGGGTGCTGGATTCGGGATCATTGAGTGAACTTGTTCTATTTCACTTAGAATCTCTTGAGATAATTCTATATGAATACTTCCTATATTTTCTTTTAACTGACTCATTTTAGTAGCACCAATAATATTACTGGTAACAAAAGGCAATTGATTGACAAATGCCAATGACAATTCCGTTAAAGTCATATGATGTTTTTCGGCAATTTTTTTGTACTCCAATACTGCTTTTTCAGATTGCATACTAGAATAACGGTTGTAATTTGGGAAAAGTGCAACTCTACTATCTGCTGGTTTTGCTCCGCCTAAATATTTTCCAGACAATACTCCAAAAGCAAGGGGCGAATAGACCAACAATCCTATGTTTTCTCGAAGAGAAACCTCAGACATTCCAACCTCGTAAGTTCTGTGCAATAAGGAATACGAATTTTGAATGGTTCTCATTCTTGGCAGATTGTATTGTTCTGAAGTTTGTAAATATTTCATTGTACCCCAAGGTGTTTCATTGGATAAGCCTACATGTAAAATTTTTCCTTGTTGAATCAACGATTGTAAAGTTTCTAAAATCTCTAGATGATTTTCTGCTTCTTTTGTAGAGGTTTTAAAAGGATAATTTCTTACCCCAAAACAATTCACTCCTCTTTCTGGCCAATGCAACTGATATAAATCTATATAATCTGTTTTTAGTCTTTGTAAACTCCCTTCAACAGCCTCAAGAATCGCTTCTTTGGAAAATCCATTCTTTCTGATGTGTGCTGTGTAAGCCCCGGGACCTGCAATTTTACTAGCCAACACCACCTTATCTCTATTGCCTGTTTTTTGAAACCAAGTCCCAATGATTTCCTCTGTTCTACCATAGGTTTCTTTTCTTGCCGGAATGGAATATAATTCTGCGGTATCAAAAAAATTAACTCCCTGTTCTAGGGCATAATCCATTTGTTGATGTCCTTCAGATTCAGAATTCTGTTCACCCCAAGTCATTGTTCCTAGGCAGATTTTACTCACTTTCACATCGGTATTGGGTAGTGTTGTGTATTTCATATGTTTTATCTAAAATAAGATGATTCGCAGAAACGCGAATCATTTTTAAGTTGATCTTAGAATTATAAAATCTCCGTTAAAGATAAGAAATAATTATCAGGATGCGATCGCTTTAATTCCAGGTAAAATTTTCCCTTCCAAGGTTTCCAGCATTGCACCTCCACCAGTAGATACATAACTAACCTTATTGGCAAAACCAAACTGTTTAACAGCAGCTACAGAATCTCCTCCTCCAACTAAAGAAAAGGCGCCATTTTGTGTTGCTTTATCAATAGAGTCTCCAAGAGCAATGGTCCCCTTAGAAAAGGTTTCAAGCTCAAAAACCCCCAAAGGACCGTTCCATAAAATAGTACTACATTGGTTAACTACTTTATCAAAAATTGCTTGGGATTTTGGCCCTGCATCCAATCCTTGCCATCCGTTTGGTATCTTATCAACATCCAATACCTGTGTATTGGCGTCGTTTGAAAAGTCATCGGCTGCTAAAACATCGATCGGTAGATGAACTTCAACATTTTTAGCTGCTGCCTTTTCTAGAATCTCCAAAGCCATTTGCATTTTATCGTCCTCACAAATTGAGTCTCCAACAGATCCTCCTTGTGCTTTGATAAAAGTATAGGTCATTCCTCCTCCGATGATCAAGTGATCCACTTTGTCTAAGATATTTTCAATGACCGTTATTTTTGAGGATACTTTGGCCCCACCTAAAATCCCTAAAACAGGTTTTTTGCTGTTGTTTAAAACTTTGTCAATACTTTCAATTTCTTTGGCTAGTAAGGCTCCAAAACATTTATTTTCAGAAAAATATTTTGCGATGATTGTGGTAGAAGCATGGGCTCTATGAGCAGTTCCAAAAGCATCATTGACATAAACATCTCCATTTTTGGATAATTTTTCTGAAAAAGACTCATCTCCAGCAGTTTCTTCAGCATAAAAGCGAAGATTTTCCAATAGCAAAATTTCACCAGATTTTAACCGATCAACCGCTTCAGTTACTAGATCTCCAATACAATCCTCTACAAAATGCACTCGAGTACCCATCACTTCAGCTACTTGGTCTACAATATGTCTTAAAGAAAATTTAGACTCAACACCTTTGGGTCTTCCTAAATGAGACATTAAAACAACAGCCCCTCCATCTTGTAATACTTTCTCAATTGTTGGCTTGGCAGCTTGGATTCTTGTAAGGTCTGTTACCTCAAATTTTTCATTGAGTGGCACATTAAAATCCACACGGATGATGGCTTTTTTATTCTTGAAGTTGAAGTCGTTGATGGTTTTCATTTGAGAAATATTTTTGACAAAAATAGCCAATTATATGTGTTCATAGAAATTGAAAACTGAAAAGTTAATATCACGTTTTCGTAAAATTATCACTTATATTTGTGTCATGCTATTTGACCAAATCATAGGGCAAGATCACATAAAAAATCATTTACAGACCTCTGCTAAAAATGGTCGAATTCCACACGCTCAATTGTTTGTTGGAAAAGAGGGGTCCGGTACGTTACCAATGGCAATTGCTTATGCACAATTTTTATTATCTCTTTCCTCAGATGATCCAGAAGCAAGCGAATTAAAATCAGCGAAACTTCAGCATCCTGATTTGCATTTTGCTTTTCCAGTTACGACCACCGATCGTGTCAAAAAACACCCAGTCAGTGATTTATTTATGCAACAATGGAGAGAATTTATTGAGCATCAACCCTACGGGAGTCTATTTAATTGGTTACAATTCATCGGTGTAGAAAACAAACAAGGAATGATTGGTGTTGATGAGGCTTTAGACATTGTAAAAAAACTTCAGCTAAAATCATATGAGGGAGGCTTTAAAGTGATGATTATTTGGATGGCTGAAAAAATGAACAATGCTGCTTCCAATAAATTATTGAAATTAATTGAAGAGCCTCCTGAGAAAACCATTTTTCTATTAATTACAGAAAATGAAGAACAGCTAATCAACACCATCAAATCTAGGTGTCAAGCACTTCATTTCCCCGCACTAAGCGAAGAAGATATCAGCAATGCTTTACAAGAACGACAACAAGTTTCGCAGAGTACTGCTTTAAAAATTGCCACTCAATCAGAGGGGAACTTCAACAAAGCACTTCATTTATCAAATGAAGATTCAAAGGATATTCTCTTTGAAAAATGGGTAATTACTTGGGTTCGAAGTGCTTTTAAAGCCAAAGGAAATGCAGCCGTTATTCAAGAATTGGTTGCTTGGTCTGATACAATTGCAGCAACAGGTAGAGAGCATCAAAAACAGTTTTTAGAGTATTGTTTGCAATTTTTTAGGCAAGCCCTTTTGCTCAATTATCAAGCTCCAGAATTATTGTTTTTAGAAATTCAAAGTTCAGAATTTGAATTCAAAAATTTTGCTCCTTTTGTGCATAGCAAAAATATTATGGCATTGGAAAAAGAATTGAATGAGGCCATTTATCATATAGAGAGAAATGGAAATGCAAAAATCATCTTGTTAGACTTGTCCATGAAGCTTACGAGACTTCTTCATAAGAAAGAGGCCACTCTTTAGCCATTTAAACTTCCTCAGTACTTCTTTTAGCAAGGTATAATTCTGCAATTGTCGGATTTTCAGGACATCTTTTTAACAATCGAAATTCATCTCCAGCCATTACATTTCCCGTTTGAAGAATTTTAAAGTAAACTCCACTCATGGTTGTGTTCCAAAACTGTTTGATAATTTTCACATCATTAAATCGAACTCCTAATTTTAGACAAGGTTCTCTTGGCTTTGTAACCTCAATAATACAGTCACCAACCGCGTAGGTATCTCCAACATGTGTCTCTGTTTCTTCCAAATTGTCAATGGTTAGATTCTCCCCAAACATTCCGTATTGCCAATCTAGGGTTGGATAAAGCTTTTCCCAATAATGATAATGCTTTTGTGAATATCCATACACAGCTTGGTCAATTCCTCCATGATATTTCCGATCACAAATGGCGTCTCCTTTAACCACTTCAGTCTCAAGAAAAATTGGGTGATGTACAGGAAATTTAAAAATTCCTGTTGTGATGATTTTCCCTTTCCAATCAATTGTTCTTGGCTCTCCGATGTTTGTAGAAATGATTTTCATCTTGTGCGTCTAAAATTATTATTTACTTTTTTAAAAAACGTTCTAAAACGTCTGCAATCTTCCGATCATCGGATAGTTGAGGAATTTTGTTTTGTCCACCGAATTTTCCAATGGATTTCATGTATTGATGAAACCCTCCTTTGATCACTTTTCTAATCACTAGTGGTCTTAACACTTTCCCTTCAATAAGATCTAAATAATAGATGTTTTGATTTTGCATCGATGTCTCAATTTTTGAGGCAAATTCATCCATATTATCAGGCTCATTTTCAAACTCTATAAACCACTCATGATAAGGCAAGCCTTGATCTGGATTTACTTGAGGAGCAACCGTAAATTCACTGACACTGATTGCGGTCCCTTTGATTGCATCTTTCATTGCCTTCTCAACTTCCTTACCAATAACGTGTTCTCCAAAAGCTGAAATAAAATGTTTGATTCTTCCGGTTACCTTGATTCGATAAGGAAGCAAAGAAGTGAATTCTACGGTATCGCCAATACAATAGCCCCATAACCCTGCATTTGTGTTCAAAATAATCACATAATTGACCCCCAATTGAACCGCTTCTATTGATATTCTTGTTGGATTTTCATTGAAATATTCATAAGCTGGAATGAACTCGTAAAAGATCCCACTATTTAACTGCAACAACATTCCCTCCTCTGTTTGAGAATCTTGATAGGCGATAAAACCCTCAGAAGCAGGATACAATTCGATATAGTCTATTTTTTTTCCAATCAACCGTTCAAATTTATTTTTATAGGGATCAAAATTGACCCCACCATAAATGAAAAAATTAAAATTTGGGAAAATTTCAGAAATTGATTTTCCAGTTTTTTCAATCAATTTTTCGAAATACATTTGAACCCAAGACGGAATTCCACTAATCACTGACATGTTTTCATTCAGAGTTTCCTCAACAATTGCATTTACTTTTGTTTCCCAATCTTCAATACAATTTGTTTCCCAACTTGGCAATCTATTTTTTAATAAATACTGAGGAACATAGTGAGCTACAATACCACTTAGCCTCCCAATTTTTATTCCATTTTTATCCTCTAAAACTGGACTTCCTTGTAAAAAAATCATCTTTCCATTTACAAAACTTGCATCTTTTTTTTCCGCAATGTAAAACAACAAAGCCTCCTTTGCTGCTCTGGTATGCGTTGGCATGGATTCTTTGGTGATTGGGATAAATTTGGCTCCCGAAGTGGTTCCTGAAGTTTTTGCGAAATAAATGGGCCGGTCTTTCCATAAGACATCTTTTTCTCCTTCAACAATTCGATTGACATAATGTTTCAAGCCTTCATAATCTGAGATAGGTACTTGTTCCTTAAATTCTGAATAGTTGGATATATGATCAAAATTGTGATCTCTTCCAAAAGCAGTATTTTCCGCTTGACGCAGGAGGTTTTTTAATACTTTTTCTTGAGTTTTGTGAGGTGAATAGGCCCACTGATAGACCCTATTCTTTGTGAGTTTTGCAAAAGGAATTGCTAAAAGTGACTTGAGACTCATTTATTCAAAATCTATATAATTGGAAGGATTTACAGCGTACCCATTGCTCCAAAGCTCAAAATGCAAATGAGGGCCTGTAGTTAATTCTCCTGAAGATCCAACACTAGCAATTGCTTCGCCAGATTTTACCAAATCACCTTGTTGCTTTAACAATGTCCCATTATGTTTATACACTGAAATGAAGTTGTTTGCGTGTTTGATGATGATTACATAGCCCGTTTCTGTGGTCCATTCAGAAAAGATAACCGTTCCATCTGCTGCTGCTTTTACAGGGGTTCCTACTCTTGCAACCACATCAATGGCAAAATGTTTGTCCTCAAAATTATAGGCTTCAGATATCGTCCCACTAACTGGAGCAAAAAAAACAACTTTCACTTTATCTTGCAATGCATCTGTGAGAGGAAAACGGTCTTTACTTTCAATTTTTTCTCTAAAAATGGAATCTTGTTTCGTGGCATTTAGCAGATTTTCATCGATCTGAGTTCTTCTTGACAAATCTTGAATGGAATCAATCGTATCCTCGGAGGTAACCTCTCCTGTCAATACTGATTTAATTGATTTGGTATAACGTTCAAGAACTGCCAATCTATTTTTTATTGAATCAGATTCTATAGTAAGCTTGATCGCCTCTGTTTTTAGTTTTGCTGATGCATAGCCTGGAATGTACTCCTTGATGGGAGTAAAAGCAATGAGTAGAATGGTGATCGCTATTAGTAAAAAAGAAAAAAGAGTTCCAAAAATATAGACATTCAATCGTGACAACATCAATGAAAATCGCTCTTCAAATGTGTTTTCATTCAAAACAACCAATCGATATTTGTTGGTAAGTTTCTGTTTTAATTTTCCCTTTTTTTGTGTGCTTTCAGCCATTTAAATTCCTATGATAACACAAAAGTACGTGAATTTTTTTATTTGAATATTGACCCTAAAATAAATGAAATAAAATCACAAAAATTCAATAAAGTCTCTTAAGGTAAGGGACAAAAAAAAGCCTTTACCGCTTATTTTTTATAAAAATTCATCTCATCAATGTATGTCCAAACCTCATTTGGCAACATGGGTGCTACATTCTTTTGATTCTTTATTCCTTGACGAATATCTGTGGAAGAAATATCAATTTTAGGGGCATCCACTTGATGAATTTTAGGATGTGTTTCAAAATTGGTTTTTATTTTACCCTCAGAAAATCTTGGATAACAATAGATATCATGATTGTCTATAATGGTCTCATAATTTTTCCATTTATGAAAACTCTTTAAATTGTCCTCTCCCATGATCAAACTAAAGTCATGTTGCGGATATTTTTCAGTGATGTGCGCAAGTGTTTTTACCGTATAATTGGGCTGTGGAAGATGAAACTCGATGTTAGAAGGTTTTATTTTTGTGTAATTTTCAAGAGCCAAGTAAACCAATTGGTATCGGTGATGATTCGCCAAAAGAGAGCGTTTTTGTTTGTGTGGATTTTGAGGAGTTATGACCATCCAAACCTCATCCAAATCAGAGTATTCGGCAAAGTGATTGGCAATAATTACATGCCCTACATGAATCGGATTAAACGTTCCAAAATACAATCCAACTTTCATTTTTCTTTATCTCTTTAAAAAGTCATCAACCAGTTGTTCTGCTTCTTGAAGAGCAAGTTCTAAATCATCATTTAAAATGATGGTGTCAAACTGAGGTGCAGTTGCCATTTCTGTGGGTGCTTTGGCAACACGCATCGCAATTTTTTCTGGAGATTCTTCACCTCTTTCTTTCAGTCGAATGATCAATTCATTGATATCCGGTGGCTTGACAAAAACAGCCAATGTTCGGTTGGGAAATTTTTTCTTAATCCTCAATCCACCAGCAACGTCGATATCAAAAATAACATGCTTCCCTTGAGCCCAAATTCTAGAGACTTCTTTTTCTAAAGTGCCATAAAAATTATCAATATACACCTCTTCCCATTCCAGAAACTCATTGGATTTGATCTTCTTTTTGAATTCGGTAGCGGAAATAAAATAATAATCCTTCCCGTCAATTTCGTTCCCTCTCGGCTCTCTAGAAGTCGCCGATATGGAGAACTCTAGCCCAAACCTCTCTTGCTGTAATAAATGACGAACGATGGTTGTTTTCCCCGAACCTGAGGGTGCTGAAAAAACAACTAATTTACCTTTAAATGGACTCATGTTTTTGTTTCGCTTTCTTTGTAATATTGATGGGTTACTTTAGATACTTTATTAAAGAACATTCAAAATCTGTTCTTTAATTTTTTCCAATTCATTTTTCATTTGTACAACCGCTTTCTGCATCGGTGCATAATTTGCTTTGGAACCAATTGTATTGATTTCTCTCCCAATTTCTTGAACAATAAATCCTAATTTTTTTCCATTGGAATCTTCCGTATCCAATTCTTGTAAAAAATACAATAAGTGATTTGCCAATCGAACTTTTTCTTCATTGATGTCCAATTTTTCTAAATAATAAATCAATTCTTGTTCAAAACGGTTTTGATCAATTGTAACTTCTAAGGTCTCAATTGATTTTTGCAAACGTTTTTTTACGTGATCAATTCTTTCAGAATCAAATGATTTGATTTCTTCAAGATACAATTGGATATTTTTAATTCTTAATTTAAAATCTTCTTCTAATGAGGTTGCCTCGTCCATCCTATATTGAATGATCTCTTTGATGGCTTCGTCGATATGGCTGCTTATTTGAGCCCACTCTTCCTCATTTAATTCCTCTCGTTCAATTTTTAGAGCATCTGGCATTTTAACGGCCATTTGTAACAATTCTAGGTCATGTGTTGACCCTGCCTGAACTACATTTTTCAATTGTTGCATGTAAGAGGAAACTACTTTTTTATTAATTTTTGAAGGAGTTTCATCGGAAGTCATCTCTATATAAATAGAAAAATCGACCTTGCCTCTGACCAATTTAGAAGCTAGTTTTTTTCTAACATGGAGTTCTTTTTCTCGATAATAGGAAGGCATTCTCACATTTAAATCTAAATTTTTACTATTCAAAGATTTAACTTCAATAGTTATTTTTTTATCAACTAAATGCAATACCGATTTTCCATAACCGGTCATGGATTGAATCATGAATTGTTATTTTTATTTCATCACAAAGATACATTTTTATTTAGCCCATCGCTCTAATTTATCAATTGGTCTTTAGATGATTTATGATTCTAAAAATTGATGTAAATTTAGTTCTTACGAAAAGAGTACATTTACATTCAAATATTACCTATTGATACAGCATCCACATATTTTAATCATTCGTCTCTCTGCAATGGGAGATGTTGCAATGGCTGTTCCTGTGGTCAGAGCACTGGTAGATCAACATCCCAATGCTCAAATAACCATCGTTTCAAAACCTTTTTTCAAGCCTCTTTTTGCAGGGATGCCTAATTTTTGTTTTTTTGCAGCAGATGTGAAAAAAAAACATCGGGGAATACTGGGTTTGCTACAATTGTTTCGTGAACTTCAAACCAAAAAAATCACTCATGTTGCTGATTTTCATGATGTTTTACGTTCAAAAATTCTAAGAACTTTTTTTCAAATGATTGGAATTCCCGTGGTCTCTATTGACAAAGGAAGGTCTGAAAAAAAAGCACTGACTCGATCAACAAACAAAGTTTTAAAGCCCTTAAAAACCTCACATCAGAGATACGCTGATGCTTTACATGCCTTAGGATTTCCTACAGATCTATCCGATTCAAAAGTCATTCAAAGAAAACCGCTTTCAAAAAAAATGATTGCAATTACGGGCAAAAAAGCGAGGCAATGGATAGGAATTGCCCCTTTTGCGGCGTTTAAAGGAAAAATATATCCCTTTCATTTGATGGAAGAAGTCATTGTGAGTCTCGCTTCTAAAGGATTTCAACTCTTTCTTTTTGGGGGTGGTGAACATGAAATTGAACAATTGAATGTGCTGGAAAAGAAACATGACAATGTATTGAATACCGCAGGGAAGTTTTCATTTGAAGAAGAACTTCAACTCATTTCTTCTTTAGATCTCATGATTTCGATGGATTCAGGAAATGCACATCTCTCAGCCATGCAGCAAGTAAAAACAATTACCTTGTGGGGCGTTACACACCCTTATGCTGGTTTTGCTCCTTTTGATCAACCAGCTGATTTTTGTTTACTCTCTGACCTGGAGAAGTACCCCAAAATCCCTTGTTCTGTTTATGGAAATAAAATGGCAGATGGCTATGAAAACGCAATGAAAAGCATTTCCCCTAGGACTGTCGTTGACAAAGTGCTCCTTGTTCTGAACTCTCAATAAAAAATCCTTCTATGGGGTTTAAAGTAAGGCAATAAAAAACCCTCGAAATTTTCGAGGGTTTGTGATAATTTTTAATCTCCCCATTGAAATCCAGGGTCTTGAAGAGATGATGCTGCTTGCGCTTTTTTTGGATTGAGCAGCATATAAGTTCCTAAGGCGGTTAGTGCCGTATATTTCCCGTAGTTCCCTATTTTTTTTAAGGCCTCTTTTCGTGAAATTTCTTCCTTGTTCGTGTGTTTTATATTTTTCATGATGTTAGGGGTCTTTGTTTATTGGATGATGATTTTTTTGTTGGTCTTCCCATTCACTGTCGAAAGATTGACGATATACAAGCCTTCTGCTAAGCTTGGTAATTGAATATCATTTACTCCAGTTCCTTCAAAAGTGTTACTAAAGACTTCCTTTCCTAGAATGTTATACAATTGAACCTTAGCAGTTCCATTTTGTACTCCAACAATTCGTAAGTTCTCTCTAGAAGAATTATAAATACTGATGTTGTTATTCGTAGAAAGATCGTCAGCACTTAAAGAACCAGTAGTGGTATGCAAGTAAAAACGTCCAATCCCATTAAGATCACTCGCTAGTGTGGTGGTGAAATTAGCATCCCCATCTAATAAGGTAAAGCTATCATCCTCTTTGTCTTCTAGAT
>JAYPZA010000008.1:0-25855 GCA_038136095.1 Flavobacterium sp.
GTCTATTAGACTTGTATGTTAGTGGTAGCTTGGATGGAAGTGTGAGCTCATATTTATCATCGGCATTCTACCATCAACAAAACGATGGTACATTTCTTATTCCTCAAGATATTGGTTTTGAATCAGATACGAGAGAAAGTTATTCAAATGCAATAGGAGATATCAATAATGATGGGCAACCCGATATTGTTGTTGGAAACAACTCAGAAAATATTTTTTTATGGGAAAATACAAGCTCCAATACAAATAATTGGCTCAAGGTAAAATTAGAAGGGGTTACCACCAATCGAAATGGAATTGGAAATACGATTGAAATTCATGTTGATGGACAATCACAATATAGAGTTACGCTCGCTGGTGAAGGCTACTTATCACAAAATTCTTTTTATGAGTTTTTTGGAATTGGAACAGCCAATGAAATTGATTATATAAAAGTTACCTGGACTGGTACAGATATTGAAGATGTGGTCTATGATATTCAACCCAATCAAACGATCACCATCAAAGAAGGAAATGGAATTTTGAGTTCTCCAGATCAATCCATTGAACGGATCAGTATATATCCGAATCCAAGTAATGATGGTGTTTTTAAATTATCTACTGGTCAAAATGAAAAAATCTCTTTACGGATATATGATCTTTCAGGAAGAATTATTTGTAAGTATGATAACTTGAAAAATAACGATCAAATTGATCTTAGTGCCTATAGTAAGGGAATGTATTTAGCAAAATTATCATCTAAGAAAAAAAGTAAGACTTTAAAAATAGCAATCAATTAATCTTCGTTGGCACGATCTAAAAGATTTTTATTCATAATCTTACTAGTTTTTGCACCTAATTCTTTAATTTTTTCAACTTTTTTAACCAAGTTGCCTTTTCCTGTCAATTTTTTCATGGAGGTATCATAACTTCCTTGAACGGTTTTTAACTGATTTCCAACTTTGATTAAATCATCAGTTAAATTTACAAATTGATCATACAGCCTTCCCGCCTGGAGTGCAATTTCTAACACATTTTTCTTTTGGTTTTCTTGACGCCACATCGAAGCAACTGTGCTTAATGTAGCCAATAGAGTAGAAGTGGAGACCAACACAACATTTTTATCGAGAGCGTCAAGATATAAGGTATTGTTATGATTTAAAGCCAACAAATAGGCAGGTTCTATGGGTACAAACATCAACACATAATCTGGAGTATTGATTTCATACAATGATTCATATTTTTTTTCACTCAATTCTTTGATGTGTTTGCGAATGCTTTCAATATGCTTTTTAAGATGTAGATCTTTATTGTTATCATTTTCTTCATTAAAATAGGCTTCATAGCTCGTCAAAGAAACTTTGGAATCTACGATTAAATGACGTCCCTCGGGTAAGTTTATAATAAAATCAGGTTTTTTTAATTTTCCTTCCTCGTCTCTATAGCCTCCTTGTGTGGTGTAATGAATGTCTTTGGACAAATTAGCTCTTTCTAATAGAATTTCTAGCTGTGTCTCCCCCCAATCTCCTTGTGCCTTGCTATCACCCTTCAATGCTTTGGTCAAATTAACCGCTTCTTTGCTCATTTGTAAATTCAAATCTTTAAGATGGTTCAATTGTTCTTTAAGAGCAGAATGCATCCCAACGCTTTCTTTTTGAGATTCTGTTACTTTTTTTTCGAAACCTTCAATTTTTTCTTTAAGTGGAGTAAGAATGTTTGCAATATTAAGCTTGTTTTGTTCAGTAAATTTATTTGACTTTTCTTCCAATATTTTATTGGCTAGATTTTCAAATTCTTTTGTAAATTTTTCTTGAATTTTCTCTAATTCTTGATGGTTTTTATCAATTGTGAGTTGTAAGTTTTTAAGTTCTGTCTCAAGTCGAGTCCTGTCTGATATTAAGGACTCTTTTTCATCTTGAAAATTTTTCAACTCATCAATATTTTCTTGAATGGTATGATTTAAAAATGAATTTCTTTCTTGTAAAGCTGCTTGTTCTTTTTGGTACTTTAGTTTTGTAAAGTTTTTACCTAATAAGAAGCCTACAAATACGGCTACGCATATAAAAATTAAGTAAATAAATAAATCTATCATGATTCAAAAATAAGTTATTAAATTTAGATTTTTTAATACAGACAATGCAAAGATTTTCAAAATTTATATTTAATAGACTGTTGGGATGGAAATTGGTGGGTAATTTTCCTAGTGATTTAAAAAAATATGTCATCATTGCTGCCCCTCATACCAGTTGGTTGGATTTCCCTATTGCCATACTAGCTAGGAATAGCACCGGCGAAAAAATTGATTTCATAGGAAAAGATTCTCTGTTTAAAGGTCCTTTTGGATGGATTTTTAAAGCCCTAGGAGGAACTCCTGTAGATCGAAGTAAAAGCAATAACTTAGTTGATGCGATTGTTGATATTTTCAATTCCAAAGATCAATTTCGATTGGGGATATCTCCTGAGGGAACCAGAAAAAAAGTAGATCGTTGGAAAACAGGCTTTTATTATATTGCAAAAGGAGCTAGGGTACCAATTGTGATGGCTACTTTAGATTTCGAAAATAAACAGATTCAAATCTCAGCACCTTACGATACTACTGATAATAAAGAAAAGGATTTTGAATTTTTTCATTCATTTTTTAAGGGTGTCAAAGGAAAAAACGCTGAACTTTCCTAGTTTTTGTATCGATTCGCTACTTTTTGAGCGATGCCAACAATCACCTGAGTGGCTTTAATCATAGACTCCACAGGCACGTACTCATAACGCCCATGAAAATTATGTCCTCCAGCAAATATATTGGGACAAGGCAACCCCTTAAAAGACAATTGAGATCCATCTGTTCCGCCTCGTATAGGTTTTACTAATGGCTTGATATTCAATTCTTTCATTACTTCTTCCGCAATATCAACTATGTGCATGACAGGAACAATTTTTTCTTTCATATTGTAATATTGATCTTTCAAATCAACGTGAATGATATCACTCTTTAATTCTTGATTCATTTGATGAGCCAAATCCAACATAAATTGCTTTCTCGATTCAAATAATTCATGATCATGATCACGTATGATATATTGTAAATTTGTTTGCTCTACACTTCCTTCTAAATGATGTAAATGAAAGAAGCCTTCGTAACCTTCCGTAGATTCTGGAACTTCATTTTTAGGAATTCTATTGATAAAATCACTTGCTATGGTCATAGAATTGATCATTTTACCCTTTGCATATCCAGGGTGAACAATTTTACCAGTAATTAAAATTTTTGCAGAAGCTGCATTGAAATTTTCATATTCTAATTCCCCTATTTGACTTCCATCCATCGTGTAGGCCCAATCTGCTCCAAAGGTTGCTACATCAAACTTGTGAGCTCCTTTACCCACCTCTTCATCTGGTGTAAAACAAATTCTTATTTTTCCATGTTTAATTTCTGGATGATTGATCAAATATTCCATGGCTGAAACAATTTCTGTAACACCTGCCTTATCATCTGCTCCTAAGAGGGTTGTCCCATCGGTTGTAATAATCGTTTGACCTTTGTACTGTAATAAATCCTCAAAATAGGAGGGACTCAAAACGATGTTTTCTTTTTGGTTCAATACAATGTCTTTACCATCATAATGATGATGAATTTGTGGATTGACATTCGATCCTGTAAAATCAGGAGAAGTGTCAATATGAGAAACAAACCCTATCGTTGGAACATCATGGTCAATATTACTTTCCAAGGTAGCCATCAAATAACAGTTTTCATCAAGAACCACATCTGTCATTCCAATATCTTTGAGCTCTTTTTCTAATATTTTGGCAAGGTCCCACTGTTTTTCTGTGCTAGGAAAAGCTGGATTGTTTGGATCAGATTCAGTATCTACGGTTACATAGCTGATAAATCTTTTGATAAGATGGTCTTTATTCATTGTATAAGTATTGTATTTTTTCTATTAATTGAAGGCCTTTACACATTCTTTCATTGACTAAAGAATCTCCATAAACTTCAATCTTACTATGGATGTAATTGTTTTGATCGATGGCAATAAAAAGATGAGCAATCTGATAATCAAAGGATCTTTTTGTACCAATGGCTTTGGTATAGTAAGCATTTTTGTGATGAAAAATGAGTTCTTTTGAGAAGGTTTCCTCTAAGTTATCTTGTTTTAAATTATTCTTTAGCTTTTTGACAAACAAACTGTCAAAAGTTATTTTTTTATTCACAGAGGTGATGTCAAGTAACATTGTTTCAGTTAATTGTTTGGTTGTATCTGCGGTATATATAGAAGATTGACTCTCATCATAATATAAATTTGTTTTCCAATCTTCAGGAAATTGAACAACGAATGATTTTTTAACATCTTCAATAGTTTCCAGATTAAAAAAATGTTCTTTGGAACAATCCATATTGATTGATAAACCTGATTTTTTATTACAAGAACTGATCACTAAAACACAAAAAAAAGAAAGTATAAATCTCATCTAATCCAGTATTAATTTTCCAATTTTTTGATGACCTCCCAACCAAGCCATATTTCTATTGACAAACTGAATGGTATAAAAGCGTTCTTTACTCACTTCTTCCCATGAAATTCCTCCATCATTTGAATAAGAGATCCCTGTTTTACCAACAGCAAAAATTTCCTTTCCATTGGTATTGGGAACATATTGGACACAACTTTTATAACTGGGATTATTTCCATTGGCAACTAACGTCCAAGATACTCCTCCGTCAGAGGTAATGGCTTTATTCGCTATATTTTCATTTGGTTTAGAATAATCACCACCAATGATAATTCCATTGTTTTCATCGGTAAAATCAACTGAATAAATTCCTTGAGAATTTTTTCCTTGAATGATGGGGGTGTCATATACTTCCCAAGTATTTCCTAAATCAGATGATTTAAAAACTCTTGCTTTGGATCCACCCGTCACCATCCAAACCGTACTTCCTAAAATTTTAATATTTGTATTACTTGCTGCAAAGGCAGCCTCTCCTTTAACTACTTTTGGTAATTGATTACAAGTAATTTTTGTCCATGAATTCCCACCATCATTTGTCTTGATGACAGACAAACAATCGTCTGTTGGATCTCCCATTGCAATTCCATTATTCGAATCAAAAAATGCCATCGAATCATAGAAAACTTTATCATGATTCTCCTGATATACTAATTTTGAGGTTCCTTTATCATAATTAAATAACAATGCAGGTGCCCCAATACTTAGCGCAAAAAATTCACTTCCATTTGGAACAATGCGATCGTGCTTAGTTGTATGCAGTGTGATGTCTTTTCCATTGTTAACAAAACCAATCTGTCCATTGGAAGTGACAAAACTCATCTCTTTGTCATTGATAGAATGGATTGCACGAATGCTAGCACTGTCAATATCATATGATGAGATAGTAACAGAATCAAGGTTTCTGGGTATGTATTGTTTTTTACACGAAATAAAAAACACAAGAATAAAAAAACGAATGTAATTCTTAATCATGGTCTTAGTATCAACTACGAAAATACATAAATCATGAAACGGATGACAAAAAAATACTGAGATTATTTTTGCTTTTTTAGATCAATAAACATGTTGTTTTTTTGAGGATCAGATGCTTTTGAGTCACTGATCTCCTCTAGATTTAATAAATGATCTGTATCGGTCATGTTTGATCTATCTCCAGTGGTAATCAATATGATGGTTCTATCGAGAAGTGGATCAGTTCTTTCGCCTAAAACACCAAGATTCCCATAATTTTCTGGCAATTCAACTGTAGGCTCGATTCCTTCAGGTTCATTAAAATTATCCTTATTTAAAATTTCCAAAACCAAGGGTTGAATAGCCCATGTGTGATCAGGACTTAAATTGTCTCCAGTTCTTGTAAAATTATCTGAATCGTACAAAGTAACCGAACCATAAACTTTCCCTGTAGTTGTTAATCCGACAGACTTAACATCGATGTAAGCGGACAAACTATTCATAACCAATTCTGAAGCTGAAGCGGTACTTTTGGTGGTGATAAAATAGACAGAATTTAAGTTTAAAGAGTTGATTGGTTCTTGTAGAATTATGTTTTGATTTTGATCTCTATTCAAAATTTCATTGGTGAAGTAATTGTCAAACAAACTAGCATCGAGAGCTTCTTGAACTTTGGTATTCCATTGTTCTTTAGAAAAAAGCTGACCATTAAATTGTCCTGTCACCATTCCACCCAAGTAGGTTGCTGAACTCACTCTTCCTCCACCATTGTATCGTAAATCTATAATTAAGTCAGTGATGTTTTCTGATTTTAATGTTGCAAAAGCCTGATTCAATTGAGCATCAAATGAATTTGAAAATTGATTGTACATTAAATATCCTATTTTGTGTGTCCCTTCATCAATAGTTTTCACGATGGCTACGGGATTTTCTTGAAGTTGTGTTTTTGTTAAACTTATGGTTGTACCATTCGGGGTAGGATTTCCATCATTAAAATCTGCTAGTGCAATTGTATAAATATTACTCCCATCAAAGAGTAAATCCCTATAATTAGATTCTGTAAGTTGTGTTCCATCAACTTCTGTAAATAACATTCCTCTGTTGATGCTTTTTGACTCTGCATCAGAACCTGGGATTACATAACGAACATATCCAAAAACTTTGGAGGCATCATTAGCATACCGAACCAGACCAAACTCCATCCCATTATTCAAAGTAATTCCTTGGAATGAATTTTCTAAGGCAATGTAATCATCTACAATCCATGAAAAACGATCTACAACCCCTGGTTGGTAACGTAAACTTTCAAACACTTCTCTAGGAGATGAGAAATTAGCATATTCTGAATACAATTGACCTACATTGGAAAATCTAGTATCGGATAAGTCCGGAACATTGGGTTGCCATAAATAATAAGTATTCATTGCCCTCCATATGAATAAATTAATTTCATCATTTTCAGTTGCTCTATAATTATCACTTTTTTCACATGAGCTAAAAAGTACAATACAAATTATTGATACTAATATATTTTTAATCATTCTGTGTTTCATTATCTTCCTAAATTTGGTAAATCTTGTTTTATAAAAATTCCTTTATCCAAGGGGCGCTGTGAATCGATTGAGTTGTATATTATTTCGAAATCAAAAGGATTACAAGGAATATTAATTCCTGCATTTCCTGATATATAATTCAATACTTGATTGAGTATTGGATCAGTAATCTCACCCAATATTCCTAGATTCAAAGGATCTTCCTGTGAACATAATTCGATGACTGGAGAAAGACCATTTTCATAACTTTCATCATTCAGATTTGTAAAGGTCAATACGGAAGGTTGAAGAGCAAATGAGTGAGTTGATTTTTTTCCAAAAAAATCATAATCAGGAGAATCATATAAAGTAATTGAACCTAAATTATCTCCTTTGGTTTTATTACCAATTACATGCACATTGATATAGGGTTGAAGACTATTGATTAGTAATTCTATGGCAGAAGACCCCTCAAAATTATTCCCATTTAAAATGAGATACACTTCGGTCAAATTCAAACCATTGATGGGTTGGCTGTTGTATAATTTGGATGAAAATCTTGTGATTAAAGAATCAGGTTGGTTTTGTTCAAACCAACTTTGTGCTTTTAAATTCCAATTTTCTTTGATCAATGTTTCACCTACAAACTGACCTGTAAGCATGGAGGCAATTTCAGCAATGGTCTCTGCATATGAATCCTGGCCAATGTTATATCTTAGGTCTATGATCAATTTTTCTACAAGTTCGTTTTTAAACTCGAGCATCGTTGCATTTAAGTCCTCGATATAATTCTTTGAAAAATCATTATTGTACATCAAATAACCAATTTTCTGAGAATTATAATCCATGGTTTTCTCCATAAAAATAGGAGGATATTGATATGATTTTTTAACCAAATCAACTCTTTTATTATTAGCAATTAGAGAATTTCCATCAAAATCAGCCATGAGTAATTTTAGGGTGTCTTGTTGGTAATTAATCAGTAACTCCTCATAATTATCTTCCGTAAAAAGAATGATGTCAAGATCTTCATTTAGGATGGCATAGAAAAATTCACCTCTAGAAATGTCTTGATCACTTGCGTACGATGAGGGCAGAACATGACTTACATATCCAATCAAATTATTGGGGAATATCGGTGTTTTGAAAATTCCAAATTCCAGTCCATTTGTATTGGAGGATCTCTTTGGTATTGGTAGGTCCAGAATCGAATGATCTTCGATCAATATTGATCTCAAATCTGTAGGTAACACCAGTGAATTAAAAAGGTTTACGGGAGTTTCAAATCCTTTTAAATAGCTTTCTAGCTGTTGATTTGAATTGAATCTTCGATCGGACAAATCTGGAATCTCATCTTGATAGAGATAATAAGCATTGAATCCTTTCCACACAAAATCTTGAACTTCAATATCTTCAGGTATTGTATAGTCATTGTTGACACAATTACCGAATGTTAAGCTTATCAAAAAAATTACAATGATTTTTTTCTTTATCAGTTCATTCATAATTTGCAACATCGTACTTTGTAAACGCAATTTAAGTATAAATAGTATTTTTTTGACTTTTGTTGTAACAAAATATAAAACATTTCGTCATTAAGATGTAAAAAGTGTATCATTGAGATCGTTGTATCGTAAGAAGTTAAAAATATTTTGATGAATCAATCTGACTTTTTAAAAGTTATTTTACCGTTTAAAGATAAAGTCTATAGACTCTCAAAAAGATTATTAGTTTCATCTGAGGAAGCAGAGGATGCCACACAGGAGCTGTTTTTTAAGCTATGGAAAAATAGAGAAAAAATAGCTGATTATAAGAATCCAGAAGCTTTTGCAATGACCATGACAAAAAACTATTGTTATGATCGTTTAAAATCAAAACAAGCAAGCAATATTTCTCTAGTACACAATAATTACAAAGAGAAAGAAACAAGTTTAGAGAAAAAAATAGAATATAAAGATACTGTTGATTACGTGAGAAGACTCATTGAAAAACTTCCTAAGCAGCAGCGATTAATCATTCAGCTAAGAGATATTGAGCAATATGATTATCCTGAAATTTGTCAAATTCTTGATATGAATCCAACGGCTGTTAGGGTCACTTTGTCCAGAGCAAGAAAAACAATTAGAGAGCAACTAATAAAACAACATAGTTATGGAGTTATCTAAAGTAGAAGATTTATTAGAAAAATATATAAATGCGGAAGCCAGTCTTGAAGAAGAAGCTCTTTTAAAAAAGTATTTTTTATCAGATACTGTGGCTCCACATTTACAAGATTACCAAAAAATGTTTGTTTATTTTGATTCGAATAAAAATGAAATTTTTGATCAAAAAATCAATGTAATATATCAAAACAAACCAACTAATAAATGGTTGTCTATTGCAGCATCATTTGCCTTACTGATCAGTTTTGTTGCTTATTCAACTTTTATAAAATCAACAGAAAATAAAAAAATAGAAATCAGTTCTTTGAATGAACTTCCTCCTGAGGTTTTAAACAATTACGAAGAGTTAGAAAAAGCTTTAAAATTATTCTCAGTAAACTTAAAAAAAGGAAACAATGCTTTCAAATCTCTGTATGCTTATGAAAACACTGTAAACAAAGTTTTTAAATTAAAATAAATCACCTAAAAATAAATAAAAAATGAAAAAACTAATATTATTAATAACAATTACTACGTTGCCTTACCTAAGTTATGGTCAGTCAATATTTGAAAAACTAGAAAAATGGGAATCTATTTCTTCAGTCGTCATTACCAAAGATGCTTTTGAAATTTTATCAAAATTCAATATTGACTTGGATGATGAAGAAAATAGTGAAATGGAAATTTTTAAAATGGTAGATGATTTGAATGAATTGAGAGTGTATTCTACCAATAATTCATCAGCTGCTCAAGAGATGTTAACCTTAGTTAATCAAGATATAAAATCGAAAAAATTAACTGAGTTGATGAAAATTAAAGATGGGAATTCAAGGGTTCTGATTTATGTTAGATCTGGTAAAAGCAAAGATTTTGTTAGTGAAGTATTGATGTTTATTAGAGGAATAGACGAAAAAACAAAAGGGATGTCTGAATCCATGATTGTTTCTTTAACTGGAAATATCGATATCAATAAATTGTCAAAAATAGCGGACACATTTTCAAACTAAATTAACAACTATCAAAATGAAAAAAACACATTATTTTTTCACCTTATTACTACTTGTTGCATTGATAAATTCTTGTAGTCAAGAACAAAGTTTACAATCTTATATTGTTGAAAGTCAAGAAAAACCAGGTTTTATGGCTGTTGATCTTTCTTCGAGTTTCATTCAATTTAAAACCTCAGATGTTTCAGAAGATTTGAAGGAAACCCTTAACAGTATTCGAAAAATAAATTTGATTGGATTGCCTTATCAAAAGGATTCATCAAATTATGAAAATGAAAAAGAAACGATCCGTACAATTCTTAAAAATTCAGAAACTTATAAAAACTTGATGAAAATGAATTTTGAAGGAATGAATGTGAATTTATATTACACTGGAAAAACTGACTCAATTGATGAATTGATTCTTTTTGGATACTCAAAAGAGGTAGGAGTAGGGATCGCCAGAGTTTTAGGGGAGGATATGAACCTTGGAAATATTATGAAAATGATGGAATACATTAAAATGGATCCAGAAATGTTAAATCTTAAACAATTTAACTTGTCACTCAAATAACTTTTTATTCTGTCAAACAAGTTTTTACAACCTTTTTTCATACCATTTCATCCACTCTATTCTTTTTAACTAGGCATTAACAACTGGCTTTGAATAATTTCCTATTTTTGAAACCAACATAGTGTACATGTATGAAGTTTCAAAGATTCACTTTTATTGTTTTTTTGCTTAATTTTTCTTTGATTTTTTCTCAAGTTCAAGATCCAATCACTATCTACAGAAAGGAAAAAGAAAAAATCAACAATTTAGTCCACACAAAACTAAAAGTTGATTTTAATTTTGAAAAAAAAGAACTCAATGGAGAAGAATGGGTAACGCTGAGTCCTCATTTTTATCCAACAACAAATGTAGTTTTGGATGCAAAAGCTATGATCATTCAAACGATCTCTTTAGATGATAAAAAACTAAATTATTCATATGATGGTTACAAAATTGATATTGAACTCCCTAGAAAATATGAGAAAGGGGAGTCCTATACTTTGTATATTAAATACATCGCGCAACCAGAAAAAGTAAAAGAAAAAGGGAGTATTGCCATTACCTCCGCTAAAGGACTCTATTTTATCAATCCAACAGGAACGATCCCAAATAAACCTACTCAAATTTGGACACAGGGTGAAACTGAGGCAAGCAGTTGCTGGTTTCCTACCATTGACTCCCCAAATCAAAAAACAAGTCAGGAAATGTTCATAACAGTTCCCAATAGGTTTAAAACCCTCTCAAATGGTGAACTGATGAGTCAAACAAAGGTTGGAGAAAATAGAACTGATTATTGGAAATTTGATCAAAAACACGCACCTTATCTTTTTTTTATGGGAATTGGTGAATATGAAGTGATCGAAGATTCTTACAAGAACATTCCTGTCAATTATTATGTTGAAAAAAGATACGCCAACTTGGCAAAGGATATCTTTGGAGATACTCCAGAAATGATTGGTTTTTTTGAGAATATATTAGGAGTAAAATATCCATGGAATAAATACAGTCAGATAGTTGCGAGAGACTATGTTAGTGGGGCCATGGAAAATACAACTGCGGTTATTCATGGAGAAAGTGCCTATCAAATGGAAGGGCAATTGATTGACGAAAATCGTCAAGAAAACACCATCGCTCATGAAATATTTCATCACTGGTTTGGGAATTTAGTCACTTCCGAAAGTTGGAGCAATCTAGCATTGAATGAATCTTTTGCCAATTACAGTGAATATTTATGGAGAGAATACAAATATGGGAAAACGGATGCAGATGCGCATCTTTTTGAAAATATAAAAGCCTACAAAGACGATTCAAGAAACATTGACAAAGCGTTAGTTCGCTTTTATTATGATGACAAGGAAGACATGTTTGACTTGGTTAGCTATAACAAAGGAGGAGCTATTTTACACATGTTAAGGAAGTATCTTGGTGATGAAGCTTTTTTTGCAGGGTTAAAAAAATATTTGACCGATCACCAATTTAAATCTGCTGAAGTTTCTCAACTGCGTTTAGCTTTCGAAGAAATTACGGGAAAAGATCTGCAATGGTTTTTTAACCAATGGTTTTATGGATCTGGGCATCCGGTAATAGAAATTTCTTACGATTACAATCTATTGGAAAAAACGGTAACCGTCAACTTTTTACAAACTCAAACCAACACGTTTCAGTTTCCAATGGCAATCGATATTTACGAAAATGGATCCAAAGTCAGACACAATGTCTTTATTGATCAAAGAGATACTTCTTTCAAATTTGTTTTTAACAGTAAAAATCCTGACTTAATTCAAGTGAATGCAGACGGAGTTTTGTTGGCTGAATTTAATGAAAATAAAGTTTTAAGTGATTATATATTTCAATTAAAAAATACAGATAATTACGAACAAAAAAGAGAGGCTTTGTTAGAAATATCAAAAAAACAGGATCAGAAACAAGCATTTAATGCAATTTCTGCCGCTTTAAACGATGATTTCTATAAAATTAGAATCCTTGCTCTCGAAAATATAAATCTCATTAATAAATGGTCTAAGAGGATCACCATTGATCGAATTAAAAGAATTGCTGCTAATGATCCTAAAACTCTAGTACAAGCAGCTGCAATAGAAACACTAGGTAAATTAACAGACCCTGAACTAAAACCCATTTTTGACAAAGCTTTGAAAAGCAAATCTTACAGTGTCGTTGGTAAAGCTTTAGTGGGCATGTATTATATAGACAAAGAAGCAGCAATAAAAACATCTAAAAACATTCCAGTAGAAGTAAAAAACATCATTGCAACTCCTTTAACAAGAATATATATTGAGGAAAATGATGATACTGAAATGATATTTATTGCCAACAATGTCTTATCGGGAATGTTTTTAAACAACAATCCTAAAATTCAATCTGTCTATAAAAAAGCGTATGATAAAATATCCTCAAGTGATAATTCTGAAGCCATACAAAACTTAGTGAATGATGTTGTGGCCAAAGGAAATCAGTACAAACAATACAACTTTGATCAATTGGGAATCAATCTTTTAAGAGAAATGGTTCTCAAACAAAAGAAAGCCAACACCAAAAATAAATTAAGAAATATTGAAATCATTAGATTGGGAATTGCTCAATTGGTAGAATGATCAGTGTTTTAAATAATCATCAAAGGTCCCATCATCATAAAAAACAACAATTCTTTTTATTGTTTTGGAAGATTTGAGAGATTTATCTACAAGATTGAAGTCATTTTTTGGTAAAGAGGGGGTAGGTAAAGGATCCTTGTTTTTGGGAAATGTTCCTTTGCCATTCAATAACCAATAAATATCAACTTCTTCAAATGTGGTGGTTACTTTTAAAATAAAATCAAGACTTGGTTTGTTTCTACCTGATAGAATATGAGAAATACTTGAACGTTGCACCCCTATTTTATCTGCAAATAAAGAAGCCGTTAATTGATAATATTCAATTATTTTTTTTAATCGAGTTGTAAATCCATCGATGTTTACCATTGTAAACGTATTTAGTTATTACAAATGTAATCTGTTCATTATATATATCCAAACAAGATGGATTAATGTATCAAAATATAAATAAATATTTAATTTAAATAAGTTTATTTAAATTATTAATTATTAGTGTTTTAATTATATTATAAGTTTTTATTTTAATTTTTTGAAAATTAGAACAATTACAACTGTAACAATCCATCATATCAAACAAAAAGAAGCATAAATTTAAGTAACAATTGTAACATTTTATCAAATTAACAAGTAGTTTAATTATTAAATTCATTCTTGTAATTTAGCAACCTGATTAAAGACTATGATGATACTTGAATCAAATCATATAATAGAAATTTCAAAAAAATTTAAAATAAATCATATTCATGGAAGGTGGATCACTATCAATGATTTAGAAAATAAAATTTTTGAAACGCTTTCTCAATCAAATTATTTAACAATTCATCCTATTGGATCCTCTGAAGAAAACAGGAGTATTTATGACATTACCACAGGTGATGGACCAAATAAAATACTCATTTGGACACAAATGCACGGAAATGAGAGTACAGGAACTAAGGCTGTTATAGATTTAATTTATTATTTAAATCAGACGAATGACCCGATTGTCTCTAAAATTCTTTCTCAGTGCACAATTAAGATCATTCCTATTTTAAACCCTGACGGAGCAGAATATTATACTAGATTCAATGCAAATGAAATCGATTTAAACAGAGATGCAAGTAACTTAATAGCTAAAGAAAGTCAATTATTAAGAGGTGTCTTAAAGGATTTCAATCCTGATTTTTGTTTTAATCTTCATGATCAACGCACAATATTTGGTGTGGAGGGTACTAAAAACCCAGCAACAATTTCCTTTTTATCACCTTCAGTTGATTCAAGTAGAAAACTTACTGAAACCAGAATTAAATCAATGAATATAATTGTTGCGATGAATTCGTTACTTCAACAAATCATTCCAAACCATGTAGGAAGATATACAGACGAATTTTATCCAAATGCAACAGGTGATAATTTTCAAAAACTCGGTTACCCTACAATTCTTATTGAATCTGGTCACTATTTGAATGATTATCAAAGAGAAAGTGTGAGAGAATTTACTTTTGCAGCGATTCTCCAAGGACTTTATCATATAGCAACAGCTGATAATTTCAATGTTTACGAACCTTACTTTCAGATCCCCAACAATAAAGATAATTTTAGAGATCTTCTACACATACATCCAAATCAAGAAAATGAAGGTTTTCAATTCAAAGAAATTTTGATCGAAAATTCTATAAAATTCGTTCCTGAGAAGATTTTTGAAGACATTTCTGAATATTTTTTTCACAAAGAAATCGATTTCGAAGGCTAATTTATTGAATTTTTCTCATCATTATGTAAATTGTATTGAATTAATTTCATACTTTTGTTTTATTGTTTGAATAATCTATAAAAAAATGAAAAAACTTATCCTAGACGAAATTGATCACAGTATCTTAGATATTTTGATTGAAAACGCAAGAACCCCTTTTACAGATATTGCTAAAAAATTGTTGGTCTCTGCTGGAACAATTCATGTTCGTGTAAAAAAAATGGAAGATGAAGGGATAATCCAAGGGTCAACCCTAACGTTGAACTATGAAAAAATGGGATATTCATTCATTGCTCACGTAGGTGTTTTTTTAGAGAAAACCTCAATGACACAAAATGTGATTTCAAATTTAAACCACATTCCTAACGTTACTGTAGCCTATGTAACCGCTGGTAAATTTAATATATTCTGTAAGGTAAGAGCTAAGGGAACGAATGATGCAAAAGACATCATTTATAAAATTGATGAAATACCAGGAGTGAGCAGAACTGAAACGATGATTGCACTTGAAGAAAGCATCAATGACAAAAAACGCTTGATGCACGCTATTTTTAAAGAACTTTAGATTTTAATTGATAAAAAAAAGCCTCATCTAAATTAGATGAGGCTTTTTTTTATTACTTTCATTATGTGAATTTTACATCAAAACTTCCCAAGGTTAAGGATACGATATTTTCTGTAATGAGTTCTTTGGCAACCAAGCACAAAGCAATAAACTTATCACAAGGATTTCCTGATTTTAAGAGTGATAAAACATTGATTAAATTGGTGTCTGAAGCCATGAAAAATGGTCACAATCAATATGCTCCAATGATGGGAGTTATGGACTTAAGAATAGCCATTTCTAAAAAATTTAAAAAACTTTATCATTCGTCTTATCATCCTGAAAGTGAAATTGTAATTACTGCTGGTGCTACACAAGCAATTTTTACAATCATATCTACCTTTATCAATCAAAACGATGAAGTCATCATTTTTTCTCCAGCTTACGACTGTTATCAACCCTCAGTAGAACTTCAAGGAGGTAAAATTATTTCTATTCAGCTTACATATCCATCGTACAAAATTGATTGGAAAATCGTTGAAAGTAAAGTGACATCCAAAACAAAAATGATCATTATTAATTCTCCACAAAACCCTACTGGAACTATTTTTTCAGAAAATGACATGAGAGAATTGGAACGAATTACGAACAATAGTGATATCATTGTTTTAAGTGATGAGGTATACGAGCATATGGTGTTTGATCAACAAACACATCAAAGTGTTTGTCTATTTCCTGAATTAAAAAAACGATCTTTTATAACAGCATCTTTTGGAAAAACTTTTCATAATACGGGTTGGAAAGTTGGTTATTGTTGTGCCCCAAGCTACTTAATGACTGAATTTATCAAAGTTCACCAATACAATGTTTATGCTGTTAATCACCCAATACAAATAGCACTGGCTAGTTATCTAAACAACTCCAGTCATTATGATTCTTTGTCTCAATTTTTTCAACAAAAAAGAGATTTGTTTTTAAATTCGATTTCAAATTCAAAATTTTTATTCAATCCCACTCAGTCTACTTATTTTCAAACCTTGAATTACTCAAACATATCCATGGAAAAAGACATTGACTTTGCTAAAAGGCTTACAATAGAACATGGAATTGCATCGATTCCGCTCTCTGTATTTAATAAAAATCTAGAAGATTTTAAAGTCTTGCGATTTTGTTTTGCAAAAACCGATGAAACACTCTTAAAAGCCGCTGATATTTTAAACCGAATATAATCGTTATTTGTGTTTGAAAATGTTATTTTCGTTAAACTAAATGTAATTACAAACAACAGCAATGTCAACCGATATAGAATTCAAACCCTCTAATCTGGACAATACAACATTATTGAACTTGTATTTCAATATGTTAAAACCTCGTTTAATCGAGGAAAAGATGTTGATTTTACTGAGGCAAGGAAAAATTTCTAAATGGTTTTCAGGAATAGGACAGGAAGCAGTATCTGTTGGAGTTACATCTGCCTTACTCAGAGAAGAATATATCCTTCCAATGCATAGAAATCTAGGCGTTTTTACCACAAGAGAAATTCCTTTGTATCGATTGTTTTCTCAATGGCAAGGAAAAATGAATGGGTTTACCAAAGGGAGAGATCGTAGTTTTCATTTTGGGACTCAAGAATTCAATATTGTTGGAATGATTTCTCATTTAGGACCACAACTTGGGGTCGCTGACGGTATCGCACTAGCTAATAAACTAAAAAACAATCACCAAATTTGTGCAGTTTTTACAGGTGAAGGAGGAACCAGTGAAGGAGATTTTCACGAAGCATTAAATATTGCTTCTGTATGGAGTTTACCAGTTTTATTTTGTGTTGAAAACAATGGTTATGGTTTATCAACTCCAACAAATGAACAGTACAATTGTGAACATATTGCTGATAAAGGAATAGGGTATGGCATGGAAAGTCATATCGTTGACGGTAACAATATTCTTGAAGTATACAAGAGTGTTTCCCAAATAGCTGAAGATGTGAGAAAAAACCCTAGACCCATTCTATTGGAGTTTAAAACCTTTAGGATGCGAGGTCATGAAGAGGCTAGTGGTACCAAATATGTTCCAAAAGAAATTATGGAATCTTGGGCAAAAAAAGACCCTATTAAAAATTATGAACGCTACTTAATTGCTGAGAACATTCTTTCCGAAAAATTAATTGAACAAGAAATCAAAAAAATTAAATTAGAAATAGAGGAGCATCTTGAAAAAGCATTTAGTGAAAAAGTCATATCTGCTGATTTAAAAACAGAGTTAAATGATGTATACAAAAAACATGATCATGAAATCATTCAGCCCTCAGAAAATAAAGCCAATATTAGACTAATTGATGCCATTTCTAAAGGCCTCAAAGAATCCATGGAGCGTCATGACAATTTAGTGATCATGGGACAAGACATTGCTGAATATGGTGGAGTGTTTAAAATCACAGAAGGATTTTATCAGTCTTTTGGAAAAACACGAGTTATCAATACTCCAATTTGTGAATCTGCTATCGTTTCTTCCGCCTATGGAGCCTCTGTAAATGGTATGAAAGCTGTTGTAGAAATGCAATTTGCTGATTTTGTAAGCTCGGGTTTTAATCCCATTGTAAATTTGTTAGCAAAGTCCAATTATCGTTGGAATCAAAATGCAGATGTAGTAGTTAGAATGCCTTGTGGAGCAGGAGTAGGGGCAGGTCCTTTTCACAGCCAAACAAATGAAGCTTGGTTTACGAAAACACCCGGTTTAAAAGTTGTTTACCCAGCCTTTCCAGAAGATGCAAAAGGCTTATTATGTGCTGCAATCAATGATCCAAATCCAGTTTTATTTTTTGAACATAAAGCACTTTATCGTTCTGTTTATCAGGATGTTTCGGAGGATTATTATACAATTGAATTAGGAAAAGCCTCTCTATTAAAAGAAGGGGATGATGTGACGATTATTTCTTACGGTGCAGGGGTGCATTGGGCTTTGGAAACCTTGAAATCAAATCCAGACATCAATGCAGATTTGATTGATTTAAGAACTTTACAACCTTTAGATGTAATGACCCTATACCACTCTGTTCGTAAAACAGGTAAGGCCATTATTTTACAAGAAGATACCCAATTTGGGGGAGTCGCAAGTGATATTGCTGCATTGATATCAGAAAATTGTTTTGAGTCATTAGATGCCCCTGTAAAACGTGTTGCAAGTATCGAAACTCCTATCCCTTTTCAAGGAGCACTGGAACAACAATATTTACCAAAAAGTCGCTTTGAAACTGAATTAAAAACTCTTTTAGAATATTAACACCTTAAAAAATGAACAAACAAATCATCCTAAAAAATAGACCTGTTGGTTTTCCTGACGAAACAACATGGGAATTAGAAAATCATCCAATACCTTCCTTAAATGAGGGAGAAGTGTTGATTCAACATCATTATATTTCGTTAGATCCTGCCATGCGTGGTTGGATGAATGATAGCAAATCATACATAGCTCCTGTAGCCATTGGTGACGTAATGAGAGCAGGATCTATTGGGAAAGTGATCCAATCAAACAATCATCCTAACTTTAAGGTTGGAGATTGCCTGACGGGATGGGGAGGAGTTCAACAGTATGTAGCTACTGATGGTAAAGGATGGTTTAAAGTAGATGATTCAATTGCGCCGATGCCTTTGTTCATTGGTACACTTGGGATGCCTGGTATGACGGCTTATTTTGGGATAACCGAAGTAGGTAAAATAAAAGAGGGAGATATTGTATTGGTTTCTGGAGCTGCAGGAGCCGTTGGAAGTGTTGTAGGTCAAATTGCAAAGATTAAAGGTTGTACTGTTATTGGTATTGCTGGAGGAAAAGACAAATGTGATTACTTGACCAATGAATTGGGATTTGATGCTGCTATTGATTACAAATCAGAAAACATCTACAGTGCATTAAAAGAAAAATGTCCAAAAGGGATCGATGTTTATTTTGACAACGTAGGTGGTGATATTTTAAACGCCGCATTAACCAAACTAAGAATGCATGCAAGAATTGTCATTTGTGGTGCCATTTCTCAGTACAATAACAAAACCAATGTAAAAGGTCCAAGTAATTATTTAAGTTTATTAGTTAATAGAGCTTCCATGCAAGGGATGGTCGTCATGGATTATGCCAAAGATTACAGAAAAGCAGCTCAAGAAATGGGGATGTGGATAGCTCAGGGAAAATTAAAATCAAGAGAAGCAATCTTCGAGGGTATAGAAAACTTTCAAGAAACTTTTGCTCGCTTGTTTAATGGTGATAAAAAAGGAAAACTAGTCCTGAAGGTTCTTGAATAAAAAGAATGGAGCATTTTTTTCAATGCCCTTATTGTTGGGAAGAAATTTCAATGATTTTAGATCAAAGTATCCAGGAGCAAGGGTATATTGAAGATTGCGAGGTTTGTTGTAATCCAATAGAAATTTTTGTAAAATTTCAAAACAATGATTTGATTTCTTTTACAAGCGAATCTATTGAACAATAGTAATTAAAAAAGAGGGTCTTTCCATTTAAATTCTTGAAATAATTCGATCCAATCCTTAAAAAAACGAGCTTTTACATTGAATGCTTTTTTTGTAAAAGGGTGAATAAATTCTAGAGATCCCGCATGTAAGAAAAGATTTTTCCATCCAAATTGATCTTCATACATGATATTATGATTTTTATCTCCGTATTTAGCATCATTAATCAAAGGGTGAGCAATTTTATTCATATGGATTCTCAGTTGATGCATTCTACCTGTTTTAGGTTTTAATTGAACCAATGCATAGCGAGAGCGGTCATAAGGTTTCACAGGAATATCTACTGTTATATTTTCAAGAAGTTGTAGGTGTGTTTCGGCTTCTTTATAAACCAAAGCGTCTTTTCCCTTTACTGGAGAATTAATGACCATTTGATCTTGTGTAAAACCGCGAACAACACCATAATATGTTTTTTTAATTTCATTTGTAGTAAATAAAATTTGAAATTTAGAAACGTATTCTTTCTTAGTAGCAAGCAAGATGATTCCAGAAGTCTTTCGATCCAAACGATGAACAGGATAGAACTTTCTCCCTAATTGATTTTCAAGAAGTTGAAGTAAGGATTTTTCATCAATTTTGTTTCTAGAATGGAATGAGTGATGAACTAGAACATTGTTCGGCTTATTAACCAATATGCAATAGTTATCTTGATGTATGATCTCAATTTGTATCAAGCTGTTTTTTTTACAAAGGACAATAAAATCAAAGAAATGATCCCACAAATAGCAAATCCTATGAAAAGAGGTAGGACAGTGGTCTCTACATATCCACCGATGTAAGTGGCGATAGGAACTGCCATAATTGTAGAAACAAAACCATTAATTGCAGCACCTATACCAGCAATATGACCTAAAGGTTGCATGGCCAAGGATCGTACATTTCCAAATAAAAAACCAATTGAGAAAAATTGCAAAACAAAAAAGAAGATCAAAACGGTGATATTTGGATTTATTTTTCCATAAAAAATGAAAACATAGGCTACCGAAAAAATTGAAAATAACAGTAAGAAAATACTGACTAATTTTTTCATTCCAAATCGAACAACCAAATTACCATTGATAAAAGTTGACAAACCAACAGAAAAAGCAAGAGCACCAAAAATAAATGGAAATTCTTTGATCAAACCATATTGAACCTCAAATATATGCTGGGAAGTACTCAAAAATACCATGAATGATCCTGTAATGAATCCTGAAATTAAAGTAAAGATAATTGCTGATCTGTGTTTGATAAATTCTTTGGTACCACTTAAAAATATTGACAATGAAAATTTTATCTTGTATTCAGGACGTAAGGTTTCGTCTTGTCTTTTCCAAAACCAACACAAAACAGCAATCCCAAATAACAATTGACTATAAAAAATAGATTTCCATCCATAATTGTCTAACAATAGTTTACCTAAGGTAGGAGCGATGATGGGTACTAAAATAAAAATAGTCACAACAAATGACATGATTTTTGCCATATAATCACCCTCAAAACGATCTCGTATCATGGAAATACTGATGGTTCTTGATGCGGATAATCCAATTCCTTGAAGAATTCGACCTGCAACCATAATTTCAATATTTGTGGCAAAAACACAAAGAAAACTTGACAGAACAAATATGAAAAATCCAATATATACAACGGGTTTTCTTCCAAAACTATCAGAAAGAGGTCCAAAAATAAGTTGACCAAAACCAAGTCCTAAAAAAATCATTGTAATTAGTAACTGATTTTCACCTGAATTTTCTGTGTTTATTGACTTTCCTATGGATTGAAGAGCAGGAAGAATTGCGTCTATTGATAAAGCAACAATGGACATCAAACAAGCCATGAGTAATATAAACTCTATTTGAGATGTTGTTGACTTGGTTTCTTGATTTTTTGAAATCATTTTGCAAAAGTAATCTAATTACATCTCTAACGTACACGGATTCTTTTCTTTTATTATTATTTTAAGATATGGAGGAGTGTTGATTTTTTCTATTTAACATAATATAAATTATAGTACAAATGTCTTTGTATAGCTGTTTATAGCAATTGTACATTTGTAAGCTATAATTCTATACTATGTAAAATATCCCACAACGTGCAGAAATACTAAAGAAACATCCTGCTTGGGCCATTAAACTTTTTTAATCGGTACGCTTCGCTACGTTAATGCATTTGTATCTATAATTAGACGTTATGTAAAATTGCCGCGCGCAAACGCTTATTGTTTAAATAAAATCAAATTGTCTTCACAATTTATTTTATACACAATTCCCAGCCGCTTTGCCCACGCCAAAAAAAGCAAATGCTTTTAGCTTCGAATTAAACATTCGTCTAGAATTAAATATTCTGCAATAAAAAAATCTCATTAGCATTTGTGCAAACCTTACGCAACAGTACAAAATTTGCTTTAACAAATTTCTGTACACTTGCTCACATTCTGCCTTAAATTGAAATTTTTAAATCTTACTGTTTAATATTATGTAAAATAGAAATTAGGCTTTGGAGTTGTTAATCTCTATCTTTTGCCTTGATGCAAAAGAAACAAAAAATCAAGGCTGCATATAATTTTGGAAACAATATAAGACTAGTTTCGCTATATTTTAGAAAACATTTTAACGCTTTAGATTATGCAGAACTCTAATTAAAAAGCGAGAACCCAATAAAATTCAGTTCTCGCCCTCTAAAATATGACCGCTCCACTCGCCTATTGTTTTAACCAAAATTTTATGAGGCCAATTCATACTGAAATATATAAGAAAAACTAATCTAAATATTCATCAATACTTACTTCTCTGCTTCTATTATTTGCTTCTTTAACAGCTTTGAGCATTTTGTTTAAAGTATCTCTATTTAAATACTTTCCATTAGTTATTACAGTATTTATTGCTGTTGTGTTTTTAATGTTATTTAATGGATTTTTATCTAGTATCACTAAATCAGCATCGTAACCAACTTTAATCTTACCAGTATTAATTTTCATCCATTCTGCTGCGGCTATTGTTGCTGATTGTAAAACTTGAGCATTACTCATGCCAAACTTATTCAAAGATTCTAACTCCTTATGCAAAGAAAAACCTGGTATGCAGCCAGCTGCACCATGTGCATCTGTTCCAGCGGTTATAACAACTCCATGCTTCACCAAAGCTCTAGTTATCGTCTTTAATGCTTCGATTTTAGCATCCCAAAACACTTTACTTTTTGCCATACTTTCGTCATCAGTATTATTAGGGTTCTCATAACTATTCCCTAAACCTGGTAACCAACCTCCTGAAACTTTAGAGCCTTCAACCCATCCTGGATTCATATACTCTAGAGGGATTGTTCTTAAAAAAATAGCGAGATTAAAGTCTTGCTCTGGCATAATCTCATTAATCCAAAGCGTTGAACTAATAGTGATATCGCTCTCTTTTAATTTAATGGCTATACTATCTGACTTATCCTTAAAGTATTTTAAAAACTCTTTAGCATTGGTATAATCTACGCCTCCATATTCATTCATTTCTGATTGTGTTATAGATTCAATATGAGACAATTGAGATTGCCCAGATGTATATAAATCTTCCATATACACATAAGCAGGTAAATGGCCTATAACAGGAATGTTTTGCTTTTTAGCTTCATCTATAACTGCAAAATAAATGTCTCTATCAAAAAGTTGCGAAGCCAATTTTATAGCTTTGTATCCTTTCTTTTTGTACTTTCTTACAGCTTTTATTGCAGCTTTTGGTGTAGGATAGTTTTGTTGTCTTCTTTCGAACCAGCTTCTAAATTTTACTTTAATTCCTTTTTCGCTACTCACTTTAGGCGATGCGATATACATTCTTGGACCTAAAAATGAGCCTTCTTCGATTTCTTTAGCATACTCGAAATGCTCTTTCATTCCTGTCATCTCTCCTACATGTGTAATACCATTGGCCAAATACAATAAAAGATCATTTTTACTTTTCTTAATATGTACATGAGAATCTATTAATCCTGGAATGAGGAATTTGTTGGTTCCATCAATAATATCATAATCATTTGGAATAGCAATAGAGTCACTAATTGATTCTATTTTACTCCCATTAATGAGTACAGTTTGGTTAGGTATCATTACCTCGGAATTTTCAGATAGTACATTAATATTTTTAATTGCT
Source organism: Flavobacterium sp. (assembly GCA_038136095.1). Lineage (GTDB taxonomy): Bacteria > Bacteroidota > Bacteroidia > Flavobacteriales > Flavobacteriaceae > Polaribacter. Next base: position 24,169 of record JAYPZA010000008.1, read on the forward strand.
AACTTTCCGAAAGTAACTTTAAATTGAGATGTATTTACAACTTCTGTATGTGCTCCCAATGCATGATTAATTTCAGATAGCATACCACAGGATACAGTAGTGAGTGCAATAACCAGTAAGGTTAGAAAAACTATTACCCATTTTTTGATAGACGATTTCAATTTCATTGTTTTACCTTTATTTATTTGAGGTGCAAAACAAATAAAATAACTTCCATCTAAAGTCTCATTGCTTCCAAAGAGACAAAAACATAGTTATTTTAATGATTTTTTGTATTCTGAAGGAGAAAGTCCTGTTTCTTTTTTAAAAAGTCTATAAAAACTGGCTTTAGATTTAAAACCACACTCGTAAGCGATGCCTTCAATTGTAATATCCTTAAAACTATCATCCTGAACTCTTCTTTTAAATTCTTCTAATCGATAAGTGTTTACAAAGCTGTAAAAAGTCGTATTAATATGTTGATTAAGTAATTTAGAAAGCTTTTTTTCTGTTGTATTTAAATAAGAGGCAAGCTTGCTCAATGTGAGTTCTTCATCAAAATATGGTTTCTGCTCTTGCATTATCTTATTTAATAGTGATTCTAGCTTTGTATTTTCATTTTTTTCTTCAGTAGTAAATACTTTATTGTCAATTAAGGTATTTCCATTTTCCAATAAAAAATAAGGTACTAAAACTTTTGATTGATTAATACCATAATATGCACCAACTATAATGCATAAGGCTACAAGACTCATAACTATATTTTGCGACCTTATGGGAAAGGCATTAAAAAGCAATTGACTTAATGTAATTAAAAAGTCTATACTTATTATTATAGCTACTGAAACTAATAGATAACGTACCCAAACAAAATTATTCTCTTCTACATTAGAATAATTACATTTCTGTATTTTTCTGTATTTTTTGAATTGATTAAATGCTTGATATATAAATAATAGCAATACAATATCTAAACTAAATCTTATATATTGACTATAATTTTCTATTAGATAAATATGATTAAAAAAATAAGGCTTAAATAGTCTGGCAACTGCATATGGCACACTAATTAAAAAGGTGAACATAAAGTACGGAACAAGTAAAAATCTATTCTTTTTAAGAACTTTTTTATCCTCTAAAAATAAAGATTGAATGTATGCAATTAATAATGGACCTATAAGAAGTTTAGTGCCATAAGATAGGGCGAAACTCACATAGTTTAACCATTTTATTCTATGGATATATGCATAGGATTCAAGTAATACTAGAATTATAATTCCAAAAAATGCAATTAATATATATTTTGATAGATTTAGCTCTTTTGATTTAAACAAAACATAAATGTAGATGCTTGTAAAAAGCATACCAACTATAAAGAGAAAATCGTAGACTAAATTCAATGTATTTTTTTGTCAAATATATGATGTAAATATTTTAAAATCATTTTATTCTAATTAACCATTTCACACACATTGCCTACTCTCCTACTCGTCGTTTCGGGCAAAGAGTGTTTCATTAGCTTTGAAGAATAAACTTTTTAGAAGAGATTTTTTTCGAAGACAACTACGTTAGAATCCTTTGCTTTTCCAAAGCAAAGTAACATAACGCAGAACATTATAGTACAAATTGTTTTTTGTAAAACAAATATCTTGAGTTGTTAATATAAGAGAACCCATAACCACCAATGAAACAATCGAATGATATATAG
>JAYPZA010000008.1:25865-80212 GCA_038136095.1 Flavobacterium sp.
ATTATAGTACAAATGTCATATTGTAGTAATTTGCGTATAGCTTTGCTATTTTAACATAATGTCAGATATAACCTCTCAAGACTTATATCGGCACAGATATTATGTAAAAGCAAATTGCAATTCAAATATTCTTAAGCAATAATTCTATACTATGTATAAAACAAAAAGTATTCTAATTCTTTAAATTGTAAAGACTAACAAAACAATAAATAAGATATATAGATGCGATTATAGGTCTTCAAAGTTAATGAAGAGATGAGCTAAGAGTAATATCACAATTTAAAACTCCAGAAATAGGACATTCATTTTTGGCTTCTTCAGCAAGTTGTTGAAAAGTTTCATTTGAAATACCAGGTACTTTCGCTTGTAAATTCAATTCTATTAAGGTTATTTTTCCTTCTTCAAAAGTTAACAACGCATCAGTATTTAACTCCTCAGGATGATAATTTGATTCATTCAAAACAAAACTCAATTTCATATTAAAGCAACCAGCAAGTGCAGCAGCAATCATTTCTTCTGGATTGGTACCTAGTTTACCATCGTCATTTTTAAATCTGGTTTTGAAGCTGTAAGGCATGTTATTTAAAGCACCGCTTTGAGCTGTTAATACTCCATTTCCATCGGCTCCATCTCCTTTCCAAATTGCATTTACTTTTCTTATCATGTGAATCGTTTTAAATTAATTTTGATGTGCTACTTCATTGCACCTTATAAAGATAGTATTTTAAAATTTTTTGTTATTTAATTCTACTATCTTTTTGAATAAATAGTAATCATTTAAGAAAGTTGACTCAAACGATTCATTTTTTCAATGAAGTCTCCTTTAATGGCAACAACTGCGGGTTTTGGAAGATTGTCTCCATCAAAAGGCCATTGACTTGTTGGGTTTGCTCTGTCTGTAGTGTTCTCTCCAGGATGCTGTACACTTAAAAATAAAGTTTCCCCATCCGGAGAAAACCAAGGCCCGGTAAGTTCGGATTCTTTGGGTCCAGAGACAACTCGAATCACTTTTCCTGCATCGTTACCATATCTTGGGATTACATACAAACTATTATTTTTAAAATATGTGTAGTGATTGTTTTCATGATTCATCTCATCTGTTGACATGTCTGACGTCATCCAAAGATTGCCCGATAAATCAAAAGCTAGATTGTCAGGACATGTAAATCCACTTTCCTCCCCTCCTGCTAGGAATGTTGAAGCTTTAAAAGTAAGTGAATCATACAATCCGTCCGTTTCTTCTATCTTTAATATAGAACCATGATAGTCATTTCTATCTTTATTGTTAGTCAAGGCTACAAATATATTTCCAGTTATGGGATCAATTTCTATGTCTTCAGGACGATTTAATTCGGTTGCACCTAACAATTTCGCAGCTTCTCTTACCCTAATTAAAACCTCAGTTTGATCTTTAAATTTATTTTTTAAAACAGGTTGATTCTCCCAATCCAAAGGAAGCCATTTTCCAGTGACTGTATTGGCTACGTATAATGTCCCTTCTTTTAAAGAACCGGGATTGGAAGAAATAAATTTATATAAGAATTCATCATTTTTATCATCTCCAGAGTAAGCTACAACTCGTTTGTCATCCAACTCGTATAAAGTACAACATTCATGTGCAAATCTTCCAAGGGCAATGTGTTTTTGAGCAGTTCCAGTCATTGGGTCTACCTCTACTACCCAACCATAATGTTCTGGTGGATAATTATAAAATCTTTCCCAACCACTGGTACTCGGTCTGTGAGTTGCAGTATTATTGGTATCGTATTCAGTTTCTCCAAAACAGTCATCATAGTTTTCTTCACAAGTAATAAATGTTTTCCAAGGAGTAATTCCTCCTGAACAATTACTATTTGTTCCTATGACTGTAGCTGCTCCTTTAATAGGATGATCCCAATTCAATTTCATAGGTGTTTTGGCTGTGATACGTCTGTTGAGTGGATCATTCTTAACAGCTCTCCAAACTCCATTTTCTTCTCGAATTCTGACAATACTCCCTCCTACACTGTACATTTCTTTGTCAACTTGTTCAATGGTTCTGTGGATGGATGAAATGTTATATTTATTTGAATCAAAATCAGAAACAAAAAATGGATTTGCATATTCATGATTAACCCATAACAAACCATCTTTTGGATTCTCATCATTTAGCGGTATAAAACAGGTGAAATCATTGTTAAACCCAAAAGTATCTGTGTCATTAATTTTATCACCCCATTTAATGATCGTGTGATAATCCAACCCTTTGGCCAATAATAAGTCATCTTTATCAGAAGGCACTAATCCCTCAAGATTAAAATTTTTCAGTTCCTGAACTCTATCTTCAGAAATTAGACCCAACTTATTTGATGGTTTAGAAGTGTTCCCACAACTCATTAAAAATTGAGGCATTATCATAGAGCCTAACCCTGCTTTTCCAATAAAGGAAATAAATTTTCTTCGATTATATTTCATAAAAATTAAATTTCAAAAGAGTTTATAAGTCTTTGAAATAAAGATTGTGTGTATAAGTAACTAGATTTACTATGAGAAAACTTCATTATTTATTGTTCATCTACACAACAATCATCGTTGGTACATTTGCAATGTTTTTTATTATAAAGATGAAGATAAACTAGGGAAATCGTTGGAATAAATATCGCTAATTCTGCTAAAGGGAACCATTTTAATTTTTCATTTAAAAGCACGATCATCAGTGCCAAATAACTCATCCAAAAAACAGGCTTAATCCAATTTATATTCGTATTTCTAGTGGACCAATAAACAGAGAAAAAAGAAATGATTAAGAAAACATAATCCATGTTTTTCCACCAAATAGGAGTTGTATCACAACAATTTAATGCTCCAGCTTGAGCAATGAATATAAAAGGGGTTGCCAAACAATGAATAAGACATAATATACTTGTAAATGTCCCTAATATATCCGATTTATCTTTTACTAAAATCATAGAAAATTTATTAATACAACTAAGTTGCAAATATAACTAAAATACTTGTTAAATTAACTTAGTTAAATTAAATTTGTCTTTATGGGAATCATAAGAAAAACAAAATCATTAGAATCAATTCTCAATGAATTTAACAAGAGTAATGCTGCGATTTCTGCAAAACAATTAATTGAACACTTAGACAACAAATTCAATAAAACAACGATTTATCGTGTCTTGGATAAATTGGAAGAGGATGGGGTTCTTCACTCCTTTCTGGGTAAAAATGGATTAAAATGGTATGCAAAATGTAACGATTGTTCATCAAAAAATCATCAGGATGTACATCCTCATTTTCAATGTTCAGATTGTGGAAAAGTTGATTGTCTAGAAGTAAGCATCACAATTCCTAAAATACCCAACAGAAAAATAGAATTTTCCCAGCTATTAATTCAAGGAAAATGTGAGGAATGTATTGTTTAATCACGAACAAGCATTCAATAATTTTTAATTTAATTCCATCCCTCACTCCTATTTCATCTTTTTATCAATTTTTCAACGAATCAAAAATTGAAACTTTAAATGGTTTACTTTTTAAGCAGTTTTTTAGTAAGTTTTCCCTTGTCAGAATACATTTTTACAAAATAAAGACCATCAGACAAGTCTTCAATATTAAATCTTGTCAAATTTGTATTGAATTCTTTTAATTTTTTCCCAAGGATAGAGAAGACTTCAACTTTAGTAATGGTGACATGTTTTGAATCAATTGAAAAAATATTTTTGGTTGGATTTGGATACAAATGAATCGTTTGATCCCATTCAAAATGATCTGTACTCAGAGGATTGCAATTACTTCCAACTTCATATGAAAAATATTTGGTGACTGCGAGTCCCCCAGCAAATGCAAATTTACATGCATAACTGATTGTTTCTCCGGGGGTAAATCCACTTAAGGTTTTTGTAAAGATCAAACCAGAAACATTGTCCATCGGATATTCTGCAAAAGGAGTTTGTCTCCATAAATATGCAATGACACCTGTCCTATCAGTATCTAATAACTCAAAAGTGAATATGACATCAGTTCCAGAGGTTTCAAAACTATAATTGTAACCAGTACTGAACTCACCTTGAATAGCTTCTGAATCGGTTCCAGAACATTCGGTATTTAGATCTTCTGTTGTGCTCGCCTCTAATTCAATAGGATTATTATTTGCTTGGTTTCCTGTTAAATCAGATGCTGTAACTGTAAACTCATAGTTAGTTTCTGGGCTTAAATTGTTGATGATTAGGGATTCTTCAACACCAGATGCTCCTGTAACAGATTGGTTTTCTGATCCATAGGATACATCATATACAACGGTTCCGGAATCGTCAGTTGCATTTAATAACAGTTCGATAGTTCTTGAGGTGATATCTCCTGTTGTAGCTGTAAAGTTTTCTGGAGCTACTGTATCATCAGTGGAGCCAGAACAATCGTTTCCTACAACATAGCTAATATATTTTGTAACTGCTAAGCCTCCTGCAAAAGCAAATTTACAAGCATAACTAATGGTTTCTCCTAGTGAATAACCGTTGATTGTTTTAGAAAATGTCAATCCACTGACATGGTCCATTTGAGTTTCTTCAAAAGGAGATTCTCTCCAAAGATAGGCAACAACTCCTGTTTTATCAGTATCTAATAATGTGAATGTAATGGTAACTTCAGTACCAACTGTTTCAAATACTGCTTCATATCCAGTAGAAAATGATCCTTGTTGTGCTTCATTAGACAATTCTGTACATGAAACAACTTCATCAACAGAAATATTAATGGTTTGTGAAGTGCCCTGTCCTGATTGATCATCAGTTGCCACAGCCGACAATTGATGATCTCCTATTGTAGCACCAGACCATGTTAAATTAAATGGTTCTGAGGTGTCCTCCCCTATTTTTGTGGTTCCATCATAAAACTCTACCAAGTTAATGGTTCCATCTAAATCTGTTACATTGGTAGTGATATTGATGTCCTCACCTTCTCTAAAGGAAGCTCCTTCAACTGGAGAGGATATAGAAATGGATGGTAATGAATTTCCAGTTTCTGACACAATGATTAATACTACATCATTTGAAAAATAAGTTCCATCACTAACCGTCAATTTACATTTATAAACACCCTCAATTAAATTTGAAATTTCTGGCGAATCTGAGGTTGTGTTAGAAAAATTAATCGTTGAAGGACCATATATTTGTTCCCAATGAAACGTAAGAGTTTCACCCTCTGGATCATAACTCTGAGAACCATCTAGTGTAGACGTTGTATTGGGTAAAACAACGTTGATGTTTTCTCCTGCATTGGCAATTGGAGGTACATAGGACAATGGATTTGCGTAACTAAATGTCATTTTCCCAATATTAAATTCTCCATCATCCACAACCAATCTTAAAATATGTTCTCCTTCTGTTAATTCAATATTAGAAACATTTTTAGTAGACCAATTATCCCAATCATTTGTAGTTGACATTTGAATTGAAGGACTTATGGTGTTTCCATCGATTTCAAAGTGTATTGGACCTCCTCCATTTGAGTTTCCTGAAGCAAATCTAAAACTTAAATCATACAAGCCCGCCTCTTCAACGTTAATGGAGTATTCTAACCATTCTCCTGCGTTATTCCATCCAACGGTAGCACCTTCATTTGTTACAGTAAGCACATCAACATATTCATCAATTCTAAAATCACCTTCATTGTTTAATGACATATCAAAATATGAAATATTTTGACCGATCCCTCCTTCAAATTTATCGTAATGACCAGACTCTATTTCACCAGGTATGGTAAATGGTGATCCTAAAAAAGGAACTTGTTCACCCACCTGAATATTGATGATATTGGTCACATTAAAATTTTCTTCTACATAAATTCTAGCATACATCCCATGAATACCTAATGTTAGTTCATTGGCTTCAATTTCATAAGGAGCATTTGTTACTTCTCCTATCAAATTATCACCATCCATAAAAGCAACTTTGGTAACCTCTGAACTGTTAACTTCAACTGTTAATTTTACACTTCCTCCCGGAAAAGCTTGGTTAAAATTAGAGGATAAAGTTCCAGTAACATCGACATCTTTATTGGTAGCAATTTGATTTGCTGGAACATCTAACGCAAATCCGTCAGAAAAAGTTACCGTAATTGGAACATCAGAGTAATTATGAGCAACATAGATGTATTCTCCATTGTTGTTAAAAGCTGCAGCTATTGGATAATTAGCTGTAATAGAGGAATCTATGGTTCCAAGAGCATTCATAGAATGAAGCCAATAATAGGTTTGCGCATCTGAAATACCAAATTTTAAAGATCTGTCTGGATTTGAATTATAAAGATCGATTGCCGATTGAGGATCTATCATCGAAAGAAATTTCCAATAGGTATCATGCCATAAATTTGGGTTTACTTCATTGCTTAGAATGCCAGTATTGGTTGTCATTTCATTCCATAATGTTTGAGCATATTCTTGATGATGACCTAAATACAATGACCCTCCATGAATAGGATACAACTCGATTCCATAAGAAGCTGCAATATCTGAGGTCCAAAAAGTACCATTGTCAAAAGAATTCCCCCAAACTCTCGAAACTAAGCTATATTGTTGTACAAATGGTGCAGAGGAAGCCGCAAAATTTTGATTGTATATATCAAACCAATACTCTTCAACAGCTGTTTGTTCAGTGGTGTAAATATAAATCCCCAAATCTCTAATTTCATCATTTTCTGTGAGGGTTCCCCAATGAATTAATGAGGATGCAAATTGCATACTTTCTGAGGTAGATTCTTGATCATTACCTCCTGGAAAAGTAGCAAATCCATTAGCCCAACTATGACCAGCATAGGGACTAAAATTTCTTAAAAAAGGAAAATCTTCATCATCTCTGTCATAAGAGGCAGCATCTCGAATCAATAGATCGATCATTCCTCCCCAATCCTCAGCCCAACCTGGTTCAAATTGTTCTATAAATGAAGCTGCATGGATAAAGTATCCCCAATGAAAATGATGGTCATTGATATTATTATCTTGACCATGTCCCGCTGGATACCCTATTAACGAAGACCAATCTTCATTGTAATAAAATAAAAATGCAACCTCTCCAGATTGATAGGTAAGCCAATCTTCCAATCTTTCTTTAATGGTACTAACCATTTTATCTCTAGCTTCATCATCTCCGGTTTCATGTGCTATTCTGGCTGTTTGAACCATTCGATTCATCATCTGTCCTTCATTATAAGAATCAGTCCAAGTCGCTAAACCATCGTTTTCGATTTGTGAAATTTTTTGATCCATTTCAGATGGACTATAACCTTCACTATAGTTATTTAAGTAGGGTAAGGTGGATAAAATTCCTTTAAATGTGTTTTCTACAGTAAAATTATTTCCACTCATGGTTTTTAAAACACCTCTGACTGTCGTGTAAGAATGTTCATTTGGAATTGATGAATTGGCTGATAAATTATTCCAATGGTGAGGTAATAAACCCAATAGCATGTTCGTTTCTGTACCTTCTTTTACCTCTGTAGTGACTGAAAAATTTGTGGTAATTTTTGAACTGTTTTGATCATAATTCCAAGTGGTAGTTGTATTCACAGGAAATACATACGCATATTTTTTGTATTCATCAACCAACTCATTAACACTCGATGAACCCTCCGGAAGCATGGCCATTGACCAATAATTTTTACCGTTGAGAGAGGATGTAAAAACATTTCCGTTTTGTGACCATGAACTGCCTTCTGGACCATAAAAAACAAAATCTTTGGTATTCGATGCATTTTCAATAATCAATATTTCACCCGATATCGTTGTTGTACCTGAATTAACTTTTATTTCAACGACATCAGAATCTCCTTTATCAAAATACAAAAAAGGCATTCCAATTCCAGAGGTCGCTTTAAGATTGTGAGTACCATCATTCCAATTCATCGTCACAGTCCAATCAGAAAAATCAGAAACAGTTGTTTTGTTTGAATTCAATCCAGTTAAGCCTACTTCTATTGGTGAGGAATCTCCAATAACCCCCCAAGGAATATGAGTAACAATTAAGCCTTGGTTGATTGTTTTTAAAGTAATCGGATAGTTGAATAAGTTATCAGCATGATTTTCTTTGATCAGTTTAGACCACCAGTCATTCGTTGGAACTGGTTTGTTAAGAGCATCACCACTCAATTGAGGAGTCCCGGAAGGATATCCATTTCTACCTGCAGAATCAGTTCCAGGAAAATTTTCAGTATAACTTCCTGCCCCAACAAAAACTTGTCCATAAAAATTACTTGAAAAAACTAAAAAAACAAAAAATAAGTAATTGAAAATAGATTGTTTAATTGATTTCATTTAATATTGATTTGATATTGCTAAACTATTATAAAATTGAGTTTATTTAATTATAAGCAACCTATACAAAATCAATACATAATAAGATTTGAAACAATTTAGAAAATGTCTAAATAAAAAATAGGTTCGAAATGAACCTATTTTTATGAATTTAATTTTTAATCAATCCCTGACCTTCTATCCAAGGAGCTCCAATGTTTTTCAAATCTTGTTCTATATCAGGAAGAGAATTTGAGAGGATGTACTTAAGTTTAACTTTGATTTTGGACAATTGAGATTTAACTCTTTCTAAGAAAGCATGATGTTCATCGGTTGGACCATAGGTATTACCAAAAACTCTCCATCCAAGATAGTTCCCCTCACCTGCAGTTGGATTAGACCTTTCACCTATTTCACCTTTGATACGATTCCCGTTTAATTGCTGATCAATATCCAACAATTGCAAACGCAAATTATTGAGATTTTTTAGTATCTCAGGAGAAGTTGAATTTGCTTTATCATAAGCTCTTTTCATAGCTTTTACCTTGTTCTTGCTATTTGACAATGATATGTTAACAGCGGTTAAATCTTGCTGAAAAGCTGAAAGGTTTTCTCTAAATTGATTCATTTCATCGTATGATTTTCTTGGCAAAGTTCCATCATACATCGCTACCAAATCAAAAGAAACGGGACCTTGCAAAATGGTTTCAGCACCATCAATTCGTTTGACCATGGTAACGGTATAAGTTCCGGGTGTTGCCATAGCTCCTCCTCCTCTAAAACCTCTGCTATTAAGTCTTTCGCCAGATTTAGAAGCATGGCGCAAGTTCCAATGTATTTTGTTAAACCCTTTTTTATTTTTCCCTTTTACTGTATTAACAAGGTTTCCATTAGAATCTTTAATGATAAAAATAATTGATGGTTTCTCTTGATTGGCTTCATCCTCTAGAGCTCTCCATCCTGGAAATTTTGGATCTTTACGATCATTTGCTACTCTTATATCCTTTTTTGATTTGATTTTATCAGACATATAGTAGTTGAATATAGCTCCAAATGAAGGATTTTTTGCAATCCATTCAGCATCACCTTGACTCCCTACTCTACTTTTTTGTCTGTACCATAAAGCATCTTTGATTGGAAATAATGTAGCCTCAGAATTTGCAACTGAACTATTAAAATTACGAATGGGTGTGATGTCATCTAAAATAAAGATACCCCTACCAAACGATCCGGCAACCAAATCATTTTCTCTACGTTGAATGGTGATATCTCTAAATGAAATTGTTGGGAGTCCTCCTTTTAATTGAATCCAATTGACACCACTGTCTTTTGTAAAATAAATTCCAAACTCTGTTGCAGCAAAAATTAGATTTTTATCAACATGATCTTGAACCAATCTCCAAATTAACAGCTTGTTGGGTAAATTTCCATTGATGAGTTTCCAAGTTTTTCCTTTATTAGTACTTTTAATTATATACGGTTTATAGTCACCATATTTGTGATTATCTAAGGCTGCATAAACAACATTTTCATCAAATAAATCTGCACGAACATCGTTTACAAATGGTGTAGTCGGTATTCCTTTGATTTTATTCAAACTAATCTTTGTCCAAGTGGCACCGTTATTTTCAGTAACTTGAATCAATCCGTCATCAGTTCCTGCATATAAAAGTCCCTCCTTAACTGGTGATTCAGCTAATGAAGTAATGGTGTTATAGTTAGACATCGCACCAACATCCCAAGCGTTGTCCCAACTTTGAGATTTACCATAATAAGAGAAGTTCATTCGTTCTTGATTCAATGTAAGGTCCCCAGAAATAGGTTCCCATCCATCTCCTCTGTTCTCTGATTTCCAAACGCGTTGAGAAGCAAAATACAATCGTTTTGGATCATGGCTACTAACCACAATAGGTGCATCCCAATTGAATCTCTCATATGGGTCTCCTTCTCTAGCCTGGGGTTGAATCAATACAGTTTCATGAGTTGTATTATCGATTCTCCACAAAACTCCTTGCTGAAATTCACCATATGAAATATTGGAATTTCCTGGTTCTGTAGCGGTTTGTGCTCCATCAGCCCCCAGAGTTTTCCACCAATCTGCACTGGCAATTCCATCTGAAAACAAAGTTCTTGAGGGACCTCCATGAGATCCATTATCCTGAGTTCCTCCATACACCCGATAGAAAGGCTCTGCATCATCAACAGCAATTTTGAAATATTGAGTAATCGGAAGATTTCTGACATATTTCCAGCTTGCGGTATCATCAAAACTTTCATACAAACCACCATCAGTCCCAATCAATAAATAATTTGGATCTGATTTTTTAAACACCAAAGCATGACTATCACTATGTTGATTCGAACGTCTCATGTTCACAAAAGTTTTACCATGATCTTTTGATTCTAATGCTCTATTGTTCATCATATACAAGGTACCTTCCTTGTGAGGTGATGCTATCAATTCTTGATAATAATGTGGTCCGGTTCCTCCTGAAACTGCATCTGATTGTTTTTTCCATGAGGCTCCTCCATTAGAAGACATAAAGACTCCTCCTTTTGTCCTATCGAGCTCAATAGCAGCATATATAACATCGGAGTTAAATGGTGACATTGCCAAGCCTATCTTTCCTAAATTTGATCTTGGGATTCCATTGGTTAATTTATTCCATGTGTTTCCACCATCAATACTTTTGTGTAATCCAGATCCTTTTCCTCCACCTAAATAACCAGCTACTGTTCTGTGTCTTTGCCATGTTGCTGCATAAAGAATATCGGGATTGTTTGGATCAATTAACAAATCAGTAGCTCCAACCCATTCGGTATCTCCTAACTTGCGATTCCAAGTGTTTCCACCATCAATAGATTTGAAGACTCCTCTGTCACCACCTTTAGACCACAAAGGACCTTGTGAGGCAACCCATATGATATCTGAATTTTCTGGATGAACAATTATTTTCGAAATGTGTTCAGAATTTGGCAATCCTTTGTTCGTCCATGTTTTTCCATCGTCTTTACTCACATATATACCATCCCCAAATCCTACATGTCTTCCTCCAACATTTTCTCCAGTTCCTACCCATATCGTATGAGGATCATTCGAATCTATTGTTACACATCCAATAGAGTAGGATTTTTGTTGGTCAAAAATTGGTTTCCAAGTAGTACCAGAATTGTTCGTTTTCCATACACCACCTGAGCCTACTGCTACATACCATACATTTTCATTATCTGGGTGAATCGCAATGTCTGCAATTCTTCCTGAAGTCATAGCAGGACCTATATTGCGAAACTGAAGTCCATTGTATGCATTTGCTTTTTTCTCCTGAGCTTGAAGGTTAATAATCACAAAAAGAGAAAAAATTAGAAGGGTTAAAAGGGTAAATTGATTTTTCATTTTTAATATATTTTATTTAATAAAAATAACTAAAAAATAGCAAAAACAAAAAGGAGGGTTTTTGAATCAGATCAAAATTCGATGTTAATTTAGTATGCTAATAATTTTAAAAAATTATTATTTTTTTAGGGTCACTTTAACAGCATTCATTCCTTTCATTCCTTTTTCAAGCTCAAATGTAACTTCATCATTTTCTGATATCTGATCGATGATTCCGCTAATATGTGTAAAATACTTTTCTTGATTCTCTGAATCGATAATAAAACCAAATCCTTTGGAAGAATCAAAAAAAGAAACTTTACCAACTCTTACTGGATCTATTTCTACTGCTTCTGATTTTTGAACACTGATTGAAATGTCCTCTAATTCAATATCTACCTTCAATGATGGATCTGGAGGTGTGTCTGTTAAATGACCGTTATGATCAACGTAGGCAAATTCTATTCCTTTTTTTCCATTTTCTTTAGCCTCAGCTCTTCGAGCTTCCATTTTTTTACGTTTTTCTTCCCGTTTTTTCAAACGTTTCTTCTCTTTTTCACTTTTATTAAATGTCTGTTGAGATTTTGCCATCCTTGAGTCCTTTATATAAATGATTACAACTCAAAGATATCTATTTTCAACTTAAGTATGGAAAAAAACTATTCATTTTTTAAACACACGATGTAACGAATATGATGAATCGATTTTGAAATTAAGTTTTCTTGAAATTATCTGTAAACTTTAATTAATATGTTATTTTTGTTATAGTAATATGTAGCCCCCTGAAATATATAATTAAAATATTAATCATATCTCTTTTGAATGTTTGTTTTGTGAAGGCGCAAAATTCAATTGCAAGAGAATGGAACGATGAATTGTTAGAAGCAATTAGAAATGATTATGCTAGGCCAACAGTTCATGCAAGAAATCTATTTCATTCATCAGTCATCATGTATGATGCTTGGGCAATTTTTGATTCTTCTGCAGAAACTGTTTTTTTAGGAAAAACCTTTGGAGATTATAACTGTAACTTTGAGGGTATTTCTACTCCCGACAATCAAGACGAAGCGATTCATGAAATCATTAGTTACGCCTCCCTTAGATTGCTTTCTCATCGATTTGAAAATTCTCCTAATGCTATTGAATCTATTGAGCGATTTATGACACTTTTTGAATCTTATGGTTATGATATTAATTTTACGTCTACTGACTATTCATCTAATTCTTATGCTGCTTTAGGAAACTACATGGCTCAAGAGATGATTGCTTTTGGTATTCTAGATGGTTCAAATGAAGAAAATAGTTATGAAAATGAATATTACACCCCCGAAAACGATCCATTAATACTAGATTTATATGAAGATAATTCGTTTATCAATCCTGATAAATGGCAACCTCTAGCTTTTGATGTCTATATAGATCAGAGTGGAAATATGTTTCCTTTAGAAACCCCCAATTTTCTTAGTCCTGAATGGGGAAAAGTGACTCCTTTTTCTTTATCAACTGAAGATTTAACAATTTTAAATGATGGTTTTGACAGTTATATTTATAACAATCCAGGAGCTCCAGAATATATTCAAAATTCTTCTATGAATGGAATTGAGGATCCTTATAAATGGCATTTTTCATTGGTAATTGCTTGGTCGGCTCATCTTGATCCGTCCGATGAAACGATGATTGACATCTCTCCTGCTTCATTAGGAAATACTAAGATAGATAGCTATCCTAGTACTTTTAATCAGTATATGGAATTTTATAATTTTATTGAGGGAGGATCTGTAGGTAATGGCCATTCTATAAATCCAATAACCAATATGCCCTATACACCTCAAATGGTAAAAAGAGCCGATTATGCTCGTGTTTTAGCTGAATTTTGGGCTGATGGACCGGATTCTGAAACACCTCCAGGGCACTGGTTTACCATTTTAAATTACGTCAGTGACCATCCTCAAACCATTAAAAAATTTGGAGGTCAAGGAGCTGTATTAAGCAATCTTGAGTGGGATGTCAAGAGTTATTTAACACTTGGTGGTGCCATGCATGACTGTGCTGTTAATATATGGGGAATAAAAGGTTATTATGATTATGTTCGACCCATTTCAGCCATACGGTACATGGCCTCAAAGGGTCAGAGTTCTGATCCAAGCTTAGCAGGTTTTGATCCTCATGGCTTGCCTCTGATTCCTGGTTTAATTGAAATTATTGATTCTGGAGATCCATTGGCAGGAAGTGACGATTCTAATGTTGGTAAGATTAAAGTAAAGTCATGGAATGGACCAGACTTTATCTCAGACCCAAGTTCAGATGTTGCAGGTGTTGATTGGATTTTAGGAACACATTGGTGGCCTTACCAAAGACCCACATTTGTCACACCTCCATTTGCAGGATATTTATCAGGTCATTCTACCTTTTCAAGAGCTGCTGCTGAAATATTGACTCTAATTACGGGTAGCAACTATTTTCCAGGGGGAATGGGAACCTTTGAAATTTACAAAGACGAATTTTTAGTTTTTGAAGAAGGTCCCTCTGAAAATTTAACACTGCAATGGGCTACCTATCAAGATGCCTCTGATCAAACAAGTCTCTCTAGAATTTGGGGAGGGATTCACCCTCCAATCGATGACATCAAAGGAAGAATTATTGGTGATAAAATCGGAAAAGAAGCATTCGCATTATCAGAACAATATTTCTCAGGTACTTTAAACACTATTGATTTTTTAACGAAACATGATATTCTCATCTATCCAAACCCTGTTAAGAAGACACTTAACATAAATACTTCTTATTCTGATGGAATGAAGTTAGAAGTTTATGACCTCTCTGGTAAATTAATTTTTTCATTGGTAGACAAAACTCATGATGGAAATATAAGTTTGAATTTAGAACAACTATCACAAGGAATATATGTTATCAAAGGAATGTCCTTAAGCAATTCTTTATTATTTCAACAAAAAATTATCAAATAGTGATGACTCAATATTTTAATTGAATTTTAAAAATCAATCACAATTCCAATACTGGGTATTCTTGTACTATTGTCTTGAGTAATTACCGATAAGCCTAAAGGAGAAGTTAAATTTCCGTCTACATCTCTTGATAAACCATACTCAGGTGGTCTTGGAATATCTTGTCCTAACAAATTTTGAATTTCGAAAAATATGTTTAAACTCATTTGCTGAAAATTCCATTTTTTATCAACTCTTATGTCTAATTGACTGAATGTATTTAATTGAACATCACCAAGTCTATTATAATCTGGAATAATTTCTGGGTATGCAAGGAGAGTTGCATCTATATTTGTAGGAACATATGGTGTTTTTCCAGCAAAACGATAACGTGAACTAATTTCCCAGTTTCTATTTAATTTATAGCCCCCAACAAATGATATTAAATGACGACTATCCCAAACCGAAGGGATAAATATTGAGGTATCAAATCCTGTGAATTCACTAAAAAAATAGGTATATGAGAAAATGCTATAGAAGTTGCGCATCAATTTTTGTTGGTATAGAAACTCCAAGCCATGACTCCTACCCTTGCCAATGGTTTCTATATCTTCATTCCCTAAAACTTCGAAATCAGCACCTTTGTTTGCCAAAGAAACTTGATCTAGAACAGAAACTGGATACTGATTATATCGTTTGTAAAAGGCTTCTAAAGAAACACTTGCAGATGGATTGAAGTAATGTTGAAGACCAATGACATAATGATTGCTTTGCGTATAATCACTGTCTCTATTGGTCAAGATCCCAGTTGAATCTTTGAATCCTAAAATGGTATATGGAACGAGTTTATAATATCTACCTGTTGTAGCGCTGAGTCTCCAATCCTCAGAAAACTCATAAGAAACAGAAATTCTTGGTGAGAAATTGGCCGATAAATTATCAGACGTTGTAAAAGTGTCATCATCCATCCTAAAACCAAAAGAAACATCTAACTTATCATCAAAAAAAGATCGAGTTGCATTCGCAAAAACTCCATATTTAATAAATTGAATTTCTGTGTTGTAAGAAATAATATCTTGGACATTGAGTGTATTATTGGTGTAATAAGAATGTTGAAGATTAAAGCCTGAAATCAACTTCCAATCGTTCTTAAATTTAGTTAATTGATATCTTAATTTTGTTTCTGATTCAACAGCATCATTTCGAAATAAAATACCAGTTTCATTGAGAGGGTCTAAATAATTGGTGAAAATGTTTTGAAGACGATTGTTGCTCAGAGTAGTCTCCATATAGCCAGAATCATCTTTAAACCTTTTTTTCCATGTAATTCCTATTGAGTTTGTTTTTTGCTTGATAAAAGGTGCTTGTTCTAAAACAGCCTGGGCCTCTTCATCATAACTTTCGGGTGCTTCAACAAAAAAATCATCTATGGATCCTAAACCGAGGATATACAGGTTATTATAATCATCAAGTTTGTGTGATAATTTATATTGATAATCCCAATAATCAGGACGAATTGGTAAGCCAATCAGTTTAAACAATGCTTGTAAATAACTTCTTCTGACTGAAAATAGAAAACTTGTATTGCTTTCTTTATTGTTTTTTTTAAACAAAGGTCCTTCTAGAGTAAGTGCAGCATCGGTAGCACTTACACGTATATTCGTATTCAATCTTTCACTATTTCCATCACGTTGTTTGAATTGTAGAACTCCAGATAATGGATTGTCATATTGAGCTGAAAATGAAGAGGTAGACAATGTAACATCATTGATAAATGAAACATTTAATAAGCCTACAGGACCTCCAGCACTTCCTTGGGTAGCAAAATGATTGATGTTAGGAACTTCCATTCCATCCAAATAATATACAGTTTCGTTGGGAGCACCTCCACGTATAATTAGATCATTACGAAACCCACCAATAGATGGTGATACTCCTGGTAAAGATTGAGCCACTTGTACAACATCATTATTTCCTCCTGGATATGTGGCTATTTCAACGGCAGACAATGATTGTGTTGATAAAGGTGTTTCTTTAGCTCTACTAATTTTGTTCTTGGATGAAATTACAACCTCATCTAAGAAATCAGAAGACTGAGTCAAACTAAAATCAAACTGACGGTTTCCTTTAGATTTAAGAATGATGTTAAATTGTGTTTCCGAATTATAGCCTACAAAACTGGCTGTTAAGTTATAAGAACCAGGAATGATATTTTTAATTTCAAAAGAACCACTTTCGTCAGTAGTAGCTCCTTGGTTATTATTTAAATACACTGAGGCATACTGAATTGGTGTACCTCTTTGGTCAACAACTTTTCCTTTAATGGATATGGTCACTTGTGCAAACATGTGAAAACCACACAACGTAAATAAAATAAGAAATAGAGGGTATTTAAATTTATAGCTCACGAAATTAATGTAAGAATACAAATGTAAAATTACCAATTTTCGAAAAGTCGAATCTATATTTTAAGATTATTTAACAAACTTTAAGAACTCATTTGGATATTTTACAATGATCAAATTTGGAATATTAACAGAAAAAAATTAAATCAACCTTGTAAATTTAATGGCAAGTTCTTTTTGCAACATCTCTATTTTTTGAATTTCATTAGGAAGCACAAAAGCCATCGAAATTCCTGATTCTCCAGCTCTAGCGGTTCTTCCACTTCGATGCGTATAATATTCTAGTTTTTCTGGTAATTGATGATGAATTACAAAAGACAATCCAGAAACATCTATCCCTCTGGCAGAAATATCTGTTGAGACTAAAAATTGTAAACTTTGGTTCTTAAAAGCACGCATTACTTTATCTCTTTCCTTTTGTTGCATGTCTCCTTCCAATGCTCCAATTGAAAAACCTTCCTCTTGTAACTGCTTAGTTAATTTTTGAGTGCCAGCTTTTGTTTTGCAAAAGATAATTCCTCTTTCTGAGGATTTATTTTCTAAAAATTGAATTATTTTATTCGTCTTTTCTTTTAGAGTTGTTGTTGTATAACAATGAGTAATATTCGAATTGACAAAGATATTTTTATCAATCTCTATTCGATGTGCTTTAGGATGCATGTATGTCTTGATGATTTTTTTTATTTCATCAGGCATTGTCGCAGAAAACAACCAAGTGTTTCGATTCCCAGAAGTGTATTTTAAAATTCTGTTGATTTCTTGTTTAAACCCCATGCTTAACATCTCATCTGCCTCGTCCAAAACCAAAGTCGTAATGCCTTTTAGATCGATATTCCCTCGTTCTATCAAATCTATTAAGCGACCAGGAGTTGCAACAACAATGTGAGTAGTTCTGTTTAAATTTTTAATTTGCTTCTCAATTTTTTCACCACCGTAAACAGCTTCAACAAATATTTTTTGAGAACAATATTTAGTATATTTAAATAATTGCTTTTTTATTTGCTGAACCAATTCTCTGGTTGGAGAAAGAATTAAAGTTTGTATGAAATCACGTTGAGGTTGAATTTGCTGAACAATGGGCAATCCAAATGCTGCTGTTTTTCCAGTTCCAGTCTGAGCTAGTCCTATAAAGTCAGTCTTATGATTAAGCAATATAGGTATTGTTTTTTCCTGTATTTCAGTAGGAGTTGAAATCCCTAATTCTTTGATAGATTTAACATATTCTTTTTGAATACCCAAAGTAGTAAATGTGCTCATGTTGAATTTTGCCTAAGGCAACAAAGATATTGTTATTTTGACGTTAACGTATCTAAAATATCAGTAGTTATTCGAGAAGGTTTAAAAGTGATTGCATTTAACAAACAAAATGTGGTAGAGGCTTTGACAAGAAGCGTGTTGTTTTTATAAAATTCAACATGTCTTATTGATTTAATTCCTTCAGTCTTCCCCACCCATGTTTTGGCTTCTATTTGGTCTCCTAAAACAGCTTGTTTTAAATAATCAATCTCATGTTTTATGACCACCCATATGTAACGAGATGTATCGTGGCCCTTTTTTAATTGATTCCAATGTTGATTGGCAATGTCCTGAATCCATAGAACATAAATTACATTGTTTACATGGTTAAGATGATCTATATGTGATTTTAAAACCGTAAAATTTGTACAATAAATACTCATTTGAATATTTTATAGAAACATTAATTTTTAAAGAATACTTTCTCCATTAAGATTTGTTGTCAAAACATCACTCATGTAGTCAAAAAATGGTCTCAATGCCTTAAATGAATGATTCACTTCTTCTAAAAAAGAATTGGCAATCACTTCTTGGTCAGAAAATTTTCTAACAGCTATGAATCCCTTTTTACGAATGAGATCAATGTCTGGATGTTGCTTATCAAACCCTCTCGGTGCTGTTTTTAATTCATCTCCTTGAAATGTACCTCCAAAATACTTGATAAAATTTTTATCTTCTAAGATCGTTCTCATTTCCAAAGCATCTACTTCAATTTCTTTACGAATCCTATACAGATCTTCTTTATTAGGTTCCCAAAATCCACCAGCCAAGAAACTTTCGTTCGGTCTAATTCTCAAGTAATAACCTCCCCTCAAGTGTTTGCCTAAACGAGAAAAAGAACCTGCAAAGTGAGCTTTGTAAGGAGTTTTATCTTTTGAAAATCGAACATCTCGATATATTCTGAAGAGCTTGACTTTTTCTATATCATCATGTTCATCCAAATTTTTTCGAATGGCTGAATACAAATCTTTGATATTATTTTGGGCGGCAATATAATCTTGCTTATGTTCTGAAAACCAATCTCTGTTGTTGTTATTTTTTAACTTCTTTAAATAATCTAAACTTGATTTTTTGAGATACATAGGAACTATTTATTTTTATCATGAAAATCATCCCAATTTTTAGGCTTTGGATCATTTAATTTATTCAATGATTTGGCAACCATCATAGAGACTGTCGCATCTCCGGTAACATTCACAACCGTTCTGCACATATCTAGAGGTCTATCGACAGCAAAAATTAACGCCAATCCAATTGCCAATAATTCACTCGGAAAATTAACAGATTCTAAAACAATTACCAACATAACCATTCCTGCACTGGGAACTGCAGCACTTCCAATTGAAGCTAAAAGCGCAGTACCAACAATGACTAACTGATTCGTGAAGGTTAGTCCCTCAGGCCAAATCACTTGCATTATAAATACCGCTGCAACAGCTTGATACAAACTTGTTCCGTCCATATTAATTGTTGCACCTATTGGCAACACAAAACCTGAAACTTCTTTGTCTACACCAATATGTTCTTCAACTCTTTCCATTGTAACAGGAAGTGTAGCAGCACTGGAACTGGTCGAGAATGCCAATAATTGAGCGGGACTTATCTGTTTTAAAAACCATAATGGTGATTTTTTGGTGTACACACTGATTAAGGTTAAATAAAAACAAATCATTAAAAACAAGCCCAATACCACACACAATGAATACCACAAAAGTTTCATCAGTATTTCAGTATCATCAAAAGCTATCATTACATTCGCTAACAATGCAAATACTGCATATGGAGCTGTTAACATAATCAAATCAACCATTTTCATGACGACTTCATTGAGGGAGTCAAAAAAATTAACTAGTGGAGCTGCTTTGTTTTCGGGAATTAATAACAAACAAATACCGACAAATAATGCAAAGAAAATAACTTGAAGCATTTTGGCTTGTACCAAAGCTTTAAAAATGTTTGATGGAAAAATATCAACCAAAGGTTGTAATGGCCCAGCATCTTTTGTAACCTGAGCCTTTTTCATTTTGTCTTTGACTCCTTCTGAACTTTCATATTTTGTTTTGATCTTTTCGATTGTTTGTTTTGACATTCCATTTCCGGGTTGAATTGTGTTGACAATTGACAATCCAATCACAATAGCAACAACAGTGGTAAGTATATAGATAGAAATGGTTCTCCCTCCCATTTCTTTAATTTTTGAAATTTCTTTTAAATCTGAGATTCCTTTGATTAATGAGGCTAAAATTAACGGAACTGCAATCAGTTTAAGTAGATTTATAAAAATCGTTCCCAAAGGTTTGATCCAATCTGTTACAAATTCTTTGCCTCCCTCTAAAGAGTTCATCAAAAAACCAAAAAGGATTCCTAAAACCATTCCAATCAAAATTTTCCAGTGAAGTGCTATTTTTTTCATCTATTATGATTTAACTGTTTTTATTTTTTAGAAAGGTAGCCATAATTTGTTTATAAAGAAACATCTTCATTGTATAAAAATATATCGGCTTAAATTCCTTACTAAAACAATTATTTATCTAGTTTTCAATGGTTCTAAAATTGTTAAATTCAAATTAAGTTGAATTATTGTTTTCTGGAAGCATATGATATTGTAATTTTGCAAAAAAATATTAATGAATAAACTTAAAGATCGTTGGGGAATCAATTCTAACCTACAACTCTTTCTCATATTAACTGTTTTTGCAATTAATGGCTCTTTTGCTGCATGGGTTGCTGATCCAGTTACTACCTATATAGGCTTATCTAAAACTTCTACAAGTGGAATTATCTATTGGCCCTTACGAATCTTACTCATTTTTCCTATTTATCAACTAACACTTCCAATTGTTGGTTTTTTATTTGGGCAGTTCAAATTTTTTTGGAATTTCGAAAAACAATTTTTAACAAGATTGGGCTTAGGTTTTCTTTTTAAAAAAAGAAGCTAATGCATGAATTTTCAAGAATTTTTAACCATTATTAGCAAAATTAAAAGTCTGCCTCTTGGAGGTCTTAAAGATCAGTTTAAATTGGCACCAGCGATTCGATTGGGTTATGATGCCGAAAAAATAAAGGCTCTTGAACCTAGAAAAGCAGCTGTGTTAATTTTGTTTTATCCTAATCATAAAAATGACGCTTCTTTTTTGTTAACCAAAAGGGCCAGTTACTCAGGTACACATTCGGCACAAATTAGTTTCCCAGGAGGAAAATTTGAAATTACGGATGAAAGTCTTCACAATACAGCTTTAAGAGAATCTTATGAAGAAGTAGGTGTTCCTTCAAAAAAAGTCAATATTTTTAAAGAAATTACGGATGTTTATATACCTCCAAGCAATTTTTTAGTAACCCCATTCATGGGTTATTCTTTACAAAAACCATCTTTTAAAATCAACAATGAAGTTGATCAAATAATTGAAGTCTCAGTAACGGATCTGTTGAATGATAAAAACATTGGAAGTATTGAAATAGAGACATCCTATATGAAAAAAACTTCCGTACCTTGTTTCCAGTTAAACAACTTCACTGTATGGGGAGCTACCGCTATGATGTTAAGTGAGATTAAAGAATCGATTATCAAATCCCAACTATAAATACTTTTGTAATTTAGCAAATGTAAAATATCGAAACTTAGGAAAATGAGTTTATTTAAAAGAAATCCTTTTGGCCATATCCTGTGGGTTAAAAAAATGTTGATTAGAATTCTTGGAGTTATTTCGCATGCTCGTTATAGAAGATTCAATGATTTGCGTATCGAAGGATCTGAAAATTTAAAAAACTTACCCGAAAACAATGTTCTTTTTATTTCAAATCATCAAACATACTTTGCAGATGTTGCAGCAATGTTTCATGTATTCAATGCTTCATTAAAAGGAAGAGATAATTCAATTAAAAACATTGGATATATATGGAATCCTAAATTGAATATTTATTTCATTGCGGCAGGAGAAACGATGCGCTCTGGAATCCTTCCAAAGATATTTGCATACACAGGATCAATTTCAATCGATAGAACATGGAGAAGTGCAGGAAAAGATATCAATAGACAAGTAAAAATGTCTGATATTTCAAATATTAGTAAAGCTTTGGATGATGGATGGGTTATCACTTTTCCTCAAGGAACCACTACCCCATTTAAACCCATCAGAAGAGGTACTGCTCATATCATTAAAAATTTCAAACCCATTGTTGTTCCGATAGTTATTGATGGATTTAGACGTTCTTTTGATAAAAAAGGTTTAATGATTAAAAAGAGGAATGTCTTGCAATCAATGCAAATCAAAAAGCCTCTTGATATTGATTATGATACTATTGAAATTGATGATATCATTACAAAAATTGAATATGCAATTGAACAACATCCCTCTTTTTTAAAGGTTTCAAATTCTAGTGAGGATTCTAAAAACATGGCTTCAAATTAACAAATACCTAAGAAATATAAGTGATTGTTTTTGTTACCTTTATCATAAATCTTGATTGATGACTATTACACAATTAAAATACGTATTATCTGTTTCCAAACATAAAAATTTCACGATCGCAGCTGAACACAGTTTTGTAACTCAGCCAACCTTGAGTATGCAAATTCAAAAATTGGAAGACGAACTAGGTGTGATGATATTTCATCGATCAAAAAAACCAATTGAATTAACTGATATCGGTGAAAAAATAGTAGAACAAGCAAAAGTTATTGTCAATGAAAGTAATCGAATTGAAGACATTGTTCACCAGCATAAGGGATTTATTGGTGGTGAATTTAGATTGGGAATCATTCCAACTGTCATTTCTACACTACTACCCATGTTTTTGAATCATTTTTCAAAAACTTATCCAAAGGTAAAACTAATCATTGAAGAGCTTAATACTGAGGAAATCATCAAAAAATTATCAGAGAGTGAGATTCACGCGGGATTGGCAGCAACTCCCCTAGAATATGAAGATATCAAAGAAAAACCTCTTTATTATGAGCCATTTGTGGGTCTAGTTCCAATGAATCACCGATTATTCAATCAAAAAGAAATTACCCCAGAGGAATTAGAAATTGAAGATTTACTATTGTTAGAAGAAGGCCATTGTTTCAAGCAAAGTGTAATCAATTTATGCAAAAGGCTTAATTCTGATAACAAAAGGAATTTTCAATTGGAAAGTGGAAATTTCAACACCTTAATCAAGCTTTCAAAAAATGGTCATGGAATGACGTTAATTCCTTATTTACAATCCCAAGACTTAAGTACTGATGATCAAAAATTTTTACGACAGTTTAGAACTCCGCCGCCGGCAAGAGAAATAAGCTTAATTTATCACAAATCTCAATTAAAAATTGAAATCATTGAAGCGTTAAAAAATACGATAGATGATGTCATTAGAGGAGCAATAACCATCCAAGACGTCAAGATTATTAGCCCTTTGAAAAAAAATCGTTAAGACGCTAAATACATCTTTCCTCTCAGTTCTTTTACTTTAGGATCTGACAAATATTCATCGAATGTCATATGCCTATCAATGACTCCATTTGGCGTTAATTCAATAATTCTATCTGCTACAGTTTGAGCAAATTCATGATCGTGAGTTGAAAATAGTACTGTTCCTTTAAAACTTATTAATGAATTGTTTAATGCCTGTATGGATTCCAAATCTAAATGATTTGTAGGTTCATCTAAAATTAGAATATTGGCTCTTTTCATCATCATTTTTGACAACATACATCTCACTTTTTCACCTCCTGAAAGAACATTGCTTTTCTTGAGAGCTTCTTCACCAGAAAAAATCATTTTACCTAAAAACCCACGTAAAAATACTTCCTCTCTTTCTTCTTCGGTTTGAGCATATTGACGTAACCAATCAACAAGGTTTAAATTACCGTCCTGAAAATAATCGGAATTGTCTAACGGTAAATAGGACTGTGAAGTAGTGACTCCCCATTGAAATTTTCCATGATCTTGATTCTCAGCTCCTGTAATGATTTGAAAAAAAGCAGTGACAGCTTTAGAATTTTTTGAGATAATGGCTATTTTCTCTCCTTTATTAAGATTTATGTGAATGTTATGAAACATCGTTTCATTGTCTAGCGATTTAGAAAAATCTTCAATATTTAAAATTTGATCTCCTGCTTCTCGTTCACTCTTAAAAATAATGGCAGGATAGCGTCTACTGGAAGGTTTAATTTCTTCAACATTTAACTTTTCAATCATTTTTTTTCGTCTTGTTGCTTGTTTTGTCTTTGCATCATTTGCAGAAAAACGTCTGATAAAATCTTCAAGTTCTTTCTTCTTTTCTTCAGCTTTTTTATTCTGTTGAGCCCTTTGCTTGGCTGCTAGTTGGGAGGATTCATACCAAAAAGTATAATTCCCTGAAAAATGATTAATTTTTCCAAAATCAATGTCTGAAATATGAGTACATACAGCATCTAAAAAATGACGGTCATGAGAAACAACGATCACTGTGTTTTCAAAATTTGCCAAGAAATTTTCTAACCACTCAATAGTTTCAAAGTCCAAATCATTCGTGGGCTCATCCATGATTAGCACATCTGGATTTCCAAAAAGAGCTTGCGCAATTAGAACGCGAACTTTTTGTTTTCCATCCAAATCACTCATCAAACTATAATGGAGTTCTTCTTTGATTCCTAAATTTGATAACAGAGCTGCGGCATCAGAATCTGCATTCCATCCATTCATTTCTTCGAATTTCACTTGCAACTCTCCTATTTTTTCGGCGTTTTCATCTGAGTAATCAGCATAAAGAGAATCAATTTCGGATTTAATAGAAAACAAATCCTTATTTCCCATAATGACGGTTTCTAAAACAGGAAACTCATCAAAAGCAAAGTGATTTTGAGTCAAAACAGACATTCTTTTACCAGGTTCTAGAGAAACATGTCCCGATGTAGGTTCCATTTCACCAGAAATAATTTTCAAAAAAGTAGATTTTCCCGCTCCGTTTGCACCTATGATACCATAACAGTTACCTTGCAAAAACTTGGTATTTACTTCATCAAACAGCACTCTTTTTCCAAACTGTACTGATAAATTTGAGATCGTCAACATATCGATATGAGGATTTATAATTTGGTGCAAAAGTACATAATTTCATTCATGTTTTTTATCAAATAACTTAAGATATTTTTTCAATTTTATTGAATTGAATTCATTAGCAAATACAGTTGATTAAAAAGCAATTTTGTTTTTCAAAAAACTTCTTTTTTAACAAGCAATTAACAAGTTTGACGATTGTAGATATGTATTTTTGTCTATTGATAATTAAATTGTGAAAAATAAAGTACTCTTAAGTTTTACTACTTCGCTATTCATCATGTTATTGATCTGTGGTTGTAAAGAAAGTATCAATCATAAGAAAAGCTACTTTGGTGGTAAAATAATCAATCCAAAATCAAACAATGTTATTTTATTTAAAAACAACATTGCCCTAGATACTTTTTATCTAAACTCAGATGATACTTTTTTAAGCGAAATTCCATACATCAATGAAGATCTATATCACTTCAAACATGGAAATGAACATCAATATGTCTATTTGGAACCAGAAGATAGCCTCTTAATAAGACTGAGTACTTGGGATTTTGATGAAAGCCTTGTTTTTAGTGGAATAGGTGCAGAAAGAAACAATTTGTTGATCGATTGTTTTTTAGAATCTGAAAAGGATAAAAAAGAATTTTATTCACATTATGATTTAACACCATCAAACTTTAGGATAAAAGTTGACTCAACAGAAAAAATCAAATTGGATAGATACAATGAGTATGTGGTTAGCCATCCCAAAGCTTCAGATAAATTCAAAAATATTCTAAAAATAGCACTTACCTATCCGTTGTACACAAAAGTAGAAAATTATCCAATGGCACATTCTGCAAAGATGAATGATGATGTATATCACAAAATTGAAGATGATTTTTACAAACACAGAGAACAAATCTCTCTAAATCAGGATTCAATCATGAATTTTTATGCTTACAGAGATTTTATCGTCAGTAATTTGTATAACAAAACTTATTCCTCTGGTTACCAAATATCAACGGATGAATTTACTTCAAATCTTTTAGTAACAATTGCGAAAGAGATGGAAAATGAAAACACCAGAAATCTCATGTTGAAACAGACTGCTCTTTCCTATTTTTTCAGAAAGTCTAACAATCTAATCAATGATGATTATTTTAAAACTTACTTAAAATTGAGTACGAGTACAAAAGATAAGAAATTAATCAACCAATTACTCAAAGATATTGATATCATCAAGGTTGGGAGTGTGCTACAAAACTTTAAAATTACTGACTTCAACGAAACAAAAAAATCCATACAACCCATCATAAAAAATAAAAATACGGTACTATTTTTCTGGAACCCTGATTATATGAGTAAAGAGTTTATTGGAAAAAGAGTTGATTTTTTATTGAACAAGCATCCATCTTTAAAATTTATATGTATTAAAATTAGTGGTAATCACAACCATCGGATGAAGGAACTTGATATCAATTCACAATTTTATTTAGAGGATGATAGCAATGCTAATCTCTTCTTAACAAGTAAGTTACCAAGAACTATTTTAATCAATAAAAAAGGGGTTGTTGTTAATGGATATGCCTCTATTTCTTCAAATAAAATCCTTAATCAATTAGAAAACCTAACAGAAAAGTAATTCTGATTAATTCTTTTTATCTATTTAATTTACATTACATTTGCACGATTTTTAATGAAAGATCTATTCGTTAATTGATCAAGGTCGTAATAAAGAGATTTGCAGGTGGGCATCTGTGGATCATAAAAAACACAGTATGTCAACATTTTTAGAATTAGGTTTAAAAGAACCTATCAACAAAGCATTAACAGACTTAGGATACGCAAATCCCACGGTCATCCAAGAAAAAGCGATTCCGCAAATCATATCTTCAACAGATGACTTAAAAGCTTTTGCACAAACAGGAACTGGGAAAACAGCCGCTTTTAGTTTACCAATTTTAGAATTAGCAGACACTGGTAATAGCAATACACAGGCCATCATTCTTTCCCCTACTCGTGAACTCGCTGTTCAAATAGGGAATAACATCAAAGAATTTGCAAAATATATTCCCCAAATGAAGGTTGTGACCGTTTATGGTGGAGCGAATATTGATCAACAAATTAAAAGTCTTAAAAGAGGCGCACATATCGTCGTTGGAACTCCTGGAAGAACTGTTGATCTTATCAATAGAAGAGCATTGAAATTAGGAAATATTCAATGGCTAGTCTTAGATGAGGCTGATGAAATGTTGAACATGGGATTTAAAGATGAATTGGATAAAGTTCTTGAGGCGACTCCCGAAACAAAACAAACCTTGTTATTTTCTGCAACTTTTCCCAAAGAAGTTGAATCCATCGCTAAAAACTACATGATTCAACCAGTGGAAATAACCTCTGGTCAAAAAAATACAGGTTCAGGTGATGTAAGTCATGAATATTATATTGTGACTGAAAAAACAAGATATCCAGCATTGAAAAGAATTGCTGATTTAAATCCAAATATCTATGCAATTATTTTTTGTAGAACTCGAAGAGAAACTCAAGAGGTCGCAGACAATTTAATCAAAGATGGTTACAACGCAGATGCTTTGCATGGTGAACTTTCACAAGCACAAAGAGATTCTGTGATGGGTAAGTTTCGGAAAAAGAATATACAACTATTAGTTGCGACTGATGTTGCTGCAAGAGGGTTGGATGTAAACAATCTTTCTCACGTGATCAATCATAAACTACCTGATCAAATAGAAAACTATACACACAGAAGTGGAAGAACTGGTAGAGCTGGTAACAAAGGGATTTCTATCGTATTGACCAATCGCAAAGAAAAAGGAAGAATTGGTGCCATAGAACGAATTATAAAAAGAAAGTTTGTACATGCACAAATTCCAGGCGGAAAAGAAATTTGTGAAAATCAATTAATGCATTTGATTGATAAAGTAACTACGACAGAGGTTAATAAAAGTGAAATTGAAGATTTTTTACCTAGTATTTATGAAAAATTAGGTGAATTAACAAGAGAGGAATTGATTCAAAAATTTGTCTCGTTGGAATTCAATTCATTTTTATCTTATTATGAAAATGCAATTGATTTAAACCAGTTGTCCAGTCTAAAAGAATCTTCAAGAAGTCATGGAGGATCTAATATGGATATGACACGTTTCTTTATAAATATTGGAAGAAAAGATAAACTAAATCCTGCCAGATTAATTGGGCTTATCAATGATCAAAAAATAACTGATCATATTGAAATTGGTGCAATAGATATTTTAGATACCTTTTCTTTCTTTGAAATAGAGAAGAAATATACAGATCAAACCTTAGATGCCTTCTCATCAAATCACCCCATTTTTAATGGAAGAGAGGTAAATATTGAAATTACTAAAAAAGAGCGCGGGACAAGAAGCGACAAAAGACAAAGAAAAAGCAAAAGGAGTCGTGACTTTGGAGGACAAAAAAATTCTGAAAGTTCCTCAAGAAAACACAGAAGAGGAAATTTTTCTAGTACCAATAAAAAACCTACTGGATTTGGGAGAAAACGAAGAAAAAAATAACTTAACTAGTAAACTAAATAAGTTAAAATTATCCTTTCATCATAGAATCCGCAATTTTCTTGTAAACCCCGTTCTCTAATTTAGAACGTATTGCAGTGAAAGCATGAATCGTTTCGTCAATATCATTTTGAGTATGCGATGTAGTTGGAATCAAACGTAAAAGAATCAATCCTTTAGGAATAACAGGATAAACAACAATAGAACAAAATACTCCATAATTTTCACGTAAATCATTCACTAGGGCCATTGCTTCTGGCACGTCACCTTTTAAGTAAACAGGAGTAATACAAGTTTGTGTTGATCCTAAATCAAAACCTGCCGCACGAAGACCTGATTGTAAAGAATTTGTATTTTCCCACAATTTATCTTTTAATTCTGGCATAGTACGAATCATGTCCAAACGTTTGAGAGCTCCTTTAACCATTGGCATAGGAAGAGATTTTGCAAACATTTGGGATCTCATATTGTACTGTAAGTATTGAATTACATCTTTATCACCTGCTAAAAAAGCTCCGATACCTGCCATTGATTTGGCAAAAGTGGCAAAATATACATCAATATCGTCCTGAACTCCTTGTTCGTATCCTGTTCCTCTACCCCCTTCACCGAGTGTTCCAAAACCATGTGCATCATCAACTAACAAACGGAAATTGTATTTTTTCTTAAGTGCAGTAATTTCTTTTAAACGACCCTGTTCTCCTCGCATTCCAAATACACCTTCTGAAATGGCTAAAATCCCTCCTCCAGTTTTTTCAGCCATTTTAACGGCACGTTTCATGTTTTTCTCAAAACTTTCCATGTCGTTATGTTTGTAAACAAATCGTTTACCAGGATGAAGTCGAACACCATCAATGATACATGCGTGAGTATCTACATCATATACAATGATATCATTTTTACCAACCAACGCATCGATTGCAGACATGATTCCTTGATACCCAAAGTTTAATAAGTATGCTTTTTCTTTTCCAACAAATTCTGCACATTCATTTTCTAATTGTTCGTGAAGTTCGGTGTGACCAGACATCATTCTAGCTCCCATTGGATATGCCATACCAAATTCAACTGCGGCCTCACCATCAACTTTTAAAATTTCTGGATGACTTGCCAAGCCTAGATAATCATTGACACTCCATGTGATTACTTTTTTTCCATTAAAAGACATACGATTTGAGATGGGACCTTCTAATTTTGGAAAAACATAATAACCTTCTGCAACATCTGCCCAATTTCCTAACGGTCCTTTATCTTTTTTTATTCTATCAAATAAATCGCTTGTCATTTTTCAATCTTTTACTTAAATAATCACTTTTAAGTTCGCAAAGTAACAGAATTTTGAGCAGTTATTCAAATAAATATATTCATTAGGAAAATCCACATCTTAGTAAAAACAAACCCAAGTTTAAATATAAGTCGATGGTTTATTTTGAGGTAGTTTAGGGTCATGGAATCCTTGTTCTTTCATCCATGTGTCATTGTAAATTTTATTCATGTAACGTGATCCATGATCAGGAAAGACTAATACTACAAAACTATTATCATCAAACATTCCTTTTTCAGCATATTGAAGGGTAGCTTGCATGATGGCACCACATGTATAGCCAGGAAAAATTCCTTCTTTTTGAATAATTTCTCTTGCCTTGTAAGCAGCATCTTTATCTGTTACTTTTTCATAATGATCAATGATCTCAAAATCAGTAGCTGATGGAATTAAATTTTTACCCAGACCTTCTATTTTATAGGGTTGAATTTCATTAGGATCCAAGACCCCTGTCTCGTGATATTTTTTTAAAACAGATCCCACTGCATCAACTCCTAAAATTTTAACATCGGATTTTTTCTCTTTCAAATATTTCCCTGATCCAGAAATGGTGCCTCCTGTTCCGCTTGCAACGACCAAATGTGTGATGTTACCTTCAGTTTGTTTCCAAATCTCAGGGCCTGTAGTTGCATAGTGAGCTTCGATGTTTAAAGCATTGAAGTATTGATTGATATAGACAGAATTCGGAGTTTCTCTGTGAATTCTTTTAGCCACCTCGTAATACGATTTAGGATCGTCTGCTGGAACGTTTGCAGGACAAACATAGACCTCTGCACCCATGGCCCGTAAGCCGTCTATTTTATCAATTGAAGATTTATCACTTACTGCCAATTTACATTGATAGCCTTTTACCATCGCAATCATTGCTAGTGAAAAACCAGTGTTCCCAGAGGTTGTTTCAACAATTGTACTTCCTGGTTTTAAAATCCCTTTCCTTTCAGCATTTTCAATAATATGCAATGCGATTCTGTCTTTTTGAGATTGACCAGGATTAAACATTTCTAATTTTGCGAAGTACTTTCCAGGTAATTTTTTTGTGATGTTATTAAGTTGAACCATTGGAGTCTGTCCAACCAATTCTAATACGTTTTTGTATATTCCCTTGTTTCTATTCATTCAAATTATTCTATATATTTAAAATATATCATTCATCCAATTTGCCTTCCAGTGCTAATAAAAAAGTATAATCCCTAGCGGTTTCTTTCAACGAATCAAATCGACCTGAAGCACCCCCATGACCAACATCCATATTTGTATGCAAGAGTAAAATATGATTGTCTGTTTTTAAATCTCTCAATTTCGCAACCCACTTTGCAGGTTCCCAATACTGAACTTGACTATCAAAATAACCTGTAGTTACTAGCATATTAGGATATGCTTTTGATTCTACTTGATCATATGGTGAATAAGACAACATGTATTCATAGGCTTCTTTTTCTTTTGGATTTCCCCATTCATCAAATTCTCCAGTTGTTAAAGGAATGCTTTCATCCAACATGGTGGAAATAACATCTACAAAAGGAACTGCTGCAATGATTCCATTGTACAATTCAGGATTCATATTACTCACGGCTCCCATTAATAAACCTCCTGCAGAACCTCCCATAGCATATAAATGGTCCGCTGAGGTATAGTTATTTTGTATTAGGTATTTTGAACAATCGATAAAATCAAAAAATGTATTTTTCTTATTCATCATCTTTCCATCATTGTACCATTCTCTTCCTAAGTATTGTCCTCCTCTAATGTGTGCAATGGCATAAACAAATCCTCTATCTAATAAACTTAAACGAGTAGAAGAAAATCCATCTGAAATTGTATATCCATAAGATCCGTATGCATACTGTAATAAAGGCGTTTCTTTTCCTAATTTGGTATCTTTATGATATACCAAAGAAATGGCAATTTTTTTACCATCTCTGGCAGTAGCCCAGATTCTTTTACTCTTATAATTGTTCTTATCAAATTTTCCTCCTAGAATCTCTTGTTCTTTCAAAATATCTTTCGTTTTGTTTTTCATAGAAAAGTCAATAACTGAATTTGGAGTGGTTAGTGAATTATAGGAAAAACGAATGATATCAGTATCAAATTCAGGGTTTGAGTAAACACCGGCAGAATAGGTTTCTTCATCAAAAGGAATGTAATAATCCTCTTTCCCATCCCAACGTTTGATTCTAATTTTAAACAAACCATCAGTTCTCTCTTCTAAAACAAGATATTCACTAAAAATAGAAACATCCTCCAACAAAGTATCCTCTCTATGAGGTATCACATCTACCCAATTTTCTTTGGTTGTTTTATCAATTGGAGTTTTCATCAATTTAAAATTCGTCGCGTTATCCTTATTTGTTTGGATGTAAAAATAGTCTCCATAATGGGCTAAACTATACTCTAAATTATCCTCTCTAGGTTGTATCACTTTCCAATCACCATATGGATTGTCTGCAGAAATTACTCTGAATTCAGATGAAAGAGTACTGTAACTTCCAATTACGATATATTTTTGGGATTTTGTCTTAGATACAAAAGTTCCAAATGTTTCATCTTTTTCCTCAAAAACAACTTCATCATTAGAAGAATCTGTTCCTAGTATATGTCTGTAAATTTTTGAACTCCTTAGTGTAATAGGATCTTGTTTTGTGTAAAACAATGTTTTGTTATCATTCGCCCAAACAGAGCCTCCATTTGTATTTTCTATTCTATCCGAATAGATTTCAGTAGTTTCTAGGTTTTTAATTTGAATCGTATATTTTCTTCTACTCAAGGTATCAGTAGCGAAAGCAACTAATTGATTATTAGGACTAACATTTAAACCCGTTAATCGAAAATATTCATATCCTTTAGCTGCTTCATTGACATCAAACATAATTTCTTCATCTGCCTCTAAATTTTCTTTTTTTCGACTGTAAATAGGATATTGACTTCCCTTTTCAAAACGTGTGATGTAATAATATTTATTTTGATAATAGGGTACCGACTCATCATCTTCTTTAATTCGGCCTTTCATCTCAAGAAAAAGTTGTTCTTGAAATTTTTTTGTTGGAGAAGTTACCTCTTCAAAATAATCATTTTCTGCGCGTAAATAATTTTCAACT
Organism: Flavobacterium sp.; assembly: GCA_038136095.1. Lineage (GTDB taxonomy): Bacteria > Bacteroidota > Bacteroidia > Flavobacteriales > Flavobacteriaceae > Polaribacter. The sequence continues at coordinate 59,122 of JAYPZA010000008.1, forward strand.
TTTTGAGTTTGCTCATCTTTTTGATCGGCAACTTTTTGTTGATCCGTCAGACGCATCCAAAAATAATTATCTATTCTGGTATCATTGTGAAAATTTAACTCTTTGGCTTGTTTTTCTGCAATAGGTGGAATTATAGATTTATTCATTGATTTATCTGTTTTGCATGCGGTGGCAAAAATAAGGCATATAATTAAAAAAAATTTTATGATTGAATTCATTTGAAAAAAATAAGTTTATGTTTAAAAAAAAAGTAAATTTATGTTTTTATTTCTAAATAAATAGATGGTTCCAAACTTCATTGAACTTAAAGATTATATGCTACCATGTATCAACAAAAAGATATTTGGTATTGATTGCTTAGGTTGTGGATTACAACGTTCTATTTTACTCTTGTTAAAAGGGGATTACATGGAGGCGTTTTATATGTATCCAGCTATTTATACTTTAATCATATTACTCGCATTTGTGATCATAAACTACCGTAAGAAATTTAAAAACTCAAAAAAAATAATCACAACATTAGTCATCCTCAATAGCATCATCATTGTGACAAGCTATGTGATAAAAATGAATCACTTAATCAACTAATTTTTATGGAAAAAAGTACTTTACCAAATTCTACAGCCTCTCTAGTCTTAGGAATTTTATCAATTATTACCTGTTGTTGTTATGGAATTATTGGATTACCTATGGGCATCATAGCGATCGTTTTAGGAAATAAGGCCATCAAAATATTTAATGAAAATCCAGAGATTTATTCTAAAATTTCAAATGCTAAAACTGGGAAGATTTTAGGAATCATAGGGGTTATTTTTAATCTAATTTTCTTGATTTATATCATTTGGTTTATTTATATGATTGGTTGGGCAGCCATGCAAGATCCACAGCTTCTTCAAGAAAAACTTCTTGATTTGCAATAAAAATAATGAATGAATTAAAAAAGAGGCTTGAAGCCTCTTTTTTTTATTTAGTTAAATTCAATAATGGTTTTCTTAATGATTGAAATACAATCTCTTAATTCCTCTTCATTCATAACCAAAGGTGGCGCAAAACGAATGATATTACCATGAGTTGGCTTGGCTAATAAACCATTGTCTTTTAATTTCATACAAATATCCCATGCTGTTGAACTTTCCTCAGTGTCGTTAATAACAATCGCATTGAGCAATCCTTTACCTCTAACAAGGTTTACTAATTTATTGTCTTTTGCAAAATCAGATAATTCTGATCTAAATATTTTTCCAAGCTTAGCTGCATGATCAGCTAGATTTTCCTCAACAGCCACTTTTAATGCGGCCATAGCCACTCTACAACCTAATGGGTTACCACCAAACGTAGAACCGTGTTCTCCAGGTTTAATTGTCATCATAATCTCATCATCAGCTAGTGCAGCAGATACAGGAAATACACCTCCAGATAATGCTTTTCCTAAAATTAAAATATCAGGCTTCACATCTTCATGTTGACAACAAAATAATTTTCCTGTTCTTGAAATCCCTGTTTGAACCTCGTCAGCTATGAAAAGTACGTTTTTGGATTTACACAAATCATAGGCTTTTTTCAAATAACCTTCATCCGGAACAACAACTCCTGCTTCTCCTTGAATGGGCTCCACCATAAAACCAGCAACATTGGGATCATCCAATGCTTTTTCTAATGCATTGATATCATTGTATTTTACAATTTCAAAACCCGGTAAATAAGGACCATAATCACTATATGCACTTGGGTCTGTTGAGGAAGAAACAGCCGCTAAAGTTCTTCCCCAAAAATTATTTTCGGCGAACAATATTTTCGCTTTATTTTCTGGAATTCCTTTTACTTTATAAGCCCATTTTCTGCACAATTTAAGTGCTGTTTCACCTCCTTCAACACCTGTGTTCATTGGTAGAATTTTATCATAACCAAATAAATCTGTGACATACTTTTCATATTGGCCTAAAATATTATTATGAAAAGCCCTTGAAGTTAGAGTTAAAATACTTGCTTGTTCAGTCAATGCTTGAACAATTTTTGGATGACAATGTCCTTGATTAACAGCAGAATAAGCTGATAAAAAGTCATAATACTTTTTACCTTCTACATCCCAAACATACACACCTTCTCCACGACTCAATACTACGGGTAATGGGTGGTAATTGTGTGCACCATAATTGTTTTCTAAATCGATCGCTTGTTGCGAAGTTAATGGGTTTAAAACAGCCATTTTTAATTTTTTTTAAATTGATAAAATAACCATTCCTTATCTACCTTTATCCTTTCGTAAGTTCCGAAAATTCAGCGTGGGAAAGAAATCATCCCTAGGAGCTGCAATTTAGCAAATATAATTTACATCAAACAAATGAATTTCATAAGTATAATTCTCGTTTCAAAAATAACTTTTGCTAATTTTGCAAACCATTCTCAACAATAGAAATATGCCAAAAAGAGCTCGAAATAAATTTGTGAAAAGAGGTCAAATTTTAACATTAAAAATTGAGGACTATGCTTTTGGTGGTAAAGGGATTTCAAGAATGCGTTCTGAAGAAGGAGAATTTGTAGTGTTTGTTCCGAATACACTTCCAGGACAAATTGTAAAATGTCAAGTAAAAAAATCTAGCAAAAACTATGCAGAATGTAAATTAATTGACATTATTGAAAGTTCAGAGAACGAAGTCATTGTTCCCTATCAAGATATTCCTGGTGCTCCTTACATTCAGTTACCAATTGAGTTGCAACATGCTTACAAAAAAGAAAGTACTTTGTCTTTATTTAAACGTATTGGAAAAATACAAAACATTGAAGATTTATATGATGAGTTCATTTCCTCACCCAATGTATTTCACTACCGTAACAAAATGGAATATGGTTTTTCATCTATTGGTTATGATCGAATCCGTAAAACGGATATCGATACTTTTACTCTAGGTTTTAAAAGACGAGGAGTTTGGTGGATGGGAGATAACTTAGAAAAAGATTCAGGTTTGTTTGATTCACAGGTTGAAAATCATATTAAAATCATCAGAAAATATTGTGAAGATACAGGTTTAGCTCCTTGGCATGGACCAAAAAGACAAGGTTTTTTTCGATATTTTGTTGTGAGGAAATCATACAAAACCAATCAACTTTTATTCAATTTAGTGACGACTTCACATGAACTTTCTAAATTTGATTTAAAGGATTTTTCTAAACTTTTAAAAGGGATATTCAAAGAACGATTTGCAGGATTTATTCATTCTATCAATGACGAAACAGGAGACCGAACTCTTGCTACATCAGGAAAATCGAATCTTATTGAAGGAAAAGACAAAATAGTTGAAGAATTGTTAGGGTTGGATTTTGAAATCAGTATGAAAAGTTTTTTTCAAACAAATCCAAAATCTGCTGAAAAATTATATTTAAAAGTGGTTGATTATGCTCTTGAGAAAAAAGAAGCTGTCGACAATACAGTTGTTATGGATTTATTTTGTGGAACAGGAACTATCGGACAAATACTTGCCTCAAAAAGTCATAATACAGAAATTATTGGAGTCGATATCGTAAGTTCGGCTATTGAAGATGCAAAGAAAAACTCAAAAAGAAATGATTTAAAAGGGTTGAAATTTTATGCTTGCGATGTTGGTAAATTTTTAAAAGAACACCCTGAATATCAACAAAATATACGAACAATCATTTTAGACCCATCACGTGCAGGAATCGCTCCAAAAACACTTAAAAAAATAATTCAAATTGATGCTGAGAGAATTGTTTATGTTTCTTGCAACCCTGCTACCCAAGCAAGAGATACAATAGAACTGACAGCTTCAGGTTATCAGTTAAAAAAACTGAGCTTGGTCGATCAATTTCCACATACATCTCACATTGAAACTGTTACTTTATTCGAAAAAAATCAGAGCGATTAAAATTTTATACCTTTAAAATTATTGTACTTTTATACCAACTTACATTTTAGTCAATGAAAAAATATTTTTTGATTTTATCTTTTGTTTCTTTGTTAGTCTCTAGCTGTGAAAAAGATGACTTTTGTATTGATCCCATCACCCCAAATATGATCATTCGATTTTATGACGCAACAAACCCAACTGAAACAAAATCAGTATCCAATTTATCCGTTCAACCTGAAGGATATGAAGATATCTATTCCAATGTCAGCATCGATTCATTATTGCTACCTTTGAATGTAATGAGCAATGAAATTGTTTATAATTTATCATCGGATGGAAATCAAGATATTTTAACAATAACCTATGATGTTGAAGAAAAATTTGTATCAAGATCATGTGGGTTTAAAGCAATTTTTAGGAATGTAATTGTTACATCTGACCCTTCAAATGAATGGATTTTAGGACTTACAGAATCAGGAAATAATACAGTAACCATATCAACTATCGAAGATGAATCAGCTGCGCATGTACAAATTTACCATTAGTCTATTTTTTCTTCTTTTTGTATGCAATATTTATGCTCAACAAGAAAATGACAGCATTCCAAGAGATAGCATTACTTACAAAACAAACTACGGTTTAAGAGTTGGTGTTGATTTGAGCAAACCGATCAGATCTTTATTACAAAACTACACGAGTGGATTAGAGATTGTTGGAGATTACAGAATTTCTAAAAATTGGTATTTGGCAGCAGAAATTGGAACCGAAGAATTCACTTCTAATGAAGACTTTACCAATTTAACTTCCAAAGGGAATTATGCAAAGTTTGGGATGAATTTCAATTCTTATAAAAATTGGTTGGATATGAATAATGAAATTTTTGTTGGATTTCGTTATGGTTTTGCCTCTTATAGTGAAACGTTGAACAGTTATCAAGTTAATACAGGAAATTCCTTGTTTCCTGTCGATATGGTCAATACTCCAATTTCTGAGAATGGGCTAACAGCTCATTGGTCGGAATTGGTCATCGGTTTTAGAGCTGAGATGTACAACAATGTTTTTTTAAGTTTTAGTGCTTCATATAAATTATTGATTCACAATACAGATCCTGTCAATTTCAAAAGTCATTATGCACCAGGATTTAACAGAATATATGCGAGCAATACAGGTTTTGGATTTAATTATACAATCTCCTATTTAATTCCTTTTCGTAAAAAATAAGTTCCTTAAGTAACAAATTTTTGCGTTATTTATATAAAATTTCTAAGTCATGAATAAAATACCAAGCGTCAATTTAAATGATTTCTTATCAGAAGATCCTGAAAGAAAACAACAATTTATCAATGATATAGGACATGCATATGAAAATATCGGTTTTGTTGCTCTCAAAGGACATTTCTTAGAGGATTCTCTTATCAATGAACTTTATACAGAGATAAAAAAATTTTTTGATCTTCCTTTGGAAATAAAAAGAAAATATGAAATTCATGGATTGGGAGGACAAAGAGGTTATGTCTCATTTGGAAAAGAAAGTGCGAAAGGAAAAAAAGAGGGAGATTTAAAAGAATTTTGGCATTTTGGACAACATGTAGAAAACAATCCTTCATTGGAAGAAGAATATCCAAAAAATGTCTTTGTTGAGGAGCTTCCAAGGTTTAATGAGATTGGAAAAAAAACATATAGATTATTAGAAAAAACAGCAAAATATGTCTTGCGATCTTTAGCCTTGCATATTGGTTTGGAAGAAACATATTTTGATGAGTATATCCATAACGGAAATAGTATTTTAAGACCGATTCACTACCCTCCTATTCAGTCCGAACCTAAAAATGCCGTAAGGGCGGCTTCTCATGGAGACATCAACCTAATTACCTTATTAATGGGTGCTCAAGGAAAAGGATTGCAAGTTCAAAATCACAAAGGTCAATGGATTGATGCTATTGCAGAAAAGGATGAATTGATGATTAATGTTGGTGATATGTTATCCCGTCATACAAATAACAAACTAAAATCGACAATTCATAGAGTTACAAATCCTCCGAGGGATTTATGGGGAACCTCCAGATATTCAATTCCTTTTTTTATGCATCCAATTAGTGCTATGAAATTAGATGTTTTAGAAGAATGTATTGATCAAAAAAATCCCAAAAAATTTGAAGACATTACAGCAGGAGAATTCTTGGAGCAACGTCTTCATGAATTGGGGCTAAAAAAATAAAACTTTGGATGGATTTACAAGATCAACTAAAAAAATTATTTCCAGAACATATTCAATCAGAAGAACCCATCAAAGAAGCTGATTCTGATCTTTGGATTCAAGAGGATCCTCTTTTATGTAAGTATGAAAAAAGAAAAGGGAAACCCATCACAATTATTGATGGTTACAATGGATCAACCAAAGATTTTAAACAATTAGCAAAAGAAATAAAAACCAAATTAAGTGTCGGAGGAAGTTTTAAAAATGATTCCATCATTATTCAAGGTGATTACAGAGATAAAATAATGAATATTTTAAAAGAAAAAGGCTTTTTGGTCAAACGAATTGGTGGTTGATTAAATGATCGAAAACTCACATTAGAATGAAAAATTCAGAATTAATTTTAAACCCTGACGGAAGTGTATATCATTTAAATTTAACTCCAGACAACATTGCAAATGATATTATTTTTGTGGGTGATCAGGATCGTGTTGATAAAGTAACTCAATACTTTGACACAATTGATTTTTCATTTCAAAAAAGAGAATTTAAAACCACAACTGGCACATACAAAGGCAAACGTTTGTCTGTAATTTCAACTGGAATTGGTCCTGATAATATTGATATCGTATTGAACGAATTGGATGCTTTGGTAAATATTGATTTAAAAAATAAAACTCTCAAGAAAAATCATACCTCATTAAATATTGTCCGAATAGGGACATCGGGAGCCATACAAAAAGACATTCCTGTAGATTCATTTTTAATGAATACGTTCGCACTTGATATCAATGGAATGTTACGTTCCTATGAATTGAATCACATCAATCATCCAGAACTGGAAGATGCTTTTGTAGCTCATACTAAATGGGATGAAAAGAAAGCCTATCCTATCATCATATCTAACAGTAAACTCTTAGAAGATAAAATATCCTCAGATAAAATCTACAAAGGTATGACGGCCACTGCAGGAGGTTTTTACGGTCCACAGGGGAGAATTTTAAGGTTACCAATACAAGATCCTGACTTGAATCAAAAAATCGATTCATTTGATTACAAAGGAATTCGAATTACCAACTTAGAAATGGAAACATCTGCAATCTATGGTTTGTCTAAATTATTAGGACATCATGCTTGTTCAATAAATGCGATTCTTGCGAACAGAGCAAATGGTGAATTCAGTAAAAATCCTGAACTTGTTGTAAACAATTTGATCCAGTATACCTTGGATAAATTGGCAGAATCGCTATAAAATGGTAAAATATTGTATATTTGTTATATAGATTTTATCCCCATATGAAACTTAAAATTATCGTCATAGTTTTTATTACAGGAATGCTAACTCTGTCTTCATGTAGAAGTACTTCAAAACCATGTGGACTCGCTGAAAATCCTACAAATACATTTCAAAAAACATCCAGTAGTTTGTATACTTTTATTACAACACAAGTAAGCTAACTTCTCTTAAAATTTTTGATCTTTATCATTTAAATTTTACCACTCTATGGTGGATTTACCAATACTCTCCAAGTATTTATTGGTTTGAGAAAAATGTTTATTTCCAAACCAAAATCCTCTATTAGCACTCAATGGAGAAGGATGACCACTCGATAGAACATAATGTTTTGAAGTATTTATATTGTTTCCTTTTTTTTTGGCAAAACCTCCCCATAACAAAAAAACCACATGTTCTTTTTGATCAGATATTTTTTGAATGATCGCATCCGTGAATGTTTCCCATCCTTGTTTCTGATGACTGCCAGCTTGATGAGCTCTGACAGTTAAGGTGGCATTTAATAATAAAACACCTTGCTGGGCCCAAGAAGACAAATCTCCAGATATTGGAATTGGCTTATTGATGTCTGAACTCAATTCTTTAAATATATTGATCAATGATGGAGGATGAGAAATTCCATTATTCACAGAAAAACACAATCCGTTAGCTTGTCCAATTCCATGATAAGGATCTTGTCCAATAATGACGACTTTTAACTTATCAAAAGGACAATGATCAAAGGAAGCAAAAATATCTTTCCCACTAGGAAAGCATTGATGAGTACGATATTCATATTTTATAAATTCCGTCAGTTGTTTAAAATAATCTTTTTGAAATTCTGATTCTAAGATTTTTTTCCAACTTTCCTCAATTTTAACGTTCATTCTTTGCTATTTTTGTTATTTCAAATATAGTGGTTTGAGTATACATATTTCTGACAAAACATTACAAGATTTAGAATTTTCGACGGTTTTAGAACAAATTTCTACTTTCAGTATCTCTGATTTAGGAAAAAAACAAACCCTTGAAATAACACCTTTTCTAAATAAAAAAATGGTTATGGACGAACTCGCCTATACCAATGAATATCTCTCCTCATTTGAAAGCGATAACAGAATCCCAAATCACGGATTTGACAATATTAATGATCAAATCAAACGCCTAAAAATTGAAAATAGCTACTTAGAGCCTGAAGGCTTTTTAAAGATCAAATCTGTTTCTGAAACAATTATCGAATTAAAAAAATATTTTAAAAAATTTCATCCCTATTACCCATCTTTATCTTCTATTTCTGAAGATATTGAAATCATACCAAATCTTACCAAAGAAATCACTAAAGTGATTACTCCTTATGGTGAAATTGAAAGCAAAGCATCCCCTATTTTAAAAAAAATTCGATCAAAAATTGGTAGTTTACATGGAAAAATAGGCCAAAGTTTTTCGAGTGCTCTCAGAAGTGCTAAGGCTTCAGGTTACTTGGATGATATCAAAGAATCCATGATTGACAACCATCGTGTATTGGCAGTTATAGCCATGCATAGAAAAAAAATTAAAGGAAGTTTGATGGGTTCTTCCAAATCTGGTAATATTGTCTACATAGCTCCCCAAGAAACGCTGGTATATCAAAGAGAATTACAAAATCTAAACTATGAAGAAAAACAGGAGATTATTCAAATTCTTAGAATACTAAGTGAAAAAATAAGACCTTATGTTGAATTACTGAAAACATATGTTCACTATTTAACAAAGATGGATGTAATTGGTGCAAAAGCTAAATACGCACGATCCATTAATGGTTTACTTCCAAAGATTACTAAAACAAAAAAAATTCATTTTAAAAATGCATACCATCCAATCTTATGGATGAAAAATAAAGAATCGAATTTAGCAGTAGTTCCCCAAACCATTGAACTTAATGAGCAACAACAAATTATTGTCATTTCTGGTCCAAATGCAGGGGGAAAAAGCATTACTTTAAAAACGATTGGTCTTTTACAAGTAATGTTGCAAAGTGGACTATTAATTCCAGTCGATGAACGCAGTGAAACTACTATTTTCGAAACCATTCTAACAGACATTGGAGACAATCAATCTATTGAAAACCAATTAAGTACATACAGCTATCGATTGAAAAACATGCGTTATTTTATTCGAAAATGTAATGATAAAACCCTATTTCTTATCGACGAATTTGGTACTGGAAGCGATCCTGAGTTAGGAGGAGCATTGGCAGAGATTTTCTTGGAAGAATTTTATCAAAAAAAAGCATTTGGAATAATTACAACTCACTATTCAAATCTAAAAGTGCTGGCAGACGAATTGGATTTCACAACCAATGCCAACATGCAGTTCGATGAAAAAACTCTTGAACCTCTCTATAAATTATACGTTGGACAAGCTGGAAGTTCATTTACTTTTGAAGTTGCTCAAAAAAATGGAATCCCCTTTAGTCTTATCAACAAAGCAAAAAAACGTGTTGAATCCGAAAAAATTCGATTGGACAAAACCATTTCAAAATTGCAAAAAGAAAGAAACAGATTACAGAAAAATTCAGATAATCTTGAAAAACAACAATCAAAAGAAAAAGAACACTTAAATAAATTGAAAGAAAAGGAAGAAAAAATTCAATTAAAATTAGCTGGTTTTCAAGATTTATATGATCACAATCAAAAGATGTTGTCATTAGGAAGAAAAACCAATGAACTATTCAACAAATACTTTCAAACAAACAATAAAAAAGAACTCAATGCAAGTTTCAACAAATGGGCCTCTGAAGAAAAAGTAAAACATGCAAAAAAAAATCCTGTAACACCCAAAACTAAATCGCAAAAAAAACAGGCTAAAATTGTTGAGAAAAAAATGAAAGAAGTCATCGAAAAAGTTGAAAAAGAAGTTTTAGATAAAGTAGTCGAAGTAAGGAAAGCAAAAAAAGAAGCTGCAAAAAAAATAGCGAAAGAAAAATCAAATTATGTATTTAAAATCAATGATAATGTTCGTTTAATTGATGGAAATTCTATTGGCACCATCGAAAAAATTGAAAAAAACAAAGTATTTATTAATTATGGTTTGTTTACGACAGAAGCTTCTTTGGATAAGATTGAGTTGGTTAAAAAAAACAGTTAAGTAGATTTTTAAATCCCCAAAAATTAGCATTCATTGAATGGATGCATGGTTCCCCTTAAAACAAAATCTTTTCCCTTTAATTAGGGAAGACAAAATTTCATCATTTATGGGTATTGAATGAATCATTCATTTTATTGATATTTGAATCGTCATTCCCTCTTGAAATTTATTTCTTTTAATTCATAAATGATTCCAAAGACATTATCAATTACAGAAAGACAGATTTTAGCAAATCAGTTCAGAATTCTATCCAAACTGGAAAAAGATGATACTCAACTATATTCTCTAAAAATTCAAATTTTAGAGCAGGGATATAGAAGGCACTATGATAAAATTTTTAACGTGACACCTACAGAAGCCTGTGAAGAAATATGCAAAGAAACAGTCGAAATTTTATCCATGTTTAGATATATATTTAATGCCATTCCTTTGTTAAGTGATCATGAAATAGAAAGCATCGATTTTTTTAAATTACGTTTCAAAGGATTTGATGCTGAAACCGATGCACATTATCAGTATGCCAAGTTTCTGATAGAAAAATTAGAGGAATGGCAAGAACATAGAGATATGTATTTAAATTCTCATGATCCACAAACAATTGAAGAGTATCGAAAGATGTTAAATACTTGTAGGTATATTATAAAATCAAAAGGAATTGATTTTTCATATGATGATTTGGAGAAATTAAATTCTTTGCTTTGAAGAGAAATGAATTATTTGTATTCCTCCATTTGTTGATCGTAAAAAGTTGAGGAAGCCTTGATTAAATTTGAAACCTCATTGGCAATATCCTCCTCTTTTTCACCAGAAAGATCTTCAAACCATTCTATTTCATCATTTTTCAAGTTGATTAAAAACCTTGGAAATTCAGTATGAAGAACAAAAATATCTTCTGGATAATTACTATTGTCTGCTAATAAAAATTTAGGAAGTCCCATATTAATTTGTTTTGATGAGTTTTAAAGTTAAATAATTGAATCTAAAATATAATAAAATTGATGCTGAAGACAATCCAGCCAACAATCCTATCCAAATACCAAAACTTCCATACGCACTTTCTTTTCCTAAAAAGTAACTGATAGGAAACCCTATGACCCAATAGGCTATAAAAGTAATAATTGTTGGTATTTTTACATCTTGTAGTCCTCTCAGAGCACCTAAAAATACAACTTGAGTACTGTCACTAATTTGAAAAATAGCAGCCGCTAGGAGTAACTGCGAGGCGATGCTAACAACTTCCATATTATCAAAAAGATTGATTGCATCATCAAAATCTACATATATTTTTGGTAATTGAAAACGGAAAATAAAAAACAGAATTGCAAAACTTGTAGCTAATATGATTGCCAATAAAAAGATTGAAAAAGCAATTCTTCTCAATTCGACAAAATTTAGCAAACCTTTTTGATTTCCAACTCTAATCATTGCAGCCACACTCAATCCCATGGCTACCATAAAGGTCATTGAGGATAAATTCAAAGCAATTTGGTTGGCTGCTTGTGAATTTTTTCCTAACAATCCACTTAACCAAATGGCGGAAGTAAAAACAGCAATTTCAAAAAACATTTGTAAGGCACTTGGAAAACCTAGATTGATGATTTTTTTTAGCATCATTGTATCCAAAACAAAAATTTTAATTTGAGTAACTAGCTTTTTTGATCGTTGATTATGAACCAATAAATACCATAAAAAAACAACCATGATGCATCGAGAAATTAATGTTCCGAGAGCCGCACCAACAATTCCCATTTTTGGAAACCCAAATTTTCCAAAAATCAAAACATAATTGAGCATGATATTAACAATATTGGCAATAAGCGTCGCATACATTGGATATTTTGTCATTGACAAACCATCACTAAACTGTTTGAAAGCTTGAAAAATAATTAAAGGAATGAGTGAAAATGCAACCAAATCCAAATACGGTATGGCTAAAGTAATAACTTCCTTTGGTTGATTCAGTAAATTACTATGCAACAAAGATTTGGAAAAATAAAGGAGTAAAAATAAACTAACTCCTAAAAAAGAACATAAAAACAAACCATGTTTGAAAGTAGATTTTGCTTCATTAAAATTGTCAGATGAGTCTGCCTCAGCAATTAAAGGTGTGATGGCTGTAGAAAAACCTATTCCAATAGACATGGCAATGAATAAAAAACTATTCCCCAAGGATACTGCAGCTAATTCTGCAGTTCCCAGTTGACCTACCATGATGTTGTCAACAAAACTTACAAAAGTATGTCCTAACATTCCCAGCATAACGGGTGCTGCTAGTCTCCAATTGTATCGAAACTCTTTCGTATAGTTATTGATCTTCATCTAGGATAAAAAATAAGGCGAATATATCACATATATTGAAGTAATTATTAACAAATTTGAAACAAATTTATCAGTAATAAAGACCTATATTTATAAATTCTTGAGAAGAATCGTCTCTTCTTTTTGATATCATTAAATAAAAAAGTGTGAAGAATCCTAAAGATAGTTTTATTGTTGAGCGGATCAAAAGTATCAAATTTTCATTTCGAGGGATCTGGTTTTTAATAACCACTGAAAATAGTATAAAAGCGCAATTAGGTATTTCAATTTTAATTACAATAGCTGGATTTTATTTTGATATAAATTCCACAGAATGGCTGATACAAACCCTCGTAATTGGGTTGGTACTTGTTGCAGAATCCTTGAATACAGGAATTGAAAAATTGGCAGATTTTATTCACAAAGATTATCATGAAAAAATTGGTTTTATCAAAGACGTATCAGCAGGTGCCTCTGGGATTGCTTCAATAATTTCATTAATTATTGCAAATATCATTTACGTTCCAAAAATAATGGTTCTATTCTAAGTAAATACTTATATTTACCCTTTAAATATTCATCCATATTTATGGCGAAAACAAATGAAAATTCTTATAACAATAAATCATCAATAGTTGGTTCAATAAGTGCTTTTTTTAAAAGTAGACAAACACAAACCGTCATTGGTTCTTTTTTGATTTTGTTTTCTATTTTTCTTTTTGTGGCTTTTATATCCTTTTTCTTCAGTTGGCAAGAAGATCAAAGTGTGATTAATGAATTTTCAAATAAATCTGTTCAAGGAAAAAACCTTCTCGGAAAAGTTGGAGCCAATCTAAGTCATTTTTTTATTTACCAAGGCTTAGGTTTGGGGGCTTTTGCAATTCCCTATCTTGTGTTCTTATCAGGGTTATTTTGGTTGTTTAAGATCAAACTCTCTAAAATGATTGTTTCTTTTAACTGGGGAATTATCTCAATGGTTTGGACTTCTTTAGTACTTGGTTTATTTTTCAAATCATCGACGCTTTTAACTGGAATTATTGGATATGAAATTAATGAGTATTTGCAACTTTTCATTGGAAAAACAGGCTTAGGAATTATCCTATTTTTCATGTTTGTCGCCTATTTAACAATCAAATTTAAGATAACACCTGAGTTCATCATCAATCGTTTTAAACCCAAAAAAACAGATCCCCAAGTCATTGATCAAGAGATAGAACTTGAGCCAAGTATACCAGTTGAAGAATCAAATTCTTCTGAAAATTCTGAGTTTGAATTGTCAGTTAAGAATTTAAAACCTACAATTCAAAATCATTCCGAAGTTCAAACCTCATTAAAAGAAGAGACAACTCCTGAAGAACCTACTTTAAAAGTTATAGAGGAAAAACAGGAGGATATAGAAATTGATATTAAAGAAATAAAAGAAGAAGAAAATGTTAGTGAAATATTGTCCAATAAACTTCTTAAGGATTTTGGTGAATTCGATCCAACTCTAGAACTAGGAAAATATCAATTCCCAACACTAAACTTACTCAAACAATACAACGAAAGTATTTCAATTGACCCAGAAGAACTTGAACAAAATAAAAACAAGATTGTTGAAACCCTTAAAAATTATAAAATTGGAATCTCTAAGATTAAAGCAACTGTGGGCCCAACAATCACGTTGTATGAAATTGTTCCAGATGCGGGTATTAGAATCTCAAAAATTAAAAATTTAGAAGATGATATTGCTTTGTCATTGTCTGCATTAGGAATCCGAATCATTGCCCCCATTCCTGGAAAGGGAACTATTGGGATTGAAGTTCCTAACAAAAATTCTACCATTGTTTCAATGCATTCCGTCATTGCTTCTAAAAAATTTCAAGAATCAAATATGGAACTCCCAATTGCTTTGGGTAAAACTATTTCCAATGAAACCTTTGTTTTTGATTTAACAAAAATGCCTCACTTATTAATGGCGGGTGCTACTGGTCAAGGGAAATCTGTAGGTTTAAATGCTGTTCTTACTTCCCTACTCTATCAAAAACATCCCTCTGAAGTAAAGTTTGTCCTTGTAGATCCAAAAAAGGTTGAATTAACTTTATTTAATAAGATTGAGCGGCATTATTTGGCAAAGCTTCCTGATACAGAGGATGCTATCATCACTGATACCACTAAAGTTATTCACACGTTAAATTCATTGTGTATTGAGATGGATCATCGTTATGATTTACTTAAAACAGCAATGGTTAGAAATATCAAAGAATACAATACAAAATTTAAAGCCCGTAAATTAAATCCAAACGATGGACATAAATTTCTGCCTTATATTGTTTTAGTCATTGACGAATTTTCAGACTTAATCATGACAGCTGGAAAAGAAGTTGAAACTCCCATTGCAAGGCTGGCACAATTGGCAAGAGCAATAGGAATTCATTTAATTGTTGCTACTCAAAGACCTTCTGTAAATGTAATTACTGGAATCATAAAGGCAAATTTCCCTGCTAGAATAGCCTTTAGAGTGACTTCTAAAATTGATTCAAGAACAATCCTTGACGCAGGAGGTGCTGATCAATTGATTGGTCGTGGAGATTTACTTTATACAGCTGGAAATGAAATTAAGAGAATTCAATGTGCCTTTGTTGACACACCTGAAGTAGAAAAAATAACCGACTTTATAGGTTCCCAAAAGGCCTATCCTAATGCACATTTATTACCTGAGTACATTGATGAAGAAAATGGTACGAGTATTGATATTGATATTGCTGATAGAGATAAATTGTTTAAAGAAGCTGCAGAGGTGATTGTAATTGCTCAACAAGGCTCAGCGTCTCTATTACAAAGAAAATTAAAATTAGGATATAATAGAGCAGGAAGATTGATAGATCAACTAGAAGCAGCAGGCATCGTTGGTCCTTTCGAGGGAAGTAAGGCAAGACAAGTACTAGTTCCTGATATTTTAGCCTTGGAAAAATTATTAGAAAATGAAAAAAATGATGTGTAGGATTAAGAAAATTGGATTGTTATTAATTTTCTTCAGTTACGGTTCTTTAGCTTTTTCTCAACAAGAATCGAAAGCTAAAGAATTGCTGGATGAAGTTTCTATGAAAATGGCTTCTTATGAAAATATTCAACTAGAGTTTAGCACTTCTTTAGTTAATGAAGAAGCTGGAATTAATGAAAATGATGAACTTCCTAATTTTGGAAAAATTATTTTAAAAGGAGAAAAATACAATTTAAATTTCCTTGGGAATAGTTTTGTTTTTGACGGAAATCAACTTTTTATAATTAACCATGAGGATAAAGAAATTTCTGTAAATGATGATTATTTGAATGAAGATGAAGGCTTTATATACCCTTCAAAATTACTTACCTTTTATGAAAATGGGTATAATTATTCAATGGGTAATTCAGAAATCAAAAATGGAAAGAAAATTCAATACATAGAGCTAATTCCAATTGATAGTAATTCTGAAATTGTTAAAGTTGAGCTAGGGATAGATGTAAAAACAAAACACATTTACCAGCTTATTCAATTGGGTGCCAATGAAACAAAAACTATTTTAACCATTCGTCAGTTTAAAAGCAATCTGAATATCACTGATGGATTGTTTCAGCTAGACAAAGAAGCTTATGAAAAACAAGGCTATTTAATTGATTAAATGAAAATTTTAGATCGATATATATTAAAAACTTTTTTAGTTCCCTTTTTTGCAACTTTTTTTATCATCTTGTTTGTACTGGTAATGCAAGCATTATGGTTGGCATTTGAAAGTATTGCTGGAAAAGGAATCAGTCTATTTTTTATTTTAAAGTTTTTGTACTACACAGCATTGGTCGTTTCTACACAAGCTTTACCGATTGCCATTTTACTTTCTTCTATAATGGCCATGGGTAATTTATCTGAAAATTATGAATTTGCTGCCATAAAATCTGCAAGTGTTTCACTAATGAGAATGATGAGACCACTGATCATACTCACCTTTATAATAAGTATTATCAATTTTCTAAATTTAAACTATGTCCTTCCGTACGCTACTTTGAAACAAAAGAATCTCACTAGCAACATAAAAAAGAAAACTCCAGCTCTTGCCTTAATACCAGGAAGTTTCAACACAGACATTCCCAATTATCAAATCAAATTTGACGAAAAATTCGGAGAAGAACAAAATTTACTTAAGAAAGTACTGATCTACGATTTGTCTTCAAAAAAAGGGAATAAAAAAATTATTTCGTCCAAGGAAGGAAAAATTCTTACTGAAGAGGGAAGTAAGTATATGACACTTGTTTTGTATGATGGATTCTATCATGAGGAACATATTCAAAAAAAAATAACAGTAAAAAATAGGACTAAAATGCCTGCTTCTAGTGCAAGTTTTAAGGAATATGCATTTAATATCGATATTTCAAAATTTAACAATGATGACTTGGATGAAGAGAAATTTACTAAAAACTTTAATATGCTAAGTTTGAATCAGTTGAAAGACACGGTTCCTGTGATGAAAAGCTCTTATGATGAATATATATTTTCCAAAGCTAAAAGTATCTTCGTTAAAATATATGCAAAAGAACTGCATCAAAAAACGGATACATTAGATCGTTTAAATTTGTCTCCAGTTATTTTAGATAATTTTGATCTTAAAGGAAAAATTAGTGTTTTAAATGAAGCCATCAACAAAACCAAAGTCACTGCTAAAAATATCAAAACCGATACTGAAAGTTTAAGGTGGAGAAGAAAAAAATTAAATTTATACGACATCGAATTTCATTATAGAATTGCTTTTTCTCTTTCATGTCTAATTTTATTTTTTATTGGGGCTCCACTAGGTTCCATCATAAGAAAGGGAGGATTTGGGCTCCCTATGATACTGGCCATATCGGTTTATGTCATTTATTTTTTCATGAATATGCTAGGAAGAAACTTGGCTGAAGAAAGTAGTCTTTCGGCAGTTGAGGGATCATGGATTTCAAGTATCATAATGATTCCAATAGCATACATCATCACAAGAAGAGCCTCCAAAGGAAGAGCTATATTTGATATCAGTACATTAATACAACCTTTTTTTAAATTGATAAAAAAAACTAAATCTTCATAACATCACTATGAGTTCATTATCTAAAAATAAAGATTCTATTCAATTGAATTCTATTCAAGAAGCCATTCAAGACATAAAAAATGGAAAAATAATTATAGTCGTTGATGATGAGAATAGAGAAAATGAGGGCGATTTTGTAGCTGCAGCTGAAATGGTAACCCCTGAGATGATTAATTTCATGGCAACTCATGGTCGAGGATTGATCTGTGCTCCACTTACTGAAAAACGTTGTAAAGATTTGGAACTAGATATGATGGTTCATCATAATACAGATCAAATGCAAACAGCTTTCACAATATCAGTGGATGCTCGAGGAAAAGGAGTGACCACTGGTATATCAGCAGCTGATAGAGCAGAAACTGTCAAAACACTCATTGATTACGACTCCAAACCAGAAGACTTAACAAGACCTGGACATATTTTTCCATTGAAGGCAAAAGAAGGTGGAGTTCTCAGAAGAACAGGCCACACAGAAGCTGCGATTGATTTTGCACGTTTGGCCAATTTGAAACCTGCTGGTTTGATTGTTGAGATCATGAACGAAGACGGAACCATGGCACGTTTGCCTCAATTGATGAAGGTTGCCGAGAAATTTGATATTAAAATCGTTTCTATTGAGGATTTAGTAGCCTATAGAATGGAACACGATTCTTTGATTGAAAAAAAGGAAGATTTTTCAATTGAAACAAGATTTGGAGAATTTAGATTAAGAGCCTATCAGCAAACTACCAATGACCAAGTTCACATTGCTCTAACCAAAGGAGATTGGAAACATAATGAGCCCGTTTTAACCAGAGTGAATTCTACTTTGGTTAATAATGACATTCTTGGAACACTTACAAACAACCCAGATAAGAAACTAGATAAAATGTTTCAGTCAATCAATGATAACAATAAAGGAGCTATTTTATTTATCAACCAACAAAATCAAGCTCAGAATTTATTATCTAGATTGCATGTTTTGAAAGAAAATCAATCAAAAGGTATCATGAAGGCTCCTTCTATCACTATGGATCAAAAAGATTTTGGAATCGGTGCTCAAATATTGCACGATTTAAAAATTAGCAAAATTCAATTATTGACAAATACAAAACAATTCAAAAGAGTGGGTATGATTGGTTATGGTTTAGAAATTGTTGATTATGTCGAATATTAAAAATTAGTAGCAACTTACTTAAAGCTTCGAATTCGTTTTTAATTCCTTCGGAAGTTTATCTTTCTCAAACCATCTTGCACTTAATGAGCCTTTTAAAGTGATTGAATCATTCAAAACTTCTAACCAACTTCCTTCTCTTAAACCTAAAACAGGAGTATGTTGGTACACATGAAATTCTTTAATTCTAGTTTCTCTAGTTTCACCCATATGAGTTGAATCTGGATCTGGATCTAAATAATGCGCATTGATATTGAATGGAATCAATCCTAAAGTTGAAAAGCTTGGAGGATATACAATAGGCATGTCATTTGTATTCATCATGGAAACACCACAGATATTACTACCAGCACTGGTTCCTAAATAAGGGGTTCCATTATTGACCACTTCTTTGAGAACAGATAACAAATTGTTTTTGTAAAGTTGATTCACCAATTCAAATGTGTTTCCTCCTCCTGTAAAAATGGCCTCAGCTTCAAAAATAGCTTGAACAGGGTTCTCAAATTCATGAATGCCTTTAACTTCTATTGATAATTTTTTAAAAATCTTTTTTGTTTTTAAAGTATAAGCATTGTATGAAATACCACTGGGTCTAGCATAAGGGATAAATGTTAAGGTTTTAACTTCTTTAAAAAAGATTTTCAAAGTAGGTATTAAATACTCTAAAAAATCAGTTCCATGAACTGTTGATGTACTGGCAATGATTAATTTCCTCATAAATCAAAAATACACAATGCATCTGTTAATTCACAAAAATTTTATTTTACAATTAATTGACATCTAATAAAAATGAATGTTGTATTTTTAACTTGTACTTTATATTAAATTGTGATAAAAAAAACCTTCTTTTTATTTTTAATCATTAGCAGTACCAACCTGTTTGCACAAAAAGATAATTTTTGGCTTTATGGAAAGATCAAAGATTCACTCGGTATTGTTAAAAATGCAAACATCATTAATTTAAAGACAAATACCGGAACATTTTCTAACGACTTTGGTGATTATAAAATAATCGTATCCATCGGAGATACACTTCAATTTAGTTCTGTTCAACACAAAACAGTTTACAGAATTGTCAATAATTTTATTTATAGGTCTGAAATACTTGATGTTTTTATGATCAATAACACCTATAAGTTGGATGAAGTTGTTATTAAAACAAATGATTTGGATGGTTTTTTAACTTTAGACCTCAAAAAAACACCCATCGATAGAAAAGGAGATGCTCTAAAAAAAACAATGGATTTGTCTGAGGTAAATATGAAAGTGATTTACAATGGGGATTTCATAGATCAAAAAGTCAAGCCACCGATGAACAATGTGGATCCTACCTCCTTTTTTGCAGGAGCAGGAGCTGGTATTGGTATCCCAGTTAAGTTTTCTGAAAAACTTTGGGCTCTTCGACGTGATATTGAATTCAAACAAAAATTTCCACTCATGTTGGTCAGTGAATTCGGAGAACCTTTTTTTGAAAATGATTTAAAGATACCTCTCAATAAACTACATCACTTTCTAGAATTTTGCAATCCCTTAGGTGTTGAAGATTTATACAAACAAAACAAGAAATTAGAACTTATCGTCTTGCTTAAAAACGAGAGTATTCTATATTTAGAATCACTAGAGAATCGTTAATTTGAATTGTATCTTATGATTTTATTAAAAAAAACGCTACTGTTTTTATTGATTCCTTTTTTTTCTATTAGTTCACACAAATATTACGTAAGCCTTACCCAAATTGAATACAATGTCAAGGAGAATAGCCTAGAAATTATCATCAATGTAGATATGGACGATCTTGAATTTACATTAAACAAAGATTATGACATTGATTTAAAACTTACTTCAAATAATGAATTGGTGAATGCTAATACATATTTTGAAAAATACTTAAAGGATAATTTAAAGATCAATGTTGATCATGAAAAAAGAGAATTTAACTATTTAGGAAAAGAATACGAAGGTGACTTGATTTATTTTTACCTAGAAATTAAAAATATCTCAATGCCTAGCTCTTTTCAAATAACCAATGAATTATTATTGAAATATTTTAAGGATCAGCAAAACATTGTCAAAGCAAAAATTGAATCAAAGACACGTAGCAAAATT
>JAYPZA010000008.1:80222-102947 GCA_038136095.1 Flavobacterium sp.
ATTCTAAACAAAAAAAACAACATTGCTTTGATTAATTTTTAAAATTTCATCTAAAAAAAATCTATTTATATTAAATTTGCCAAGTTTTTAATTTTAAAAATCCATCTCATGAATAAATTAACTTTATTGATTTGTATCTTTTTGTCAGTAAACTTTTCTTTAACAGGTCAAAATTCTTCAAAATCCCCTCAAAAAGGACATACTGATCAAAACAAATTTAGACAGCTCAAAGACAAGTTTCCAACCCCAAACAACAGAAGAACAGCCTCTGGAGCTCCAGGTTATGAATATTCACAACAAAAGGTGGATTATGTTATGGAAATCACTTTAGATGAAGCCAATAACAAAATTTATGGGAATGAAAACATCACCTACAAAAACAATTCAAAAGATTACTTAGAATATCTTTGGGTTCAATTGGATCAAAATATGAGAGCACCTGATTCAAAAACTCCACTATCAAAATCTGAAAAATTAGGTAAGTCCTACTATAATGGTATGTCTACATTCACCAAATCAAATTTGAAGAAACCCAAAGGATTTGGATTTAATATTGAACAAGTTAAGGATGTTGATGGAAATCCTTTAGCTCACTTCATCAATAGAACAATGATGAGAATAAATTTACCAAAACCATTAGCTCCGTCGGATACTTTTAAGTTTAGTATCAAATGGAATTACCTTATCAATAATTCAGTTAAAGACGGAGGACGTTCTGGATTTGAATCATTTCCTGACGGTAACAAAAACTATACGATTGCTCAATTTTTTCCAAGATTGGCTGTATATGACAATGTAGAAGGATGGCAAAATATGCAATTCTGGGGAAGAAGTGAGTGGGCCTTGGAATTTGGTGATTATGATGTGAAATTAACAGTACCTGCAGATCATATTGTAGAAGCTACAGGAGAATTACAAAATGAAAAAAAGGTATTGACAAGACTACAACGCGAACGTTTTGAAAAAGCTCGAAATTCATTTAAGGACCCTGTTTTTATTGTTACGGAAGAAGAAGCTAAAATTGCTGAGAAAGGCAGTACCAATAAAACTAAAACATGGCATTTTACTGCAAAAAATGTTAGAGATTTTGGATGGGCATCTTCAAGAAAATACATTTGGGATGCTATGGCAGTCAATATCAATGGAAAAACTGTAATGGCTACTTCTTTGTATCCAAAAGAGGGAAATCCTTTATGGGAAGAACATTCTACTAGAGTTGTTGCTAATACGCTTGAGGAATACTCTAAAATGACATTTGATTATCCATATAGTAAAGCGGTTTCAGTTCATGCAGACCGCCAAGGTATGGAATACCCAATGATCTGTTTTAACTACGGTAGACCAAATCCTGATGGATCCTACTCAGAAAGAACTAAAAGAGGAATGATTGGAGTGATTACCCATGAGGTAGGACACAATTTCTTTCCTATGATTGTAAATTCTGATGAGCGTCAATGGACTTGGATGGACGAAGGAATTAATTCTTTTGTTGAAATCTTAGCTGAGTTGGATTATGACCCAAATTTCTACACTGGAAATTTACCAAAAGACATTGTTCCCTACATGAGCATTGATCAAAAAAATTTATCTCCCATCATGTCTCAAGGAGATTATGTAAAAAACTTCGGACCCAACGCATATACAAAGCCTGCTGCAGGGTTATATATGCTTCGTCAAACAATTATGGGACCTGAATTATTTGATTACGCTTTTAGAACGTATTCTCAACGTTGGATGTTCAAACATCCAACACCTGCTGATTTCTTTAGAACAATGGAAGATGCTTCTGCAATGGATTTAGATTGGTTTTGGAGAGGTTGGTTTTACACTACCGACTATAATGATATTGGAATAAAAAGTGTTAAAAAATTCTATTTAACAGATCAACCCTCAAAAGAAGCACTAGAACAAGCAGATCGATTCAATCTAGACTTATCAGATTATGAAGGTAAATTAGTGTATTTTGCGGAACAAAAAGAAGGGGAACCAATAAGTGAAAAAAGAGCCAAAGACTTTGATGTCATTAAAGATTATTTTGAAACAATGACAGACGATGAAAAAGCTTTACTAAAAGAAGTACCTAACTTTTTTTATGAGGTAACATTTGAAAAACCTGGAGGTTTGGTGATGCCAATCATAGTGGAATTAACCTATGAAGATGGAACTACTGAAAAAGTAACTTTTCCTGCTCAAATATGGATGAAAAACGACGAATATGTGAGCAGAGTGTTTAAATCTGTTAAAGAAATTAAAAGTTTTAAAGTAGATCCAGATTTAGAAACCGCTGACATCAATACATCTAACAACAGCTGGCCTAAAAAAGAAAAATCTAGGTTTAAAAAGTTTAAATCAAAAATCAAAGGATAACTAATTACAAATTAGGTATCCTTTGCCTATGATTTTTAAATCATTATTTTTTTAACACCAACCAAACTCCAATTAATATCATTGGAATGCTCAGTACTTGTCCAGTATTTAATGAGTTTAGAATCCAGTCTTCTCTCCCATCGACCTGTGCTTCCTTAAAAAATTCTATAAAAAATCTAGCAGACCACAAACCAATCATAAAAAGTCCAAAAAGAAAACCTTGTTTTTCTTTTTTGTCAGTTTTCCAATACAATCTCCACAAAATAGCAAATAAGATAAAATAACTGATGGCTTCGTACAATTGAGTAGGATGTCTTGGCAACATTTCGGGATCAGTTGATTCAAATATAACTCCAAAATTAGATCCTGTTGGTTTGCCATAGATTTCTGAATTGAAAAAATTTCCTATTCTAACAAAAGCCGCACCAAGAGCAGAAACAATTGCCATTCTATCTAAGATAAAAAGAAGTGATTTATTAAGATGTTTTTTACTATACCAATACATCGTTAGTATAATTGCTATGGCTGCACCATGACTAGCAAAACCAGTATATCCTGTAAATTTCCAACCTTCAATTAATCCAAAAACAGCGGTTTCACCAGCCATCTTTTTAAATGGTAAAATGATTTCTAGTAAGTGATTCTTGTAGTAACCCCAGTTGTAAAAAAACACTTCACCTAATCTCATTCCTACAAGCATTGATATAAAAGTGTACATAAATAGCACATCCAATTTTTCTAGAGAAATTTTATCCTCTATGTAAATTTTTTTCATCAAACTTAACCCCATGACAAAGGCGGCTACAAACATTAAACTATACCAACGAATGGTAAAAAAACCTAAATCGATTCCTATAGACGGATCCCAGGTAATGGCTAAAAAATTCATCATTTATTTGCATTTAAGATCTGATAAACATCAGAAAAATTACTTTTTGTTTTTTTGTTCAGGAACAGGATCGTAACCTTTCCCTCCCCAAGGGTGACAACTAAAAATTCGTTTTAAAGATAACCAACCTCCAACAAATAACCCTCTTTTTTTCAAAGCTTCAATTGTGTAATTGGAACAGGTAGGTGTATATCTACAAGTTGATGGTGTGTAAGGAGAAATTACTAACTGATAAAAACGAACCAATAAGATAAAAGGAATTATTAGGATGTTTTTTAGTCCAAACTTTTGACCATCAATCATATATTATTTGTTATAAGAAATCTTTATCAATTAGTTAATCGTATAAGAGGTTCCTTCTCTACCATCTTTAAGTTGAATTCCTAAAGCGATCAATTCGTCTCTAATCTGATCTGACAACTTCCAATTTTTATTTTCTCTGGCTTCTTTCCTTAATTTAATTAAAAGCTCTACAACACCGTCAATTTTATCTGTACCTCTTTCTTCTGAACTATTTGATAATCCTAAAATATCAAAAATAAAAGCATGCATGGTAGAAGAAAACAGCTTCAAATCATCAGTTGTGATGGTTTCTTTTCCTTCTTTAATTTGATGTACATACTTAACACCTTCAAAAAGGTGAGAGATCAATATAGGGGTATTAAAATCATCATTCATTGCATCATAACATTTCTGTCTCCATCTCTTTATATCTATTGAAGTGGTTTTATGAATGCTTAATTTTGAGAGGGTGTCATATGCCTCCATCAATTTTTGATGTCCTTTCTCTGAAGCTTCCAAAGCATCACTCGAAAAATCCAAAATACTCCTGTAATTTGCTTGCATATTGAAAAATCGAACAACACTCGCCGAAAAAGCTTTTTTAAGTATTTTGTTTTCACCTGTTAATATTTGTCCCGGTAAAATATAATTTCCAGATGATTTTGCCATCTTTTGACCATTCAAAAGTAACATATTTGGATGCATCCAATAATTCACAGGATCTTCACCATAGCATGTTTTAGATTGAGCAATTTCACTTTCATGGTGAGGAAATTTTAAATCCATTCCACCTCCGTGAATGTCAAAATGAGTTCCTAAATATTTAGAGCTCATTGCAGAACATTCTATATGCCATCCAGGAAAGCCATCAGACCAAGGAGAGGGCCATCTCATGATATGTCTATCATCTGCTTTCTTCCATAGGGCAAAATCTTGTGGATTTTTTTTATCTGATTGTCCATCTAGAGTTCTCGTATTATGAATTGCATCCTCTACTTTTCTTCCCGATAAGATTCCATAATGATTTTCTTTACTGTAAGCAATTACATCAAAATAAACAGACCCATTGATTTCATAACCAAATCCTTTGTCAATGATCGTTTTTATCATTTCAATTTGATCTGTAATATGTCCTGAAGCAATTGGTTCTATACTTGGTGGAAGAAAATTATATTTATTTAATACGTCATGAAAGTCAACAGTATACTTCTGTACAACCTCCATAGGTTCTAATTGTTCAATTCTAGCTTTTTTAGCAATTCTATCTTCACCTTCATCGGCATCATTTTCTAAATGACCAACATCTGTAATATTTCGTACATAACGTACTTTGTAACCAAGGTGTAAAAAATAACGATACACCACATCAAAAAACATAAATGTCCTAACGTTTCCTAGATGAACATTGCTATAGACGGTTGGTCCACATACATACATTCCAACAAGTCCTTCATCAATGGTTTTAAAAGGTTCTTTACTTTTAGTAAGTGAATTGTATATATTAATTTGATTCTCTTTATAGAGTTTCATTGAAAATGTTGTTTTTAAGGGATAAAGATAGGTACTTTATAAGGAATACAGAAATAGTTTTCTGCTAGAAATTTACCATTCTTGAATATTTCATTCAAGGGTGAAATGAAATAAGCAACCCCAAAGACAACCTATGTTTAATGGTTGAAGACGAAGCTTTTTTATTCAGTATGTCTGTTTGCTTTATATTTATTTATAAATTTACCTTTGATATTGTAACGCAACCCATGAGCAAAAAACAAACTTCTAAAATATTTCACAAAGAAGACTTTACTCAACAAGCGACCACCAGTAAACTATCGGCTCAAAAAATCAAATCTAAAAGAAGTAACATCCCTTCTGTGAAAACATTTGTTTCAGGTATTTTGGATGGAAATATATCCTTGCTTAGCAGAGCGATCACACTAGTTGAAAGCACCAACCAAAAACATACAGAAAAAGCAAATAAGATTTTAGAGCAATGTTTACCTCATGCGAATAATTCTGTAAGGATTGGAATTACAGGGGTTCCTGGAGTAGGAAAAAGTACCTTTATAGAAGCATTTGGAAAACATTTAACAAGCATGGGGAAAAAAGTAGCTGTTTTGGCAATTGATCCAACAAGCTCGCTAAATAAAGGAAGTATTTTAGGTGACAAAACTAGAATGGAAGCATTGGTAATTGATAAAAATGCATTCATTAGACCCTCTCCTTCCGGGAATTCCTTAGGGGGTGTTGCACAAAAAACAAGAGAAAGTATCATTCTTTGTGAGGCAGCTGGTTTTGACACCATCATCATTGAAACTGTTGGTGTAGGACAAAGTGAAACAATGGTTCATTCGATGGTAGACTTTTTTCTGTTACTCAAAATTGCAGGAGCTGGTGACGAATTGCAAGGAATTAAAAGGGGCATCATTGAAATGGCTGATGCAATAGTCATTAATAAATCTGATGGAGATAATAAAAAAAACGCCAATATTGCTAGAGTAGAATTTAATAGAGCCTTGCATTTATACCCATCTAAAGAAAGTGGTTGGAAACCAAAAGTGTTAACTGCTAGTGCAATAAAAAACACTGGGATTGATGACATATATGAGATGATTGAGTCCTACATTTTATTGGTTAAAAACAATGATTTTTTTGAAAAAAACAGGAATGAACAGAACACTTTTTGGTTAAAATCCACCATACAACAACACTTGTTTGATTCATTTTTCAAAAACAAAAAAATTTCAAAAATCTTGAATGAAGAAATTGAAGCTCTTAAAAAAGGGGAAACCACTCCATTTTCTTCAGCAAAAAAAATATTAAATTTTTACTCTCAGCAAAGTATTCACAACAATTAACGATGTTTTTATAGAGTAATTTTCTAATTAACATCTTTAAACCTATTCGTAAATCAATTTATTTGACTGAATCGAGAACTCAGACGTAATTTTTTTTGAATTGTGTAAAAAACAAAACCAAAAAAAATTCCTGATATATATCCTGAAAAAACATCCAGAGGATAATGAACTCCAAGATATATCCTACTATATCCAAAAAAAGCTGGAAATATCAATAGTAGAGTAATGTACTTGAAATGGTCTTTTAATAATAAAATCATGAAAATTGTAAAAGTCATCGACAGTGAAGCATGACCTGAATAAAAACTAAACCCTCTTGGTTTGTATGAAAATGATCTTAACTGATCAACAATGTCTTTAGTATTACAAGGCCGAATACGTTCGGTTGTATTTTTAATCAGGTTTGTAAATTGATCAGAAAAAGCAACAAGAATTGAAATGAATAGGAGTAGTAATAAGGAGTTTTTCCAACCAAATTTCTTGATAAGAAGTACTAATAATAAAACGAACAATGGGGTCCAATTGAATTGATTGGTCAATGATAACCAAAAGCCATCCCATTGTTCGTTTCCTAAATTGTTTAAGTAGATAAGTACCTCCGTATCTATTTGTAAAATTTTTTCAATCAAACTACTCTCCTACTTTTAATAATTCTAATTCAAAAATTAAATCTGCTTTTTTAGGGAAAGGACCTCCTCCATTTTCACCATAGCCTAAATAATAAGGGATGAACAATCTAGCCTTCCCACCAACTCTCATCTTTAAAATGGCTTCTTTTACACCTGGAATCAAAGGTCTTTTATCCAATACAAATTCAAAAGGCTTTGAATTATCTGTAGATTGAATCAACTTACCATCCCCTAAATACATTGAATAATTGATGGTTGCAGACTTTGTAGGATTGAATTTTTTACCTTTTCCTCTTCTTATAGTTAGAATTTGAAGACCTGATTCTTGCTTTTTAGCATTTTTTACATTCATTTTCTTATAAAAAGCCTCTTTGTCTTGAGCGAACTTTTCTAATCTTTCTTTTTCAAGTCTTTCAATTTCCAAAAGTCTTTCTTTTTCTTTTTGCTCAGTTTTGGCTATTTCTTCTTCAAAAACTTTAACAGCATCAAATTTTTTAGCATCAGAGCCCTTTCTAACAATTGTTAGTTTTTCAATGACATCATTCTGAGCTATGGAATCAATAATGTCTAAATTACTGACCACTTTTCCAAACACTGAGTGACATCCAACTCTTGGGTTGCTACAATCTTTGAGTTTATTTTCATTAGAATAAGCATCCAACCAAGGTGTCGCTTTGTGAGTTATAAAAAATTGACTTCCGTTAGAATTAATACCTGAATTCGCCATTGATAAAATTCCCTTTTCATCGTGTCTTAAATCTGGACTAAATTCATCGTAAAATTTATACCCAGGTCCACCTTGACCATTCCCTTTGGGATCCCCACCTTGAATCATAAAATCTCTAATAACTCTGTGAAACTTTAATCCATCATAAAATCTTTTACCCTTAAGAGAATCCACTACTTTCGTATTGGTACCCTCAGCTAAGGTTATAAAATTTGATACAGTCAATGGTACTTGATCAGGATATAATTCAACAATGATTTTACCTTTATTTGTGGTAATATCAGCATAAATTCCATCTTTTAAATTTTTATAATCATTGTTACAAGCATTAAAAGCAAAAGAAAATACGAGTAGTATTTGTAAAATCCAATTCTTCATTTTTTTTTTTATTTATTTAATATTAATTAATGTTACTTTACTGATTAAAGATTGATTGATTCCTATTTTTTGACCATCTCCAACAACCCCAAAAGCATTGAATGACGGAAATATAAACTTAATTGTTTCTCCAGGTTTCATTATTTTAATTCCTTTTTGTAACCCAGGAATCATATCTTCTTTATCCACCCAATATGTTTTGACACCAATTTCTTCGCTAGAATAAATCAATTTGTTGTCTAAATTGGCAATGTCATATGAAAATTCAATCGTATTTCCTTTCTGTGGAACAATGGTGTCTCTTTCTATTTTGTGAATATATCGATACCAGAAACCATTGGATGAACGACTGTATAAATATAAGCTATCATTTTCAATATACTTTTTAATCTTAGCTTCTTCATTTTTATTGATTTTCTTCAAAAACTCAGTTGCTGATGACAATGAGTAAGTTTTACTGGAGGATATTGGCTTTCTAGGCTCCTGTTCTCCACAAGAAAGACATAAAAAAAAACATACGTATATGTAGGCTCTAAACTTCATATGAATTGACCAGTTCAAATTTATATTTTGGAAGCAAATCAATAAATTTATTAATTGTCTCATCCATTGAGAGATGTGATTTTCCTCCTGCCGCATTATCATGTCCACCTCCGTTAAAATTTTCTCTTGCAAATTGATTTACAGAAAAAATTCCTTTAGATCTAAAGGAAATTTTAATGATTCCTTGATCTTTATCTTCAATAAAAATAGCCGCCATGAAAATTCCATCCACAGACAATGCATAGTTTACAATTCCCTCTGTATCTCCTTTGATATAGTTATGTGATTTTTTTTCTTCCTCTGAAAGAGTGATGAATGCTGTCTTATATTCTGGTAATACTTTCAAATTGGAAAGTGCTTTCCCAAGTAATTGTAAACGCCCAATTGAATTGGAATCATAAACATTACTGTGGATCTTATCATTTTTAGCGCCTCTTTCTATTAGGTGAGCAATGATCTTGTGTGTAAGACTCGTGGTTGTCGAAAATCGAAAGGATCCAGTATCAGTCATGATTCCAGTATACAAACAAGTAGCAATATCAGCATCAATAAGTTCTAAATCACCCATTTTATCAATAAAGTGATACACCATTTGACAAGTAGAACAAATCTGTGTATCTGAATACATATAAGGAAAATCATCAGGCTGTTGATGATGATCAATCAAAACAAAATCATTTTTATAATTATTCAATGTATTTTGCATATCAGTACCTACCCGATGTAAAGTATTAAAGTCTAACAAGAAGATCATCTCTGAATTATTAATTGCTCTTTGTGATTGTGAATTTTGCCAATCAAAACGATAAGTCTGTTTTGATCCAGGCAACCAATGAAGAAAATTCGGGTATTCATTCGGTACAACCACCGTTGGTTTATGACCTTTTTTTTTAAGATAATGGTAGAGTGCTAAAGAGGATCCAATAGCATCACCATCAGGGTTCCTGTGTCCAATAATAACAATATTTTTTGGACTCATTAAAAAAGATTGTAACTCTTTAAATCGTTTTAAAATCATAAGGCACGAAGATACAATTTTATTAAAAAATTATGTACTTTTGCGGCACTTTTAAAAAATATTAAAAATAAAATGGCAACAAACAAAACATTCACCATGATCAAACCTGACGGGGTTGAAAATGGACATACTGGAGCAATTTTAGAAAAAATTAATGCTGCCGGGTTTAGAATTGTAGCAATGAAAAAAACACAAATGACAAGAAACGATGCTGAAACTTTCTATGAAGTTCACAAAGAGCGTCCTTTTTTCGGAGAATTGGTTCAATTTATGACTAGAGGCCCTATCATTGCTGCTATTTTAGAAAAAGAAAATGCTGTTGAAGATTTTAGAACTTTAATTGGAGCAACAAATCCATTAGAAGCTGCAGAAGGTACAATTAGAAAATTATATGCAACCTCAATGGGAGAAAATGCGATTCATGGTTCCGATAGTGATGAAAATGCTGAAATAGAAGGAAACTTTCACTTTTCTGGAAGAGAAATGTTCTAATGATCATAAATTCTATAAAAACTCAAACTCGTAAATGATTACGAGTTTTTTTTTGCAAAAAATTAGACTAGTAATAATCTAGAGACAACTTTGGTCCCCATTTCCGTATTGATCATCGAGATGATTTTTTGTTTCCCATGGGTTAATTCCTCACGTAAGACTGAAGAAGACAAGCTAACTATTAATGTTTTATTTTTCAATTCAACAGATTGGGTGTAGGAGCTAACTCCCTTCCCCATCAGTTGATGCCACACCTGTTCTACCTCTATTTTTTGAATTCCCTTGGATAAGTTATTTTCATCTATAAAGGTTTGCATTAAGTTTTTCAGCGAAATGGAGTCATTTTCTCTCTTTGTCATCATTCTATTTGTTAATCATGATTAAATATACAGCATCTATATTTCGTTTTCTATATTCATCAATAATGGGGCCACTCATGTTTATTTACATTTTGAATATTTGATACGATTGATTACTTCGTTGAATGGCATTTTCTGTTCTTTCTGAATGAGTATCTGTGATAAATATTTGACCAAACTGATCATTATTTACAAAATTTATAATTTGAGAAACTCTTTGTTCGTCTAATTTATCAAAAATATCATCCAATAGTAAAATGGGCACCAAATTAGATTGTTGCTTTATAAAATCAAATTGAGCAAACTTCAAAGCGATAAGATATGATTTTTGTTGTCCTTGAGATCCAAATTTTTTGATGGGATGATGACCAATTTCAAAAGATAAATCATCTTTATGAATGCCAACAGTTGTGTATTGCATGATCTTGTCTTTTTCCAAGCTGTTTTTTAATAAATCTTCAATAGATGATGAATGCAGTTGACTTTTGTAAACTAAGTTTACTTGCTCTTTATCATTCGAAATGACTTGATATTTATCATTAAATATAGGGATAAAACTTTCTAAAAAGGTCTTTCTTTTCTCATAGATTTTAGAACTGTAAGCGATTAATTGATGATCATAAATTTCTAAATTATCTGAATCAAACGTTCTATTTGCTGCAAAATATTTTAATAAGGCATTTCGCTGAGAAAGCACTTTATTATATGCAATGAGGTCTTGTAAATAGTTTTTATCTTGTTGAGATATTACCCCGTCAACAAACTTTCTTCTAGTTTCACTACCTTCGGTAACAAGATCCCTGTCTGAAGGAGAAATTATGACAAGTGGAATTTGGCCAATGTGATCAGAAAATTTTTCATAAGCTTTGTCATTTCTTTTCAAAACTTTTTTCTGACCTTTTTTTAAACTACATATAATTTTTTCTAATCGATCATCTACTTCGTAATTTCCCTCAACGACAAAAAACTTTTTGTTGTGCTGAATGTTTTGAACAGCTATTGGATTAAAGTAACTTTTCGCAAAAGAAAGGTAGTAAATTGCGTCCAAAACGTTCGTTTTACCAACTCCATTAGAGCCTACAAAACAATTTATTTTCTCTTTAAATTCAAAGATTTTTGAATCAAAGTTTTTAAAGTTCAACAAAGATAATTTCTTCAAGTACATAAGTAAAAAAAGCAAAAATAAACTTCTGCAAATTATTGAAAATTTACGATATATAGGTTTTAAAATCCAATTAAAAAAACTATTTTTGCGCAACTAATTTTGTATATAACATATGGCAACATATAAGAAAAAAGGGTTCAAACCGAAAGACAAGAAAGGACAAAGTGCTGAAGATTTACAAAGCACAACTGCAGAGGTATTCAATACGTTAGATGACACTGCGTCAAAATCTGAACAATGGATTGAAAAAAATAGCAAAACCTTGTTCTACAGCTTGGTGGTGGTTATTTCTCTAATTTTAGGATTCTTAGGATACAACAAATTTGTTGTAGAACCACAAGAAACAGAAGCTTCTAATGAGTTAGCTTTTCCAAGAAAATATTTTAACGAAGCGATTCTTGCCCCAAGTTCTGAGGTAGATTCTTTATTACAACTTGGCTTAGATGGTGCTGATAATAAATATGGATTTTTAGATATTGCCACTATATATAGTGGTACGAATGCAGGTAACATTGCTAACTATTATGCTGGTGTCTCTTTTTTGAAAATGAAAGATTACCAAAAAGCAATCGATTATTTAAGTAAATATTCATCTGATGATGAATTATTAGGACCTACTGCTCTTGGAGCAATTGGAGATGCTTTTGCGGATATCAATCAAACTGAAGATGCCATAGAATATTATGAAATGGCAGCAAATCTCAAGGAGAATCAGTTTACAACACCTTTGTTTTTATTCAAAGCCGGAAGATTGTCTATGGAATTGGGTGATTTCTCAAAAGCTGAAACGTTATTTTCATCTATTAAAGAAAATTTTCCAACATCAGAAGTTGGGAAAGACATCGACAAGTATATTTACAGCGCAAAATACGCTCAGTAATCTCAAAATGGCATCAGTAAATTTATCTCATTACGATCGTTCGAGCATTCCAGATGCGAGTAATTTTCGTTTTGGGATCGTTGTTTCCAAATGGAATTCTGAAATTACAGACAATCTTCATAAAGGGGCTCTTGAAACACTTGTTGATTGTGGTGCAAAAAACGAACACATCATTTCTTGGGAAGTTCCCGGTAGTTTTGAATTGGTTCACGGTTGCAAAAAAATGATAGAAACCCAATCCGTTGATGTTATCATAGCTATTGGCAACGTCATTAAAGGAGAAACCAAACACTTTGATTTTGTTTGTCACGGAGTAACCCAAGGGATCGTAGATTTAAATGTAAAATACAATGTTCCTGTAATTTTCTGTGTTTTGACAGATAATACCAAAGAACAATCCTTAGATAGATCTGGAGGAAAACTGGGAAATAAAGGAATCGAGAGTGCAATTGCAGCAATTCAAATGGCTGCTTTGTAATTGTTTTCTACCAATCTTACTACTTACCTTGACCATTATTTTTTTATTAAGTAAATTTGACAACCTACACTTTATATTAGGTCTAATTATTTAAAATCTTAGTCGTCATTTATGGGCATCTTAAAAAGAAAAAATAAACGTTTTGATTATAAACCTAGGTATTATAAAGGCGAGGGTAATCCATTTGAAATTAAACACAAGTTTGATCAATTCAGAAATAGTTCTGGAAACAATAAAGGGATTAAAGAAAAAATTAGCAATGCTTTCTCAGAACTCAAGGGAAACAATACTGAAGTTGAGTATCAAGACACCATCTATCAGGTAGAAACCCCAAAAAGCAACTCTAATAGAATTATATTATTTACCATTGCTGTATTAATTATTATTTTTTTATTCATCATAGATTTTGATCTATCAATTTTTCTGAAAAAATAATGTCAAATATCATTCAACTATTACCAGAACATGTAGCAAATCAAATAGCTGCGGGAGAAGTCGTTCAAAGACCTGCATCTGTTGTCAAAGAATTGATTGAAAATTCAATTGATGCAGGAGCTACAAATATTAAATTAATTCTCATAGACGCAGGAAAAACATTGATTCAAGTCATTGATAACGGTAAAGGGATGAGTGCAACCGATGCAAAACTTTCTTTCGAGCGTCATGCAACCTCTAAAATTAAAGCTGCTGATGATTTATTTCAGTTACAAACAAAAGGATTTAGAGGAGAAGCTATGGCTTCTATTGCTGCAATTTCTCATGTTGAAATGAAAACCAAACAAGGTTCTGACGAACTCGGAAATCATATAAAAATTGAAGGTAGTAAAATTAGTTATCAAGGAATGACCAACACTCCATCAGGAACAAACATTGCTGTAAAAAACTTATTTTTTAACATACCTGCTCGACGAAATTTTTTAAAATCTGACGCTATAGAAACAAGACATATCGTTGACGAATTTCAACGTGTGTCTCTAGCACATCCTGAAATTTCATTCAGCCTACATCATAACGGAAACGAAATTTATCATTTAAAAACCAGCAACCTTAAAAAGAGAATTATTGGTATTTTTGGGTCTAAAATGAATGAAAAATTAGTTCCCGTTTCTGAAGAGACAGACTTGATTGCTATGAAAGGATTTTTTTCCAAACCTTCATTTTCAAAGAAAAAGAGAGGAGAGCAATTTTTTTTTGTTAACAATCGTTACGTCAAAAGCCCTTACCTAAATCATGCTGTATTGTCTGCTTTCGATGGGCTAATAGAAAAAGGCGCTCATCCTTCTTATTTCTTATACTTAGAAGTACCTCCAAAAAGTATCGATATCAATATTCATCCAACAAAAACAGAAATCAAATTTGATGATGAAAAGTCCATTTATGCAATTTTAAAAGCGACAATCAAACACAGTCTTGGGCAATACAATGTGGCTCCAGTAATTGATTTTAATAGAGATGCAACATTGGATACTCCCTATAATTTAGTTAGAGAATCCTCTAGAGGCTTAACCCCAAAAATTAATGTTGACCCTTCATTCAATCCGTTTCAAAAGGATAAAAAATCAACGAAATCATTTTCAATAAAAAAAGATTCATCAAACTGGGAAAGTTTGTATGTTTCTGCTAATGATGATCAGCAGCAAGAAGCGTTATTCCAAGAAGAATCTGATGCTGTTGTTAATCAAACTATTCAAATTCAAAAGAAATACATCATAAGTTCAATAAAATCTGGAGTTGTCCTTATTCACCAATCGTTGGCACATCAACGAATTCTTTACGAAGAATTTTTGGAAAAAAATTCTATGAAAGAAGTTCATAGCCAGCAATTATTATTCCCTTTAACTATTTCATTTTCCTCTGCTGAGATTGAAATTATTTATTCGTTAAAATCTGAGTTAGAAGATCTAGGTTTTTGTTTTGATGAGTTTACTAAAGAATCTGTTACCATAAAAGGGACTCCTGTTTCTATTCCTGAAAGTAAAATTACCGATGTCTTAGAAGAATTGATCGAAAAAGTAAACATCGATGTTCCTGATTCAAATTACAACCCCTTTGATTATGTAATTACCTCTTTCTCAAAATCACTTGCAATTAAAACAGGGTCTATTTTATCTCAAAAAGAACAAGAAAATTTAGTCAACCGATTATTTTCTTGTAAAGAACCAAGTATTTCTCCATCTGGAAAAACTACTTTTAAAACTATGACGTTAAACGAAATTGATCAATTATTTGCACGTTAAACCATGAATGGAAATAAACTTACAGAAGGAATTAAGCATCTGATCATCATTAACATCATCATTTTTGTTGCTCCTCAACTTTTAAAATTAGATTTGACCAACATTTTGGCTCTTCATTTTCCAAAAAATGAAAATTTTGGTTTTTGGCAATATGTAACTCACATGTTTATGCATGGTAGTTTTGCTCATATTCTATTTAACATGTATGGTTTATGGGCATTTGGAACTCCACTAGAACAAATGTGGGGACGAAATAAATTTTTGTTTTTTTATTTCTCTGCAGGAATTGGTGCTGGGTTAATATATTCAATGGTCAATTATTATCAATTCATTAATTACTATGAAGTTTTAATTGGGAATGGACTGAAACCTAATGACATATACCGTATATTAAACACAGGAACCTATACCGATTATGTCGATATGATCACATTGAGTAAAGAAAATTTAACTGAGTTTTATAGTTTATTTCACAATCCTGCTGTGGGAGCCTCAGGAGCTGTTTACGGAGTATTGGTAGCCTTTGGAATGTATTTCAAAGAGGCCAAGCTAGCCCTCATATTTTTTCCTGTACCCATAGCTGCAAAATACTTCATTCCTTTAATTTTAATGGGAGATTTATTTTTTGGAGTGACGAAATATTCAGTAGGAAATATTGCACATTTTGCTCATATTGGAGGAGCGATAATTGGTTTTATATTGGCCTATTATTGGAAAAACAATCAATTCAAACGTTGGAGTTAAATGAGTGTATTTAAAGAAATAGAATCTAGATTTAAAGCAGCAAATATAGTTGAACAGCTTCTCTATATCAATGCAGCTATTTTTGTGATTACTTTAATTTCAAACTCATTTGCAGGTTTGTACGGTAAACGAATTAGTTTTATTTACCAGTGGTTTTCCTTATCATCTAATTTTAATGATTTTATTACAAAACCATGGACTATTGTTACCTATGGTTTTTTACATGATGGTTTTTTACATCTATTTTTTAATGGTCTAGTTTTGTACTACTTTGGAAGACTATTTTTAGAATATTTTACACAAAAACAATTATTAAATTTTTACATTTTAGGAACTATATGTGGTGGGTTGTTTTATTTGTTAAGCTACAGTTACTTCCCTTTATTTGAAGGAAAAATTCATACCATGGTTGGTGCTTCTGCTGGAATTACTTCAATTGTTGTAGGAATTGCAACTTACATTCCAAATTATCAATTACATTTTAGGTTTATTGGAGGTGTCAAAGTTTGGCATTTGGCAGGAATTTTCATTCTATTTGACTTAATGTCACTGGACGGAAGTAACGGTGGTGGACACATAGCTCACCTAGGTGGAGCTTTGTTTGGATATCTTTATATGTCTCAAGCCAGCAACAAACAAATTGATATTTTTAAATGGTTTAAAAATCTTTTTAAGACACCTCAAAATCCACTAAAAACAGTTTATAAATCCACAAAAAAATCATCTCTTAAAAATGTGAAATCTGAGAATCAAATTAAAATAGATGAGATTTTAGATAAAATAAGTAAATCAGGATATGATTCTTTGACTAAAAAAGAAAAAGAATTTCTTTTCAAACAAGGCAAATAATAGATGTTTTAGTTAACTTCGAGAGTCATGATTTCAATAGGTGGCTTTTTTAAAACTAAATCAATCAATGAAAAAAGAGAATTTTTGGATTAAGGGACAACTCTTTTTAAACTCAATAGTAGCATTATTGCTTTTATTATCATATCTATTGCCATACATATCTCCAAAACTTAGTCCTGAGTTTACGATCATTAGCCTAATCGTTCCATTTTTATTTTTATTGAATCTTTTATTTGTTATTTATTGGATTGTCAAATTAAAAAAGTATTTTTTGATCTCTTCAGTCTTTATCCTAATGGGTATAGGATACATAAGTAGTTTCTATAAATTTTCTGAAAAAAAAGTTTTTCTAAATGAGGATCTCAAAGTGATGAATTATAATGTTCGAATGTTCAATCATTATCAATGGAGTTCAAATGATTCAATCGAAGAAAAAATTTATCAATTCATTTATGATAAAAATCCTGATATTTTAACCATTCAAGAATTTTATGAGGATAAGGATAATACCATTAAATATCCGTATCGGTACATCAAAAGAAAATCCAAGTATCATAAATTCGGATTAGCAATTTTATCCAAGTATCCAATGATAAATATGGGATCTTTGGACCTAGCTAACAGTGCCAACAATATCATATATGCGGATATCTTAAGAGCTGAGGATACCATTAGAATTTACAATCTGCACTTGGAGTCCCTAAAAATAAATCCAAACAAACAAAATTTTGGAGAAAAGACCTCAGATAAATTAATTAAAAGAATGAAAACTTCTTTTCAAAAACAAGCCACTCAAGTTGAGCAATTTTTAGAACATGAAAAACTATGGTCAGGAAAAACAATCGTTTGTGGAGATTTTAATAATACTGCTTTTTCATGGGTGTATAAACAAATATCTAAAAATAAACAAGATGCATTTAAAGAGGCTGGAAAAGGCCTTGGTAAGACATTTGATTATCTCTATCCTTTACGAATAGATTTTATTTTACCCAACCAAGATTTTGAAGTCAATAATTTTAAAACCTTTGAAGTCCCCTACTCCGATCATTATCCAATCTTAGCAAGATTAAAAATAAAAGAAACTTTTCTTAAAAATTAATTTTCCTTGCTTACCCTTCTCAAATCTAGAAGATCGATTGGATTGATTCCTAATCCTTGAACATTTTTTTGAGAAAAACGAATTACCTGATCATAATACAACAGAATAACAGGAGCTTCTTCAATTAAAATACTATCCATTTTTTGATACATTTTATATCGGACTTCAGAATTCAATTCAGATACAGATTGCTCATACAAGTCATCGAACATTTTATTTTTAAAATGAGTATAATTGGGGCCATCAGGGGTGAAATTTTTACTGTAAAATAAAGATAAATAGTTTTCAGCATCAGGATAATCAGCAATCCAACTAGCTCTAAAAATCGGAAATTTACCCGTCGCTTTTCCTTGTCGAAGAGTTGAGGGAGGAATGACATCAATAAAAACATTCAATCCTATTTTTTGTAGCTCTCTTTGAATGTATTCACAGATATCTAAATAATTACTGTTGGTCGTAATGGTAATGGAAGGATTTGAAATTCCTGTTTCATTGACAAACTGATTGACCATTTTTTTTGCTTTTTCAGGTTGATAATCATATCCTTTTAGACCATTAAAAGAAGGAAGCCCTTTAGGAATAAAACCATTCAACGCTGGAGTACCAATTCCATTTCTTAAATAGCGAATCATTTTTTTTCGATCAAAACCATAATTGATTGCTTTTCTTAACAATTTATTAGTATTGATTTCATTGTCACTATCTAGATATATTCCTAAATATTCTGTGTTTAAATAAGCTCCTGTTTGCATTTTAATTTTATGGCGATACTTCTCTTGTAATTTTCCCTGAGTTGTAATGATGTCATCTTTATAGGAGGCATCTAAACTTTTAATAAAATCTAAATTTCCTTGAATAAATTGCAAATATTCACTTTGCTTGTCCGGTAAGAATGATACAGCTATTGCCTCTAGATATGGCAATGACTTTCCTTGTTTATCTTTTTCAAAATAAAGTGGGTTTTTTCTTAAAACCAACTTGGTGTTTTCAACCCATAGTTTCAATTGAAAAGGACCTGTACCAATAGGGTTTTGTCGATAAATATCCCCAAAATAATTGATGGCTTCTTCTGAAACCACAGAACAATATTTCATTGCCAACAATCCTAAAAAAGGAGGAAAAGCCTGTTTCAATTTAATTTGAAATATTTCCTGATCTATGGCAGAAAAACTTTCAACATTCTGAAGCACCCATCTCCCTGGAGAGGCTATTGAATGATCTAATAACCGTTGAAAACTGTATTCAAAATCTTTGGCTATTACTTTTCTTGTTGAATCTTTTCCAAACAAAGAATGTTTGTGAAAGTAAACATCATTTCTCAATAAAAATGTGTATGTTTTTCCATCCTCAGAAATAGACCAATTTTTTGCAATACTAGGTTTAATGTGTAACTGATCATCTAATTGAACCAGTCCATTATACAATTGGTTTATTGCCCAAATATTCCGTTGATCTTTAGCAAAAGCAGGATCCAATGAAGTAATATTGGAGTGTTCATTATATCTAAATACTTGAGATGTATCAAACTTGTTTTGCTTGTGATGACAAGAAACAAAGAATAAAATAAGAATAAAACAGATAATATTATTGATGAATCTCATATTAAAATTTAGCTTTAAGGACTATCAAAGAAAATCGATATTATCCTTTTTTACGTAGTTCAAAAATAGATATTAAGATCTATTTCTCTAACAAGAATTATCGTAAATTTGCTTCAATAAATGTACAAGAATGAATACAGATAAAAAAGTTGCATTTTATACTTTAGGATGTAAACTTAATTTTTCTGAAACCTCTACCATTGCTCGAAGTTTTTCAAGTGAGGGTTTTGAACGTGTTGATTTTAATGAAAAAGCAGATATATACGTAATCAATACCTGTTCTGTTACTGATAATGCTGACAAGCGTTTTAAATCCATTGTAAAAAATGTATTAAAAATAAATGAAGGTGCATTTTTAATTGCTGTAGGGTGTTATGCACAACTCAAGCCTCAAGAATTGGCTTCAGTTGACGGTGTAGATTTGGTTCTTGGAGCAACAGAAAAATTCAATGTAACTAGTTATATCAATGACCTTACTAAAAACGAATTAGGTGAAGTACATTCTTGTGAAATTTCTGAAGCTGACTTTTATGTTGGCTCTTATTCCATTGGTGATAGGACTCGTGCTTTTTTAAAAGTTCAGGATGGATGTGATTATAAATGTACCTATTGTACAATTCCATTAGCTAGAGGAATTTCTAGAAGTGATACACTTGAAAATGTTCTTAAAAATGCAAAAGAAATATCAGAAAAAGGAATAAAAGAAATTGTATTAACGGGTGTGAATATTGGTGATTATGGAAAAGGTGAATTCGGGAATAAAAGACACGAACATACATTTTTAGAATTGGTAAATAAATTGGATGATGTTGAAGGTATTCATCGCCTTAGAATCTCCTCCATTGAACCAAATTTGTTGAAAGATGAAACCATTGATTTTGTATCCAATTCAAAAACTTTTGTTCCTCACTTTCACATACCTCTTCAAAGCGGTAGCGATGTCCTACTAAAAAAAATGAAACGTCGTTATTTAAGAGATACGTATACCAATCGAGTAAAAAAAATCAAAGAAAAAATGCCATATGCTTGCATTGGCGTGGATGTTATTGTTGGATTTCCTGGTGAGACCGATGAACTTTTTTTGGAAACATACAATTATTTAAGTGATTTAGAGGTTTCTTATTTACATGTTTTTACCTATTCTGAGAGACCCAATACTGAAGCTGCTTCAATGGAAGGCGTTGTTCCTAAAAAAGTGAGAGCAAAACGAAGTAAAATGTTGAGAGGTTTGTCTGTTAAAAAGAGAAGAGCATTTTATGAAAGTCAGCTAGGTACTACATTGACTGTTTTATTTGAGAGTGAAAATAAAGGAGGATATATCCATGGTTTTACAGAAAATTATGTAAAAGTAAAAACTCCATGGAATCCAGATTTAGTAAATACGTTACATGAAATACACTTAACAAAAATTGATGAAGATGGAATCGTTAGATTTGATTTTGTTAAAAAATCTATTGTAGCATAACATTAAAAATCATTGGATAAAATTCATATCTATTGCATGCCTGGTTTAGGAGCAAATCCTAAAATATTTGAACATATAAGCTTACCAAAAGACATGTTTGAACTTCATTTCTTAGAATGGAAAACTCCATTATCTATTGAAGAACCATTAGAGGAGTATGCTAGAAGAATGTCTCAAGACATCATCCACAAAAATCCTGTATTATTAGGAGTATCTTTTGGAGGTATTTTAATGCAAGAAGTGTCAAAAATTATCCCCTTCAAAAAAATCATTTTAATTTCTACCATCAAATCACATCACGAATTTCCTAATCGATTGAAATTAATTCAAAGAACAAAAGTGTATAAATTTTTTCCTACTAAAATTGTTGAGAATCTAGATCAATACACAAAATATTTCTTAGGTGATTTTTTAAAAAAAAGAGCCGAAATATATGAAATGTATTTGTCAGTTAAAGATGCACTTTATATGAAATGGGCCATCTACAACGTATTACATTGGCAACAAGAGAGTTCCCCTAAAAACACAGTCCATATTCATGGAAACAAAGATCATGTATTTCCCTCAAAACACATTAAAAATTTCATACTAGTCGATCAAGGAACTCATGTCATGATTTTACTTAAAGCAAAAACAATTTCAGACATAATATTTAAGAATTTAACTTGATATTTTTTTTACGATTACTTAATTTTATGGAAATTCAATATTTCAATTCACGTCCATGGAAAAAAGTTTACGTTTTTTATCAATTTTATCGATCAGTATCCTCTGTGTCATATTCTTTAACGCTGCATTAGTATCCAAAAAAGAATTTTCAAAGAGTACTGCAGAAACTTACAACATCAAAGCGTTAAAAATTCCTAAAAACTTGAATTTTGCTGGAGAAAAAGTTCCTACTGATAGAAATGACATCAAAGAAAGAATGGATCGGGAATTACTTGTGAATACTTATTGGCAATCAAACGGTCTTTTATTAATTAAAAGAGCTCATAAATACTTTCCAATCATAGAACCCCTTCTTAAAGAATATGGATTACCCGATGACTTTAAATACCTAGCAATTGCTGAAAGTGGTTTTGAAAACAAAACTTCCTCTTCTGGAGCCTCCGGATTTTGGCAATTTTTAAAATCTTCTGCAAGAGAATATGGTCTAGAAGTAAATAGCAATGTAGATGAAAGATATAATTTAGAAAAAGCAACAAAAGTAGCTGCTGATTATTTAAAAAAATCAAAAGATCGTTTTGGTAGTTGGACATTGGCTGCAGCTGCTTACAATGCTGGTAACTATAGAATTGCTAGAAATTTAGAAAGACAACAAGTCAATGATTATTATGATTTATTACTGAATAGTGAAACGTCTCGTTACGTATTTAGGATTGTTGCCTTAAAAGAAATTCTTTCTAACCCAAAAAAATATGGTTTTGAATTTGAGGATGAAGATTTATACACACTATCAAAAACTAAACTGGTACATGTAGATACAGTAATTACAAATATTGCCTCATTTGCCAAAGGATTTGGTATGAATTATAAAGAATTGAAGTTATACAACCCTTGGTTACGAGAAAATAAGTTAAATAATAAAACTAGAAGGCTCTATAAGATTAAAATTCCAATCGAATAATCGAATAGTTGTTATAAAAAAAAACACTGAATCTGTTGAAT
>JAYPZA010000008.1:102957-105022 GCA_038136095.1 Flavobacterium sp.
GTAGTATATATTAGATTACTCTTACGTTTACTGCATTCAAACCTTTTCTACCTTCTTGCAAATCAAATTCTACTTCATCATTTTCACGAATTTCATCGATCAAACCTGATACATGTACAAAATGTTCGCTGTTACTTCCTTCTTCAATGATAAAACCAAATCCTTTGGATTCATTGAAAAATTTTACGGTACCTTTACTCATAATATAATTTAGTTTTGTTATCTATTTAATTATCGACAACGTTATTTATTTAGTGCAAAAATACGTTAATATATTTTATATCAAGGTATTTATAACTTTTTCTTTTGTTTTTAGTTAAATATTTGATTTTAAATTATTTATTTAAACGTATTTTTTACCTGTTCAAACTCTTTTATAATATTTTCTAAAACCTCTTTAGCTGGTTTTATTGAATGAATAATTCCCGCAATTTGTCCAATTTCTAACTCACCATTTTCTAAGTCACCTTCAAACATTCCTTTTTTTGCTCTTGCTCTTCCTAATAAATCTTTTAATT
Organism: Flavobacterium sp.; assembly: GCA_038136095.1. Taxonomy (GTDB): domain Bacteria; phylum Bacteroidota; class Bacteroidia; order Flavobacteriales; family Flavobacteriaceae; genus Polaribacter. The sequence continues at coordinate 103,476 of JAYPZA010000008.1, forward strand.
GATCTTGAGTTGGATTATTTTGATACAATTCTTGTATCTCATTGAAAAACTTATTTTTGATTAAACGAACAGGAGCCAATTCTTTCAGCGTAAGATGGGTGTCTCCATCATTAACAGCTAAGATCTTATTCTTAAAATTGTCGTGAGCCGAAGATTCTTCAGTCGCAGCAAAACGGCTTCCAATTTGAACTCCATCAGCCCCAAGAACCATCGCTGCTAACATACCACGACCTGTGCCAATACCTCCTGCAGCAATTATTGGAATTTCAACCTGTTCTTTCACTTGAGGAATTAAAGTAAAAGTAGTTGTTTCCTCACGCCCATTATGACCTCCTGCTTCAAACCCTTCACAAACAATGGCGTCCACACCGGCTGATACTGCTTTGAGGGCAAACTTTACCGAACTTACCACATGAACCACTAGCATACCTTTACTTTTCAAATATTGTGTCCATTTTGAAGGGTTTCCAGCAGACGTAAAAACAATTTTTATGTTTTCTTCAATGATGATTTCAATCAGTTCATCAATTTGAGGGTATAACAAAGGAAGATTTACTCCAAATGGTTTTTTGGTAGCTTTTTTACACTTTTTTATATGCTCTTTTAAAACTTCAGGATACATTGAGCCAGCCCCTATCAAACCTAAACCTCCTGCGTTTGAAACTGCTGAAGCTAATTTCCAACCACTTACCCAAACCATCCCACCTTGTATAATGGGGTATTGAATGTTAAATAATGTTGTAATCTTATTCATTTTACCTTTCTTCAATTAGAACTCTAAAATCTAAAGGCAAAGAAAAATAATAAGGAATTTTTCTATTCATATGAATTGCTGGAGACCAACCTTCTATACTTTCAAAATAGAGGATCAGTTTTCTTTTCAATTTTATAGGAATATTATCATCGATAGACACATTATTTATTACACCTTCAGCGTTTACATCAAAATTAACATAAATGATCCCATTGATTTGAAAATCAATGTTTTCATGAATTCTTCTGATATGTTTAAAAAATTTATCAATCCCACCACCTTCAAATTCTGGTTCTCTGGACTCAATTAAATCTTTTTCTATTTTGATTCCGTCTTCATCAAAAACAACCGTTTTTATGATCTTTGTATTTTGAAAATATTGTTTGCATGCTATCTTTCCATTGACATGGTAATATTTCCATATTCCTGCCTTACTCCCATTTTCATAATTTCCAATATAATTCAATTTATTTCCTGGAAACCATGCTTTTGTATAACCATCCAATTGACTAATATCATTATAGGTATATATTCTTTTAAGATCTCCAGATCTAAAAAAATTATAAAAATTTCCTATTGGCAAAGATTTATTTTTTTTTAAATATTGTCCCCTTTTTTTAATCTTACGATTTCGATGATAAAGGGTATGAAACCAGAGATCGTTTTTTTTAACTAAAGTCTCTACAAAAAAGGCATTTGATTTTTTAGTTTTGTTTTCCTTTCTATCTAAATAATTAACAATGGAATCGTGAGCTGATGATTTAAAAATACAGAATAGAAGGAATGGGAAAAT
>JAYPZA010000009.1:0-91311 GCA_038136095.1 Flavobacterium sp.
GCTAATTTGGACTTAGGATTTACGATTCTCCAAAAAGGTGTAACTTCTTCAATTCCTTTACCTGATTTTAATTCCTCATATGACGCTTCTGAAACAATTCTTAAAAAAATTCCTGTAGTTACAGGGCAAGTTTTATCCGCTTGATAATCAGTTGCTAAATCATTTCGCATTGTTGACAATTCGGTTGATTTTCCAAAAGGTATATGCTTAATGTAATCGTCAATTATTCTTGGTGTAGGAATAAACATTTTACTTCCTTCTGGAATGTCTGCAAATTTTTTATTAATCGTTTTAATTTTATATGACTTATCGCAATCTCTTTTTTCTATCCAAGTTTTCTTTGCCATTATTCTAAGAGTTTCTTATCAACATTTTAAAAAACAAATTTATAGTTTTATTTACATTTTAAAGACTTCTGTTCGATCGAACAAAAGTTAAAAATCCAAATTATCTTCATAAAATAATTCAGAAAGGAAGGATTCGAACCGATAAAAAAATAGTGGATTTTATAAAAACATAAACCCTTGAAAATCAAGGGTTTATGATGGGCGGTCTGGACGGGACTCGAACCCGCGACCTCCTGCGTGACAGGCAGGCATTCTAACCAGCTGAACTACCAAACCGTTGCTTTTAGCGGAGGCAAATATAAGTCAGTTTTTTAGATTTACAAACAGAAAAAGTAAAAATTATCTCATTTTTTGTCTGCTTAAAAAATAGCTTGTTAAGACCTCATTAAAGCCTTGCTGAATATCTACGGGGACATAATCTATCTTGTATTGCAAACAACTATTTTTTAATTCCTCAAAAAAAGAACTGATCTTTTGATGGTAATGATCTTTGATCTGTTCACTAAAGAGATTGATCTCCTGCCCCGTTTCTATATCCATAAATTTTTTGGGAGTGTTGTCAAACTCAAAATCAAACTCTGTTTTCCGATCGAAGGTGTGAAATAAAACAACTTCGTGTTTGTTGTATTTTAAGTGTCTAAGTGCTTCAAATAAAGCCTCCTGCTGACTGTTGGACTGAAACATATCGGTGAACAAAAAAATCAAGGAACGTCGATGTATTTTTTCTGCTATTTCATGAAGATACTGATAGGTTTCTGTTGCTGCTTTTGATGGTGTAGTTAGTACTTTTTGAAGTTGATGTAAAATCATCCGCCGATGTCGATTACTCCCCTTCTCTGGAGCATAATATTGATAGGTATCTGCATAAATACTGAGTCCTACTGCATCTCTTTGTCGTTTTAAAACCTCGACCAAGACAGCGGCTGATATGACTGAAAAGGCAATTTTACTCAGGTTGGTCAATGTTGGTTTTTTCACAATAGGATAATGCATAGAAGCAGAATTATCGATGATGATATGACAGCGAAGATTGGTTTCTTCCTCGTATTTTTTTGTGTATAATTTTTCTGTTTTTGCAAATAGCTTCCAATCAATATGACGTGTACTTTCCCCTATATTGTATAATTTATGTTCCGAAAATTCAACAGAAAATCCATGAAAGGGACTTTTATGCATCCCTGTGATAAACCCTTCAACAACCTGACGAGCCAACAATTCTAAATTGAGCGTATGTGAATTTTGTATCTGTGTAAGGTCGATCATATGATTAAAAATAGAAAAAGGTTTGGCAAATACCAAACCTTGATCTATTGAGTCGATAACTTATATGGTTTTCTATTTTGTATAAGGAATTCTTCGTGTCACTTTTCTCATTAAAATATTTATCATATCCTGAGCATCACTCCCTAATGAGCCTCTTACTTTTTTAAGGTAGTTGACAACAAGTTCATCATCTGCCGTATTGTAAAAATCAATATTACAGACAGCGGCATTTGTAGCTCCAAAAGCTCCAAACACAACCCCTAATGCAATACTAGCTCCAGTAGACATTGGTTTTGAGGTTTCAAATGTACCCATCACAACACAATCAACTCCTAGGATTTTACCTAATTCACTGGGAAGGTGAGAGCCTAATTCATGAATATCGATTCCTGCTTTTTTTAGCAAAGCGTTTGTTTTCATTGGTGTCTGAACATTTGATTTTAGCTCACCTCGTTTTTGACGAGTTAAAAACCAAGAATACATCCCTTTTTGAATGTCCAAAGATTCATCTTTCTGCATCTGAACGATTTGATCAGAGGTGAAGTCCTTTAATTGCTTTGGTCTGAGTTTCACCTGAACTTTTAAGGGTAAAATCGCAATGGATTTGGTTGATGAAGCATAATTTTCAGCATTGGGGTGTACATAAAGTTTTGTTTGAGAATACGTGACGAAACTGGTAAGCATCACCACTAAAAATAGGATTTTTTTCATTGTTAAGTGTTTTTTTGCTAATGTACAGAAAATATACAACTGTTATAAAAAAAACCTTCCTATTTCAAGGAAGGTTGATTATTTTTTAAATACAATGAGTCTGCTCTATAAAGCAGCATCAATTTTTTCTGAATATACGTTTTTTGGAGCGACTCCCACTTGCTTGTCAATCACTTCACCGTTTTTAAACAGTAAAACTGTAGGAATGTTTCTTACCCCATATTTTGCTGCAAATTCTTGATTTGAATCAACATCTACTTTCCCAACAACGGCTTTCCCTTCATAATCTCCGTGAATTTCATCAATAATAGGTCCTACCATTCTACATGGACCACACCAAGCTGCCCAAAAATCTACCAATACGGGTTTATCGGATTTTAAAACCACCTCTTCAAAGTTTGCATCTGTAATTTCTAATGCCATAATATTAATTTTATTTTTCAACTAATTATAATCACAAAAGTAGTTAAATATTTCTCTTTACTGAAAATGATCAAAAATTATTTTTTTAGGAATCAAAGATGGGTTTGATTATTTGATCCAACTGATCAAATTCAATCAAAAAAGCATCATGCCCATGAATTGATTTGATCTCATGATAAAATACCTTAGAATTTGTTTTGGATAGTTCTGTAAAAGTGATTTTATTTTCTTTGGCAATAAAAAATACATCTGAATCGATGGCAATCATATGAATGTTTGCTTCAATTTTACTCAATTCATCTACCCAATTTTCTTGATCAGTCGCCTCGATTGTTTTTAGAAGGTGATTCATCATTTTGTAAGCACTTAGCTGAAATCTTTCTTGTAATTTTTTTCCATGATGAAACAACCAACTTTCCACATTAAAAATTCCAAGTTCATTATTTATGGATCGATCAAATTTGGTTTTATAGGATTCCGGTGATCGATAACACATCATGGCGTGCATTCTTGCATCCTGCACAGGATGAGTAGAATTCAATAAAAATTGTTCTTGTATCAAACAATTCGCAATCAACCAATCTGTTGATTTCCAATCAGAAGCAATTGGAATGATGTGTTTTGCGATGTTGTTTTTGAGAGCAACCATTTCCCATGCAATCCCACCTCCTAAAGAACCTCCAATAATGGCGTATAATGACGAAATATTTAGAACTTCTAAAGCCTGGAGAAACAGATTTGCGATGTCTTTAGCAACATAGTCTTTATAATTATCAATCAAAAAACCGTCATACCCATTTCCTGGAATATTGAATGCAATGATGGTAAATCTATCAGTATCAATTGCTTTCTTCTGACCAATCAACCCTTGCCACCAACCTTTTTCACCAATCACAGAACTATTTCCTGTAAGTGCATGGTTAACCAAAACGACAGGAGCAGTTCCCAACTTTTTACCAAACAATTGATAGCTCAATAGAATGTTTGAATGATGAGAACCGCTCTTCGTTGTAAAACTTTGAATGGTTGTATGTAAAAGTTTAGAGTTCAAATTTATACTAAAACTTCTTTTGGTATGTACGAAAATGCTTCTACGAGATCTTGTTTTAAATCTTCGATATTTTCTAGGCCTACAGACAGACGAATGAGATCTCCAGTAACTCCTGCTTTTTCTTGTGCTTCCTCAGTTAATTGCTGATGCGTAGTACTCGCAGGATGAATAATCAATGATTTTGTATCTCCAATATTTGCTAACAATGAAAAAAGTTTTGAATTGTCTGCAATCGCTTTGGCTGCCTCATAGCCTCCTTTTGCTCCAAAAGTTACAAGACCACTTTGACCATTCGGTAAATACTTATCTGATAACGATTTATAATTACTTGTGGACAACCCAGGATAATTTACCCAAGCAACTTCTTCCTGATCTTGCAACCATTTTGCCAATGCCAATGCATTTTCAGAATGTTTTTTGATTCTGATGTCTAAAGTTTCTAATCCCTGAATGATTTGAAAAGCATTGGTAGGACTTAAGGCTCCACCAAAATCTCTCAGACCTTCTAGAATCAATTTAAAAGTAAAAGAGGCTGCCCCTAGAGCTTCGTGATATACCAATCCATGATATCCTGCTGAAGGTTCTGTAAATTCTGGAAATTTACCACTAGACCAATCAAAAGTTCCAGCATCGATGATAGCTCCACCTAAAGAATTCCCTTGACCACCAATGTACTTTGTTAAAGAGTGAATCACAATATTTGCCCCATGTTTTATAGGATTTAACAAAGCCGGTGTGGCTACTGTATTGTCTACAATAAAAGGAACTTTCGCTGCTTTTGCATGAGAGGAAATTGCCTCTAAATCCAATACATCTAATTTTGGATTTCCTAATGACTCAACAAAAAATGCTCTTGTATTTTCCTGAACTGCCTCACTAAAACTCTCAGAATTAGAGGCATCAACAAATGTCGTTGTAATGCCTAATCTTGGTAAAGTTACATTTAATAAATTGTAGGTTCCACCATACAAACTACTCGAAGCAACAATATGATCTCCTGCTTTTAGTAAGGTTAACAATCCTGTAGAAATTGCAGCTGTTCCAGAGGCAAAAACAACGGCTCCAATTCCACCTTCCAATGCTGCCAATCTTTCTTGTAAAATTTGATTGGTTGGATTGTTTAGACGTGTATAAATAAATCCTAGTTCCTTGAGCGAAAAGAGATCTGAAGCATGATCTGAATCGTTAAAAACATACGATGTTGTTTGGTAAATTGGAACCGCTCTAGTTCCTCCTGTTTGTTTGACATCATGACCTGCATGCAATGCCGTTGTTGAAAATTTTTGTGTACTCATTTTTCTAAATTTGAATGATTAAATAATTAAATTTAAAAGTCAAAAAACTACCTCATTGAGGCTGCTTAAAAGAAAAATGTTAAAAAGAAATCATAGAAACTACAGAACTGTAATTTCATTGAGTTATCTATCTTTTATACAAACTAGCTGAAAATCAGCGAACGTGTGTATGAAGTAGAATTTAGCACCTTCATAATGTCTAAAAAAACATGATGGGTTGCTAAGGCTTCAAAGGGTCTAATCCCTCCACCTTTCTTGATAACAATATTCAATAAGTATTTGAACTTTTTACGGTGTAAATATTCAGTTAGAAAAATTTAATATCCAAATATTATTTACTCTTTTTTTTATTTTTAAATATTTCTCAATTTTTTACAGGTTTTATTTTGTTTTTTCTAATAGTCTTTTCAATTTTTATTGATTTTCTTGTAAATTAATTACGTATTTACTGCTCATCTTAGATTTAAAATGTAAATTTGCGCAGAATTAAAGAGGAAAAATTTGACTGATTGCAACCTCTTTTCTTGAATTAGTTTTCAGAAAGAATCAAAATGCTAAAACAGTAAATCACAACTACTTTTGGCGATCAATCAGACTTTTTTTACCATGTTAAAAGAAATAATATGTCATATTTATTCACCTCTGAGTCTGTTTCAGAAGGACATCCAGATAAAGTAGCAGATCAAATCTCTGATGCTCTGATTGATCATTTTTTAGCGTTTGATCCTGATTCTAAGGTCGCTTGTGAGACACTTGTTACAACAGGACAGGTAATTTTAGCAGGTGAAGTAAAATCCAAGACCTATTTAGATGTGCAAAAAATTGCAAGAGATGTCATTAATAAAATTGGCTATACCAAAGGTGAATATATGTTTGACGGAAACTCTTGTGGTGTTTTATCTGCGATTCACGAACAATCACCAAATATCAATCAAGGAGTCGATAAAGCAACGAAAGAAGAACAAGGCGCTGGTGATCAAGGGATGATGTTTGGTTATGCCACGAATGAAACTGAAAATTACATGCCTCTTGCTTTAGAGCTTTCTCACCGTTTTTTGATTGAATTGGCTCAACTTAGAAGAGAAAATAAAGAGATTACGTATTTAAGACCCGATGCAAAGTCTCAAGTAACTATTGAATATTCTGATGACAACATTCCTCAAAGAATTGATACCATCGTAATCTCGACTCAACATGACGATTTTGATGAAAGTGAAGAGGAAATGTTGAAAAAAATAAAGTCAGATATTATTTCCATTTTAATTCCTAGAGTGGTCGCTAAATTACCAGCGAACATTCAACAATTGTTTACTGATGATATAACCTATCATATCAATCCAACAGGAACGTTTGTCATTGGAGGTCCTCATGGAGATACGGGACTTACGGGTAGAAAAATCATTGTGGACACCTATGGTGGAAAAGGGGCTCATGGTGGAGGAGCATTTTCTGGAAAAGATCCGTCTAAAGTAGATCGATCTGGAGCTTATGCAACACGTCATATTGCAAAAAATTTAGTAGCAGCCGGTTTGTGTAAAGAGGTATTGGTTCAAGTATCTTATGCCATTGGAGTGGCAGAACCCACCAGTATTAATGTAGAAACATACGGAACTGCCTCAGTTGATTTAACCGATGGTGAGATTAGTAAAATAGTGGCCACAATTTTTGATATGCGTCCTTACTATATAGAACAACGCTTAAAATTAAGAACCCCCATTTATTCTGAAACTGCTGCCTATGGTCATATGGGGAGAACACCTGAAGTAAAAACAGTATCTTTTACCAATACAATGGGTGAAACAGTTTCTCAAAAAGTAGAAACATTTCCCTGGGAGAAGTTGGATTATGTAGAGAAAATCAAAAAAGCTTTTGCAATCCCGAAAATTTAAATTTCGTCAATTACAGTTGATAACGAACTCTTAGGCTAACAAATCTTGGTAAAATAAAGGTTTCTCTAATAGATCTTGAAATATTGTTAACACTAACACTTGTTCTAGAATCTGTTCCCAATAAGTTACTCCCTACCAACTCGTATTCCCATTTGGCATCTCTGTTTTTTCTGTACGCAAGAGTCATGTCCCAAATCTTGAATGAGTTGGTCACTTTTCCGTCTTGTTTCACTTCGTTGAATGAAAAATCACTTCTAAAAGTCAAAGCGTCCCAAATGTAGGCATCAAAATTAAGCGATGGAGCATGTGTTACACTATTGAATTCTGAACGATTGCTACTGGTCTGGTCTGTAAATGAAACTCTATATCGCAAAGAGACATTGGGAGCTTTGGTAAAATTGGTTCCAATACTGGTATTGTATGAATGATTGTAAGTCTGATTTTGATTGACATTCCCTTGTAAAAACTGAAAGTTTTTTAAATACGTAAAGTTTCCTCCTAAAGAGGTTCTTATTTTTTTGAATGTTTTTCCAACACGTCCAAAGGCAGTAAATGTTTCATTGTCAAAAGGTGAATTCAAATTCGTTCGAATGGACACAACAGACCCTGGTATAAAATTGAAATCTGTACTTATTTGATCAATTGTTTTGGTATAGGCAACTCTGGCAAAAACATCGCTCGCATTGTATAAATTATAACTTCTGTAGAATAGACTCATGTTGTGAATGCTCGCATTAAGAAGGTCTGCATTCCCAGAGAAAAAAGCGTTGTAATCATTGGCTACAATTCCTCTGGCTATTTGATTTACATCCGTAAAGTTTACCTGTTGTCTATAATCGAGTGTCAAGCTTTCACTTCGTTTAAATTGCATGATCATTTTAAACTCTGGTAATATTTTTTGAAAGGTATCTTTAAAAAATTCTGTACCATATTGAGTATTATTTGTATTGTAAGAATGAGCGGTAACCCCAGGACTAAATGTAAAAATCCCCGACTTTAATCGGTATCTTACACCCACATACAAATCCGTAAACTTATATTCGGTATCGTTGGTTGTCTGTGGATTTGTTCCAAATATTGGAGTGGGATCTAAAGTAGTACCTTGACTGTCCAATACCTGAAAAAATCTGGAGTCAAAGTTTTGTTTACTTAAAATTGTTCCACCAACAAAGTTCAAATTAGTCTTTTCATTCAATATGTAGTAATAATCTAATTTTGCATCAAATTGATTGGACTTAACGTGTCTGTTTTGATTCAATTCGTATACGTCTAGACTTCTATCAAGACCAAGGATTCTGGCAGTACTATCAAAACCATCAGCACCAAAGTCATCATTGTTGGTAGGATCATTTTCTAAAGAAGCTACGTAAAAAGGGTCTTCATCTTGAAGCAGATGTTGAACTTCCAATGCGAGGATGTTTTTATCGTTAATTGTATAGAAATAACTAAGATTCTGATTGATCTTGTAGGGAGTTGATTTCTCCAATTCCGAGATATCACTTAACACTTGTGAATTGACCTGATCGTCAATACGTTCATTGGAAAATCTACCTGTGATATCATAGTTGAGCTGACTGTTAAAATTTTTCTTATAAATTGTACTAAATTTAAACAAGCCTGTATTGCTAAATTGATCCGTACTACTATCCACAACATCATTTCTTCCAGGATCGTCATTAAAACTTTGTTGTACTATGTTTTTCTGACCATTGCTATTGCTTGACCAGATCAAAAAACCACTAAAATCTAATTTTTCATTGGGCGAGTAGCTAAAATTTAAAGCACTCAATTTTGTTTCTATTCGGTTTGCATTACGGGTATTGGCGTTCAAAAAGTTAATCCCCGAACTTCCTAAGCTTAAATTGGTCCCATTCGAAGGACTTTGACTTCTAAATCCTCCACTAAAATTTCGTATATCATTTCTGTCCAAGACAACTTCTCCAATATTGTTTAAATCTCCGATGACGTTGATTGTATATTTTGGCGAGTAATAAAAAAGCTTTGGTTGAGCTAAGTACAAATCATCATTGGGTGAATTTCCAACCCCAGCAGTCACATCACCAAACCAAAAATTCTTTTTCCCTTCTTTAAGTTTAATATTCAATGCGATCCTGTCTTGATTGTCTTGAACTCCTCGAAGCTGATTGACATCCCCATAATTTCTCAATACTTGTATTTTATCAACTGCATTGGAAGGAATATTTTTAGTTGCTAACTTGGTATCGCCATCAAAAAAATCTTTTCCATCCACCATCACTTTTTCAACTGCCTTTCCTTCGATTTCTATCTCTCCTGCGTCATTAATCTCAACCCCAGGGAGTTTTTTTAAGACATCCTCTAACTTTCTCTCTGAACCATTTTTAAAAGAATCTGCGTTGTATATGATGGTATCTCCTTTAACAGTAACTGGCATTTTGGAGACGATGGTAATTTCATCCAACATATTGTCATTTGACATGGTGTAGTTTTTTACCATGTCAACATCCGTTGTTTTAATATAATCATCAATGGATTTTAAACCGATATAACTGATTTTAATATTAAAGACGGAGTTCTTATTCAAATCAAGTTTGTAGACTCCATTTCCATCGGTAAACCCGTAAGAAACAATTTTTTTAGTGATCGTATCTAATGCAATGACATTTGCCATTTCAAGAACACCTGTGGAATCTTTTACAACACCTGATAGTTTTACTTGTGCATTGGAGAATGTTGTTGCCATCAGTATGGCAATTGCGATGTATTTTTTCATAGGAAGGTTAACTTAATTAAAATCTTCTACCTGAACTTCTTCTGTTTTGAAAACGCTCTCTAAGTTCTTCTGATTTTTGTTTCATCATCACATTGTATTCATCTCTTGAAACTTCTTTTCCTTTGCTAGGTTTTTTAATTTCAACGACCTCTTCAGGATTGATCACAATTTCTGTACACAACATGGTGGTTCGACCGGCATTGATCTCTAAAATCAACCCTGGCAATCCCCAATACCTCTCGGGACCAGCACTTACTGGAATTTGAGGGGTATACCAAGCGGTTATTTTCTGAAGTTTTACCGCCTCTTTATCTTTGGTTGTTTTTGAGGAGTCTTTCTTTTGATTGTTTCTAGCTCTTCGACTAAAAATACTTCCCCAATCTATACTATTATCAACTCTTACCATCGTTGCTTTGTAACAGAGATATTGACCAATTTGTTTGGTTTCAGCACTCATTTCCCATTGAGGTAATTCCATCTCTTCCATCACTCTAAAACGCTTGCTAAATTGCTCCACATCTTCAATCATTTCTTTGTCTTTAAGATTTTTGTAAATAGAGCCCTGTCCATTGCTTCTTGACCAACTGGGTCCTGAAGTACCAGGAGCATCTAATTTGACATTTTCTTTAAAAGAAGATTCTGATTGATTGAAACTTAATGTGTATGTTTTTTCTAAAAAGTTTTTGAAACGCGCTTTCATTTGTTTCTTCTGCTGCTCACTCATTTGACCATACCTTGACATATCAAGAGTTCTCTTTGACATATAGGTGGCTTTCCCTTCAAATTTTTTTTGAGAAAAAGTAACGACTGAAAATAAAAGTAGGATTAGAGAGATAAATTTTTTCATTGGTCTACGTATTTGTTTTTTTGTAAAAGTAATTTTTAATAAAAACTAATGCCCTTAAAAAAAACTTAAAAGTTTCTTTTTATGGAAGGTTTTCAGAAGAATCAATGATCACCCTCCTATTTTGATCTCAATACTTTTTCCGTCTCTGCTTTTAAAACGATTCATCATTTCTTGACTTTTAGCTCTTGAGATTTCTTCAAACTTTTTACGAGAAACTTGCTTTCCTTTCTTTGGCTCTTTAATCTCGATGGTTTCAGAAGAATTTAAAATAACTTCTGTGCAAACAATCGTCTGTTTACCATCATTCACTTCTAAAATCAATCCGGGCAAACCCCAATAATTCTTGGGTCCATTACTTACGGGAATGTCTGGAGTATACCAAGCGTTAACTGTGATGGTTACTTTTACTTTTTCTTCATTTAATTCTCCATCGTTCATCTCCAAACGCATTTGTTCTTTTTCTTCTTTGAATATGGCTTTATAACATGTAAACTTTCCAATATTTTTTGTTTCTCCTGTCATTTCCCAGTCATAATTAACAAGTTCATCTTTAATCAAGAAAATTTTCCCCATCAAGTCTACCTTACTGGCCATTCTTTTTTCTTTGAGACTTTTAAACAACACATCAGTTCCTCCACCAGAAGCAAAAACTACATTAACACCATTAAGTTGAGGTGCTGTGGGCCCATCCAATTCTTGTACTTCTTTGTAGATAGATTCTGAATTCGTAAAGTCCAATGTAAAAGTCTTCTGAAACATTTTTTTCATACTAGCCTCAAGCTGAGCTTTCAAACCAGGGTTTGAAGCCATCATTGTGCTGTCTAATTTGATGGATGATTTATGATGAGTTTTGTAGGTAGCTCTCCCCGAAAAATCTTGAGATAGCGAGGATTTTGTAATTGATAAGCATAAAATTAAGGTTAAGAATCTCATTCAAATAAGTATTTATTGTTCATGGTCTCAAAAATCTAAATTTGGTCGGGAAATATTGTTTAATTTCTGTTAAAAGTGCTCTAATTTCTGTTAAAAGTGTCGTAATTTATATCAGTCTTAAATTTTAGAATATTTTTAGTTTTTTTTGACCACAAACTCTCTTTTTTGTGCTTTTAGAATTCTAAATTTTCATTATCTTTAGCCTTCTATTCAAACATTTACAATACATAAATTATGCACGTAGCCATTGCCGGTAATATTGGTGCTGGAAAAACCACCTTAACGAAACTATTAGCAAGACATTATAACTGGAAACCTCACTATGAATCTGTAGAAGAAAATCCTTATTTAGATGATTTTTATGGAGAAATGGAACGTTGGTCATTTAATTTGCAAGTGTATTTTTTGAACAGTCGATTTCGTCAAATCTTAGAATTGCGTAAAACTGGTAAAAACATTGTTCAAGACAGAACCATTTACGAGGACGCTCATATTTTTGCTCCAAACCTTCACGCAATGGGATTGATGACCAACAGAGATTTTAACAATTACAGTTCTCTTTTCGAACTCATGGAAAAATTGGTAACTCCTCCTGATTTATTGATTTACCTACGTGCAGATATTTCTACACTCGTAAGCCAAATTCACAAAAGGGGAAGAGATTATGAAAACTCCATTAGTATTGATTACTTGAGTAGATTGAATGAACGTTACGAAGCATGGATCTCTACCTACAAAAAAGGGAAACTCTTAATTATTGATGTTGATCAAATTGACTTTGTAGACAATCGTGAAGATTTAGGTTACGTCATTGATAGAATTGATTCTCAAATCAACGGATTGTTCTAACAAAAAGTATTCATCCACATCTTTGTGAATCCCCAAACGGTGAGTCTTATTTATGGTGTAAAAATTTAAATAGTATCACCGAATTATATTTTTTAATAATTTTTGTAACATTTTTCTTTACATACACGTATAATTAATACGAGCAAACATATCAATCTTGAAAAGAACCCTATTAAAAGATGAGACAACTTAAAATTACAAAACAAGTAACCAACAGAGAAACGGCTTCATTAGATAAATACTTACAAGAAATTGGAAAAGTAGACCTAATTACAGCGGATGAAGAGGTAGAGTTGGCACAACTTATAAAAGCAGGAGATCAAAGAGCTCTAGAGAAATTGACAAAAGCCAATTTACGTTTTGTTGTTTCTGTTGCCAAACAATATCAAAATCAAGGTTTGACCTTACCAGATTTAATCAATGAAGGAAATTTAGGGCTCATCAAAGCAGCAAAACGTTTTGATGAAACCAGAGGTTTTAAATTCATCTCTTATGCCGTATGGTGGATTCGTCAGTCCATACTTCAAGCACTTGCTGAGCAATCTCGAATTGTTCGTTTGCCATTGAACAAAATTGGATCCATCAATAAGATCAACAAAATGTACGCTTTTTTAGAGCAAGAGAATGAACGCCCTCCAAGTGCAGAAGAAATTGCTAAAAAATTAGACATGACGGTCAATGACGTAAAGGAATCCATGAAAAATTCTGGAAGACACGTATCCATGGATGCACCTTTGATTGAAGGTGAGGATTCTAATTTATACGATGTATTAAATTCTGGTGAGTCTCCAAATCCAGATAAAACTTTATTACACGAATCTTTACGCATCGAAATCAACAGAGCCTTGGAAACCTTAACTCCTCGTGAAGCTGATGTTGTAACCTTATACTTTGGTCTTGGAGAACACCAACCAATGACTCTTGAAGAAATAGGGGAAACCTTTGATTTGACTCGTGAACGTGTTCGTCAAATTAAAGAAAAAGCAATCAGAAGGCTAAAACATACCTCAAGAAGTAAAATTTTAATGACGTATCTGGGATAATCGTGTTTCTTTTATTTTTGACAAACATCCCATAAAAATATTCAATAAGAAAAACTCTCGAAAATTCATCGAGAGTTTTCTCTTTTGTATCTTTACACATTCTTAATATCTAATTACAGTTAAATCCAACTCATATGAAAAGATTAATCGCCCCCTCAATTTTAGCAGCCGATTTTGGAAACTTACAAAGAGATGTGGAAATGGTAAATGCCAGTGAGGCTGATTGGTTTCATATTGATATTATGGATGGAGTTTTTGTTCCAAATATTTCTTTTGGAATGCCTGTTTTAAAAGCCATAGCAGAGCATGCTAAAAAACCTTTAGATGTTCATTTAATGATTGTAGATCCTGACAGGTATATTCAAACTTTTGCAGACTTAGGATCTTCTATATTAACAGTGCACTACGAAGCATGTACTCATGTTCACAGAACGATTCAAGCGATTAAATCTGCAGGAATGAAAGCCGGTATTGCTCTAAATCCACACACACCAATTGCTGTACTAGAAGACATCATATCAGATTTGGATCTGGTTTGTATCATGAGTGTAAATCCAGGTTTTGGAGGGCAATCTTTTATTGAAAATACTTACAAAAAAGTACATCAATTGAAACAGCTCATTGAGTTTTCTGACACAAAATGTCTTATTGAGATTGATGGTGGGGTGACCGATAAAAATGCCAACGATCTTTTGGAAGCTGGCGCAGATGTTTTAGTTGCCGGAAGCTTTGTTTTTAAAAGCAAAAACCCAACGCAAACCATTACAAATCTTAAACATTTAAATCCATAAGAATTGTATTCAGTTATTGACATAGAAACCACTGGAAAAGGTTTTAAAAGTCAGAAAATTACTGAAATTTCTATCTTCCTTTTTGATGGTGAAAAAGTGATTGACGAATTTACCTCCTTGGTCAATCCAGAACAGAGAATTCCAAATTTCATAACCAATCTTACTGGCATTACTGATGCGATGGTTCGAAATGCCCCAAAATTTTATGAAATTGCAAAGAAAATAGAGGAACTGACCAAAGACTGTATTTTCGTTGCTCATAATGTGAACTTCGACTATAATATCATCAGAAATGAATTTAAAAGTTTAGGTTTTGATTTTAAACGAAAAAAGCTCTGTACATTAAGATTATCACGTGCTATCATTCCTGGATTGAATTCCTACAGTTTAGGAAATATTTGTAGCGTTGAAGACATTCATATTTCAGAAAGACATCGAGCTAAAGGAGATGCTGAGGCTACGGTAGAATTATTTAGAAGACTTCTCAAAAGAGATAATAATCTTACTGTCGATTACTTTCTCAATGCTAGATCTAGGCAAGCAACCTTACCTCCTCTTTTGGAAAAAAAGACCGTTGATGAATTACCAGAGACCCATGGGGTCTATTACTTTAGAAATGCTCAAAATGAGATCATATATGTTGGAAAAGCAAATAATATCAAACAAAGAGTGATCAGTCATTTTTATGATAAAAAGAAAAAAGAAATAGCGATGTGTTCTGAAACTGCCAATATTACTTACCAAGAAACTGGGAGTGAACTGCTAGCACTTTTAAATGAATCTGCTGAAATAAAACGTTTATATCCAAAATTTAACCGAGCTCAAAGAAGAGCCAATGAAGCGGTAGGTTTGTATTCATATGAAGATCAAAAAGGTATCATCCATTTGACTTACAGTCGATTAAGATTAACTACCAAACCCATCCTTAAGTTTTATTCAATTTCTGAATGTAGAAATCTATTAGAAAAAATATGTGAAAAGTTTGAGCTTTGTCCAAAATACTGTCATTTACAAACAAATGTCAACGCATGTTTTCACTATCAAATCAAACAATGCAAAGGTGTTTGTTCTGGTAAAGAATCTGTAATTAACTATAATGACAGAGTTATCAAGGCGATCAATTCGTTGAGTTTACACTCAGAAAATAGAGTCATTAAAGAAAAAGGAAGAAATGATCATGAAATTGGATTTGTTTTAATTCTTAATGGAATCTATCAGGGCTTTGGTTACTTAAATAAAGACATTAAAATCAAAGATATTGAGGAATATCAATTTTACATTCAACCCAAAAAAGACAATCGAGATATTCAAAGAATTCTTAGATCATATTTAACCAAACATTCTAACAAAAGTGATCCTTCTTCAATCGAAAAGTTTACTTGACTAGGATTAATTTTAAATTTTAAAATACCTAGACCCAATTGACATCCCATAAAACGGGATAAAATTTCACCAATTTAAGGGATTGACAAACTTAATTCTTTTTTAGATGTTTGTACTCTGTTCATAATAGAGAATCAAATGTGCATTTGATTCTTACTCCAAAAATTTTTTATTATTTAAATCTTTGAGGAGCATCTATCCCCTTTATTTAATCATAGAATAGAAATGTTTTATTTAAGAATCAACAAAGTTAAAATTCTTAACAATAGAGAAATGTTAGGGAAAGGGGAAATCCAATTGATGAGTTTTGTTACCAAAGGAGCATCAGACTTCCCAATGTTAGGGGATTTTTTCAATACAAATCATTCAGTATTGAAAAGAGATTTAGTGATTCAAGCTGTAAAAAAAGTGGTGAGTTCAAGAATTATAATGCCCATTCAAAAATTCAAAGACAACCAAGAAATTTTTTTTGGAGATAGTGGCTACATCGTATACCGATCTGAAGAAATTCCAGAAGATTTGAATTGGATTTTATTAGCAATTGAACTTGATCACAAAACAAGAGACAATGCAAAACTCATACGTCAATTAACATCAGAAAACAAGATCACAGATATCGTTGATGCAATGGCAAATCTTTCGAATATTGAAAATCCTGTTGTACATGCAATTACTAAGTTAACAACATTCGTTGCCAAGGCTATTACTGAAATATTTAAAAGTGATCGAGATGATCAGGCAGGTTTATTTCTCACGTCTTTTATCAAAAAAGAACACTACCCCTATGGGAAAAGAGATAAAAAAAATGTTCCAGATTTAACATCAAATATGCTCATTGACTATACTATTTTCGCTTATTAAAACTCAACAACAAGATCTCAATAGCTCATTTCTTCAGCTGGGGATGAAAACCTGATCAAACTTGCTTATTTTTAGCAATAGAGATGAAAAGCAAAAAAATGAGGAGGTACTTTTGAAATGAAATGTCGTACGTTTTTTTATTTTTGTTAAAATAACTCCTTGAATTATGAAAAAAATACTCTTAATTTTTGCCCTTTTAATTTTTTCTTGTCAAACTCCTACTAAAATTACTGATGAGGAGGTTATGGAAACCTTCAATTCTTTTTTTGAAGTATTGGATAAGGATATCGATAATTTCGACACATGGGTCACTGATGATTTTTATATTTTTGAAAATAGCAGAACATACTCAATTGATGAATTTATTGAATTTGTAAAAAGTTTCGATATCATAGATTCCAAAAGATCTTATCAGGACATCAAAATTAAAACTGATCATAATTCTGCACACATTACACTTCGTCAGCTTGGAGAATTTAGAGTAAACACCCCTGATGGTCGTGTCAAATTGAATTTTGAATGGTTAGAAAGCGCGTATTTAATCAAGGAAAATGATTCTTTAAAATTTCAGTTTTATTTTTCAGAGGCCATCAAAAACACAACAACTAAAATAGACGAATAACTCTCTTAACAAAAATCATTTTTTTAGTATGAAAAAATCATGCTTGTTTCTGTTCTTAGTGTTTGTTGTCTTTACAACACAATGTAAAACTGATGATCAAGACGAGTTAGCTACAACTTGTATAGACACTTCGTTGATCAATTTAGATGTTGGATGCTATACAAACTATGATCCAGTATGTGGCTGCGATGGAGTTACCTACGGTAATGCTTGTGAAGCATTTAATTTTGCTGGTGTCACTGATTATTCAGAAGGAGCTTGTGACTAAAATTATTTGCAAATTAGATCATTCTTTCTCTATGGATTGGTAAAAAAATTATTCATATATTAAAACTTTAATAATCTAAAACGAAACACAATGAAAAAATTATTCACATTATTCATCTTGACAGCTCTAATTACAAGCTGTACACCGGTTGAAAAATCTCAAAAAGATGACAATCCCATGTCTGGTTATATGCTAGGTAACGATACGTATACAGAAGGGGTCCAAACTTTTATGAAAGCTTACACAGACAAAAATTTTGAAGCTGCAAAAGACATCTTTGCTGAGGGTGCTGAATTTTATGTAAATGACGCAAAAATGAATATTGAAGATATGATGGCTGCTTTTAGTTCTGGGCATCAATATTTTGACAACATAGCTCACAGCAATGTATATTCTGCGACAATGTATTATAATGATGGGAAAATCTACACCAATGTATGGTATGACTGGACTGGTGATGATAAATCAAATGGAGAAACTCTAAAAGTTAGAGGATATGCGTGGTTTAGATGGGAAAACGGAAAAGTTGCAGAGGCTTACAACGCTTTTGATCCAACAGCCTATAATGCCATTATCAGCTCTCAAATGAATAACTAGAAGAACATCTTATTTTTTAATTTTAAAAATGATCTCAGTGAAAAAAATCATCCTACTTTTGTTTTTCATTCCACTCATTTGCTTTGGACAGAAAGAACCAAACAAAAAAAATGGGCTGGATGATTTATTGAAAAAAGCAGAAAAACTAGTTGGAAAGATTGGCTTAGACTCTGATAAAGGAAAAGATCAAAAATTAGAAAATAGGATCGTTAGTCTTTGGAAAGATTATAACAAAGCTTTCGAATATAAAGACTATGAAAAAATAGCGTCTTTCTTTACTTATCCATCAACTTTAGGAATTTCTTCCAACCCACGCTTGTTCAATAATAAAAATGAACTCATAAGCATTTATAAAATTATTAGGGAAGAAAAAATCCAGAAGGGATACAAATACTCTCTTCTGGATGCACATGAATTGATTAAGTTTTCCGATGATCTCTGTTTATTAAAAGCATCATTCAGTAGGTTTGATTCAAACTACATGAAACTTTTTAGTGGAGAGGCGCTTTATTTTTTTAAAAAAATCAATACGGATTGGAAGATATATTCTTTAGATCCTTTGTCAAAAATTGATTAAGATAAAAGGTCGAACCGGAAAATTTTATTCGTCAATTTTTAATCTAAACATACCTAAAAATTAAAATTTAACCACAAAAAATAATCAGATGAAAAAAATTATATACTTAGTCTCAATTTTTATGATTTTCTCCTGCCAAAATTCAAATCAAGAGAAATCAGTCGAATTATCACCCACTGCAAAAGCCATCAAAAATTACAAAGTTAATTTTCAATGGAATGAAGGTTATGAAGCTTGGTCAAAAGTTCCTACCACAGAGGATTATCATATGGTTGCACCAAACTTAGGATTGGAGGCAAGAGGGGCAAAAGAAATTGAAAAAATTATTTTTGGTTTTGTTTCAGAGGCTGAATTAAAACAGGAATTGGTAGATATCGTAGAACTTGGTAACTACATCACCTGTTTTCTAAAACTAACCACCAAAACGGGTGAAACTTTTGATGGTGTGGAAGTTTTTCAAGTTGATGAAGAAGGAAGAGTCGCTAAAATTTGGGCTTTGTAGTGATAATGGTCATTACACACCTACCCTAGGGTTATATTTGATCTCTATGCACTATTTCTATTTTTACCTTTAGGAGTATAATCAATCATAAAAAATCGTAAAGGTGATGAACAAAGCTTTACAGAAAGTAAATTTCAGTTGATTGAATCTATGTTCGCTTATAATATTTATCTTAGCAATGATCTTTTTCTGAAGTCTCATCGAGATATCGACGATTCTTAAAGATTTATTTGATCAGATTGATCCTAAATTCTAGTTAAAATATCATTTTGTGAAATTGTTAAAAAAAACATCGAAAATTGCAGAAATAATTGGTTCTCTTGGAATCGTTGTTAGTTTGATTTTTGTAGCAATTCAGTATGAAAAAAATTCAGTTGCACTGAAAACTTCGACAGCGAATTCTGTAAATTCAAATATTGCCAATTGGTATTCTTCCATCGCGGACAATTCAAATACTTCTAAAACTTTAATTCGTTTTTTGGAAAATCCTGAAGGAGTGTCAACATCAGAACGATTTCAAGCAATTATGAAATTACATTCACTTAATTTACACCTGCAAAACGCATTTTATTTAGAAAAAAACGAAGTGTTGGATTCTAGTTTAAGAAAGTCCATCACCATGGCAATATACAGCGGATTAAACCAACCGGGATTCTACTTTTTCTGGAACATACGAAAAGGGACCTATACAGATGAATATCGAGATTTTGTAGAAGGAATTATTGCATCTGAAAGAAATCAGACTTTAGAAAAATTATTCGAGAAAAAAGTCAGCTCAAAAGACTCCTAAAGTATTTTCAAAGGAAGAAAACGACCCCATAGAAATATCATTTTATCTTTGGAAACTTTGCCTTTATTTTATCCAATGCCATGTGATCAATACTCCCTATGTGAGTATGAACCTGTCTCGTTTGAGTCATGTATGTTCCCTCTTGAATTTGTGCGCCAACAAGCTGATAAGCCTCTCTAAACGTTGCCCCTTTCTGAACCAATGAATTGATGCTATCGACGGTAAATAAATATTTATACTTTTCATCATTTAAGTCAACTGACTTTACTTCTATGAGTTGCAATCCATAGTCAAAAATAGTTAGAACAGTTTTAAGAGTTTCAAAGGCTGATATCATTGGAGACTTTAACAATTGAAAATCACGATGATAGCCACTTGGTAAGTTATTTGTAATCATTTGAATTTGAGAAGATAAACTTTGTAAGCTATTGCACTTAGCACGAATCAATTCAAATACATCCGGATTTTTCTTGTGTGGCATGATACTACTTCCTGTTGTAAGACGCTCAGGAAAGCTAATGAAGTCAAAGTTCTGACTCATGTACAAACAAATATCCATCGCAAATTTTGAAAGAGTATAGGCTAAATTTCCCAAGCTAGAGGCAATTATTTGTTCATTTTTTCCTCGAGCCATTTGAGCGGCAACTACATTGAATTTTAAATCAGAAAACTGTAATAATTTTGTAGTCATTTCTCTATCGATTGGAAAGGAACTTCCGTAACCTGCGGCCGAGCCTAATGGATTTTGATCTACAATTTTTTGTGCAGATTGAAGCACCAAAACATCATCAATTAATGTTTCTGCATAGGCTGAAAACCAAAGCCCAAAAGAAGATGGCATTGCTACTTGAAGGTGAGTATATCCAGGTAATAATTTCGATTTATGCTCTCTAGCTAAGTTGATCAGCGTATGAAACAATGTTTGAATTTGTGTTTGAATTGCGCTTAAATTATCCTTGTAGTATAATTGTAATGCTACCAATACCTGATCATTTCTAGAACGAGCTGTATGTATTTTTTTTCCAGCAGTTCCAATACGTTTTGTAAGTTCAAATTCTATTTTTGAATGAACGTCTTCAAAAGCATTGTCAATTTTAAATGATCCTGAGGCTACTTCTGCTTGCAAATCTTGAATGGTCTTTTCTATTTGAAATTGTTCATTTTTTTCCAATATCCCAACAGAACCCAACATTTTTGCATGAGCCAAAGAGGCTTGCAAATCATAGGCAGCTAGATGTAAATCAATCTCCCTATCGTCCCCTATTGTGAAAGATTCTATGGTTTTATCAATCGAAATTCCTTTGTCCCAAAGCTTCATCGTTTAAAGTATTTTTTTTAATAATTGAATATATAGTTCTATGCCTTGTTCAATTTCATTTATATAAATGAATTCGTCAGCAGTATGTGATCGAGTGCTATCACCAGGGCCCAATTTTAAAGATGGACAATCAAGTACCGATTGATCGGACAGTGTTGGTGATCCGTAAGTATTTCTTCCCAATGCAACCCCAGCCAATACTAGTGGGTGTGATTTTGAGATTGAAGATGAATTTAAATTTGTACTTCTCGGAATTGCAGTTGCATTCGGTAAATTTTGTTGTACGATGTCAACAATTTCCAAGTTGGAATAACAGTCATTCACTCGAACATCAACTACCATTGAAACTTGAGCTGGAATGGCATTGTGTTGCTGTCCTGCATTGATTTGTGAAAGTGTCATTTTTACCTTTCCTAAAGTATCAGATTGTTTTTCAAACTCAAAATTTTGGATCCATTCCATTACAGGAATCGCCTTATAAAGTGCATTGTCTTGGTTGGGGTGAGCTGCATGACTGGGTGTTCCAAAAACCGCTACATCAAAAACGACCAATCCTTTTTCTGCTATGGCCAATTGCATCTGTGTAGGTTCACCAACAATGGCAACATCAATGGTTGGAATGATTGGCAACATGCTATTAAGACCATTGGGGCCACTACTTTCTTCCTCAGCAGAGGCCACAAAAACTAGGTTATAAGCTAACGATTCATGATGATAAAAATAGGTGAATGTCGCCAGAAGAGAAACCAAACATCCTCCTGCATCATTGCTTCCAAGACCATATAATTTACCATCTTCTACATGCGCATCAAAAGGATTTTTTGTATAAGCTTTATTTGGTTTTACTGTGTCATGATGAGAATTTAGTAATAATGTAGGCTTCGTATCGTCAAAAAATTTATTCGTAGCCCACACATTATTGCATTGTCTTTGATATGACATATTACAAGTTCTAAACCACTGTTCTAACAGTTGAGCCGTGGTGTCTTCTTCTGAAGAAAAAGAAGGAGTTTGAATCAACTCTTTCAATAACTCAATAGACGACTGTTTTAAAGATTCAATGGACATCATAATATTAGAGTTGTATAATGATCTGAAGCTCCTAAAAGTGCGCTTGGCTGCCCAACACATACCTTGTTTACCTTATTTTCAAGTGCCTCAAAGCAATTTTTTAATTTAGGCAACATTCCTTCTGAAATGATTCCTGCAGATAATAGGTCTTCATAGGTTGTTTTATTTATTGTTTTGATTAGTGAATCATCAATATTTTTATCTTTTAAAACCCCTTTTTTTTCAAAACAATAGTAGAGACTAACGTCAAAGGTTGAAGCAAGAGCAATCGCTAAGGAAGATGCAATTGTATCGGCATTGGTGTTTAATAATTGTCCTTTTTTATCATGAGTAATGGCAGAAAAAACAGGCGTATAACTGGACTTCAATAATACGGAGATATAGCTCGAATTTATCGACTCAATATCTCCTACAAAACCATAATCTATTTCTGAAACGATCCGTTTATTGGATTGTATCGAGTTTGCATCAGCTCCAGAACAACCCACAGCATTGCATCCTAATGACTGAAGTTTTGCCACAATTGAGGTGTTGATTTTTCCTGCATAGACCATGGTAATCACTTCTAAAGTTTTGTCATCTGTGATTCTTCTTCCATTAATCATTTGTACATCCAATTGCATTTGTTCAGACAATCTCGTAGCAGATTTTCCTCCTCCATGAACCAAAATCTTTAGGCCTTTTGTGGCAGCAAATTGAGTTAAAAATTCCTTTTTCTCCTTTGGATCATCAAGAATATGACCTCCTATTTTTATAATTTTTAAAGGTGGTTTCATAAGGATTCTAATAATTGTTTGAGTACAGTTTGAGCAGCATAAGTTCGATTATTTGATTGCTCAATACACAGTGATTGAGAACTGTCTAAAACCGCATCTTCTACGACAACATTTCGACGAACAGGAAGACAATGCATAAATTTAGCCTTCCCCAACTTTTCTTTTGTGAGCATCCAATCCAAAGTTGGATTTAAAATTTTGCCATAATCACTAAAACTGCTCCAGTTTTTAGCATATACAAAATCAGCATTTTTAAGTGCTTGTTCTTGATCGTGAAAAATTGGAGTATTTTTTACAATTTTAGGATCTAAATCATACCCTTCTGGGTTTGCAATACTCAAATCTACATGTTGAAGCTGCATTGTTTGTATAAAAGAATTTGCAACCGCATGAGGAAGTGCTTTGACGTGAGGAGCCCATGTAAGTACCACTTTGGGTTTTTCTTGACGACTTTGTTCTGCAATGGTTATCGCATCGGCTAACCCTTGCAAAGGATGTGCAATGGCACTTTCTAAATTTATAACTGGAACCGAAGCCAAAGTTGCAAATGCATTTAAAACCCAATCCAACTGGTCTTTTGTTTTATCAGTTAATGACGGAAAAGCTCTTACTCCAATGATTGATGCATACTGAGAAATTACCTGCGCAGCTTCCCTAATATGTTCTGAAGTTTGAAAATTCATCACAACCCCATCACCAAACTCCAATTGCCAGGCATCATTCACATTCAAAATAATAACATTCATCCCCAAATTTTTAGCGGCTAATTCTGTACTGATTCGTGTACGTAAACTGGTGTTAAAAAATAACAATACCAGGGTTTTGTGAACACCAAGTGTTTGATATTGATGAGGATTGCTTTTCAATGCTATGGCTTCCTGTATCGTTTTATGGATATCTGGTAAGCTATGGATATTTAAAAAATGATTCATAATTCTTGTTTTAATGCATTAAAAAAGGTATTGATATGTGCTTCATTGATTACCAGTGGAGGAAGAATGCGAATCAGATTTGGGTTTTTTGAACTGCCCGTAAATATTTTGTGCTTAAAAAGCAATGTTTTTCGTAATTCTTGAACTGGAAATGGAAATTCTAAGCCCAACATCAAACCTCTACCTTTGAGTTGAGTAATTTGTGTAATTTCTTTGGCTTTTTGCCTAAAATAAAGTTCCATTTTTAGAGCATTTTGCATTAATTGTTGATTTTTTAAAACCTCCAAAACACTCAATGAAGCAGCACAAGCCAAATGATTCCCACCAAAGGTAGTTCCCAAAAGTCCATAAGACGATTTGATTTCTGGGTCTATTAAAATGCCCCCAACTGGAAATCCATTGCCCATCCCCTTCGCCATTGAAATGATATGAGGTGAGATTCCATGTTTTTGAAAAGCAAAAAAATCACCGGTACGACCAAAACCAGACTGAACCTCATCGGCAATGAGAACAGCACCATATTGTCTGCATAATTTCTCCAGCCCTTGATAAAATTGTGTCGTACTTTGATCCAACCCTCCAACCCCTTGAATGCATTCAATAATGACTGAGCAAGTTGTTCCTTTTTGAAGTATTTTTTCTAAAGCTCCCAAATCACCTAAGGGTAAAAAATCTACTTTTTGCTGTGCATTCAGTGGTGCAATAATTTTTGAATTATGCGTACTCGCAACTGCTGCAGAAGTTCTTCCATGAAAAGAATTTTCGAAGGCAATGATTGAGGTTTTATTTGTGTGAAATGATGCTAATTTCAGAGCATTTTCATTGGCCTCTGCCCCAGAACTACACATAAATAATTCATAATGATTGCAATTGGAAAACTCCGCAAGTTCTTTTGCTAATTTAGTTTGTAATGGATTTTTTACAGCATTGCTATAAAATCCAATTTGATTCAATTGCTTGGTTAAATTTTTAACATAAGTTGGATGTGCATGTCCAATAGAAATCACTGCATGTCCACCATAGAGGTCCAAATATGCTGTTCCATGCTCGTCATAAACAAAAACGTCCTCTGCTCGAACTGGGGTTATGTCAAATAGTGGATAGACGTCAAATAGTTTCATACTTGATTGGTTTTTATGGCATTAATTTTATGAAATGAAGCCACCATTCCTTGTATCAAAGAAGAACTGAGTCCCTTATGTTCCATTTCATTAAGACCTTCAATTGTACAACCCATTGGAGTCGTTACTTTATCAATTTCTTGTTCTGGATGGGTCCCTTTTTGAATCAATAATTGGGCAGCACCTTCACTGGTATACATCGCCAATCGTTGTGCTTCTTCGGCATCAAATCCAAGTTGAATCGCAGCTTGTGTGGTGGCACGAATCAAACGCATCCAAAATGCGATACCGCTGGCACAGACAACTGTAGCTGCTTGCATTTGTTCTTCTGGAATGCATATGGTCGCTCCTAATCTGTTAAATATTGCTTCCGCTACCGAAATTCTCTCCATCCCTGACTGATTACTACACAAACATGTCATTGATTTACCAACAGCAATTGCTGTATTGGGCATGGCTCTAATAATGAAATTATGAGCGCCAACAAGACTTTCTATTTTAGAAATTGAAAAGCCTGTAATGGTAGAAATTAAAATGTGTTTTTCAGTCAATAAAGGTGCTATGTTCTCTAGAATAGATTGTAAATGTGCAGGTTGAACAGCAAAAATCAAAACGTCTGAATTTTTTACTGCCAACGCATTATCACGAGTCAAATGAACATTTTTATAACCCTCAAATTCTTTCAATGCCTCCAGCCCTCTTCGAGTTAAATACAACGATGTGATGGCTCCATTGATAATGAGACCTTTGGCAATGGATTGTCCTAAATTTCCTGTTCCTATGATTGCAATTTTCATTTTTTTGCTTTTTAAAAATAAGTGGCTTTAAGTTGTAACCCTTCTGTTTCTTCCAGTCCAAACATGAGATTCATATTTTGAACTGCTTGCCCAGAAGCACCTTTAAGAAGGTTGTCTATAGCACTAGTAATTAGTAATTTATTGTTGTGTTTTGAAAGATGAATCAAGCATTTGTTGGTATTAACAACTTGCTTGAGGTGAAGTTCATTTTCAGATACGATTGAAAAAGGAGCATCACTGTAATAAGATTTATAGTGAGATTTTACAGCATCTAAATCTTTGTCTAACTCCAAATAAAGCGTTGCAAAAATACCTCTAGAAAAATTCCCTCTGTTGGGTATAAAATTTAACTCCTGATCAAAATTGGATTGAAGTGAAATCAATGATTCTTCAATTTCGTCCAAATGTTGATGTTCAAAAGCTTTGTAGTGAGAAAAATTGTTATCACGCCAAGCAAAATGGGTAGTTTTAGAAGGACTAGTCCCTGCTCCAGTAGCACCTGTAACAGCATTGATATGAATTGAATTTTGAATCCAACCATGGGCTGCTAATGGTAAAAGTGCCAATTGAATGGCTGTGGCAAAACATCCTGGATTGGCGATGTATTTTGCATTATTAATTTGTAATTTATTCAGTTCAGGAAGACCATAAATGAATTTTTTGTTCTTGAAATTTGAATGCGAATTCAATCTAAAATCATGGCTTAAATCAATGATTTTAGTTTGGTCAGAAAAACAATATTTTTCAAGAAAAACTTTTGAATTTCCATGTCCTAAACATAAAAATAAAACATCAATATTTGGATGAATCTGATCTGAAAAACACAGTGTGGTTTCCCCAATTAAATCTTGATGGACATCACTGATCAACATCCCAGCACTAGAGGTACTGTATACAAAATCAATGCTAACTTTTGGATGCTTTAAAAGCAACCTGATTAACTCCCCGGCAGTGTATCCTGCACCACCAATAATCCCTACTTGTATCATCATTTATAATTTACGCTTTGAATAATTTTATTTTGATTGGCGGAGATTTTTATGAATCCTTTTGCATCATCGGCTGTCCAAGAGGTATTCATTTCGCCATAACTGCCAAATTCAGATTTCATCAAATCATATGACGAGGAAATGCCCTCTAAAGTAAAATGATAGGGCTTTAAAACCACAGAAACATCTCCCGTTACACTCTTTTGACTTGATTCAAAAAACGCTTCAATATCTCGCATCATAGGATCAAGGTACTGACCCTCATGCAAATGCATTCCATAATAACTCGCCAAATTATCTTTGTGCTGAAGTTGCCATTTTGAAAGCGTATGTTTTTCCAGAAGATGATGTGCTTTGATGATGATAAGTGCAGCAGGTGCCTCAAAACCAACACGACCCTTAATCCCTACAATGGTATCACCAACATGAATATCTCTTCCAATGGCATAGTCAGAAGCCAATTCATTTAGAATTTGAATATTTTTAACGGGTTTATTTTCTATCCCATTGATCGCCATCAGTTTTCCTTTTAAAAAGCTCAGCGTTACCAAAGTTTGATCTTTCTTTTCCAATGACGAAGGATAGGCTTCCTCAGGCAAAGTCAAATGAGAGGTGAGTGTCTCATCACCACCTATGCTTGTCCCCCATAGTCCTTTGTTTATCGAGTACTTTGCCTTGTTCCAAGACAAGTCAATTCCTTTAGAATTTAAATATGAAATTTCTTCCTGCCTGCTCAATTTTTGATCACGAATCGGGGTTATGATTTGAATTTCAGGTGCCAAAATTTGAAAAATCATATCAAACCTTACTTGATCATTACCTGCTCCTGTACTTCCATGAGCGATGTATTTGGCATTGATAGATTTTGCATATTCAACAATTTCAATCGCTTGAATGATACGTTCGGCACTAACAGAAAGTGGGTAGGTATTATTTTTTAGTACATTCCCGAAAATTAAATACTTGACTACTTTCTCAAAAAATTTCTCAGTGGCTTCTATATTTTTATAGAATGAAACTCCCATTTGATATGCTTTTGATTCAATAGATGCTATCTCAGAATGAGAAAATCCTCCCGTATTTACACTAATGGCGTGGACTTCATACCCTAAATCCTGAGATAAATGAACCGCACAGTAAGAAGTATCCAATCCACCACTGTATGCCAATACTAGTTTGTCTTTATCTTTCATTTTTATGTTTGTTAAGAAATAGTGTTTGTTTGATCCTTTTTAGACGTTTAAAAGTTGCTGCTTTTATCTTTTTTTGTGTTTTTTTCTTTTGATTCTCTGGATCGTAAAGCATCCCTGTACACAAGCACATAGATTGAGAAGTACGCTGAAGAACATCATAATTTTTACAGGTTTGACATCCTTTCCAAAAGGAGGGCTCTTTGGTAAGTTCTGAAAAAGTTACAGGCTTATATCCTAGGGCTGTATTCAATTTCATGACAGCCAATCCTGTTGTGATGCTAAATATTTTTGCGGTTGGGTATTTGTCTCTAGAATGCTCAAAAATCATTTTTTTGATTTTTTTAGCCAGTCCTTGATTTCTGTAATTGGGATGTACTATAAGCCCTGAGTTGGCTACAAATCTACCATGATCCCAAGTTTCGATATAGCAAAACCCTGCAAAATTATTATCTTCCAATGCAATGACAGCGTCGCCTTGTTCAATCTTTGAACAAACGTATTCTAAAGAACGTTTCGCAATGCCAGTTCCTCTAACTTGTGCAGCATCTTCAATAGCAACACAAATTTCACGTGCATATATATGATGTGATTTATCTGTGATAAATAATTTCATTATCAATAGATTTTTAAAAAATTATGTTTTGGAAAAAATGTGATTGAAAAAAGAACCGGACTCACCTAGGTTCCATAGATTATAATAACACCCTAAGGGCGACGGTTGTTAGAACGCGGGCATAAAGCTACGTGACTCGGACGAGTCAATGAATTTGGTAATCTATAAGTAGGCTGATGCACTTTCATTTCTAATAATAATTGCGTAAAACTATCAATTAATTTTTTAAAAGCATTCATTAATTGACAGTTTTAGCAAAGAATTTAGGAAAAATCAATCTATCGAAAAAAAATTATGAATTTTTTAAAAATAGGGTTGTTAAAATAAATAATTGAAAAACGGATATTCTCCCTATTGGATTATTTTGTTTGATAAATTCAAAAAACTCTTTGTGATAATCAAAATAAAATTTGTTTTAAATATTAAATTACAGCAATTATTTTTTTACAATTTCTCATAAATTTTTAGGAACTTTACCCTGTTAATCCAACCTATAAATTTGTTCAATTAGTAATTAAATATGTATACTTCGAACACAAATAACATCTCCTCTAAGCAAAATTACGGATTGCTTTCTATTGTCATTCCCTTATACAACGAAGAAGACAATGTGATTCCTTTGACTGAAAAAATAGATACCGCTTTAGAGGGATACAATTATGAAATCATTTTTGTAGATGATTTTTCAGTGGATAAAACGATAGCAAATGTAAAGGAGATGAATAATGAGCGAGTGATTCTGATTGAATTAAGAAAAAACTATGGTCAGAGTTTGGCACTTGCTGCTGGTATCGATTATGCGTCAGGAGAATTTATCATTACGTTAGATGGTGACATGCAGAATGATCCTGAAGACATCCCAATGATGTTAAAAAAATTAGTTGAAGAGGATTGGGATGTGGTAACAGGAGTTCGTTCAAAACGAAAAGACAATTTTTTAAGAACTTTCCCTTCTAAAATTGCCAATTTCATGATCAAAAAAGCAACTCAATTAAACTTAAAAGACCAAGGTTGTGCATTAAAAATCTTTAGAAAAGAAATAGCAAAAGATTTAAACTTATATGGTGAAATGCATCGTTTTATTAATCTTTTGGCTCACTTAAATGGTGCTAAAATTTCTGAAGTTTCTGTAAAACACCATCCAAGAAAATTTGGGAAATCTAAATATGGTTTGGGAAGAACTCTCAAAGTTATAAACGACATTTTATTAATAATTTTTAAGCGAAAATATCTACAAAGGCCTATACATCTTTTTGGAAATTATGGACTTTTTTTTATCGCAATGGGATTGATCATAAATATCTATTTACTGGTTAAAAAAATCTTTGGAGAGGATATTTGGGGAAGACCCATTTTGATTTTAGGTGTTTCTTTACTAATCATTGGTATTCAATTCTTCTTTTTTGGATTTATTGCAGATCTGATCATGAGAACCTATTATGAATCCCAGAAAAAACGCCCCTATAAAACAAGAAAAATACACTTCCCTGTACTTGAGAAAAAATCCAATACTAATGCTACACATTGATGCATGAGTAAAAAAATAATAAAACAACTTGCGAAGATTTTAATAAGTGTTGGCTTACTATATTTGGTTTACACTAAAATTGAATTTGGAAGTCTTATCAGTTTATACAAAACTGTAGATCCTTTATTGATGGCATTCGCGATTATTTTATTTGTCTTATCACAAATGATGTCTTCAATTCGACTTACATATATATTTCATAGTCATTCTCTTCACATTTCTCAACTAAGCAATTTAAAATTATACTTTGTAGGGATGTTCTATAATTTCTTCATTCCAGGTGGAATTGGTGGAGATGCTTATAAGATATACCTACTTAA
Organism: Flavobacterium sp.; assembly: GCA_038136095.1. Taxonomy (GTDB): domain Bacteria; phylum Bacteroidota; class Bacteroidia; order Flavobacteriales; family Flavobacteriaceae; genus Polaribacter. The sequence continues at coordinate 30,453 of JAYPZA010000009.1, forward strand.
AAATAAATTCAATTGGTCTGTTAAGCTACTAACAAAAATTATTTTACTGGACAGACTTCTAGGTCTCATTGCTATTTGTTGTATTTCTGCCCTACTTGCATCTAATCTGTTTTTTAATTCTTGGGAATTTCTAATCTTGGGAATAGTTGTTGCTATTCTTCTCTATTGGATTGCTCAATCTATATTTAAAATCTTTGATAATGACATCAAAAAGTACTATGCAAAAGGCTTTTTCTATTCTATAATTATTCAATTATTACAAGTATCGTCAGTTTTACTGATATTAGGATCAATTCGAGTTGAAACCTTAGATTTTTTAGGGTATGGATTGGTTTTTCTTATATCAAGTGTTGCCTCAGTAATCTCATTTTCTGGCTTTGGAATAAGAGAGTATATTTTTCTTAAATCTGCAGAATTTCTTGGGACTGAAGAAATCATATCCACAAGTATTGGCTTCACCTTCAATTTAATTACTTCATTAATTTCATTGATTGGTATCATTTTTATTTTAACAAAACTAAAATTACATCTTCAACCTCTAACCAAGAATCATGAAAACTGAATCACTATTTAAATATCTATACGCATTCATTGCTTTGACCTATATCAGTGGTTTATTTATTCCATTGATGGAAAATGATTCTGCACAACAAGCAGTAATGTCTATGAGAGTTTATTTAACAGATAACTTCTTTGATTTACAAAGAGGAAATGAGCCCTATTTAGACAAGCCGCATATGCATTTTTGGTTGGCAGCTCTTTCGTATAAACTTTTCGGATTAACCGAATGGGCATATAGGATTCCGTCTTTATTATTTACACTTCTTGGATCAATATCAGTATTCTTTTTAGCAAGAGATTTGTATAAGAAATATACCATTGCTCATATTTCTGCACTTATATTCTTGACAAGTCAAACTATTTTCCTTGCCAATCATGATGTAAGAACTGATGCAGTTTTAACTGGTGCTACCATTTTTGCCATTTGGCAGTTATTCAGATACATAAATACTCAAAAAACAACATCGATCATTCTTGGTGCAATTGGACTAGGAATTTCTTTTTCAACGAAAGGATTGTACGGACCTATGATTGTTTTCTTTGCCATAATATCTCAAATGATCTTTATGAAAAAAGTGAAAATTTTATGGTCTTACAAAACCATCATTGGATTGATTGTTTTCTTGATAACTATCACTCCAGTTGTTTATGCTTATTATGTTCAATTTGGAGAGCAAGGTGTTGAATTCATTTTGTGGAAACAGAGTTTTGAGAGAGCCACAGCAACCAACTTAATACCGACCAACACCGATTATTTTTTCTTTTTCCATTCTCTACTTTGGTTGTTTTTCCCATGGTCTTTACTCATGTATTATGGCCTATTAAAAATTTTGAAAAAATGGATTCAACATAAATTTAGACCCATAAAATTAATTGAGGTATTAACTATCGCAGGAGTGTTTACTACTTTATTTGTTATGAGTTTTTCTCAATTTAAACTTCCCCATCATATAAATCCATTGATTCCTCTATTGTCAATTTTAACCGCTCACTTTATTTTTAATTGGCATGAAAAGGAAAAACAAACGATCCTAAAAGTCTTTCTAATTATCGACTATGTTTTGATTCTTATCCTGATTCCTGCAATTATTGTTCTCCTATTTTTTGTTTTTGAACCCAAAGCAAATTTTGGAGTAATCCTTGCAGTACTCTTCACTATAATTCTAATAGGTTTTGGAATAATTCATGTCAAAAATAATCCCTACATCAAACTGGTTGTGATTTCGGTTTTGATGATGGTATTTTTAAACACTGCTTTAAACCTATATTTTTACCCCAAACTACTTCAATATCAAGCAGGAATTCAGCTTTCTAGAATTATTACTGAAAAAAATATCGACACTGAGAAAATTTTTATGTTTGATGAGGGTTATTCTTGGACTTTAGATTTTTATACACAAAGAAACACTCCTGAAATTTCCATAAAAGAAATTCAAAACTCAACAAAAGATACTTGGATTTTTGTGGATAAAAATGAACATTTTAAAAGGATAAAGGAAAGTGGTGTTCAAATTATAGATTCAATAAAAGTAGATCACTTTAGGGTATCAAAATTAAACATGAAGTTTATGAGACCCGAATCAAGAGCTTCAAAACTAAAAAAAGCTCGTCTGATTCGTATAAAAAATTAAGTTTTGACTACTTTTTTATTTGATATTTGTGATTTTGGCTTGCACGAATGATATCTACCTGAGGTGAATTAAATAATCCTATTCCAATATTTACATAAAGAGTTGGATCTTTGATCTGAGTTCCATCAAATGAGATGTTTGCCCTAACAGGTGTTTTACTGGGTAAAGTCAAATTCTGGGAGTTCGTCTCTGCTTCTAACCAATACATATTACTTTTATCAGCACTCACAAATCCAATAACTATTTGGAACTCATTCAAAGCAATTGTTCGATCAAAATGGTTAACCAATTCTAATTCAAGAATATTTTCATCAATATCACTAAGTAAAATCTTCTCATTTAAGATGTTCACCTCAATTTGTGAGATATCACGATAGTTTTTTACAGGTTCTGCAAAAATTGAATCTTTTTTTCTTACTCCAATCCCGATATCTAATGGAGTTGATCTTACTTTTCTAACCAAAAACAAATTATCCTCAGAGAGGTCTTTATTAATTTGCAGAAGTGAAAAATGATTTGTTCTACCCGTATAATTTTTAAGGTAATAAGATTTCTCATCTGCATAATACCAATAGGTTGCAGCATGTTGATAGGAGTTGATAAATAATTTTTTTGTGCCCTGAGTTTTTTCTTTTAATTCTGTAGCCCATTTTTTATTTCCTTCGGTTTCTATTTTAATGGGTAAAAAAGGCTGAGCTATATGAACTCTTACCATGAGTATGATGACAAAATTTAGAATGGCTAAGATCAAAAATCTCTTTCTACTTTTTTCGTAATCAATCAAAAATAGAAATGTAATAATTGTCAGTGGTATAGCCATTGCAATTACCCATTGTGCTTGAACATGCCCTTTAAATGACGAAAGAAAAAAGAAAATAATAAATCCTAAAACAATGTAGTTAAGACTTTTCAAAAATTGATTTTTTGTTTTTATGTATTTAAAAAAAGCCTGATAAATAATAGGAAAAGTAAATCCAAATATGATAATTATATTGACAAAATGAAGCAATGTATTTTCAAATTTATAGACTCTATTTCCACGTTCAATAAGATGAAATTTAAATGAAATAAAATCATTGTTCCACTGCCAATATAGATGTGGGAAATATAAAACCACACTAAATAAGACGGTAAGCCATAACTTTGAATCCTTTAATAATTTAAAATTTGAAAGAATTACAAATAATATTATTAAGAATCCATGATATTTGCTATACATCATTCCTGCGATGGATATTGATAGCAACAAATAACTCATCAAACTATTTTTTGACAAGTACATATGATAAGCATATAAGAATACTGAATAGAACATCATTAACGCGGTATCAGGAGTCGTAATAAAACCATAAACACTTAATAATACCGATGAAAGAATGATGGTCAAAAATAACCAGGTAAATTCTTTTTTTCTAGGGTGATCAATAGTCTTCCAAACCATCCAAATAATGACACAATAACTAACCGCAGAAAAAAAACGAACTCCTATTTCTCCTGAAAAAAACAAGCTACTTAAGTATATCCAAACACTTACAGCCGGAGGATGATCATAAAATCCCCAATCCATATTTTGAGAGTACATCCAATAATAAGCCTCATCAGGTAATAATTCTGTGTAAGCACCTTGTAATAGATTGATTATAAACACAAAGAAAATTGTTACAGGAAGTAAATATTTCCATGTTTTGAGTGAGTTCATCATATGATTCTATAATTGATTTAATCAGTATTGAGCGAAATGATCCTTTTCATCGGGTTAATTTATTAAAGTGAAATATACTAAAATTAATCATTGATGACATGAAATAATGTGTCGAATGTTTATTAGATTTATCGTATATTTTGACCTCATTTTACAAAAAACTATGAAAAAAATTCACCCGATATTGTTGCTAATAGGCTTCCTATTCTTCAATCATATAACTAGTCAAGTACCGAATAAACAACAAGCTCCCAAACCAACTGATAAAGAGTTTTATTGGGAGAATGGTGAAGGTGATTTAGTGAAGGTTCAATATCATAATTACAACATTCAGATAGATGAAAAAGAACTGGCTGAACATACTTATAGAATTATGGATATTGTTAAATTTCGACTTAAAGACAAACTATCATTTAAACCGACTATTCTAGAATTAAGAGAAAGAGTAAAATCTGACAAAGTATTAAACTCCAATGAAAAAACAACTCATGTCTTGCAACTATTTTATTATGGCAGTAACTCTTATGGAGCATTGGAAGAAGGACTGAAAATGATAGGAATCAACCCTACAGTGATAAAATAATGTTACATAAATGGATTGACTAGACTAAAAAACATATATGAGCCTAGAAGTTAGTTTAGTCTTATCTCGTCAATATCGCAAATTCGCTCTCCAGCCATATAGTTTGAGTAGATGCTGTAGTTCATTTGTATGCTAAACTCAACTTGATTGGTACAATCGTTATTAATATTAAAATAATAGATAGATCCATTTTCCTCTGTGAGCTCAGTATATTTAGCCTCAATCATTCCACAATCACAATCGGGATCATTGTTACAAGAAAAAAACATTAAGGTCAGGAATAAGAGTCCGTTAAGTATCTTTTTAATCATTGTTTTGAATATTATGATAGATTGATATTCTAATTGTTGGATACTGAAAATGCATATTTAAAGCAATCTTGAAGCGTAGCATCACCACCATGATCGGGAGTTGGGTTTATTGTTATTTTAGTCGTTTGACCATCATAAAAATCAACCCTAGTATCAGCAATTAAATCATCACTGAAATCACAACTAAAACCAATTGTAACTCCTGCGTCTAAGCCACCCGTTGGAATCCCATCAATTAATACAAACGTTCTAGAGTCTGACCCCGATATACTCAAGTTTTGAAAATCATAACCTTGCAACTGAATTGAATTAATGGTCCATCTATCAAAATTATTTACAATGGTTAACTGCATTACCCCAGACAAACAGCAATCATCACCACTCCCACCGCAAGAAACAAATAAAGATAGTAAGGTTATCAGTAAAAGTTTTTTCATAGTTAATTGTTTTTTATTGAGTTTATTCAATCTTTTATTTCCCATTCATAGTTTTCTCCGTCATATATAACCTCAACTTCATATTTCTGGTTAGATAGAGTCTTGATAAGTTTCCCTAGCTCACTTTCGTCAATTGCTTCATCCAATAAATCATTCTTAATCTCAACATCTAAAATTCCCTCGTAAACATTCCCAATTTTTCTAACAAGTGTGAATTTTTTAACTCTCGACTTTGATGTTAGTGGATTGCTCTTAAACTCTTCTACTATGTCTTTATAAATCACCTCAGTTAGCTCCCAAAGCTCCATTCTAGAGTCACAAGAAAGGAACAAAGCCAGTAAGGAAATAAATAAAAGTTTTTTCATAATCTTAAATATTCTGATAAATTTAGTTTAATCTTCTATCTTGATAACCACAAAATGTACTGCCATACCTATACGTACTAAAGTCGTCATAAGTCACTTGAACATCATTCTCAATAATACCCGAACAAGTGTTTCTAATATCTAATAAATACAATTCCTCCCCATCTTCATACGCCCAACCATAATCCTCAACGTCTCCACAATCACATTTTTCACTATCATCATCACCACAAGAAACGAACAAAGCAAATAGGGATATAAGTAAAAATCTTTTCATAGTTAATTCCTAATTGCAATATAAAAAATAATTAAACTAATGACGATACATAATTGATAGTAAGTAAGATTATTGATAAAAAGCAGGCTATAATTTATAGGAGTAGCTGCGCTGATCCTACAAAGCTCCGCTTTGAAAATCAAAAAGACACAAAATCAAAAAAGCAAGCTTTATGATTTCGCTTGCTTTTTGATTGATTCGTGACCCAAACTTTCGAAAGTTCGAACTTTATTAATGAAATTGGTGAATTTTTTAAAAAAAATAATACAATGTATTGATTTTTAACTTTACTTTGCTATTCAATTGATGTATCATACATCTTTTGGCTGAACACTTTGAAATCTGTTTTTACGTTCGGTGCTCTGGGAATTAGGAAGTCAAACCCAGATTTGGTTTATCGTTTAAACCCCCGAAATTTAAAGCTAACTTCCGTTTTTTTGTTTTTCTTCTACAATATAATTTGCTTTTTAATATTGCAAATTAGAATTTGAATTTCATTGATAATATTACTATTTAAAAATTAGCCGATTCAGGCAGACAGTAACTATTTTTTCTTAAAATTCAATGAAAACAAAATATATAGATTTTATTAATCAAACTTTTGATTTTCCAAATCAAGAGTTTAATTTAAAAGAAAATAGCCTCAAGTTCCATAACATCGATTTGATGGAATTGGTCCATCAATTTGGAACTCCTCTGAGGTTTACTTATTTACCTAAAATTTCTTAAAACATAAATAAAGCTAAACAATGGTTTTACAATGCAATGAGTAAAATCAACTACGAAGGAAAGTATCACTATTGCTATTGCACCAAAAGCTCACATTTTAAGTTTGTTCTGGATGAAGTTCTTAAAAACGATGTTCACATTGAAACCTCCTCTGCATTTGATATAGATATTGTTGAAGCATTAAAAGAAGAAGGTAAAATTGAAAATAACACCTTTGTACTCTGCAATGGATTTAAAAGAGAGAAATATATATCTAATATAGCAAAGCTCATAAATGATGGACATAAAAATTGCATCCCGATTATAGACAATTATGAGGAATTACCTCTATTAATGAATGAAATCAAACATAAATTCAAAGTAGGAATTCGAATTGCTTCTGAAGAAGAACCAAAATTTGCATTTTACACCTCACGCTTAGGTATTGGATATAAAAATATAGTAGATTTTTATAATCAACAAATCAAAAACAATCCTCATGTTGAACTAAAAATGTTACATTTTTTTATTAATACAGGAATTAGAGACACCTCATATTACTGGAATGAATTATTAAAATGCTTAAAAGTCTATGTCAACCTAAAAAAAGCATGTCCAACATTAGACAGTTTGAATATTGGTGGCGGATTTCCTATAAAAAACTCTCTGGCATTTGATTTTGATTATGAGTATTTGATTGAAGAGATTATCAATCAAATTCAACTCACCTGTACCGAAGCTGGTGTGTCTTTTCCAGATATTTTTACCGAATTTGGAAGTTTTACAGTTGGTGAAAGTGGTGGTATGATCTATGAAGTTTTGTGTCAAAAACAACAAAATGATCGTGAAAAATGGAACATAATAAATTCTTCATTCATCACCACATTGCCAGATACATGGGCAATCAATAAGCGCTTTATAATGCTTCCCCTCAACCGATGGAACGACTCTTATGAGCGAATACTACTAGGTGGATTGACTTGCGATAGTGACGATTATTATAATAGCGAACAGCATGTCAATGCCGTCTATTTACCAAAATATCGTCCAGACAAACCACTTTTCATTGGATTTTTTAATACTGGTGCTTATCAAGAAAACATTGGAGGATATGGAGGTTTACAACATTGTTTAATTCCAGCTCCCCAACATATTTTAATCGCTAAAAATAAAAATGAAACCCTTGAGATTACTCAAAATAAAGAACAACAAACTAATAAAGATTTTTTAAACATCTTAGGATATGAGCTCACCTAAAATATTTGGGGGAATCCCAGAAAAATTTGCAAAATACGATAAAGCAAAAATCGTATTACTTCCAGTGCCATTTGATGGCACAAGCACTTGGCAAAAAGGGGCAGATAAAGGATTTGATGCCTTTATTGAAGCTTCAGAAAACATGGAATTGTATGATATTGAAACAGAAAGTGAAGTTTATAAAAATGGAATTTCTATTTTAAATGCTATTACAGAAAACTCTTCCCCACAGGCCATGGTAGAGGCCGTTTATAAAACAGTCAAGAAACAAATTAAATGTAATAAATTTGTAACACTTTTTGGAGGAGAGCATTCAATTTCCATTGGTACCATTAGAGCATTTTATGAAAGCTTTGATAACCTAACTGTACTTCACTTAGACGCACATGCTGATTTGAGAAAAGAATATGAGGGGTCAAAATATAACCATGCTTGCGCTGTTTATGAGGCAAGTCAACACACAAATCTTATACAAATTGGAATTCGATCTATGGATGTTTCTGAAAAGCTTACTATGGATTTCGAAAAGGTCTATTTTGCACATGAAATAGCACAAGATGACTTTTGGATGGATAGTGCCATAGAACAAATGACAGAAAACGTTTTTATTACATTTGATTTGGACGTTTTAGATCCTTCCATAATGCCCAGTACTGGAACTCCTGAGCCTGGAGGATTACTTTGGAATGAAACCATAGAATTTCTTAGTAAAGTGTTTCGTGAAAAAAATGTTGTTGGTTTCGATATCGTAGAATTGTGTCCAAATTCAACTAATAAAGCGCCCGATTTTTTAGCTGCTAAATTATACTACAAAATGCTCAGTTATAAGTTTTCAAATAATAAAATGATAGAGGAGTTTGAAGAAGACTTTGATGACAATTTTGATTCTCCTTTCAGCAAATTATCTAAATTCAAAGACAATGACTATGACGAATTCTAAAGGTCCAATTTCCAAGTTTTTGGAGACTCATTTTTTACACTTCAATTCAGCAGTATTAGTAGATGCTGCAAAAGCCTATAAACACCAACTAAACAACAATTCAAAAATGTTAGTCTCAATGGCTGGCGCAATGAGTACAGCAGAAATTGGAAAAACTTTTTCTGAAATGATTAGACAGAATAAAGTCCATATTATTTCTTGTACAGGTGCAAATTTAGAGGAAGATATTATGAATTTAGTCGCACATTCTCATTACAAACGTGTCCCCAATTATAGAGATTTAACACCAGAGGACGAATGGGATTTATTGTTGAAAGGACTAAATAGGGTGACAGATACCTGCATTCCAGAAGAAGAGGCATTTAGGCGTCTTCAAAAACATATCATCAAAATCTGGAAAGATGCAGAGGAGAATAATGAACGTTACTTTCCTCATGAATTTATGTATAAGCTATTACTCTCCGGAGTTTTAGAAGAGTATTATGAAATTGATATTAAAGACTCTTGGATGTACGCTGCGGCTCAAAAAGATTTACCAATGGTTGTTCCTGGTTGGGAAGATAGCACAATGGGAAATATTTTTGCTTCATATGTATTAAAAGGAGAGCTTAAAGCGAGTACAATGAAATCTGGAATTGAATACATGACCTTCCTTGCTGATTGGTACTCTAAAAATTCAGAACATGGTATTGGTTTCTTTCAAATAGGAGGTGGTATAGCAGGTGATTTCCCTATCTGTGTGGTCCCAATGCTCTACCAAGATATGGGTCAAGAAAACACTCCTTTTTGGAGTTACTTTTGCCAGATTAGCGACTCTACAACAAGTTATGGCTCCTATTCTGGAGCTGATCCAAACGAAAAAATCACATGGGGTAAACTCGATATAGATACTCCAAAATTTATAATAGAAAGTGACGCAACAATTGTGGCGCCCTTAGTTTTTGCTTATATATTAAACTTTTAAAAAAATGAAACGAATTATTGTTGGCTTTGAAAAATTAACCCCAAATATTCTAAATCTTTTTGTAGAAAAATTTCCTGATGGCTATGGTGATAATGATATCATAGAATTTAAAAATGGTACTGGAGAAACAATTCAAGCTGTAGAATTGAAAAGTACTGATACTGTGTATTTAATCAAAATAGGCAAAAAAATGAATCAAATTATTCAAGAATTTGAAGACGAACAATCTGAACTTAATGAGGATTCAGGATTTATAGAAGACGATAAAAACAATGACCCAAACCTTAATTTTGACATAATTAAAGATTAAAATAATTGAACAACACTATGAATACAATTTTTCATCTCTCTTTGCCTTGTTTAAGTATTTCTAATACCATAGAGTTTTATAAAAATGAGTTAGGCTGTGAAATCGGAAGGTCAACACAAAATTGGGTTGACGTGAATCTTTTTGGGCATCAAACAACTTTTACAAAAGCTGGAAAATACAGTTTTAACAGCCCTGATTATATTTTTGAGGGGAATATTTTACCCTCTTTTCATTATGGTGTTATTATTAAACGACAAGAATGGCAAAAATTATTTAAAAAATTAAGTTACACAGCTATTGAAATAATCGACCAAACATGTTTTTTAAAAAATAAAAAAGGGGAACATGTTTCGTTTTTTGTTAAAGATCCAAATGGTTATGTCTTGGAGTTTAAATCTTTTAAAAATAACGAGGAAACATTCACTTTTTAATTTTTTGGCAAACTTTTTTAATAAAATTATCCCCAAAAATAAATTATTATTCTTGAGGATAATTTGTGACCCAAACATACAGTAGTTCGGACTTTTTGAGTGGAATTAGTGATATATACTCAAAAAAATATTCCCAGAAATAAAAAATTATTTTTGGGAATAATCCGTGACCCCGGTAGGATTCAAACCTACAACCGCTGGAGCCGAAATCCAGTGCGCTATTCAGTTGCGCCACGGGGCCTGTATATTTTTTATCCTAAATTTTTTCTAACAATTCCAGAGATGGTCTTACCGTCTGCTTGACCTGCCAATTGTTTGGAAACAACACCCATTACTTTTCCCATGTCTTTCATGCCCTCTGCACCAAGATTGGAGATGGTCTCTAAAACAACTTTTTCAATGGCCTCTTCAGACAAAGCCTCAGGTAAGAATTTTTCGAGTATGGCAACTTCTTTTAATTCGGGTTCTGCGAGATCTTGTCTTCCCTGCTCTATAAAAATAGCCGCACTATCTTTCCGTTGTTTGACTTGCTTTTGGATGATTTTCATTTCTTGTTCTGCAGTTAAATCATCACCAGCACCCGCTTCAGTTTTGGCAAGTAAGAAAGCAGATTTCACAGCTCTTAATGCTTGCAATGCAACCGTATCTTTAGATTTCATTGCTGCTTTCATTTCTTCCATTATTTGTTTTTGCAAGCTCATATGTATATTATTTAGCGCATCAAAGATACAATTCTATTACTATTTTTTTACGTTTCTTAGGTATAAAAAGTTCTTGTGATAATCAATGATCGCTTTCCCTTTTTGAAGGATGTCGGCACCAATAATTCCGTGAACTTCCTCTGCGTTGTGTTGAATCAACGCTGTATTTACATGAGTTAAATCAAACAATACCAAATGAAATTTTTGGGTTTTCCATTCACCTATTTCTAAACGATTATTTTTTGATTGCTGTGTTTCCATATCAATCGCCCCTGCACCTGCAGCTTTGGTATCACTTTCAATGGTATCTAGCTTGAAATAGTCAATCATATCAAATCCAACACATGAATTTGAGGCTCCTGTATCCAAGATAAATTTTCCGTGAACTCCATTGATACAAGCGTCGAGCTCCAAATGATTTGTGACCTTTTTTGTTAGCGGTATTTTGAGGTATTTCTTTTTTAACAATAGTTTGTTTAGACGGCTCATTTAGTTTTACTTTTGTAACACAAAAATAACAGATTCAAAAAGAAAGAACCCTTATTTTTGTAGTAGAAAATTATGATCACAGATACGCATACTCATTTATATTCAGAACAATTTGATCAAGACAGAGATCTAATGATTCAACGAGCCAAAGATGTTGGGGTTTCTAGATTTTTTATTCCTGCTATCGATAGCAGCTATACAGATAGAATGCTTGAATTGGAAATGGCATATCCTGATGAGATGTTTTTAATGATGGGATTGCATCCGACTTCTGTAAAATCGGATTATCAAAAAGAACTCGCCCAAGTTAAAAATTGGATTGACAAACGCCCTTTTTATGCCATTGGTGAAATTGGGATTGATTTGTATTGGGACACTACTTTTTTAGCCCAACAACAAGAAGCCTTTCAGCTTCAAATTCAGTGGGCAAAAGAAAAAAAACTTCCCATTGTAATCCATTGCAGGGAAGCCTTTGATGAAATTTTTGAAATTCTAGAACTGGAAAAAGGAGAAGATTTACATGGAATTTTTCATTGTTTTACGGGGACTCTAGAACAGGCTCACAAAGCGATTTCTTATGGGATGAAATTAGGAATTGGTGGAGTTGCAACCTTTAAAAACGGGAAGATCAACACCTTTCTTGATCAAATAGACATTCAACACATCGTTTTAGAAACGGATGCTCCTTACCTATCACCAGTTCCTTACAGAGGCAAAAGAAATGAAAGTAGTTATATCACTCATATTGTAGATCAACTTTCGAGTATTTACAACCTGTCTTCTGAGGAAATTGCAAAAATTACAACCGAAAATTCCAAACAAGTTTTTGGCATTGAATAGAACGCTCCTAAAACAGTCCTTCTGATTCATAGACTAATTAAACAATTCATACGTTTGTAATATATGATTAAAAATGCTTGGTGCTTCCTGTTGTTGTGTATTGGCTTTATTGCCAATGCTCAAAACTTTTCATCAGATTTTAGATCAAAAAAGATGACGGTTTCCAAAGATACCATCAGATTTGATTCTGTTCCAATTAATCCCCAAAACTTCAAGGTACTTTCTAGTGTTCAAAAAATAATTTATCCAACTGAGTATGAGGTAATATACAATGAGGCTCTTTTAATTATCAATTCAAAGGAACATCAACATATTACGATAGAATATTTTCGTTATCCTGATTTTATTACCAAAACTTACAGTCCATTTGATAAAAAATTCATTCTCCCAAATAATTCTACGGAAGGAAAATTATACAGCTTAACAACCAACCAACCCACACGTGAAATTCAACTGTTTGAAGGCTTAAAAACGAGTGGTTTTATCAATCGAGGAATCACCTCTGGAAACAATCAAAGTACGGTAACAAATTCCTCTATGGACATTACTATTGAGGGAAAGCTATCGGATAAAGTGTCTATAAGAGCCAACATATTTGATACCAATATTCCCCTCCAGGATAATGGATACTCACAAAGTATTACAGATTTTGATCGAATTTTTATTGAACTCTATAGCGAAGATTGGCGAGTTAAAGCGGGAGACGTGAGTTTAAAAAACGATGACAGCTACTTCTTAACATTTGAAAAACAGGTGTCTGGGCTTGAGGTAGAGGCGAATTTAAATGATCGCAGTACGATTTCTGCATCTGGTGCCGTTGTTAGAGGGCAATTTACTTCTTATAATTTTATTGGTTCTGAGGGAAATCAAGGACCTTATAAAATTTATGGTCCTAATAATGAACCTAATTTTGTCATCATTTCAGGGAGTGAAAAAGTATTTGTCAATGGTTCTGAAATTACCAGAGGTGCAGATCAAGATTATATGATTGATTATAATATTGGAGAAATCCGTTTTAATACAACATTTCCAATCACCAATGACATGCGTATCCGAATAGAATTTCAGTTTTCAAATCGAAATTATACCCGTTTTATTACCTATGAAAAAGGAGAATATAAGACCGATAAAATTGAAATTGCTGGATACTTTTACAACGAAAATGATGTTAAAAATCAATCGATTCAATTGACCTTAACAGAGGCACAAAAACAAGTGCTAGCTAATGCTGGAAACAATCCAGATTTGATGGTCACCGAAAGTGCATATCCCGATACTTATGACCCTAACCGAATTCTTTACAAAAAAATACAAAATGGAAACGATGAGGTCTTTGAATATTCTACCAATCAAAATGATGAGTTGTTTTCAGTAACCTTTACCAATGTGGGTGAAAATCAAGGAGATTACATCCTTGAACAAACCTTAGCCAATGGAAACGTATTTGCATTTGTTGGGACAAATTTAGGAAATTACGCCCCCATCATTCAATTGATTGCCCCCACAAAATTACAAGTGGCCGTCTTGAATTCTACTTTTAATCCATCAGAAAAAACTAGCATCTCAGCTGAATTGGCCTTGAGTAATAATGATCAAAATTTATTTTCAAACATCGATCAAAACTTGAATACGGGTGCCGCTACAAAGATTCATTGGAAACAAACAATTATTGACAATAAATGGAAGGTTCTCAGTGATGTCAATTACCTTTTTATTCATGAAAATTTCAAAACAATTCAACGTTTTCAAGCGGTAGAGTTTAACAGAGATTGGAACTTAATTAACCCAATCGGAAATCAACAACAAGTTGGTATTGACTTTACGGTAAAAAAAGACCCAGAAAGTTACTTTACCTATTCTTTGAAACAGCTTCAATTTTCTGACAATTACACAGGGAATAAGCATGCTATTGATGCTAAATTTCAATTAGACAAAACCTCACTCTATACTCAAGGTAGCTATTTATCGAACAATTCGGAGCTACAGGAAAATAGTTTTTTTAGACTCAAAGGAGGGATTGAACATCGTTTTTCAAAAGCATGGATTGGAGGATTTATCAATACAGAAACAAATGATGGAGTATTAAAATCCACTCAACAAGCAATGCTTAATAATCATAAATATAAAGAATACGAGGGATATTTGGGCATTGGAGACACCACAAAAGTATTTGCAAAGATTGGTTTCAATTACAGAGATAATGACAGTATAAGAAACAATGCTTTTACAGAAATAAACAACCGAAAGACCTATTATCTTGATGCCAATATTATTCAAACAGATCGTAGCAATTTATCCTTATATGCAAATTATAGACAGACAGAAAATACCTTCAAAGAAAACGAAGAAAGTTTAAATTCTAGAGTAACTTACAATCAACGATTTTTTAAAAACTTTGTCACTTTTGGAACTAGATATGAAACCTTCTCAGGAAATGTAGCTCAACAAGATTTCGTATATGTAGAAGTTGAAGCTGGACAAGGGTTTTATACATGGCTGGATTACAATGGAAATGGAATTCAAGAATTTGACGAATTTGAAATTGCAGAATTTCAAGATCAAGCAAATTATTTACGAGTTCCACTGCCTAACTTACAGTTCATTCCCACTCAAAGTGCTAAAATAAACCAATCAATAACGATCAATGCAAGCCAATGGAGAGATCAAAAAGGAATCAGAAAAATACTATCACATTTTTATAATCAATTTTTCTTAAGCAGCACAAACGAACAACGAAGAACCAATAATTCTTTCAATTTTAACCCATTTGAGCTGAACGAAGAAAAGCAGATAAGTGTCAATTATACGATCAAAAATAGTCTCTACTACAATAGAGGATTGAAAAAATATAGTACGAGCTACACCTTCGCAAAAGCAGACAACAAACAACAATATATCATCGGTACTCAACAGACCAACACTAGGTTTCATCAGATAGATTTTCAACATAAATTAGGGAAATATTGGTTGGTTGAATTTCTTGGAAAGACTTCTATCAATAATTTAGAAACTGAAAATTTTGACAATCGAAAATATGAAATTGAAGCGATTGAATTTCAACCAAAAATAAGCTATGTATTGAATGAAAATAATCAATTTTCTGCTTTTTATCATTTTAAAAATAAAGAAAATAACATCTCTGATTTTGAAAAATTAAAACAACAAAAAATAGGAGTAGATTATTTATATTCAGGAAAAGAAACATCACAGTTCAATGCCAATTTCACCACTTTTTTCAATAATTTTGTAGGAAATCCAAACACTCCGGTCGGCTATCAAATGTTAGAAGGTTTTCAAGAGGGAACCAATTATTCGTGGTCATTTTTATGGAATAAAAAAATCAACTCGTACTTAAATCTAAGCCTAAATTACAGGGGGCGTAAAAGTGAAAATTCCAGAACAATCCATATCGGCTCTGTAAATTTAAGAGCTGTATTTTAAGGGAGAAGTAAATCAGCTTTTTTCTTAAGAGGATTCGGATTGGAACTAATATTGGGGGTTTCTAGATTTTCATCAACCACGATTGTGCATCAACCTCTTTTTTGATGATGCTCTTCAATTCAGAAATTTGCACTCGTTGTTGTTTCATACTATCTCTGTGACGTATGGTAACACTTTGATCCTCTAAAGTATCGTGATCTACAGTAATACAAAATGGAGTTCCAGCGGCATCTTGCCTTCGGTATCTTTTTCCAACAGCATCTTTTTCGTCATAAAAAACAGTAAAATCCCATTTTAGATCATCCACAATCTCTCTGGCAATTTCTGGCAAGCCATCTTTTTTTACCAAAGGTAAAATCGCGGCTTTGGTTGGTGCTAAAACAGCCGGTAGTTTTAAAACAGTTCTAGTGGTTTGGTTCTCTAAAGTTTCTTCGACCAATGAGTTTGAAAAAACAGCCAAAAACATTCTGTCCAAACCAATTGAGGTTTCAACTACATATGGGGTGTACCTAGAATTTTCTTCAGGATCAAAATATTGTAATTTTTTTCCAGAATATTGTTCGTGTGCTTTTAAATCAAAATCTGTTCTTGAATGAATTCCTTCCAATTCTTTAAACCCAAAAGGAAATTTAAATTCAATATCAGCAGCAGCATCCGCATAATGAGCTAGTTTATCATGATCATGAAAACGGTAATTCTCTGACCCCATACCCAAAGAAAGATGCCATTTTAGACGTGTTTCTTTCCAATGTTCATACCATTTTTTCTGAGTCCCTGGTTTTACAAAAAATTGCATTTCCATCTGCTCAAACTCTCGCATCCTAAAGATAAATTGTCTAGCAACAATCTCATTTCTGAATGCTTTCCCTATTTGTGCAATTCCAAATGGTATTTTCATACGTCCTGTTTTCTGAACATTCAGAAAATTCACAAAAATTCCCTGAGCGGTCTCTGGACGTAAATATACTTTCATCGAATTCTCAGCAGAAGCACCTAATTGAGTACCAAACATCAAATTAAACTGTTTTACATCCGTCCAATTCTTAGATCCAGTATTAGGGTCTGCGATTCCAAGTTCTTCTATCAGCAATTTGACATCTGCCAAATCTTCATTCTCAAGAGATCTAGCCATCCTCGATAAAATTGAGGTGATTTTTTCTTGATATCCAACAACTCTTGGATTCGTTGTCACAAATTGTTCTTGATCAAAATCTTCACCAAAACGTTTGGAAGCTTTGGTAATTTCCTTGTTGATTTTTGCTTCTATTTTTGCACAATAGTCCTCAATCAAAACATCCGCTCTGTAACGTTTTTTGGAATCTTTATTATCGATCAATGGATCATTAAAGGCATCTACGTGGCCCGAAGCTTTCCATGTCGTTGGATGCATTAAGATAGAAGCATCCAAACCAACAATATTTTCATGCAGTTGAACCATAGATTTCCACCAATAATCACGGATATTTTTCTTTAACTCAACTCCGTTTTGAGCATAATCATACACCGCACTTAATCCATCATATATTTCACTGGATTGAAAAATATAACCATATTCTTTTGCGTGGGATATAACTCTTTTAAATTGATCTTCCTGTTGTGCCATAATGATGGCAAAGATAAAGGAATAATGAAGTTTGTCAAGAAAAAAAAGGCTTCTTTATTGAAATGTTTTGAATGGATTTCTTGTAATTTATTATCTTCACATCAAATGCCATGAAAATGAAATATATCCAAAATATATTCGATCTATTCTACCCAAAAAGTTGTGTTTGTTGTTCTCAAAACCTCTTGGATCAAGAGCAAATAATTTGCATTGGTTGTAGCATTGACTTACCTCTTGTTGACAATAATGATTTTAAATCAAATGCACTGATTCAAATTCTCGAAGGGAGGGTGGTCGTTGAAAGTGGGGCTTCTTTTTTATACTATCGATCGGCTGGAAAAGTCAAGCAACTGATTCATCAGTTGAAATATCAAAATAATCAGGAGATAGGAACTTTTTTGGGAAACTGGTTTGGAATAATTTTATCTGAGAGAAACCCATTTAAGCTTGTCGATTATATCATTCCAGTACCTCTTCATCAAAAAAAACAACAAAAAAGAGGCTACAATCAATTGACAAATATTGGAAAAAGCATGAGTGGAATCTTAAAAATTCCATTTTTAACAGATGTTTTAATCAAAGTGAATGCAAGTAATACACAAACAGGAAAAAAAAGACTGGAAAGATTTACCAATCTAGAGACCAAATTTAGTCTTCATAACGCAAATATCATCCAAAACAAACATCTGCTTTTGATTGATGATGTCATCACCACAGGTGCTACTTTGGAGGCTTGTTCTAAAGAATTATTAAAAGCAGGCAATGTGAAAATAAGCATTGCAACCATTGCTTTGACCGAATAAAAATTAACAAAATTCTTAGAGGATAATCCAAAAAATATATTGTTAATTTGTAACAAACTTGGTGAGTTGAAAAAAATATTCTCTCTTTTTTTAATCGTTCTAATTTTATCTTTTACGCAGTGTGCTAAAAAAGGAAGACCTAGTGGGGGTCCAAAAGATGTTGATGCTCCTCTATTTGTCACTGCAAATCCTCCTTATGAGAGTATTAATTTTGATAAAGATGAAATCGATATCTATTTTAATGAGTATATAAAATTGAAGAATCTCAATGATCAACTCATCATATCTCCTCCGTTAAATCCGGCAAACCCATCTTTGATATCTCCTCAAGGGACTCCAAGCAAAAACATCAACATTAAAATTTTAGATACTTTATTGGAGAATACTACCTATATTTTTGATTTTGGAAGCAGTATTGAAGACAATAATGAATCAAATAAATTAGAACGCTTTAAATATGTTTTTTCAACGGGTAGCTACATTGATTCTCTGACACTTTCTGGCAGTGTAAAAAACGCATTTAGATCTGACGACATTAAAAACATCAAACTCCTATTATACAGATTGGATAGTTCCTACACAGATTCTGCTGTCTACAATAAAAAGCCTGACTACGTAACAAGTAGTTTGGATACGTCAAATTATCAGTTTTCAAATCTTAGAAAAGGGAAATATCTTTTGGTAGCATTAAATGATGTAAGAAGTGATTACTTTTTCGATCCTGCTGTTGATGAAATTGGATTTTTAAACGATACCATTTTTCTTCCAAGAGACACTTTGGTCAATCGTTCAGTGCCCGTATTTAAAGAAGAATTACCCTATCAATTTAAACGTGCTAAAGAGCTGCGAAAAGGACAATTATTTTTTGGATACCAAGGGAAACCTAAAAATCTTATCATAGAAACTCTATCAGAGGTTCCTGAAAACTTTTCAACGGTAACTTTCAAAGAAAAAGACAAGGATACCTTAAATTTATGGCATACACCTATTGAGAAAGATTCATTGGTCTTTAAAATAATGAATGAGGAAATTATTGACACTGTGGTTGTAAAACTGAGAAAGAAAAAATTAGACTCACTAATTGTTTCGCAGATCAATGCTGCAATTTTAGAATTTAAGGATACCATGTTTTTTGGTGCTAATAATCCCATCATAAAACTGGATACGTCAAAGATTGAATTTGTAGATGCAGATACAATCAAGATTCCATATACTTCTTTCATCTCTAAAAAAGAGAGTAAAGTTGGCTTCGTTTTTGAAAAGAAATTTGAAAAAAACTACAGGCTGAATCTCTACCCTGAAGCGTTTACAGATATTTTTGAATATACCAATGACACAATCATCTCTCAATTTAGAACTCGTAGTCTTGATGACTACGGAGAAATCTCATTGTCAATTCAAAATCCAGCAGCTGTTCCTCTAATCATACAATTGATTGATACCAAAGACAAAAAGGTAGCTCAAAAAACCACTTCATTATCCGAAATCATCACCTTTGATTACTTACTTCCAAAAACATACAAGATTAGAATCATTCATGACACTAACAATAATGGAAAATGGGATACTGGTGATTATCTCAAAAAGCGACAACCTGAAACGGTAGAATTCTTCCCAAAAACTCTTGAGTTAAGGGCCAATTTTAGCTTGAATGAAATTCTAAAGATAGAATCGCAATAATTTTTCAATTGTGTTTTTGTAAAATCTCTTAAAATAAGGGATTTAGAGATCTAGAGCATGTGCTAAATCATTCAATAAATCATCAACATCTTCAATTCCAACACTCAATCGGATTAATGAGTCTGTAATTCCTAATTTTAATCGTTCTTTTTCTGGAATGGATGCATGTGTCATCGTTGCTGGATGGTTGACCAAACTCTCTACTCCTCCTAAAGATTCTGCCAGTGTAAAAACACTTGTGCTTTCTAGAAATCTAAATGCTGCTTGCTTACTCGTATCTTTTAACCTAAATGAAACCATGCCTCCAAAATCTTTCATTTGTTTTTTTGCAATACGGTGATTGGGATGATTGTCAAAACCTGGGTAATACACCTGACCAACCTTGGGATGATTATTTAAAAAATCTGCAACAGCTCTTCCATTTTCACAATGACGTTGCATTCTAACATGGAGTGTTTTGATTCCTCTTAGCGCTAGAAAAGAATCCATAGGCCCAGCTACGGCTCCTCCGGCAAATTGAATGAAATGAATTTCTTCTGCTAGCTTAGAATCTTTCACCATCAAAGCCCCCATCACTAAATCTGAGTGCCCTCCTAAATACTTGGTTGCTGAGTGCATCACAATGTCGGCTCCTAAATCCAAAGGCTGCTGTAAATAGGGTGTTGCAAAAGTATTATCAACAGCAATCAGAATCTCAGAATTTATCGCTTTTACAGCTTTTGAAATTTCTTCAATATCTGCAATTTTCATCAAAGGGTTAGTGGGTGTTTCTAACCATATAAGTTTGGTGGCAGAAGAGATTGCTTTGGTGACATTCTCAACATCATTCATATCAACAAAATGAAATTTCAACCCATATTTTTCAAACATTCTAGTAAACATTCTGTAGGTCCCTCCATATAAATCATCTCCCGTGATGACCTCATCTCCAGGATTTAACCTCTTTAAAACACAATCAATGGCCGACAAACCTGATGAAAAAGCAAAACCATGAGTCCCATTTTCAATTGCAGCAAAATTGTTTTCTAGGGCAGTTCTCGTTGGGTTTGCTGCTCTGGAATATTCATACCCTTTGTGAGTTCCAGGACTGGATTGAGCAAATGTTGATGTTTGAAAAATAGGAGGCATTACAGATCCGGTAGCTTTTTCGTGTTGTTGACCTCCGTGAATTGTCTTTGTGTTGAATTTCATTGTAATTTTCTTTACACTTTTGTTTATTATAATCGTTCTAGTAATTTTGTCAAAGATAATTCTTAAAAATGAAGAAAGTATATTTTTTACAAACTTGTGATACTTGCCGAAGAATCCTAAAAGAAGTTTCTTTGGAAAATTTTGAAAAACAAGAAATCAAATCCAACCCTTTGACGGTTGCACAATTGGAAGAAATGCACTCCCTATCAAATAGTTATGAGGCCTTGTTCAACAAACGAGCTAAGAAATACAAAGCGATGAATTTGAAAGGAGAAACGATTTCAGAAAAAGATTACAGACAATTGATCCTTGATGAATATACGTTTTTAAAGCGTCCCGTTTTTATTGTAGATGATACTATTTTTATAGGAAATAGTAAAAAAGAAATCGAACGATTGAAAGATAAAATTGGTTAATTTTTTTTCAAATATTCTTTGACTCTTATCACTGAGTTTTCTCGAATATCTTGCCAAAAAAGATTGATGTCACCAGCGTGATAATTCTTTATAAAAGACATCAGAAGTCGTTTGGGAAATTTAGGATTACTAGACCATACCAACCCATCAGTAATTTCAATACTCAATGCTTTCTCATAAATTTTTTTATTGGTAAATAAAAAACCTCTGTGTTGAGATAGCGTCGTAGATGTGTTGAGATCCCAAGTAATTGGATTTGTAGTAACGGCACCACTATACCAATTTTTTACTTCTTTTGGATAATGCCCTTTTTTGAATGTATTCCATGAAACAAATCCACCAATTTCTTCAGGTGAAGTCATCGGACGGATTGTTTTGAACTGATTGGGTAAAACAGGTATCCCAGGAATGTAGGCAGCTACTAGTTTTTCCTGAAGCTTTTTCCCGTCAAAAAAGTCGGCCAGTAAACGGGTTGTGTGCGAGGTTCCTTGACTATGACTGGCCAATATAATTGGTCTGCCATTATTGTATTTTTCTAAATATATTTCAAAGGCTTTTTTTACATCTTGATAAGCCAATTCTAGAGCTCTTTTCCCTCCTTTATCATACATCTTATAAGAACGATAGTGGGCTTGGCGATAAAAAGGAGTATATACCTTTCCCGCAATTGCAAATGCTGAAGCTTGCATTAACACCGCTTTATCCAAAACTTTTTTATTCTGTTCAAGATCCGTAATTGGAACATTCCAACGCAGGTCTTTTTCTTCTGAATTCAAGGTAGGATAGACATAAAAAACATCCACTTGCAAGCTATCCAATTCTTTTGATGCAAAAGATTTGAACTCCTCTGGATATGAGGAAGGTAACACCGCCCAAGAAGAACTCAAATTATAATCAGGGGCCTGAGGAACTTTTTCTACGAAAGTATTCTGATTTTGGTACGTGGATTTACAACCAACAAGAGATATCAATACAATTAAAAAAAGAGCTTTAATCTTCATCTTTTAGGCTGACTTGTAATCTTCGTATGATTTTTCCTCTACCAAATCTGACTCCGTTAGGATGTTAATTTCTTTTTTAACATCAGAGCGATCATCATTGGTAAAATATACTGCACGAGCCAAATCAACGAATGTTTGTCCAAAATCATTGGCTCTCTCACATTCTCTGATATCATCTTCAATTTTCCATAATTTCTTATTGACCTCTAACAAGTCATTTTGAAGAGTTTCTAACTGACTTTTATCTTTACAACCTGCATAAATACGTTGAACATCAGGTGTCAAAATTTCGTATTCATTTTTTATATTGACCCGTTTGTCTTCATTTTTAATTTCAGAAAGTTTTATCTCTAAAATCGTGTACTTGTCTATGATTTCTCCGTTCGATACTTCTATTTTCATTGAATGAATTTTAGTTAAATTTACGTTCAACTATTGACATAAAACGCGCTACGACATCTTCTTTATCTGACCAATCATAATCTGGTTTTACCACCTTATTGATGAATTTTTTTACTTCTTTTTCTGTTTTAAAAGAGTTTAACTGAGAAACAACTCGATTGAAATCTTCCTGACTTCCATCAAATAAATTTTTCACGAATGCAATGCGATCATTCAGACCAATTTGAATATCGGGTTGCAATTTGTCGTTGAGTGATTTTTTTGTAGCATTTTCAAACAAATCTGCAACAACATCCACAGCCATCGTATCTTTCAATTCCTCTTCTAATGTTGGAGGATTTTCAATGCTAGTTTCCTCAGATTGAGAAAATAAATCTTCCTCTTCATTCAATGATAAGTCTACATTCTCAGGTTCTTTTTCAATAAGTTCCAAAGGAACTTCTGAGGGATCCTCTTGAGCTTCTTGACTCAATTCTTCTTGATTTTCTGTATTCGAAAAATCCTCTTCAGAAACATCATTGGTTACTGCTAATACAACTTCTTTTTCGTCATTTTCTGATGCATTTTCAATCAATGCAACCAATTCTTCTTTGGTATGATCAGCATTGGGAGTATTGTTAATATACTCTTCTACATAAGCCAAGACAGATAACTTCTCGTACACTTCATGTGCTTTGTCTTTTAAAGCGAAAACATCATCTTTATTTTTCATTTGTAAAATACTGTGAGCCAAACTGATAAGGTCTGCAGCAAGTTTTTTGTGCATAAGTTGTATTTTTAATTATTTTTTGATCTCATTTTTAATAAATTTGCATACATTCATTTAGATGAACAACAAATTATCCAAAGCCTAAAATTACAAAATGTTTCTTGAAAATACCGTAAATCATACAGAACAATTTGGTTGGATAGAAGTAATTTGTGGATCCATGTTTTCAGGAAAAACTGAAGAGTTAATCAGACGACTTAAAAGAGCTCAATTTGCCAAACAACGAGTTGAAATTTTCAAACCTATTGTAGACACCCGATACGATAATGAGATGGTGGTTTCTCATGATGCCAATGAAATTCGTTCAACACCTGTTCCAGCGTCTTCAAATATTCGTTTAATGGCCAATGATGTTGATGTTGTCGGAATTGATGAAGCACAATTTTTTGATGAAGAAATAGTAGCGGTTTGTAATGATTTAGCAAACCAAGGAATCCGTGTAATTGTTGCCGGGCTGGATATGGACTTTAAAGGAAATCCATTTGGGCCCATGCCTGCTTTAATGGCAACCGCAGAATATGTAACTAAAGTACATGCTGTTTGTACAAGAACTGGAAATCTTGCCAACTATAGTTTTAGAAAAGCAAAAAGTGATGATATTGTTTTTCTGGGAGAAACTCAAGAATATGAGCCTTTGAGTAGAGCTGCTTTTTTTGAAGCAAGAACAGTGGTTTCTCAAGAAAAAAAAGATTCAAAATCTGGGATAGACTAAGCTCATGAACAATCATGTAACTGTATTGGAAATTGATGGGGACGCTATCATTCACAACCTAAATTACTTTAAAAAAAAACTAGATCCTAGCACCAAAATTTTGGCCGTTGTCAAAGCTTTTGGCTATGGGAGTGACGGAGTACGAGTAGCTTCACTGTTGAAAGATCAAGTGGACTACTTTGCAGTTGCCTACAGTGATGAAGGAGTTGCTTTACGAAAGGCAAATATTAAAACTCCTATTTTAGTACTGCATCCACAAATACAAAATATTGATCAAATTGTACAATATCAACTAGAACCTAGTCTCTACAATTTTAAAATACTAAATGCTTTTCTGAGCTTTTCAAACATCAATACACTTAAAGAGTTTCCTGTACATTTAAAATTTAATACAGGGTTAAATAGACTTGGATTTCAAAGCGAAGATGTTCCCAAAATCATGAATATTCTTAAAGAATCAGGACATGTAAAAATCACATCAATTTTATCTCATCTAGCAGCTAGTGAAGATCCTAACGAACAAGATTTTACACACAGTCAACTCGATCATTTTAACTCAATAGTAACAAAAGTATTTCATCATCTAAAATACCAACCCATTGTACATGTTTTAAATACATCAGGAGTGATCAATTATCCGAAAGCTCAATATGATATGGTGCGAGTTGGAATAGGTTTGTACGGTTTTGGAAATGACAAAAAAGAGACTTCAAAATTAAAAAATTCACTCATTTTAAAATCTGTAATTTCTCAGATTCACACCATAAATCCAGGAGAAACAGTTGGATACAACAGAGATTTTTATGCGAAAAAACCAACCAAAATAGCAACAATTCCAATTGGGCATGCTGATGGCATTTCAAGAAAATTAGGCTTGGGTAAAGGATCCATTACCATTCATGATCAAAAAGCTCCAATTGTTGGTAATGTTTGTATGGATATGATTATGGTCGATACAACGGATATCAATTGCAGTGAAGGAGATCAGGTCTATATTTTCAAAAGCCAAGAGGATATTTTACATATGGCTAAGATGACCGATACGATTTCTTATGAAGTAATCACGTTAATTTCTCAACGAATTAAAAGAGTTCTAAAAAGCTAAAAAATTCATCATCAAGTCATAAAATTGTTTTGGTTGTTCTGCGTGCAACCAATGACCTGCATTTTGAATTGTTTTAATTTGAGAATTTGGAAAATGAGCATCGATGATAGGTTCATCATTTTTGGTGATGTATTCCGAATTTCCGCCAGACAGAAATAATGTTTCTCCTTCAAAAATACTAAACGCAGGTAAGGGTTTACCTACTTCATCATTGTTCTCTGTCAAAGATTGTAAGTGAAATCTAAAATCCAAAACCCCTTTTTCTTTCCAATAAACATTTTTCAATAAAAAAGAACGAACTCCAATCTCTGGTATGTATTCGGAAAGTTTTTGATCAATCAATTTTCTTGAATTGTGAATGGAAAAATCAACCGAATTTAAGGCTTTTAAAATTTCATTATGATGGGGTTGATAATCTCTTGGTGAGATATCTGCAATGATTAATTTGTCAATCAATTGTGGATATGTTACCGCAAATAACATGGCTGTTTTCCCTCCCATTGAATGTCCCAACAAAATACAATTCTCAAGCCGATAGTAATTCACATATTTTAAAAGATCATCGGCCATGAGCTCATAATCAAAATCTTCAGAATGAAAACTTCTACCGTGATTGCGTTGATCTATCATGTGAACTTCATAATGTTCTCCCAAAGCATTGGCCATGGATTTCCAATTATCACCCATTCCTAAATATCCATGAAGAATTAAAAAAGGGCTTCCTTTTCCAACAATTTTTGAATGTAAAATTTCCATATTATTGAAGTCGATGCAAGTACATATTTACTACATTTTCTAACCCTAAGTACAAACTTTCAGAGATTAAAGCATGTCCTATTGAAACTTCTGCTAAATTGGGAATATGCTGCTTAAAATATTCAATATTGTCCAAACTTAAATCATGACCTGCATTGATTCCTAAGCCCAATTCATGGGCTAAAATTGCGGCTTCAGTGTATGATTTTATAGCAATTTCTTTATTCCCTTTTTGAAATTCTGTGGCAAAATATTCAGTGTACAATTCAATTCTATCAGTCCCTGTTTTTGAAGCTGCCTCAATGAGCTTTAAATCTGTATCAATAAAAATCGATGTTCTTATTCCAGATTTTTTAAATTCATGAATGACCTCTTTAAGAAAAGATTGATGTGAAATGGTATCCCAACCTGCATTTGAAGTAATTTGATCGATGCTATCTGGAACCAAGGTTACTTGAGTAGGTTTTACATCTAAAACCAAATCTATGAATTTTTGAATCGGATTTCCTTCAATATTGTATTCTGTGATCACCTTTGATTTAAGATCATACGCATCCTGGTAACGGATATGACGTTCATCGGGTCTGGGATGGATTGTGATTCCTTGTGCGCCAAATTCTTGAATATCTTTAGCTACTTTTAGCAAATTCGGAACATTTCCTCCCCTAGAATTACGTAAAGTTGCTATTTTATTGATATTTACACTTAACTTTGTCATGAGTTTCAAATAAATTACAAAAATACAGTATTTAATGATTTTAAACTATATTCGTATAGCATGAATATGAAAGAATACATACTCAATCAAATTGAAGTCTTGGCTTTAAATAGTTCTGTCAAAAAGGCTCAAAAAATTTGTGAAAGATTTTCCATTACTCACATCCCAATTGTTGAAAATGGAAAGTTTATGGGGTGTATTTCAGAAAGTGATTCTCAGACAATTGAAGACCACGCCTCTTCCATTTCAGAATATTCTTACGTATTCAATTTCTTTTATGCCAATGAAAATGGAAGTATTCTAGAACTGATGAATTTATTTGCAAACAATGAAAGCAATATAATGCCTGTTTTAGATCAAGAAAAGAATTATATAGGCTACTATGAATTGAATGATATTCTAGACTTGTTTTGCTCGAGTCCTTTCATGCGCCATGATGGAGTTGTTATGATGATTGAAAAAGCAAAAAATGATTTTTCCGTTAGTGAAATTTGTCAAATTGTAGAAAGCAATGAAAGTAAAATATTAGGACTTCATATTTCATCAGAAACCCCGGAAACTATTGGAGCTACTGTCAAGATTAATTCCCAAGATATTAACGAAGTAATTCAAACTTTTAGAAGATACAAATACACCATCATATCTGAACATGAAGATGATATTTATTTACAAGACTTGATAGAAAGATCTGATTATTTACAAAAATACTTAAATATGTAGCCATGAAAAAAGTAGCAATTTTTGGTCAATCATATTCTGTCAATGCTGAAAAAGAAATTTCAATGCTATTATCTGCTTTGGAAAACCATAAGGTAGTGGTCTTTTTTGAAGAACATTTTTATTCGATATTGAATCAAAAAAAATACCTCACAAAAAAATACGCTACTTTCAACAACTTTTTGGATCTAAATAGCTCCTTTGATTTATTCTTTAGCTTAGGTGGAGATGGAACCATACTCAGAGCCATCTCATATATTAGAGATTTAAACATCCCTATTTTGGGAATCAATACTGGACGCCTTGGTTTTTTGGCTACTATTCAAAAAAATACGATCGAAGAATCCATTGAATTACTTATTTCTAAACAATATGATATCCAAGAAAGAACCCTGTTGAGTATCAAAACAAGTCCCAAAATTGAACATATTGATGAGTTCCCATTTGCATTGAATGAAATAACAATCGCTAGAGAAAATACAACTTCAATGATTGGAGTAAAAACATTTTTAGACCAGGAATATTTAACAAATTATTGGTCTGATGGTTTGATCATAGCGACTCCTACTGGGTCAACTGGGTATTCTTTGAGTTGCAATGGTCCCGTAATCTCTCCAAATTCTAAAAACTTTGTCATTTCCCCGATAGCTCCTCATAATTTAAATGCCAGACCGATGGTAATTCCTGATGATACTTTAATTGAATTAGAAGTTGAATCAAGAGAAAAAAGCTTTTTAATTTCGTTGGATTCAAAAATTACCTCGGTTCCAAGAGACACCAAGATATCGATTCATAAATCCCACTTTACCATCAAAACTGTAATTCCTCACAATCAATCCTTTTTTACAACACTTAGAACCAAACTTTTGTGGGGAGAAGACACAAGAAACGAATCGAATCTGTAAGCAAACGACTACAATAAAAAATTAAATTTGTAGTTATTCAAAAAGACTCGTGTATTAACTTTACAAAGCGAATAGATTTACTTATATTTGCTCGCTATTTTAAGGATGGAAAAATATATAAAATTTTTACTATTTATTTGTTTTTCAAGCAATTGTTTATCACAGATAAATGAAGTTGGATTTTTTGCTGGAGGAGTCAATTATGTTGGAGATGTGGGGAGTACTAATTACATACAACCCAATGATTATGGCGGAAGTATTTTGTATAAATACAATCTAAATCCAAGAATTGCATTAAGAGGCACATACAGTCATTTTTCCCTTCAAGGAAATGACGCTGATTCAGATAATAGAATTAGACAAGAAAGAGGTGTCAGTTTTAAAAATCTGGTAAATGAATTTGCAGTGGGCATAGAATATAACTTTTACGAATATAACTTATCGTCTCAAGATAAAACAAATACCCCTTATATTTTGTTACAAGTAGCTGCATTAGACTATCAAACTCCTCGTTTACAAAATAGTGATGGCCGTTTTATTTTCACCAGAAACACCTCAGTTTCTATCCCTGTTGGGCTGGGTTTCAAAACGAAGGTTTATGGAAAAATAGCTTGTGCAATTGAAACCACATTTCGTTACACATTTACAGACAAGCTTGATTTTACATCAGATAAATTTTCAGAATTAGATTTTGGAGGATCTTCAAATGATTGGTATATGTTTACTGGAGTTTCACTTGTATATACTTTTGGTAGACCCCCCTGCTATGCAGACCAAAGATAAAATGACATGGATAAAAAATCACTCATCAACCCTAACAATATCCCAAAACATGTCGCCGTAATCATGGATGGCAATGGTCGTTGGGCGAAAGGAAAAGGGATGAATCGTGTTTTTGGTCACAGAAATGCATTGACTGCTGTAAGAGAAACCATCGAAGCAGCCTCTGAATTAGGGACTGAAGCCATTACATTGTATGCGTTTTCTACAGAAAACTGGAAAAGACCCAAAACCGAAGTAAATGCGTTAATGAGCCTGCTGATAAGTTCTTTAAACAAGGAATTACATACTTTTCAAGAAAATGAGGTTAGAGTAAACGCAATAGGAAACATAGAAAGTTTACCTGAAAATGCACAAAAAACACTTCAAGAAGTTATCAATAAAACAACCAACAATCAAAGAATTGTACTTACTTTAGCGCTGAGTTATGGAGCGAGAGAAGAAATTGTTAATACAATTAAAAACATATCTAAAAAAGTTGTTAATAACGAACTTACAATTGAAGAAATTGATGAAAAAATTATAAATAATCATTTATATACATTTAATTTGCCCGATGTTGACTTAATGTTAAGAACGAGCGGTGAAAAAAGAATAAGCAATTTCCTTTTATGGCAAATGGCTTATGCCGAATTATATTTTACAAATATCCTTTGGCCAGATTTTAGAAAAGAGCATTTTTATGATGCCATAATAGAATATCAGAATAGAGAACGAAGATTTGGAAAAACTAGTGAGCAAATTGACCCAAAACAATAGCATTCTTATTAGTGCAATTGTATGTATTTTAACTTTTATATGTGCATCCACTTTAGATGCGCAAACAGCTATTGACTCAACAGCAATTGTAGAAAACGATACGATTCGCATTCAAAAGAATATCGTTTACGAAAAAGGAGAAGAGTATATCCTTGGTGGAATTTCCATCACAGGCCTTCAAAAATTTTCAGAATCAACAGTAAAGGTTTTTACCGGTTTAAAAATAGGTCAGCCCCTCAAATTGCCAGGAGATAAATTAACCAGTGCCATTAAAAAATTATATCAGAGTAAACAATTCAGTACGGTAGATGTTTACTTACTTAGAGTTGATGGAAATACAATTTATCTTCAGTTTGATGTGAAAGAATTACCACAACTGGATGACATTCGGATTGCTGGAGTTAGAAAAAACAAATCCAAAACACTGAAGTCTGAAGCCGATTTAAAAACGGGAACGATGGTAACAGACAACCTCATTGTTACCACAAGAAACTATTTCAAAAAGAAGTTTACTGACAAAGGGTTTCTTAAAACAAAAGTTAGTGTTGATGTGAAGCCAGATTCCTCTGATATTAGTGTAGTAGACATGAGTGTGTTTATTGACAAAGGCTCTAAAATCAAAATAAAAAATATCCTTTTTAAAGGAAATGAAGCCCTTCCCGATGGAAAATTGCGTAAATCCATGAGCAATACAAAAAGAAAATTTCCGATAAGATTTTGGAAAGGCTCAAAGTACATTGATGATAAGTTTCGAGAAGATCTGGAAAGTATTTTAGACACTTACAGTCGTCTCGGTTATAGAGATGCAAGAATATTATCAGATTCCATCTCATGGAATGATGATGAAACCATCAATATTCATATTGGTTTAGAAGAAGGAAGACAATATATTTTTGGAGACATCATATTTGTTGGTAACAAATCCTACACTGACAATCAATTAAATTCATTGCTTAAAATTCAAAAAGGTGATATTTATAACGGATCTGTGTTAAAGGAAAGAATTTCTGGAGATGGATCACCAACTTCAGAGGATATTCAAACGCTCTATCAAAATAGTGGTTTTTTATTTTCTTCTGTAAATGCGGTAGAAACCAAAGTAGTCAATGATTCTATTACGGTTGAAGTTAGAATCAGAGAAGACGAAAAAGCCACAATTAATAAAGTTAGCGTTGTTGGTAATGACAAAACTAATGACTATGTAATTTTTAGAGAACTAAGAGTTAAACCTGGATCATTATTTAGTAGAGATGCGATCATTCGTTCAATTCGTGAAATCGGACAACTAGGGTTTTTCGACACGAATGTGACTCCAGATGTTAAACCAAATTATCAAGATAAAACTGCCGATGTTGAATTCAATGTCATTGAAAAGGGAGGAAGTCAGATTGAACTTCAAGGTGGATATGGAGGAGGTTCATTCATTGGAACATTGGGATTGTCTTTCAATAATTTTTCAGTTCGTAATATTTTCAATAAAGAGGCATATAAGCCACTACCGATGGGAGATGGACAGAGGTTATCCTTGCGATTGCAAACCAGTAGAACATTCAATACATATAGTTTCTCATTTACTGAACCTTGGTTAGGTGGAAAAAAACCTCAATCGTTGTCATTTTCGATTTATTCTTCCAAGCAGTTTCAGATCAACCCTCAGACTTTTGATGTTGATAAAAATAGAAGTTTAGGAATTGCTGGTGCCTCTCTTGGATTGGCAAAAAGATTATTATGGCCTAGTGATTGGTTTACCTTATCACAAACAATCAGTTATCAAAGTTTTACCTTGAATGATTATCGATTTAGAGTTGGGGATGATATTTTAAGTGATGGTTCTTTAAACAACCTAGCTTATACAATAGCCCTAAGTAGAAATAGTGCAGGACCAAGTTTAATATTCCCTACCTATGGATCTACTTTTAGTTTGAGTGCAAAAGCTACTTTCCCATATTCTCTGTTTAGCGATAAGGATTATCAAAATTTAGAAACCTCAGAAAGATTCAAATGGTTAGAATATTACAAACTATTGTTTAAAGGAAAATGGTACAATGGTTTTACAGATAAATTGGTACTGATGGCCAATGCTGAAGTTGGTTATCTCGGATTTTACAATAAAGAATTGGGAAGTACTCCTTTCGAACGATTTTTTGTAGGAGGTGATGGAATTGCTCAATTTCAATTGGATGGTAGAGAAAATATTGGACTGAGAGGTTATGAGAACAACCGACTGTCTTCAATTGACGGTGGAACCATCTATAATAAGTTTCAATTAGAGCTAAGATATTCCATTACGGATAAGCCTACTGCCTCGATCTATACACTTGGTTTTTTAGAAGCTGGAAATTCTTATGATAATTTTAATACCTTTAACCCGTTTAACCTAAAAAGGTCTGCCGGAGTAGGTATCCGTATATTTATGCCAGCTTTCGGTTTATTAGGAATTGATTTTGCTCATGGATTTGATCCATTACCTGGCACAAATGTTAAGTCTGGTTGGCAAACTCATTTCATTATTGGACAGCAGTTTTAAAAAAAATAGATACTCATTTTAGTTATGATATTTTCTTCTAAAAATATGATGAAATTGAAAATCTCTTTGATTTTACTTGCTTTTATTAGCTTCGCTACCTCTGCGCAAAAATCACAAAGAATTGCGTTCATCGATATGGAATATATTTTGAAGAACGTTCCACAGTATCTTGAAGCTCAAAATACCTTAGACGCTAAAGTTTTGAAATGGAAAAGTGAATTGGATAAACTAACACGATACATAGAAAAACTAAAAACAGACTTATCCAATGAAAGAGCCATTTTAACAAATGATCTTATTTTGGAGAAAGAAGATGAAATTACCATAAAACAAGAAGAATTAAGAAGATTAGAATCTCTCTATTTTGGCCCTAATGGGGATATGTTTTTACTAAGAAAGCAATTGGTAAAGCCAATACAAGATCAGGTTTACAATTCAATACAAAAAATCGTGGTCAAAAGAAAATTTGATTTTGTTTTTGATAAATCTAGTGATTTAGTAATGTTATATTCCAATAAAAAATACGATATTAGCGACCTTGTATTGAATGATATTGTAAGAGATCGGAAATTAAAGGAGAACGAAGAGAAAAGAGCAGAGAGAAAAGTTCCTAACAAAGCATTATCAGATAAACAAAAACAAGCAAATGCCAAGAGGGAAGCTGCCCAGAAGAAGAAAGAGGAAGAGAGACAAGCCCGAATGAAAAAGATTGAAGAAGCAAGAGCTAAAAAATTGAAAGAAATTGAGGAAAAAAGAAGAATTTTAAAAGAAAAGAAAGAAGCAGCTAGAAAGAAGAAAGAACAAGAAAAAAAAGAACAGGATAATAATTAAAATAAACAAAATGAGAAAATTGAAGAGTTTACTAATCGTTGGATTTTTAGCCTTAGGTATGAGTGGTATCTCAAATGCACAGAATGTTGGACACGTAGTTTACGAAAGAGTGATTGCTAACATGCCAGAAACTAGAGCATTACAAGCAGAATTAGCTAAAATCACCAAAACATACAAAGATGATATTGATGGGATGAAGAAAAAGTTGGATGATAAAATTAAAAAATACACTGCTGAACAATCTCAACAAACAGAGGAAACAAATAAATTAAGAGCTCAGGAAGTTCAAACTGACAATGCAAGAATTCAGCAAGCAGAACAAGCAGCTTATCAAGACATTCAGGAAAAACAAAATAATAAGTTGGTTCCCATCATTGAAAAAGCAAGAAAATCTATCGAAAAGATCGCTAAAGGAAAAGGAATCCTTTATGTCATGGATGCTTCTGCAGGTAGAGGGCTTTTGGTTGCAAACGGAGAAGACTTATATGATGCTGTCAAGGCAGAACTCGGATTGTTAGATGATGTGAAACAACCAAGCCCTGCAGGTCAAAATTAAAAACTTAGCCTTTTTTGAGTCATAAAATCCTACTTTCTACAGTAGGATTTTTTATTTTTACAATGCATGAAATCTTCTCATCAACACTCAATTGGATTTTTTGATTCTGGAATTGGCGGAACGTCAATCTGGAAAAAAGTTAATGATCTTTTACCAAATGAAAATACCATCTACCTAGCTGACGGTAAAAATGCCCCTTATGGGCAAAAATCAAAAGATGAGATCATTGAATTAAGTATTAAAAACACTGAATTTTTACTCAATCACAATGTAAAAGTCATCATTGTTGCTTGTAATACAGCAACCACTAACGCAATTCAAATTCTCAGATCAAAATACTCAATTCCTTTCATTGGTATAGAACCCGCCATCAAACCAGCAGGACTGATAACCAAAACCCAAAGAATTGGAATTTTGGCCACTGAAAGAACTTTAAACAGTAGATTGTTTGAAAAAACATCAGAAAAATTAGATCCAAGTATTGAAATCATTGAGCAAATTGGAAAAGGGTTAGTGAATTTGATTGAGGCTGGTCACATTGATACTCCTGAAATACATAACCTTCTTAATCAATACATTCAACCCATGCTACAAAAAAATATTGACGCACTTGTTTTAGGATGTACTCATTATCCCTATTTAATTCCTGAAATAAAAAAAATAATTGGAGAAAATGTAACGATTGTCGATTCTAGCTTAGCTGTGGCAAAACAGACAAAACATATTTTAGAGAAATTTTCATTACAGAACCTTGAGTCTGTGAGCAAGCCCAAACACTTATTTTTCAGTAACACTGATAGTGATGTACTGTCAAAATTACTCAAAAATTCTTCTGTGAAAATTATTGAAAAAAAGTTTTAAAAAGAAGCATTGATATTAGGACAGGCTGCTGCTCTTGGTTTTCTAGTGAATAAATTGACTCCTACAGATACTTGATGAAACCCTGAGTCTGAAAGAAGGATATCATTATTTTGTCTTGTATACGTATATGAAAACATCCATTTGTTGTAGTTAACCCCAATAATTGGAGTAATGTATACAAGATCTTCTATGGGATTGACATCAAAACTTTTTCTGTAGGACAACGCTGCCCACAACTGAGTATTGTTAAAATCTTTGTAAGCCTTGATGTTAAAATCAACGATTCTTTCACCGGTAGACTCTCTTAATTGAACCATCATAGATGGCTCTAGTTGAATCATTTTATCTCTACCAAAATAGTATCCAAGAGAAAAGATATAATTTCTTAAGTCTAAGGGTTCTAGATTGTTATTCAAGTTGTTCTTAGCAGATAAAAACAAGTTCTTTACAGTAAAATATGAGGACAATCCTGATTTGTGATAGGCAACACTAAAATCAGCATTGAAATAACCATTGCTCTGAATGACCTGTGCTACAGTAGGGTCTCCTATAAATTGAGTTTGATCTACTTGATTTTGGACTGCTGTGAAAGAGAGTCCAAAAGATATTTGATTGAAATAGGAACCTCTGTTGATATCCAAATGGTATGCATAAGTTCCTTGAACTCCTTTTTGAGAATGATATCCATTGGTGTCATTGAATAGTATAAAACCCAACGCACCTTTATATCCAAAACGATTGTGAAAACTTATTGTTTGCAGTGTTGGAGCATCCTTAATCCCTGCCCATTGTTGTCTTGCAGTAAAACGCAATTTTCCAGTATTCCCAACCCCTGCTGCTGATGGGTGCACCAAATAAACATTGTCAGATAAATAATCAGAATAAATGGGTAATGTTCCTTGAGCGCTTAACTCAATCATGAAAAAGAGGGATACAAAAAATAAAAAAAATTCACTTTTAAAAAGCTTCATAAAAGAAATTCTGTTAAGGGATGTAAATATATTGTTTTATATCAAATACCACAACAGCAACCTCCAATTTTAAGATAACATTATGTATCTAGAAAAAAGAGAATTTCTATCGTTACAAAGAATAAATTGTTTGATAAGATTCATTTTAAGAGGCAAATTCCTGTTCCAATTCCTCTAAAGATTTTCCTTTTGTTTCTGGTAAGATTTTTAAAAGAATAAAAAAGCCCAGAAAAGCGATGGAACCAAAAATGAAAAAGGTCAATGCATTTCCAAAATTGGACAGTTCCCATGGAAATACAAGCTGCACCAATGAGCTGATCAGAGAATTTACAAAAGCAATGACACCAATAGCCAACCCTCTTACTTTTAACGGATATAATTCTGAGAGTAATACCCACATCACAGGTCCTAAAGAAAATGCAAAACAAGCAATGAATCCTAGAATCCCAATCAAAATTAAATTCGCATTGATTGTGGTAGCAATTTCTAAAATAGCACCATCATTCTTGCTGTATACTTTATTACCTAAAGCCTTTTTTAAATCGTTTTTAAAATCAACATCAGAATCATAAATTGTGTTTGATAATGAAGTTAATTTGTCAGCTTCTTTAAAATCCAATTGATCTATTTGAGTTTCTGAAAGTTGGTAAGTTGCTTGATTAAAACCATAAGCACATAGCAATAAACTGAAAGCAATTCCAGCAGTACCGATTAATAATAAGGGTCTACGTCCCATTTTGTCAATTAAATAAATTGCAACGAAGGTGAAAATGACCGAAATTGTACTTAACAAAACTCCTGAAGAAAAAGCAGCATCAGTACCAATACCAGTTTGTTCAAATATTGAGGTAGCATAGAAATAAACAGCATTGATCCCTGTGATTTGTTGTAAAATCCCAACAATCAATCCTACTGATAGGATAAAAATCAATGACGGCTTAAAAAGCTCACTCAATTTCAACCCTGATGTTTGCTTATCAGCATTGATGTTTTTTTCTATGGAAATGATTTCCTGACTTCCTCTTTGGTCTCCATGAATCTGATTCAAAACTTTTTTTGCATCAGCAAACCTATCTTTTAACAAAAGCCAACGGGGACTGTTTGGAACAAAAAATAGCAGAATAAAATACAATAATGCAGGAAATAATTCTACTCCCAACATCCATCTCCATACATTTTCATCTGTTAAAAATGTGCTCTCTGACGAGTTGTATTTATTAAAGAAATAATTACTTAAAAATGCTGCAAAAAATCCAAAAACAATATTCAATTGTTGCAATGAAACGAGCTTCCCTCTATTTTCTGCTGTTGAGATCTCAGCAATATACATAGGAGCTAAAACCAAGGCTGCTCCAAAGGCTACACCACCAACCATTCTCGAAATATAAAGCATTTCGTAGGAAACTGCAGTAGCAGAAAAGATTGCAGAAATGGCATATAAAAAAGCGACAAAAATAAGCATCTTCTTTCTACCCATCAGATCACTCAATCGTCCCGAAAACAACATCGCAAACATCGCTGCAAATGAAGGGGAACTCACCACCCATCCAGATTGAATATCATTTAAATCAAATTCAGGATTTGCATAAGACATCACACCAGAAATAATTCCTGCATCAAATCCAAAGAGAAAGCCTCCAAGGGAAACTACTAAAGCAATTAGGGTCAGTTTTTTTGTCATAAGAAAGGGGTGTTTATTTTGAAAAAAATAGTTTTCATTATTATTTTTTGTCAGATTGAAATATGGCTAATCTAACAATTAAAATTCAATAATACGACGAGACAGATTATAGAATGAGCAAACTCCCCTATTTTTACATTTAGAATTCTGTTAATTGATTTGAATGCACAAAAAAATGAAATCATTTGAGAACTAAAAAAAGTATATATTCGTTCTAAAATCTATTAGAAATGTATCGTAAAATTTTTAAGTACTTATTCGTATTTTCAATTTGTATGGCAAGTTGTGACTCCAAGATAAAGAAAAGCATGGTCATTCATAAAATTTTACACAACAGTAACGACACCATCATAAAACAGGTTCTTTCAGATTTAGATCCTCACGAAATTCAAATTTTATTTACTAGAATTCAAAGAGATTCTATGGGAAAACCAAGCTTTGAAAGGTATGATTTTCAATTAAACCCAACACAGTATTTTTATCCTGCAAGTAGCGTCAAACTTCCCGTTGCTATCATTGCTTTAGAAAAAATTAGAACACTACAATCTCAAGGAATACAAATTACTCCAGAGACCCCTTTCGAAATAGTTTACCAAGGAAAAGTCGTTAAGAAAAATGACTCAACTCACCCCCAAAACAAATTGACAATCGCTCATCTAATCAAAAAGATTTTTTTAGTTAGTGACAATTCAGCCTATAATTATTTATTTGATTTTGTAGGAAGCGATCAAATTAATCAAGCAATTCATGAGGTTGGCATCAAAGATTTTCAATTGTTTCATAAGTTTTCCGAATCTGAAAACATGGATATCAACCCTCAATTTATTTTTTATGACAAAAAGGGAGATACCGTTTATAATCAGTATCCCGTTGTGTCAACACAAAAATTAAACAACCAACATTTAAATGGGATTTTTAAAGGAAAAGGACATGTAAAAGATGGCAAAACGATCCAGCATCCTATGGATTTTTCAGAAAAAAATTATGCCTCAATTACGGCGTTGAATCAAATTCTTGAGCGAATCATTTTTCCTAAACTATTCCATAAAAACGAGCAATTCAAGATTGCAAACGAAGATTATTATTTTTTAAGATACTGGATGAGCAGGGTTCCAACTGAGATAGACGTTCCATTTTATGACAGGGAAATTTACTTTGACAGCTATTGTAAATTTTTTATCTATGGAGATCAAAAGGGCCTCATAACTGACAAGACAAGAATTTTTAACAAAGTTGGTTTGGCTTACGGAACAACCACTGATGTGGCATATATAAAAGATGATCAGGGGATTGAGTTTTTTTTGACGGCAACTATTTTAACCAATAAGAATGAGATTTTTAATGATGATCAATATGAATACGATCAATTAGGAATTCCTTTTTTAGCTGCGCTGGGAAGAGAGATGTATGAATTTGAAAAAAATCAGCAACGCGCAAAATGGTTAAAAGCAACATTAAAAAATTAACTCATCAATTTCAAAACTCTTTTTAAAAACTTTAATTTTCCTTCAAATGGTGGATATCTTAGTGGTAAATCTATCCAAAGAGGTTTTGTGATATAAGGTTTAAAGTGTGAGAAGGTTTTGAATGTTGCCTCACCATGATATTTCCCCATTCCGCTATTTCCAACACCTCCAAAGGGCAGTCGATCATTAATTATATGAACAACGGTATCATTGATTGCACCCCCTCCAAAACTATATTTGTGTAAAAATCTTTCTCCAAATTTTATATTTTTTGTAAAAATGTACAAGGCCAATGGATTTTTATATTTTTTGATGATCTCGTCAATTTCATCGAAATTTTCATACCCATAAATAGGTAAAATAGGACCAAAAATTTCGTTTTGCATCAATGGAGAATCAAAGTCTGTGATTTCAACTAGAGTAGGTTCAAAATATTTTTGAGCAGCATCTATGGTACCTCCATAAAGTATCTTCTGATGCTTCAATAATGAAGACAAATAATCAAGGTGTTTATTGCTTATGATTCTTCCATAAGATTCCGAAGTGATTGTATCGTTTCCATAGATATTTTTAATTTGAAGCATCAACTCTTCAATCAATTGATCCTTAATTTTATGATGAACTACTAAAAAATCAGGAGCAATACAGGTTTGACCACAATTGATAAATTTTCCCCAAACTATTCTTTTCGCTGTTGTTTTGATTGTTGCTGACTCGTCTACAACACAAGGATTTTTACCTCCCAATTCTAATGTGGTTGGGGTTAAAAATTTAGCTGCTTTTTCAGCAACTATTTTTCCAACACCAACGCTTCCTGTAAAAAATATATAGTCCCAATGATGATCTAATAGTTCTGAAGACACCTCTGGACCTCCCTGGACCACTTTCACAAAACCTTCTTCAAAAACGTTTTCAATTATTTTTTCTAAAATCATCGAGGTGTTTTCTGAATATTCTGAGGGCTTTAAAACAATTGTATTTCCTGCAGCAACTGCACCAATTAATGGAGCAATAGAAAGCTGAAATGGATAATTCCATGGCGATATATGTAAGGTAATCCCATAGGGTTGAGGAAGGATATAATCCGAAGAAGGATAATTTAAAAGTGAAGGCCTAACAGACTTTCTTCGAGTCCATTTATTGATATTTTTTATGGCAATATTCAGTTCGGCATATATAAAATGGATTTCAGTTAAGAAACTTTCTCCACTCGATTTTCCTAAATCTTTATACAACGCTAATTCAATCTCTTTCTCGTTTTTTTGTATTTCTTTTTTTAACTCAATTAATTTTTTCTTCCTAAAATTAATGTCTGAGGTTTTTCCAGAATTGAAAAAATCTTTTTGATGCTCAATGATTGTTTGGATTGAATTTTTCAAAGTAACGTTGCTAAAATAGGTTGATTCGTTTAGTTTATAAATATAAAAATAAAAAACGGATGAACCTATTGATATCGATCATCAAAACACCTATAGCTCTCTAAACTAAGGAAGTAGATAAATTCCTGCTATTTTATTTTTTTCTATGTTTTAGTAAAAATTCAATCGCAATCGTGTCTGTAGTATTTCTTAGATCTCTTCTTATGTGATGTCCTTCACCTTTCACCTCACAAAAGGCTACTTCAATTCCAACATCATTCGCATAAGTAGCAATTTCGATTTCTTTTCCTCTTTTTTTAACCACAGGTTCTGAAAAACATTGATTAAAATTTCTCCAAATTTTTACTCGTTCTTCAAGAGAATACATTGAAATTCTCTTTTTGACTGAACCGTGATAACTCTTGTCTTGATCTCCAATTACTTGCATCATTGAAATAGATTGGGTTTGTTTGTTTGGTTCATGAGCATTTTTTGCCATCCCACAACTCATTGGAGCAAAGGCAGCAAAAAAGGAAGTTTCTTTCGCCAATCGATAACAAAACAAGCCTCCACTGGAATGTCCTGTCGCATAAATTGCTTTGGAATCAATGACCTTTTTATTGATTAGTTTCTTTATCACATCAGATACAAATTCCACATCTTTATGGTTGTAACTGTGAAAATTATCTTTAAAGTTCCATTTAGCCTCTGGTTGCGCAGCTTCTAAACTAATTACTATCATGTTTCTCTTGTTGGCCTGAGAACCCCACCTTCTGCTCATCCCATCCGCTTTACCACCTGCACCGTGAAAACAAAATAATGATGGATAAACATGCGCTCTTTTATAATTTTTTGGAGTGGTAACAATCAGCCTTCTTGGAGTTCCATCATATTCTACTAAAACTTCATTGATTCCTGGAGACAGAGAGGCTAGTGCATCCATCGATCCTTGACCAAATAGGAATTGTGGAAGAAATACCCACAAAAAAAGAAAGCATTGTTTTTTCATGATTTAAATATATTAAAAAGAATAAAACGAAGAAATATCAAAACTTCATCTTTTCATTTTAGAATATCTTTTTTTTTGACTTAAATTTATCTTCTATGAAATTAAGTCACATTCTTTATAAGGTAAATGATCTCAATAAATCTGTCAAAGATTTCAAAGATCAAGGATTTCATGTAGAATATGGATCAAAGAACCATCCTCATAATGCCCTCATTTATTTTTCAGAGGGGCCCTACATAGAACTCTTAGAAAAGGCACCGATTTCTTTTTTTCAAAAATTTATTTTAAAAATTATTGGGAAAGGGTATTTGGTAGATCGCTTCAATTCTTGGGAAAATTCAGCCCCAGGATTTTTTGAAATTTGTTTCGAAAATTCCCATGACCATTTTCTTCATGAGATCAAAGTTTTAGAGAAAAAAAATCAGCCTTTTTTTATAACCAAGAGTAAAAGACTTGATCCCTTTAATCGACTTTTGAAATGGAAATTACTTTTTCCAAAAGAAATTAAAATTCCATTTTTAATGACGTATTTTAATATAGATCCTAAGCCAAAAAACTTCACACATCCCAATGGAATAAAAAAAATTGAGCATGTGGTCTACGGCACTGATCAAAAACTGATCTCAATCATTCAAGAAATTTGTGATGATGATCTCCTAACTATAGAAAATGGAAAGGGCGTAACAAAGGTCAAATTCAAACGTTGATCATTTAGAATCTTAAGTCAAAAAAAAGCACATTTCAATTCAACTCAATCAATATTATTAACTATTTTGCCAAAAGTTTTTCATACAAATAGTTTACAATCAAAATTAGCTCTGATTTCATTTTTGGAACTTATATTAGATTCAACAAACTTGAAGACATATGAATTGATTTATTAACTAACTAGAAATTTTTCTACACCAAGATAAATGATCAATATTAAAACCCTTTTTGAGCGCATTCCTCATGCAATCACCATGTTGTTTAGCATCATAGTATTGGTATCAATTCTTACCTATATTCTTCCTGCAGGAGCCTATGAACGAATCATTGTAGACGGACGGAGTATTGTTGTCCCTAATTCCTACAAAACCATTCCTTCAACCCCAATTGGGATTTTACAAATGTTCAAAGCCATTCCACTTGGTTATAAAGCAGCAGTGGAAATTATTTTTGTGGTGATATCGGGTGCCATTATGTTTGGGTTTATGGAAAAATCAAAAGCCGTAGAAAATGGGATTGGAACACTTATCAAAAAATTAGGACTCCAACGTAAATACTTAATCATTGTTATCATGACATTCATCTACGGGCTATTAGGAGTAGCCGTGGGCTATGAAAATAATATTGCTATGGTACCGATAGCAGCAGTACTTAGTCTCGCATTGGGTGGAGATTTGATTCTCGCCGCTGGGATATCTGTAGGAGCCATGACCATTGGTTTTGGACTGTCTCCAATCAATCCGTTTACAGTCGGAACAGGACATAAGTTAGCGGAACTGCCAATGTTTTCTGGAGCCCTATTGCGAAGTATTTTATGTTTTTTAGGATTGAGCATCATGGCATACTATAACGTTCGCTATTTTAAAAAAATAATTTCCAACCCAGAGAAAAGCCTAGCAATCGGATTGGATACCAGTAATTTGACACTTTCAAAACCCATTAAAGACTATACCTTAAACTCTAAAAATTGGTCGGTCATCAGTATTTTTGTGTTGGGATTGATGGCCATTCTTTATGGGGTGTTTAATTTAAACTGGCATATCAACGAACTATCAGCTGTTTTTTTAATCATTGCACTTTTATGTGGGATCGCATCAAAAATGAACGCAAACAAGATGAGTGAAACAGTTCTAGAGGCTGTTTCTTTAGCTGCCCCAGGAGCCTTTATGGTAGGTTTTGCAACTACCATAAAAGTATTGATGGAAATGGGAAATATTGGAGATACC
The DNA here is from genome assembly GCA_038136095.1 of Flavobacterium sp. Classification (GTDB taxonomy): domain Bacteria; phylum Bacteroidota; class Bacteroidia; order Flavobacteriales; family Flavobacteriaceae; genus Polaribacter. The sequence goes on from JAYPZA010000009.1 coordinate 73,912, forward strand.
ATTTCTTATCAACTTTCAAGTATTTTGGAGGGCTTACCCTTATATGCGTCTGCGATCTGCATGTCAATATCTCAATCTGTCATCAACTTCTTTATCCCTTCGGGAAGTGGACAGGCCTTAGCAACCTTGCCAGTGATGCTCCCTCTTGGAGAATCACTTGGTCTGACCAGACAAATCACAATTTTGGCATTTCAAATAGGTGATGGACTTTCCAATCTTATGAATCCAACTCTTGGAGGGCTCATTGCCATGCTAAGCATGTGTCGTGTACCAATTGATCGCTGGATTCGTTTTATTTTCCCTGTTTTAATTACACTTCTGGTCTTAGCTTTTATGACCATGGTCGTAGCTGTAGCAATAAATTATAGTTAGTTGTATATGAATGTTGAAGAAATATTAGCAAAACTGGTTTCGTTTCCGATTTTAGGAGGACAAAGTAATTTAAGCATCCTCAATTGGATCAAAGAATATTTAGAATCGTATGGAGTCCAAGTACATTTGGTTCCTAATAAAGAAGGAAATAAAGCTTCGCTTCACTGTCGAATAGGACCCTCTGTTGACGGGGGAGTCATTCTTTCTGGACATATGGATGTGGTCCCAGTTGAAGGGCAAGAATGGACTACAGATCCATTTATTCTTACCGATCGAGGAGACGGTAAGTTGTACGGTCGAGGTTCTAGCGATATGAAAGGATTTTTAGCATGCTGTTTAGCAGCTTTACCAGAAATGGTTAAAGCCGAACTAAAAAAACCAATCTACTTTGCCTTTACCTATGACGAGGAAATTGGCTGTCTTGCTGCTCCAGAATTGGCAAAGACCCTTAAAAATCATTACGATGAAACTCCAAAATATGCAATCATCGGAGAACCGTCAATGATGGAACCAATTATTGGACAAAAAGCCATCTATATCATGGAAACCTATGTCAATGGTTCTGCAGGACATAGCAGCCGAATCAAACAAGAAGTAAGTGCTATTCATGAAGCCATGCGTTTGATATTGTGGTTGGAGAAAAAAATGGATGCTCTTATTGAAGAAGGGAGACGCGATGATCGCTTTCACCCTCCTCATTCTACAATCCATATCGGTTTGGTAAATGGTGGTATTGCTCCTAATGTCATCGCTGACAAAGCTCATTTCTTTTGGGATTTAAGAACAATACCTATGGATAGTATTGATTCCATTATTTCTGAATTTGAGGCATATTGTCGTCAACGAGAAAGTGAATTGCAACAAATTTATCCTGACTTTAAAATTGAAAATATAGAAAATCATCCTCCTGTCCCTCATTTGGACACCAAGGCCGATGATGAGGTTGTCGGGTTGATCAAAAAAATCTCAGGAAATTCGAACTGGGACACCGTAGCTTATGCTGCAGAGGCGGGTCAATATGCTAATGAAGGATTTCAATCTGCTATTTGTGGTCCTGGTAACATCGCTCAAGCACACAGAGCAGATGAATTTATTGCCAAAGAACAACTCCACAAGGGGGTGATCATGCTCCATACACTTGTTGAAGAATTGTCCAATGAACAATTTTCATAAAAGCAAAGACACAAATCCAATTGAATTCGAACCATTAGAACAAAAAAAGTTCAATTCCCTTCGATTGTTATTTTATTTTTAACGCACCAATACCATGTTCCCAAAGTAACTTATTGTAATCAGGAATGAGGGTGTTAATGAATTTCTCTGATTGATTTTTCAACATTTCCCATTGACTGTTCAGCTCAATAAGTCTATCTTTTGAGGCTTCGTTGAGTTTGGGTAAACTACTCCCATTTTGATTCATGAGAAAGAGATATTCGGCAGTAAATTTATTTGGGAAATTTTCCACATCATCATAGGCTTTTGACTTGCGTTGCACCATCTCCTCATCCCAAGATTTAAGCTGTTGAACAATCACTTTCCCTTTCGATTTTAAATCGCTGTATTTGTTTTCATTCGGGATCTCTTTTAAAATTTTGATCATTTGATCTTGAATGGCTTTTAATTGATTCACTCTGGTATGCATGTCCAAAAGATTTGCTTCAGTTTCAGTTTTAAAATCATGAATTTCTAAATATTCCTCAGAAGTTACGTCATATAATGGATTTGGTAAAATATTGAAAGATGCTTGAGAGACATTATTCTCTAGCTTTAAAGTTGCAGTATATGCATTGGGCATGGCTTTATGACCTCTGTAAGATCCTTCTATATAGGCCGTAGGGATTCCAGGCAAGGTTGGATATCTCATATCCCAAACAAAACGATTAAGTCCCGCTTTATTGGAGAGTCTAGGTTCTGGTGATGGCCCACCAGGGTATCTTCTATAATTTGGATTGGCTTTGGAACTAATTGTTCTCACCAAGTTTCCATCTTGATCCTTAATCTCAAGAGATAATTCCTTATTCTTTGATGATGTTGGCAGATAGTAATAAAGAACAACACCATTCGCAGGATTTACTCCTTGAGAGGCATTTGTCCCAGAAAAATTATCAGAACTGTAGTTCAATTGACTTCCCCAATTTCCTATGATAGCATCTTCAGGTTTGAACAACTTAAAGTCTGATTTATTCCCTTCATATTGACGTAAAATCTCTAAATCATCCAAGATCCAAAAAGATCTTCCCATGGTAGCAATGGCAAGGTCACCATGGCTCACTTTTAAATCTGTAATAGGAGTTATTGGTAGGTTCAATTGAAAAGGCTTCCATTTTTTACCTCCATTCCAAGAGATGTACATTCCTAATTCTGTTCCTGCAAAAAGCAAATCTTTTCGTTGGCTATCTTCTCTAACAACTCTGGTATAAGCTCCTGTCGGTATTCCAGAGCTGATGTTGGTCCATGTGGCACCATAGTTGGTTGTTTTATAAATGGCAGGAGTGTAATCATTAAACTTATATCTCGTTGTGGCGATGTACGCGGTTGCCTTATCATGAGGAGAAACTTCGATCGCATTGATCAAGGTTTCAGGGAGGTTCTTGGGAGTTACCTTTTTCCAAGTTTCGCCACCATTTCTGGTCAATTGTAAAACCCCGTCATCGGTAGAAGCCCAAAGAACTCCTTTTTCGTGAGGTGATTCTACCACATAAGCCAAGGTTCCATAATTTTCAGCTCCTACTGCCTCATTTGTATAGGGGCCTCCACCTTTTCCTTGCTTTTCTTTTTCATTTTTTGACAAATCAGGAGAAATTTCTTCCCAACGATTCCCGTCATCGTTGGTTTTTAACAAAAGCTGTGCCCCATGATAATAGGTATTCTTTTCATGTTGTGACTTTATGATCGGAGCATTCCAATTGTATCTGTATTTCATATCCTTGGAGTCTCTTCCTAGGTATTGAATTGGAGCGGCCATGATTTGAGTACTGGCTTTTGCTTTGGTATCTAAAATTTCAATGGTTCCTAAATAACTACCACCCATAACATACCTTGGGTTGTCTGGATCAAAAGCCAAAAAGGCACTTTCTCCTCCGGCAGAAGCTGACCAATTGTGCTCATCAATACCTCTACTCCCCAGAGCAAGACTACTAATTTTAACAGAAGAATTGTCTTGCTGACCCCCATAAAGATTGTAAGGAAACAGATTGTCTGTATTCACCCTATAAAACTGAGCAGTAGGCATCTTGTCTTGTGGAGACCACGATTTTCCATAGTTATAAGAAACAGCAGCACCACCATCATTGGCAATGACCATGTTTTTGTTGTTGTTTGGATTGATCCAAAGATCATGATAATCTCCATGTGTTCCAGTGATTCTAGACCAGGTTCTTCCTCCATCAATTGATCGTTGAGCACTCGCATTGAGCACATATACTTTTTGATCATCAGTAGGATCAATGAATAACTCTATATAATACCAAGCTCTTTGGATAAGACTATGATCCGATGAAACTTTAGACCACTTTTCTCCTGCATTGTTTGAAACGAACAACCCTCCCAATTCTTTGTCGGAATCACTTTCTACCAATGCATATACTTTATCAGAATTTGAACGACTCACTGCAATCGCCATTTTACCCTTCTCCTTGGGCAAGCCTTTGTGAATTTTTTTCCAACTTTTTCCTCCGTCTGTAGTTTTGTACAGACCACTTCCAGGCCCTCCACTAATCACTTTCCAAGGGAGTCGTTGATGCTCCCACATCGCTGCATACATTACTAAAGGATTGTTGTAATCCATGGACAATTCAGAACATCCCGTCAGATCATTTACATACAATACTTGGTTCCAGCTCATTCCTCCATCCTCAGATTTAAAAATCCCTCTCTCCTTGTTGGGTCCATATAAGGCCCCTTGAGCTGCAACAAAAAGGATGTCTGGGTTTTTTGGATGAATGACGATTCTAGAAATATGTTGTGTGGCTTTAAGCCCCATAGATTTCCATGTTTTTCCTGCATCTGTGGATTTGTATACCCCATCTCCATAGGAAGTCATGACCGCTCTTGGCGCATGCTCTCCCATTCCTACATAAACAATATTTGGATCGCTTTCCGAAACAGCCACTGCTCCTACTGAGCTGGTTTTAAAATAACCATCAGAAATATTTTTCCATTGCTGACCTCCGTCTTCTGTCTTCCAAAGTCCTCCACCAGTATTTCCCATGTAGTAGGTCATGGGATCATTGACAACCCCAGATGCAGCAACAGATCTACCCCCTCTAAAAGGTCCAATATTTCTGTATTTGACCGATTTAAATATTGAATCAAGGGCTTGAGAAAACATGGTTGAAACAATGAAAAATAAGACACAAAAAAAGGAAAATCTGATGTTCATAATGTTAAATATTTTGATAGTTTTTTAATGATCAATCAAAAATAAACAAATCTTATCAAATCAATTGCATGAGTTCAATAGTGATTCTTTAGAAAGAATTCTTTTCTAAAAATAAAAAAACCCTCTTCACATGAAGAGGGTTTTATGCAATATAAAAGAACTGCTTATTCAGCAGATTCTGAATCCGTTTTTGGTGGTTCCGGAACACGTTTACTATACACATAAAACTGTGTAATTTTTCCGTCTTTGATCTCACCATCAATCATCTGTAATTGAACTTTTTCTTTACCATCAACAGTGGTTTTTACTTGATGTCCTGCTACGATCCATTCCTCTCCTCCCTTGACTGCTTTATAAGGCATCGCCCAAAAAATTTGCCATTTTGGGTCCTCTGCAGCAAACCAATCAGCCAATGCTGCTTTGTGCATCTCTTTTCCTCTGATCACTCTACCATCATCCGCTTCTACGACTATCGAATCAGAATCCATTGCCATGATCGCTTCCAAGTCTCGATCATTATGAGCTTTGATGTAGTTTTGCCACATTTCTGTTACAGCATCTGAAGCTACCACAAACTTCTCTCCCTCAATGGGTAAAAAGAAACCTGCTCCTTCTTGTGCTTCGGTTGTTTTTTCTGCTGCAGGATTGCATGCTGCAATCATTACAGTTAAGATTAAAATTAATTTTTTCATCATTTAGTTATTTTTAAGTATCCTTAATTAGTTGTTTTACAAATGTAATTATTTCTAAGAAACTTGAAATTCACATTAATTAAGAATAACAAATGATAAATCAAAGAAAGAAAAACAGCTATGATTTATGATCTTGATAATAATAAACCCCAAACAAAACGATGGCGACGATGAGTAAACATAGTTTGATCGGTTTAGGGATGAAAGACTCAATTTGAAGAACCTTAACAGAAATCCTTTCGCATACAATGAAAATTGTTATTGCAGTTGCGATGTTTTTCAATATTTTCATTGGTAAAAACTACAAAATAAAAATTTAATATCTTTAATAATTAATTACATTCCCCATGAAATATTTCCTTTTCATACTATCCTTGGTGCTTTTCTGGAGCTGTTCTACACCCGAAAAAAACAATTCTGAGAATTGGATCATCCTTTTTGATGGGACCTCACTGGAGGGTTGGAGGGCGTACAATGGAAAACAGATGCCTCCCGGATGGAAAATTGTAAATAAAGAATTGACCTTTACCACAGAACAAATATTGGAGGAAGATTACAATTACAAAGGCAGTAGAGATATCATTTATGGTGCTGAAGAATTTGATAATTTTGAATTGTATGTTGAATGGAATATTCCACCCGGAGGGAATAGTGGTATTTTTTATCATCTCAAAGAAGGATATGAAGGACCTCCTGTAGTTGCACCTGAATATCAATTGATTGATGATTTAAATTATGCAAAAATTCATGATCTGACCAGTTACAATTCTCAATTTGGTGTCGATGAACCAGAAAAACTTCAAGATTGGCAAAAAACTGCTGCTGATTATGCAATGTATACACCAGATTCAATGCAAAAAATAGTAAACCCAGCGGGGCAGTGGAACAGCAGTAAAATTGTTTTTACTACAAAAAATGTGGAATACTGGCTCAATGGTAAAAAAGTGCTTTCTTTCGTTCCATGGTCTGAAGATTGGTATGAAAGAAGGAATTCTGGAAAGTGGCAGGGGGCTCCAGATTACGGAAAATATAAAACAGGGTACATTGGGTTTCAGGACCACGGAAGCAACCTATCTTTTAGAAACATCAAAATCAAAAAGATTTAAATTTTGAATATGAACAAGAGAGAATTTTTAAAAATTTCGTTGACAGCTGCGATTCCTGCTTTGTTTCCAAAGCCTCTAATGGCCATGGTCAATACAAAAAAGAAACTCAAAACTGCTCATATTGGTGTTGGAGGAATGGGCGCTGCTGATCTAGAATCCATAGCTTCCCATCCTGATGTACATGTTGTTGGACTTTGTGATGTGGATTCAGTAGCTCTTAACAAAGCCAGTTTAAATTATCCAAATGCCAAAACCTTTAAAGATTACAGGGTTATGCTGTCAGAAATGGCAGATGAAATTGATGCCGTTATCGTATCAACACCGGATCATTCACATGCAGCTCCATCGATCATGGCAATGGAAATGAACAAACCGGTATATTGTCAAAAGCCTCTTGCACACCATGTCTCGGAGGTACGAGCAATGCGTACAATAGCAGATGAGAAAAATCTTGTGACACAAATGGGGATTCAGGTGCACTCTTTTTATGATTATAAATTAGCAACACTTCTCATTCAGTCTGGTATGATTGGTAAAGTAATCCGTGTTAGAGCTTGGTCTCCAAAGAATTGGGGGTATGATGGTCCTCCCTTTAAAGGAAGTGATCCCATACCAGACACCCTAGATTGGAACCTTTGGCTAGGAACCGCTGCTTCACGACCCTTCAAAGAAAAAGTTTATCATCCAGGAAATTGGAGAAAACTTGTCGATTTTGGATGCGGAACACTGGGCGATATGGGAGTTCATATTTTTGATACTCCATACAATGCATTGGCCCTTGAGGTACCAAAAACTGTCAAGAATCAATGCAGGAAACCAAACAATATAGGATATCCCGAAGAAAATAAAGTGATTTACACATTTCCTGGAACTAAATACACGACTAAGGACTTTGAGTGGGTTTGGTATGATGGAAAAGACGCGCCAAAGAAAAATAAAGAGCTTAAACTTCCCAATAACGACAAGTTACCTGATCAGGGAGCGATGTTTATTGGTGAAAAAGGACGGTTACTTTTACCTCATTTTATGGAATCACCTCGTTTGATTGTTGATAATCAATACCATAAAATTGACATTGACAAATATGATTCAGAGGGAAAATTAGGTGTCACAGTGAATGATTATGAAAGAGATGCTCCCAAACATTATCATCAATTCGTAGACGCATGTTTGGGAAGAGATCATACCTCTGCCCCATTTTCATATTCGGCTCGATTGACTGAAACCATTTTACTTGGGGTCATTGCGGGAAGATTTCCAAATGAAACCTTGCATTGGGATAGTGAAAAAGCAAGGTTTAAAGAAGAAAAGGCAAATGCTTTTCTTAAAGGGACTGAACGTCAATTTTGAAGGGATCCTAAGATCTATTTTAATGAATAAAAAAATTTACATTTTAATGATGATAATGATGAGTTGTACTCCAACTACTCGAGTTGTTTTTTTGGGAGATTCTATAACTGAACTTGCCGATAACAAAGAGGGTGAAGGAACTTACAAAGGCTTTTTAACCCTACTGAGAGAGAATGTTAGCCAAGAAATCGAATTGATAAATAAAGGAATTAGTGGTGATAAGGTCTCCGATTTATTGATACGATATCAAAAGGATGTCATTGAATTAAATCCCGACATTGTATTTGTTTATATTGGCATCAATGATGTATGGCACAAGTATGCCACAGGTACAGGAACTGATATTGATTTTTACGAAAAAGGATTGAGAAGAATACTTACTGATATTCAATCTCTAGGAGCGAAAATAATTCTATGTACACCTACGGTGATTGGAGAAAATAAGGGTGCATTTGAATTGGTGAATAATTTTAAAGATATTGACACAATGGACAGAATGAATAATGACCTTGATGCTTTTTCTGATGTTGTAAGAAATTTATCCTCAGAGTTCAATGTAGAATTATTGGATTTAAGAAATAAATTCATAAACTACATTTCTCAAAATAATCCAGAAAATCATTCTAAAGGCGTTTTGACCTATGATGGTGTTCATCTCAACAATGCTGGCAATCAATTCATTGCAGATGAAATGATCAAATTCATAAAAAAATAAAATGAAAAATATTTTATTAGCCTTCCTGTCAGTTTTCATTTTGTCATGTGAAAAAAATGAGGAATCAATACAAGAGGTAACACAGGGATACAACATGTTACTCATAGGAAATAGTTTCTTCAAACCCTATGCTCAGCATCTAGATGCCATGGCAATGAGTGCTGGATTTGAAAATCATAGTGCGACGGTTGTTTTTCGAGGAGGAGAAAATGGAAGAGCCATTAATTTTTGGAACGATTCAAATAGCTCCGCACACAATACCATCAAAACAACTCTTGATCAGGGAGGGATTGATTATTTTGGAATGACTGCTGGAAGTTTACCTGATGATCCAACTGCTGGGTTTAAAGAATGGATAGAGTACGCATTACAAAACAATCCTGACATAACCATTTTCATCTCTATACCGCCAGTTGATTTCCCTCAAAATTGGAATCAATTAGCGCTAGAGAATGGTTTTGATTCCATTCAGGCACTTTATGATTATTATGTGAATGAAATCTTGCATATTCGGCTAGTAGATGAGTTACGTGCAGAATTTCCCTCAACTAAAATATTCTCAATTCCAACAGGATGGGCAGCGATCAATTTAGCACAAATGAATCTTGATCATTTATTGTTGGACGACATTGAAATGTTTGGACCCAAGCCAACGTCAATTTTCACAGATCAAAAGGGTCACCAGGGACAAATCGTTATCGAAACAGGGACACTGATCTGGATCAATAGCATATACTACGTTGATCTAAGCACGTTCAACTATGAAACAGGATTTGATACAGATTTGCATGCAATCGCAGAAGAAATTGTTAATAATCATGATTCGAATTACAAGCAGTAATGACTCTATTTAATTCCCATAATTAATGAATAGGAAAGTAATTTTTCTAACCGGAATGCTAGGGGTCAGTCTTCTATTGACTTCTTTTATTTTAGGTGGACTTTTGATTGAAAATTATGACATCTTAAGTCAATTTATAAGTGAATCTTATGCTATCGATACTGAATACGGACTACTTTTAAGAATATTTGGCTACATTCCAAGTGGTATTCTGATTGCCTTATTTTGCTTTCTTAGCGTTCACTATTTCCAACCTAATGCAATGGTCAAAATTGGATTTTATGGAATTGGAATATTTTATGGAATTGGCTCATCAGTTACGGGAATATTTCCCTGTGACAGTGGTTGTAACAAAGAGTTAATCGATCCTTCGCTTTCACAGCTAATTCATAATTTTGCGGCCTTATCAATGTATCTTTTGGCTCCTTTTTTTCTTATTTTAATTGGGTTTGGACTAAAAAAATCGTCTTTTAGTAGGTTTTCTCGGCAATCAATATTCCTTGGCATCATCAGTTTTATTTTAATCTGTGTACTTGGTTCAGAATTGGTTTCTGAATATACTGGACTCTATCAAAGAATGATCGAATTGACTTTTATCTTATGGGTCATTTTTTGTGCTTATGAAATAAAAAGTAACAACAGCCTCACTTTATAAAAAGCATCATCGTTTTTCTAGTTTCATCAAAAAAGAATTAGGTAAAGAGATATTTTTTTATATTTTTAAAAATCATCATAAATCTATCAAAATGAAACAAATACTTTATTTTTTATTCTTTCTGTTTTTCACAACTTATTCTTTTTCTCAAAACACATTCAGATTATGGCATTTTAATGCCAAAGATGGAACCGAAACAGCCATCGGGGAATTAATGACTAAACATAACGAAAATGCAGAATTCAAATCTGGAGGAGTCCAGATTGAAAGAATCACTTTTGGAGACAACAAATGGTCACATAGGATTGTTGTTTTTGGAGAATTAGGAAAACTGGGAAGATCCGATCTCAAAGAATTTCAACAAGGTTTATTTCTTGAAAAACTAAATAACTATGTTGAAGAATGGGGACCATCCTATGCAGGAAGATTTCTAAGCTATGTTGGAGGTGAACCAAAAGATTTCCCTTTTATTCAAATTTATGACATTGCTCCTAAAGACCCAGAAGCATTTAAAAAAGCACATGATAAATTTGTAAGCAAAGCTTCAAAGACTATCGGAGACAGACCCATAGCATTTGGAACTTATGACATTGGTTCTCCTAATGGAGCTACTCACTGGGTAGTTATTGGATCATCAGGTTTTAACGATTTAATTGATCAGAAGCAAAAATGGGGGGACAACTTATCCAAAGAAGCCGCTGAATGGGCAAAAACCAATGGAGGTGTTGAATTTAAATCCAACTTCACCATTAGAGTCTTAGCTGCTTTTGGTAGCTTATAATATATAAGATATATTAAAAAAAACTCCTTGAAATTTCAAGGAGTTTTTTTAATATTGAACTGTGATGTTATGATGAATCAGAGGTTTGATATTTATCAACGATCATTGATTACTCTCATTGAATCTATTTTTAGGGTAAATGAATTACTTAACAGAAAAGAATTTTCTGTAAATATGTTTATCTAACATTTTTTTATATTTCGGAGTGAAATAGTTTTCCCAAAAATCATCGATTTCTTCAGAATGCGCCTTTTTATATTCTGTATCACCAGACCAAGTACTGTACCACATATATCGATGTTCTTTAGCGTTATCATCTGAACTTACTTGGTAAACCTTGTATTTATTGGCTCCAAATCCATTTTTTTCATAAATATTATTTGCGATATCAAGGTCTTTTTGAAATTCTTCAATTGTGATTCCACTGGGTAAATCAAAAACGTGTAAACTGATTCGTTCTTTGGATTGCGAAAATGCCAGTGAAGAAATTAAAAATGCGAAGAGGTATAGTTGTGTTTTCATAATTAAATTGATTGAATAGCTAAATATAATAAAATGTTAGATTAAATGATTGAATAAGGTATCGAATTAACTGAATTAAAAGAGAATGATATATGAATGATTAGTCTATTTTCCAATAAAAAAAATATTTTTCATTGTCCATTTGTTGTATGACACTATCTAAACTTTTAATATCCTTTTTAATTAGCTCATTTTGATATGAAAGCTGTTCTTTTACAGAGAATTTCCATAAATCATTTCGTTTTTTAAGAAGATGTTTTAGAAACTTATCGTTTTGAATGTACTTTCTGTTTTCTATCCAAAATTCTTTTGAATCTAAATCTACCCAAGGCAAATCTTCAACCCATTTATTTTCTATTCGATTTATAAACTGATTGATATATTTTTCTTCATTTTTACCAGTGTCTTCCGAAAGATATTGAATGTCAGACCCTTCGTATAAATCGAATATACGATTGGAAATTTCTGAATTGATTAAAAAGAAATCTTGAGTCCCCTTTGAAAAAATTCTATACTCGGTTTTCGGAGGGTTATAAGGTTTGGTATTTTTAAACAATCCCAGGGGGACATAATAAAATTTACCATTTGGCGCTTTCTCATTTTCAAAAAAATCAATAAATATGCTATCATTGTCAATATCCCATCTATCGTATTGTTTTTCATACATAGGAAGCACAAAATTGGTTTGACCAATATATTGATCAGTGTATTCGGAAACCAGATACAATTCCTTTAATATACTCTTTGAAATATCTAAATACTTTTGTCTGTTTTTAAACTCTTCCCCAACACTTTCTACATAAAATGTAAAGGTAACAACCACAAAAAGAGCAATCGCATTCAACAAGATTTTTTTAGTATTGTCAGAAAGAGTTTTAGTGCTGAAATTTTTACCTATTGTAAACAGCTTTACAAACCACTTTTTAGGTCCTTTAATTGCCTTCATTTTACATATTTAAAAAACAATATACAAAAAGTAGCTAAACTTAAAGAAGAAGATTTCTCATGTGATCAGGGTTGGTGACAATTATCTTATCTTTGAACGCAACCATTGAACATTTTTAGCATCTTCAATTAAACCCACTAAAATATTTATAATGAAAAAAAGATTTTTATTACTCCTAGCTCCTTTATTAATGGCAATACAATGTGAAGAGGATCCCTATTTTGGAACGGAATACGGTATTCAAAATAATTCTAGCTATGATTTAATTATTATTTTTGAAGAAGCCGGTGAGGTATTAATAGAAAGTCAATCTTATCAATATATTTCAAAAAATTCAAATTCTAATTCTTTTACCCCTCCATCTGAAGCTAACGGTTTTAATGAAATTAGGCTTTACCGAGAAGATGGTGATGGAAATTTGTTTTTAACATACGAGCAAAATCCAATTTTGGATGATTTATGGACACCAGAACCAGACCCATACACCCCAATATCAGGTCCAGGTTATTTCTACTATAAATTGATCATTACGGATGATTTACTTGAATAAAAAGCTAGAATTATTAAAAAAATCAGAAGAATAAAACGGTTATACGATCATAGCATAACCGTTTTATTGTTTTAGTAGCGTTCTCATTCGAAATATCAACTTAGGTTTTTAGTCCAAAAGATTTTTATTGAAGTCAATTTTCATCGTCAACTCTTATTCTTAAAATAATATTCAAATAATTCTACCTCAATTCAAAGGGATTAGCTTACTTTTGCCGCTTATTTTTTTTACATACTGATGGTATTACGTTTACTTAAAACTCATAAAGATTTCAGCATCAAGGATGATTTACTTTCTGGAATTACAGTAGCACTTGCACTCGTTCCAGAAGCAGTTGCTTTTGCTTTTGTTGCAGGAGTTTCTCCAATCATTGGACTTTACGGTGCGTTTTTAATGGGGCTTGTGACTTCGATTTTTGGAGGTCGTCCAGGGATGATTTCAGGTGCCACTGGCGCAATGGCTGTTGTTATGGTGCACCTAATTAGTGAAGGAAGTGAAATAGGCGGAAGTGATTACGCAGGTTTACAGTTTTTGTTTGTAACTCTAATTTTGACTGGTATCATTCAAATAACAGCTGGGGCGTTACGACTTGGTAAGTTTGTCCGTATGATTCCTCACTCTGTTATGATGGGATTTGTCAATGGATTGGCAATTGTCATTTTTATTTCACAGCTTACCATGTTTAAAAGCGAGGGAGAATGGCTTGTGAGCACACCACTTTGGACGATGATAGGGTTGGTTGCTATCACAATGGGAATAATGGTTGGGATGCCATATTTGACAAAAAAAATACCTGCTGCTCTCACTGCAATCGTGGTAGTATCGTGTATCGTAATTTTTGGAGATCTTGAAACAGAAACCGTGAAATCTTTTGTTTTAGCGAATGGAGGTGATGGTATAAAGGCTGGGTTTCCAATTGCCGAAATACCAATTATTGACTTCACTATCGATAATATTCTTTTTATTCTACCCTATGCATTTATACTAGCATCAATAGGATTGATTGAATCTTTAATGACACTCCAACTTGTCGATGAACTTACAGACTCTCACGGTAGTGGTAACCGCGAATGTACTGCACAAGGTCTGGGCAATATTGTTAACGGATTTTTTGGTGGTATGGGTGGATGCGCAATGATTGGGCAAAGTATTATCAATATCAAATCTGGTGGACGTGGGAGACTCTCAGGAATTACTGCTGCCTTGGCACTCTTAGTTTTCATATTATATGGTGCAACATATATTGAACAAGTTCCAATTGCTGCTCTAGTTGGGGTCATGTTTATGGTCGTCATTAGCACATTTGCATGGAGTACCTTCAAGGTATGGAATAAAGTGCCACGTGCTGATATTATTGTAATTCTACTCGTGACCCTCCTTACTGTTATTTTTGATCTCGCGATTGCAGTGTTTGCTGGTGTGATTGTTTCTTCTTTGGTCTTTGCATGGGAAAATGCAAAACGTATTCGTGCTCGTAAACGTATTGACGAGTATGGTGTAAAGCACTATGAAATTTATGGACCATTGTTTTTTGGATCTACTGAATTATTTAATAGCAAGTTTGACATCGCCAATGATCCAGATGAAGTAATTATTGATTTCAAAGAATCTAGAATTATGGATCAATCTGCTATTGAATGTATCAATAAACTTACTGAACGTTACCTAAAAAATAACAAAAACATTCACCTTCGTCATTTGTCTTCCGATTGTGTGAAACTGATTAAAAAAGCAGAAAAAATTTATGAAGTCAACATTCTTGAAGATCCAGATTATTTTGTTGCCATTGATAATTTCCGGAAAGCAAAGGCTTCAATTTCTTAATGCTTTTTTAATTAATTCTCACTTCTTAAGTTAGTTGGTAGACTCTTGTTCAAGAGCCTCTTCACTTGACATAGTTCTTTCATACCCATAGACTAACTTAATTTTTCCGTCTACAATTTGAGCATCAATAATTCTTTGAAGAGTAGTGGCTTTATCCCCCTCCCCAAATGTGACATTAACACAAGTGGTAACCCAATTTTCAGAGGGCTTTGTGGTAAACGCAATATCTGAAGAAATTGACCATAGGATTTCCCACTTAGCATTCGGATACGCTAAAAGAAATTGTTTTGACAATTCAGAGTGCTTTTCACTTCCTCTGAGTATCATTCCATTTGGGGCATGCAACACAACATCTTCATGTTCAATACTAGACACAGTCTCCAAATCTCTAGAATTATATGAGTCAAACCATTTTTTAATGATATCTGTAGACTCTATATTACCAACGTAAATGTCTGCATTCGTATCGTTTTCGACTTCATAACCAAGCTTTTGTTTTGTATCAACACATCCTAAAAATAGGATTGATAACGCCATCACACATATAATGTTTGTTTTCATTTTTTTATTATTTAAGGGTTAAAATGATAAGATATGTTAAATCTACAAAATTTAGTATTAAATAAATTATCGAAAAGAAGAGGTGGATATGCCTAGGGTTTAGAACTTAATTCTTCCATTTCTTTGATTAAAGAATCAAGTTCAGAATTTCTCACTTGACAAACCTTAAACAACTTACTATCTTGCTCATACTTTAAACAACTAAAACAATGCTATCAATATACGACTTTCTTAAAGTCAAACTATGTTACAGAACTTATTGGAAGCAGTGGTTAGTATTCTTAACCCTATGCTTTTTGGTGTATGCCTGCGCTTCAAATGATGATGAAATTGAAGATCACGAAAACAACCCGCCAAATGAAGAAGTTTATGCTTTTGATTACAACGTCCCTTCTCATGATTGGAAAAATTATCACACCCCTTGGTTTAACCTTGCAAGAATTACAGATTCATTAGGTTTTTCTCAAAATGATTCATACAATACAAATTCAGCATATGCGGATTTCAATTTTGACGGTTATTTGGATATTATGATTCAGCCAAATGTTAATGATGGGATCCCTGTTGAGTCATTTTTTTTAATAAACTCAGGTATGAATACATTTTTTGTAGATACAAATTTTCCAATTTTTTATGACACCTCCGCAATTTCCTCAAGAAAAACAGTTGTTGGAGATTTTAACGGAGATCAAAAACCTGATGTTGTTAGACCTCAGGGAGGACATGATTGGCTTGGAAAACCAACGATAACGCTGAGTAATGAAGACAATACTTACACATTTAAGTTAATAGGCAATGGCCCTGAAATTCAACCTCACACAATTTCCTCAGGAGATATTGATAACGATGGAGATTTGGATATATTTTTGGGTCAAGCAGGTGAATTTGATGGGTTTTTGATTAACAATGGAAATGCCACATTTGAATGGAAATGGATTTCAGAAGTTATTAATGATTTTGATGATGGTTTTATGTACCCTAATGGTAGTTATGGATATTATGGGATATGGTCTTCTGAGATGACTGATGTTGATGAAGATGGTTTTGTAGATTTAATTTTTGGGGGAAGCTATGCTGAAAATGATTATGACCCAAATTTTTGGGGACCCACAGTTTTTTGGGGAGACGGTAGTGGAAATTATTCCAATTTAAATTCAACTTTACTTTTTAATGCAACTGAAATTGACTATGCTGAAGGAAACACAATTTCATTATCACATGATTATGCTATTAATGATGTAGATGGAGATGGTTTTAAAGATATCGCTGTGTTTTCAGAATGCAGTGACGTTTGGCTATATCATATAATAAAAGGAAATGGGAATAGACAATTTGAAGACAAAACCTCAGATTGGTTACCAAATAATGTTATATCTAACTCAAAAAATCATGTTTGGATTAAACTCATGGATATTGACAATAATGGTTTAATTGACTTAGTTGAAGGTGAACCGTTATTATCGGTTCCTGCTATTCAGTGGCGAGAGTCAATCAGATGGGAATGGAACGGAAATGGATTTTCAAGAATTAATTAACCCAACATAAGACTTAACAAACCCTAATATACCTTCGTTTAAAACAAAAAAAGAGTCACCACTTCTGATGACTCTTGTCTCCCGAAATCTATAGAAGATCATTTATTTATTAAGGTGTGAGCCGTCACAATATCCATCTGGATCTTGCGTATTTCCGCATCCACACATTGGTCGGTCTTGTTTTTTATAAATCATAATTTTTGTTTTTTTTGATGTTGAATTGAGTGTCATTAGTGAATTTTATTAAAATTCTAAATCAGCAACTAAATCAAATTCATCATAAATCGCTTTATCCTTCAATCCATCAAAGAAACTTGCAGAGCCATATCTTACATCAAATTTTGTTCTATCTATTTTTAAGGAGGCATTTGCTTTGTTTCCATACACTGAAAGATTGAATGAAATTGACTCAGTATTTCCTTTGATAGTAATATCTCCAGTGACTTTATATGAATTTTTACCTATTGGTTTAACCTCAGTAAATTTCAGTGATGCAGAAGGAAATTTTGCAACACCAAAGAAATCGTCAGATTTTAAATGCCCCTCTAAATTCCCTTTATACTCACCTT
>JAYPZA010000010.1:0-79915 GCA_038136095.1 Flavobacterium sp.
GGTGTTACTAACTAAAGCCTGAGATCCGGATGCGGTATTATTGGTTCCTGAGCCAAACCCAACTGCAGTACCATCAGTTCTGTGATTATTTTGGGCATTTGTTTTAAATAGCATGGCCAATGCTATAATTGCAAGTGTTTTTTTCATAGTAATTTTTTTAATTCTTTTTCAATTCAAATATAATACTTTTTTTTAGCAATTAAAAATGGTTAGCTTTTGGAGATTCTAGCAGCCTCTAATATTTGAAGTGTAATAGTACCTGTTTCAAGGTATTCAAATCTACCATTGGATAGGGTCAAAAAGGAGGCTTAATAATTTAATTAAAGGCAGGGTATGCTTGAAGTAGCGTCATTGTTAAGGGTGGTTTTCAAATAGGCCACAAAGGCAAGAAATTTAATAATTAAAAATCAAAGAGTTTTAAAAAACATCAATGTTTGCAAAAGGAACTCCTCTTATGCCCATATGAATCGGTCTTAAACCAATGAAGAGCTTTGTATCAAACCCATAAGAAATTAGATGAAAAATGAAACCATGAGGGCTTTCAACAACCTAGAATCTATGTATATTTGTAGCAGACATATGCTAAATTATTATACATACTCTCATGAGAACTCATCAAAATGGGTCTGTTTTGTTCACGGAGCAGGCGGAAGTAGTTCTATTTGGGCCAGACAAATAAGAGCCTTTAAAAAAGAATTCAATGTGCTTGTTATCGATTTGAGAGGGCATGGAAAGAGCAAACCAACCCTCAAAGATTCGCTCAATAATGAATACACTTTTAATGCCATTACGGATGATATTATTGATGTTTTAGAACATTTAGAAATTAAAAAAGCACATTTCATTGGGATATCTTTGGGGACAATTTTAATTCGAAATCTTGCAGAACAAAAACCGGATCTTGTTGAAAGTATGGTGCTTGGAGGAGCTATTTTAAAATTAAACATACGATCACAAATTTTGATGCAAATAGGGAATGTTTTTAAATCAGTGGTTCCTTATATGCTACTTTACAAGCTTTTTGCGTTCATCATCATGCCCAAAAAAAACCACAGAGAATCAAGGGTTCTTTTTGTCAATGAAGCCAAAAAGTTATATCAAAAGGAGTTCATACGATGGTTTAAATTAACAGCCGAAATAAATCCTTTATTAAGATTTTTTAGAGTGAAGGATATTAAAATTCCTACCTTATATATCATGGGAGAACAAGATTATCTGTTTTTACCCGCGATCAAAAGAGTGGTGAACGAGCACATAAAATCTACACTGTGCATTGTTAAGAATTGTGGGCACGTAGTCAATGTTGAGCAGCCGGATAATTTCAATTCAAAAACAATTCAATTTTTAAATAGCCTCTCCTCTTAAAGATCAGATCTATAAAGACAAAACGATTTTTAGGCTTGATTCATCAATGTTTCGATTTCTTCGGCTTCAATAGGAATGTTTCCCATTAAATTAAAAGGTTCTCCAGAGGATTGCACAACAACATCATCCTCTAAACGAACACCAAAGCCTTCTTTGGGGAGGTAAATACCCGGTTCGACAGTAAACACCATATTTGCCTGAATAGGGGTGTGTAATAGTCCATAATCATGAGTGTCTAAACCGATATGGTGAGAAGTTCCATGCATAAAATACTTCTTATAAGCAGGCCAATTTTTATCTTCGTTTTGAACATCAGCTTTGTCTAATAAGCCAAGGGCTAATAGTTGTGAAGTCATGATTTTACCAACCTCTACATGATATTCTTTCCAGAGTGTTCCTGGAACAAGTAGTTTGGTTGCCTCTTTTTTAACATTATTCACAGCGTTGTAAACGGCTTTTTGTCGGTCTGTAAATTTTCCTGAAATAGGGACAGTCCTTGTTAAATCACTTTTATAATTTGCATATTCTGCAGCCACATCAAGTAAAATCAAATCACCAGAGTTGCATTGCTGGTTGTTTTCTATATAATGAAGCACATTGGCGTTATTACCAGATGCGATTATAGGAGTGTAAGCAAAACCTTTCGAACGATTTTTTAAAAACTCATGAGCAAGCTCTGCTTCGATTTCATATTCCCATACGCCAGGTTTTATGAAAGATAAAATTCTACGAAATCCTTTTTCGGTAATATCACAAGCTTTCTGCATTAAATCCAATTCAATAGGATCTTTCACCGATCTTAATTCTTGTAGAATAGGATTGCTTTTAGCGACTGAATGGGCTGGATACTTGTCCAAGAGCCATTTTGTAAAGCGGTCTTCTCGTGTTTCTGTTTCTACATTGGCTCTGTAGTGTTCATTGGTATTGATATAGAAGGTATCACACTGAGTGGAGAGTTCAAATAAAATTTTCTCTAAATCATTGAGCCAATAAACAGTTTTGACACCAGATGTTTTGAAGGCCGCTTCTTTGGTTAATTTCTCTCCTTCCCAAACAGCAATGTGGTCATTTGTTTCTTTTAAAAATAAAATTTCTCGATGCTTTTGCTCCGGTGCATCAGGAAATAAAACCAATACACTTTCTTCTTGATCGACTCCACTTAAATAAAAGATATCTCTGTGTTGCTCAAAAGGCATGGTACTATCAGCGCTTATTGGATAGATATCATTGGAGTTGAATACAGCAAGGCTACTAGGCTTCATTTGCCCCATAAAGTTACTTCTGTTCTTAATAAAAAGGCTAGAATCTATTTGAGAATATTTCATTTTGAAATCATTTAGTCACAAATGTAGCCAAATTAATGTGAAAAAAATATCTGATGGTTGCGTGATGATTTAAAATAAATTTAAACAGAAAATGCGTTAATTATAATCATTCTAAATACAAACTAAAATTGTTTTGGTAGTTTGGTCAGAAAACGATTGCGTCGTACCTTTACGCCCACATTAAAACAACCAAGATAATGAGTGGAATTTTAAGTTCTTCAATAGGCAGAAAGTTTGCGATGGCAATTTCTGCTCTTTTTCTGATGGTTTTCCTTTTACAGCATTTTGCTATTAACATTCTGTCAGTCTTAAGTCCTGATACTTTTAATGAAGTTTCTCATTTTATGGGAACTTTTTGGATCATTCAATATGTACTTCAACCTGTATTAATTATTGGCGTTGTTTTTCATTTTGTGATGGGTTTTGTATTAGAGATCAAAAATAATAAGGCGCGTCAAGTTAAATATGCAAAGAATAATGGAGCTGCCAATTCTACTTGGATGAGTAGAAATATGATTTGGAGTGGGATGGCAATATTAGCTTTTGTGGTATTGCATTTTATTGATTTTTGGATTCCAGAAATTAACATAAAATACATTCAAGGAGATATGACTGGAATGCACGATGGAGAATATCGATATTTTGCGGAGCTCGTTGAAAAATTTCACAACCCCTACAGAGTTGTAGCATACTGTGTAGCATTTATTTTCTTAGCCCTACACCTACTACATGGATTTAATTCTGCTTTTCAGTCTGTAGGGGCTAATAATAAGTACACAAAAGCATTAAAAAAAGGTTCAAAAATTTATGCGATAGGAATTCCTTTAGGGTTCATTTTTATCGCGTTGTTTCATCATCTTAATTATTTTTTGTAGAATGGCTTTAGATTCTAAAATACCTCAAGGACCACTCTCAGAAAAGTGGACAAAACATAAAAACGACATTCATCTGGTCAATCCAGCCAACAAACGTCTTATTGATATTATTGTGGTTGGGACGGGATTGGCAGGAGGGTCTGCCGCCGCGACTCTAGCAGAATTGGGATACAATGTCAAAGCTTTTTGTTTTCAAGATTCCCCTCGAAGAGCACATTCAATTGCCGCTCAGGGAGGAATTAATGCAGCAAAAAATTACCAAGGAGATGGAGACTCAACTTACAGATTATTTTATGATACAGTAAAGGGAGGAGACTATCGTTCTAGAGAAGCCAATGTCTATCGATTGGCTGAAGTTTCTGCAAATATCATTGATCAATGTGTTGCTCAAGGTGTTCCTTTTGCAAGAGATTATGGTGGGTTGTTAGACAACAGATCTTTTGGAGGAGTTCTGGTATCCAGAACATTCTATGCAAAAGGTCAAACAGGTCAGCAATTGCTCCTCGGTGCGTATTCTGCGATGAATCGTCAGATTGGTCGTGGAAAGATTAAAATGTACAACAGACACGAAATGTTAGATGTTGTCATTGTGGATGGAAAAGCCAGAGGAATCATTGCCAGAAACCTTGTTACGGGTGAAATTGAAAGACATGCTGCTCATGCAGTAGTTTTAGGTTCTGGAGGCTACGGGAATGTATTTTTCCTATCTACAAACGCTATGGGTAGTAATGTAACAGCAGCTTGGAGAGCTCATAAAAGAGGCGCTTATTTTGCGAATCCTTGTTACACTCAAATACACCCAACTTGTATCCCAGTTTCCGGAGAACATCAATCCAAATTGACTTTGATGTCGGAATCCTTACGAAACGATGGACGTATTTGGGTGCCAAAATACAAAAAGGATGTTGATGCGATTCGTTCAGGGAAGTTAAAACCTACACAATTAGCAGAAGAGGATCGAGATTACTATTTAGAAAGAAGGTATCCAGCATTCGGAAACTTAGTTCCTCGTGATGTTGCTTCGAGAGCTGCAAAAGAAAGATGTGATGCAGGATACGGAGTCAATGCTACCGGTGAAGCCGTTTATTTAGATTTTGCTGCGGCAATTGAAAGATATGGGAAAGAGCAAGCTCATGTAAAAGGGCTTGATGAAAATGACCTGAATTTAGTTCAAACACTAGGAAAGGAAGTCGTAAAAGCAAAGTATGGGAATTTGTTTCAGATGTATGAGAAAATAGTTGATGAAAACCCATATGAAACCCCTATGATGATTTATCCTGCGGTACACTATACCATGGGA
This sequence comes from Flavobacterium sp., assembly GCA_038136095.1. Classification (GTDB taxonomy): domain Bacteria; phylum Bacteroidota; class Bacteroidia; order Flavobacteriales; family Flavobacteriaceae; genus Polaribacter. The sequence continues at coordinate 4,866 of JAYPZA010000010.1, forward strand.
GGAATTTGGGTTGATTACAATCTGCAAACGACCATTCCTGGACTGTATGCAATTGGAGAAGCTAATTTCTCAGATCATGGAGCTAATAGACTTGGGGCTTCTGCATTGATGCAAGGATTGGCTGACGGTTATTTTGTCCTGCCTTACACAATTGGAGATTACCTGTCTAATGATATTAGAACTGGGCCAATTTCTACTGATAGACCTGAATTTGAGGAGGCTGAGAATAACGTGAAAGAAAAAATCGATCACTTAATTAATAATAAAGGATCTAAATCTGTTGATTATTTTCACAGACGTTTGGGTAAAATTATGTGGAATAAATGTGGAATGTCAAGAAATGAAGAAGAACTAAAATCTGCAATAGAAGAAATTTCTTCATTGCGAGAAGAGTTTTACAAGGATGTTTTAGTTCCTGGTTCTGCAAATGAATTTAATGAAGAGCTTGCAAAGGCTGGTCGTGTCTCTGACTTTCTAGAACTGGGAGAATTGTTTGCTAAAGATGCTTTGTTGAGAGAAGAATCAGCAGGAGGTCATTTTAGAGAAGAATATCAAACCCCAGAAGGGGAGGCCAAAAGACGGAAAGAATTCCAGTTTGTTTCTGCCTGGGAATACAAGGGAGCTCCGAAAGATGCAGTATTGCACAAAGAACCTCTTGAGTATGAAAACATTGAAGTGAAAGAAAGATCATATAAATAACTAAAGAGAGATGAATTTAACCTTAAAAATTTGGCGTCAGAAAAATGCAAAAGACCAAGGGAAGTTGGTAGATTATCAAATCTCTGATATTTCACCAGACATGTCCTTTCTTGAAATGTTGGATGTATTAAACAATCAATTAATTGAAAAAGGAGATGCTCCTGTTTCTTTTGATCATGATTGTAGAGAGGGGATCTGTGGAATGTGTTCTTTGTATATCAACGGAGAAGCTCATGGTCCTGATAGACGAGTGACCACCTGTCAACTTCACATGCGAAAATTTAAGGACGGTGATACCATTTTCATTGAGCCATTTAGAGCAAAATCATTCCCAGTAATTAAGGATTTGGTTGTTGATAGAAGTGCTTTTGATAGAATTCAGCATGCAGGAGGATTCATCTCTGTAAACACCTCAGGGAATACGCAAGATGCAAATGCCATCCCAATCTCTAAACACGCAGCAGACAAGGCAATGGATGCTGCAACCTGTATTGGCTGTGGAGCTTGTGTTGCTTCTTGTAAAAATTCAAGTGCCATGTTATTTGTTTCTGCAAAGGTTTCACAATATGCCTTATTACCACAAGGACAGGTAGAAGCTACAGACCGTGTTTTAAACATGGTCCAGCAAATGGACGAAGAAGGTTTTGGAAACTGTACGAACACAGGAGCTTGTGAAGTAGAGTGTCCAAAAGGAATTTCTTTAGAAAATATTGCAAGAATGAACCGTGAATTTCTTTCAGCGAATCTCAAAGGATAAATGATCTCGCTGTTTTAGCAAGAGTTATTTTCTTCCAAAATCTGCGGGGATTTCTCCCCACGCCTTGGTTTCCCATTTTAATAGTGGATTTTTAAAAGAGTTTTGGTTAAGCCATTTTTCTGCTCTTCGAATCAAATCTAGAATTTCTGAGTTTGAAGTGTCAAATTCAAGGGTCGTCTTACAAGTTTTCTTTCGAACCCAAGACAGGGCTGTTTTTGAATCAGAATAAATCGGCATCGAATGAAATCCTTTGTTTTTAAGAAGCGCTAAGCCATGAACGAGTGCCAAAAACTCTCCGATATTATTCGTTCCATTTTCAAAAGGGCCTTTTCTAAAAATTTCTTGTTTGTTTTCGTTGAGAACACCCCGATATTCCATTTTTCCTGGGTTACCACCACAAGCAGCATCAACTGTTAAGCTATTTTTGACAGGAGAACCATAGGCCTCTTTTTCTGCATTTGAAAGCGTGGTTTTTTTTGAATTTTTTCCTTTGTAATATGAAAATGGTTTTTGAAAAGCCTGATCAGCTTCTGCTTTATTTGAAAAAGACATATATTGGGCTCCCTCAAAGCCTTGAACCAATTTCTTCACGTGATCCCATGAAGAGAAAACCCCTGTTTCTTTTCCTTTCCATATGACATAGTACTTTTTATTTGCCATTTTTCAATAAGGTGTTTTTGATAACTTTAGGAAAATATTTTGCTTCTAATTTGTGAATTTTCTCTGCGATGTCCTCTGGAGAATCCGAATTTTCTAAGCGTGTTTTTGCCTGAAAAATAATTGCCCCTTCGTCATATTGATTGTTCACAAAATGAATGGTGATCCCTGTCTCTTTTTCATGATTTTTTTTCACGGCTCTATGCACATGCATTCCATACATTCCTTTCCCGCCATATTTGGGCAATAGCGAAGGATGAATATTTATAATTTTATTTGGATAAGCCATGATCAAAGCTTCTGGAATTTTCCATAAAAACCCTGCTAAGATGATAGCATCAGCTGTTTTTAATAACGAATTCAATACCTGGTCAGAATCATACAAGGCTTCTTTTGAAAACCACTCACAAGAAATTCCCAATCGTTTACATCGATCAAAAACACCTGCTCCTTTTTTATTACAAAGTACTTTTTGTATCATTATTTCCTTTGAATCAACAAAGTATTTGGCAATGTTTTCGACATTGGATCCAGAACCTGAAGCAAAAATTACTATTCTCGTCATCTGTTATAAAATTTGGTACAAAAAAAAGAATAAAAGTTGAGATTATGATTCATAAACTAAAAAGGTCATCATTAAAATTATATCTTTAATTGTCATTTCTTTATGAAAAATTCGTTTAAACTAATAAGATTTGTATTTTTGCCTCGATTTTAAATTTAAAAATAAATAAATTATGTCAGACATTGCATCAAGAGTAAAAGCTATTATTATCGACAAATTAGGAGTTGATGATAATGAAGTAACTACAGAAGCTAGTTTCACCAACGATTTAGGAGCAGATTCTTTAGATACTGTTGAATTGATTATGGAATTTGAAAAGGAATTTGATATTCAAATTCCAGACGATCAAGCAGAAAACATTGGTACTGTTGGTCAAGCAATTAGCTACATAGAAGAAGCTAAAAAGTAATATTAAATGCAATTAAAACGAGTTGTTGTAACTGGACTTGGTGCATTGACACCAATTGGTAACAATATTGATGATTATTGGACTTCCCTTGTTAACGGAGTTAGCGGGGCTGCCCCTATCACTCATTTTGATGCTACCAAGTTCAAAACTCGTTTTGCATGTGAGGTAAAAAACTTCACTGTTACAGATCACATTAATAGGAAGGATGCTCGTAAGATGGATAAGTTTGCTCAATATGCAATGGTTGCTTCTGACGAAGCGATTGCAGATTCAGAATTAAACTTAGAAGAAATCAACAAATTACGTGTAGGGGTCATCTGGGGAGCAGGAATTGGAGGTTTGGAAACATTTCAAAACGAGGTTCTAAACTTTGCAGAAGGAGATCGAACACCAAAATTCAATCCTTTTTTTATCCCTAAAATGATTGCAGACATTGCCCCAGGGAATATCTCCATCAAGTATGGATTTATGGGGCCTAATTATACAACAGTGTCAGCGTGTGCCTCTTCTGCAAATGCAATGATAGATGCATTGAATTACATTCGCCTTGGGCACTGTGATGTCATTCTTACTGGAGGAAGTGAAGCTGCTGTAGCAATTGCTGGAATTGGTGGTTTTAATGCCATGCATGCTTTATCAACAAGAAATGACAGTCCTCAAACTGCATCTAGACCTTTTGACGCAGAGAGAGATGGGTTTGTTTTAGGAGAGGGAGCAGGGGCAATCGTTCTTGAAGAGTACGAACATGCGAAAGCCCGAGGAGCTAAAATCTATGCGGAGGTGATTGGTGGAGGAATGTCTTCTGACGCCCATCACATGACAGCCCCCCATCCTGATGGGTTAGGAGTCATTGCTGTGATGAAGAATTGTTTGGAAAATTCTGGAATATCACCAGAAGATGTAGACCATATTAACACTCATGGTACCTCGACTCCACTAGGAGATGTTGCTGAGTTAAAAGCAATTTCTGAGGTTTTTGGAAAACACGCAAGTAACATCAATATCAATTCAACAAAATCTATGACAGGGCACCTATTAGGTGCTGCTGGAGCCATTGAATCTATCGCATCCATTTTGGCGATAAAAAACGGAATCATTCCGCCAACAATTAATCATAGTACCGTAGATGAACATATCAATCCTGCGTTGAATTTAACATTAAATAAAGCTCAAAAGAGAAAAGTTAACATCGCAATGAGTAACACTTTTGGGTTTGGAGGACATAATGCTTGTTTGGCCTTCAAAGCAATTGATTAATTCTCAATGAATTTTATTAGAAAAATAGGAACCCAATTCTCAAAAGGCGACGATGACGGGTTCTATAACGCACTGCGTAAATTATTAAAATTCTCTCCCAAAAAAATTGTATTCTACGAAAAAGCATTCACACATCGTTCGTTAAAAAAAGTAGACGAAAACGGGAATCCGTTTAATTATGAAAGATTAGAGTTCCTTGGAGATGCTATGTTGGGCTCTGTGATCGCGTCCTATTTATATAAAAAAGCCCCAAAGGAATCCGAGGGATATTTGACTCAAATGAGATCAAAAATTGTCAGTAGAGAACATCTGAACGAACTTGGAAAAGGCTTGAACTTGATTTGCTTTGTTCGAAGTAATATTTCTAAAGATTATATTGGGGACAATATTCATGGAAATCTTTTTGAAGCCTTAATAGGAGCGATCTATCTTGATAGAGGCTACATCTATTGTAAAAAATTCATTTATGAAAAGGTCATCATTCCTTATGTAGACATTTCAAAATTAGAAGGGAAAATAACAAGCTATAAAGGGTTGATTATTGAATGGTGTCAAAAGCAAAAGAAATCATATGATATTGAAACTTATGAAGATACGGGGAATGAGGCTGTCAAACATTATAGTGTAAAGATTAGCATAGATGGAGTGCATGTTGCTAAAGGAAGAGCTAGGTCAAAAAAGAAAGCAGAGGAACAAGCATCAAAAAGAGTGTATTTCACATTCCAAAAACAAATAGATAATCAATAACCGACAACGATTTCGTTAATTTTTGTTTAGGTTCTTTAAAACAATCATTAATTTTGTCTGGATCGTATGATCATAAATGAGATTTAATAATAAATTTAGATGCAAGTTCATTCATTAGGGATAGAAGATTTTTGTGATGATAAGTATACTCTAATAGGGATTCATACTGCATTAGAAGATTTTAAATTAGCCTATCTCTTAAACCATAAATTAAATACTCTTTTCTCAAGAGCAGCTTTTAGTTTAGATTTTGGGAATGAACATAGCAAAGCATCCTTTTCAATTTTTGATTACAAGAATGAAGAGAATGATTATGAATGGTATTTGATCTCAAATAGCTATACAGAAGAAACGACCAATGCTTTTGATTCATTAGCCTTGTCAACAGAAACAAAAACCTACTTAATTCCTGAAAAGAAAAAAGTAGATTATTTTATAAAAATAATTGGAGAACCGACTCAAGAATTAGTTCATAAGACAGTCAGTATGATTAACCAAATTCATCAAGTTGTCCTTTCTTATACTATTGATACATTCTCATTAAAATCGAAAGAATTTTTAATTTTTTAAACATGTCCACAGAAAAGAAAACAAAAATTGTTGCCACCCTAGGTCCTGCAACAGATACAAAAGAAATTTTAACGAAACTGGCATGCGCAGGAGTCAATGTTTTTAGAATTAATTTTTCTCATGCAGACTATGATATTGTAAAAGAACGAGTACAACAAATTCGAGAAATTAATGAGGAAAACGACTTTAATATTGCCGTTTTAGCTGATCTGCAAGGACCAAAGTTACGAGTAGGTGTAATGGAAGATGGAGTTTTGTTGGAAGAAGGAGATGAATTTATTTTTACAACAGAACAATGTGTTGGGAATCAAGAGAGAGCGTTCATGACGTATCAAAACTTCCCAAAAGATGTCCATCCTGGAGAACAGATATTAGTTGACGACGGGAAACTCTTATTTGAAGTTATATCAACGGATAAGAAACAAAATGTAGTTACAAAGGTTGTTGTTGGAGGAATTTTGTCCTCAAAAAAAGGGGTCAATCTCCCAAATACAAACATCTCTTTACCGGCACTAACTGAAAAAGATAAAAAAGACGCCATTTTTGCGTTAAGTTTAGACATCGATTGGATCGCATTATCGTTTGTTCGAACTCCAGAAGATCTGAGAACCCTTAGAGATTTGATAGCACAGAATTCTCAATATAGAGTCCCTGTAATCGCTAAAATTGAAAAACCAGAAGCTGTTGAAAATATCGACGCATTAATTCCTTATTGTGATGGTTTGATGGTGGCTCGAGGAGATTTAGGAGTTGAAATACCCATGCAAGAAGTTCCTCTTATTCAGAAAAAACTAGTTTTAAGAGCTAAAAAAGCCCGAATCCCAGTGATTATTGCTACACAGATGATGGAAACAATGATAACAAATTCCGTCCCTACAAGAGCAGAAGTAAATGATGTTGCCAATTCCATTATGGATGGAGCAGATGCGGTAATGCTCTCTGGAGAAACATCTGTTGGAAAACATCCGGTAAGAGTTATCGAAAAAATTAGTGAAATTATCATGAGTGTAGAAAAATCTCCTCTGATAAAGGTCCCTTATGAACCTCCTCATATTAGAACGAATCGATTCATAACAAAATCAATATGCTATCATGCTGCGTTGATGTCAAAAGATACAAATGCTGCTGCGATTTGTACTCTAACCAATAGTGGATATACGGCTTTTCAGATTTCTGCATGGAGGCCACATTCTCATATTTTAGCATTTACGACTCAAAAAAGAATTTTAGGGAAACTCAATTTGCTATGGGGTGTAAAAGCCTTTTTTTATGATGAAAATTTAAGTACGGATGATACGGTTATTGACATCAATAAAATAGCAAAAGATAAGAACTATGTTACCTCCGGTGATATTGTTATCAATTTAACCGCGATGCCTGTTGAAGAACGCGGAATGGTAAATACCCTGCGTGTTTCAGAGATAGATTAAATAAAGACCTTTAAATAAAGGGATCAATAATTTTTTGATTATAAAGAGATTGTTTGTGTGGTGATGATTGCATCATTTGTAACGAAAGGCATAGGCATCATTACATCAGTTCTTGGCTTTAGATCAAACAAGGGATTTTTTAATAGATCATAGGAAATCTCATTTAAATAAAAAATAGGTGAAATTTCTTTTGAAATAGACATGACAATTCTCAATTCTTGATCACTATTTCCCATATGATAAATTAAAAAAGATCCTTTTCTTATTGAAAAAGAGTCCCCTTCGTTTACATCCATATTATTAACTTGTAAATAATTAAAATCAACTGGTTTTTCGAGTCTCAATTCATATTTGTTTATTTTTCTACTTGGACTTATGACAAACTCTAAGATTCGCTCATTATTTATAACGGTGTCGAGTCTTTTAACAATATTTGATATGCCGATACTCTTGTTTTCTGCTTTTACTGCATAAGTAAAACGTGTATTATATTTGCTTTTTGTCTCTGCATTTTTTATGTTTTTTGAACTAGAGGTATTTTTAATTTTTTGCGAAACGAAATCATCTAAAACAGTATTGTAGGTTCCCCAAAACGCGGTAGAGTCTTCTATGTTTTGAACATATACAAGACTATTAGGTTTCTTTTTGTCTATGGTAAACCCTGAAAAAAAAGAAGCCATCAAAAAACACAAAATTGTCAAAACGCCAGATAATTTAAAAAACCCCTTTCTGGCTTTGGTCACATTCAAGACAGGGAGTAAAAGTCCTAAAATTAGAGCGACTAAAAGACTACTAACAAATAGGATCTTAAGCCCCAGTCCAACAGGAAATAATTTAACCAACGGTGCAAAAATATATGCTGTAGGGATGGAAAGGATACTGAAAAAGATTGAATAATTTTTATTTGTAGGTTTTAAAAATAGAGAAATAGCAAGAATGAGTTCTGCAATAATTATGGGAATGATTATAAATCCAGCTCCTTTAAAATCTTCTTGAATTAAAAAGTTCAATAACAACCAAAGAAATATGGGAGCAATGGATAGACTGATTAAATTGTCTTTTGTAGTAAACTTCTTGTAAATAAAGAAAAACAAACAACAACTCATAAAGACAAAAGCTCCAATATACCAATATCCATTATAGGGGAATCCGTGAAGGATGTCGTTGTATGAGGGCTGAATCGTTAAAATAAATTTCCAGATAAGATAGGACCCTCCACCAGAAAAAATGAGAGTCATCAATAAGGGAATAAATCCAATTAAAATTTCTCGAAATTGTATTTTATTCAAGATTAAGCCAGTGCAGACAAGAAATAAAAACGTTAATAAAGCAAAAACAAAGAGTGGAAAATTCCAAGAAAAGGGATAGGTCAGCATTTTAATAATGGGAAAGTTTACATAAATGAAATCTTCATCACTATTGAGATGTTCAATATCAGAATTTGAAAAATAGTTGAGACCATTCATCAAATAGTCTGCTTGATGAGCTAGCGTAGTTCTATCTAGCCTTTCATAGGTGTCTTGTGCTGTATGATAATCAAAGTGATCATCAATAAATGCAAAATTAAAACCGTTGATGTTAGCGTTTTCTCTGAAAACTGTGAGATCGGTATCGTTGGGTAATTTCTTATAGATACTATACAATAATGAATTCGAGATTGGATATGAAGGATTTGCGTTTAGAAACTCAGAAATCATTTTGCGATTCTTTCCATTGGTTTCCATAAGCATGATGCTTGGGCCACCACTTCCTCTGGCTTCAAAATTTAAAACCAAGCCAATGTCTTTTGCTAGTGGATGGTGTTCTACAAAGGCTTTTGCTCCTAGCAATCCTAATTCTTCAGCATCAGAAATGAGGATGACAATATCATTTTTTGGGGCTTGATTCTTTGCTAAAAAAGCTCTTATCCCTTCTAATATAGTGACCACACCAGATCCAGCATCACTAGCCCCAGGAGCTGAATGAGGGCTTGAGTCATAATGAGATAATAGCATTAAAGCTTTGCCTTTTCTTGTACCATTAATTTTTACGATAATATTTTCTACGGTAGTTCCTGTAATCCTTCGATTAATGTTAAGTATCGATTGTGTTTGAATGGTTGGATTCAAACCTAGCTTTTGGAATTCTGAGAGGATGTACTCTTGGGTAGTTTTGTGAGCTTCTGTTCCAACATAATGAGGTTCTTTTGAAATCTCTTTTAAATGAGTTAAGGCTTTGTCAATAGAAAATTCAGTTTTATTTTGAGCAGGTTTGATGGTCGTTGGCTGCAAATCATAAAAACCCCATGATGTCGCAAGAATGACAATGAACAGAGAGAGTAAAGAGTGGTATTTTTTCATAAGGGTTAATTTCTATAAAGGTAACGAATTCAATTTCAGAGACTCATCTTTTGTCAATTTCTTTGGTGAGATTAAGAATCTCGTTTAATCAGTAAATACAGCTCATTTTCCAAGTTTAAGTATCCTTGATCATAAATATAAAAGTACGTATTTCCAGTTTTTGTTTTATACATCGAAGTAAACAACTGAAAATCAAATCCCTTGTCGTACAAACGAGTTCTAGTAACCTTGGTTTTGCCCAAATGATTTAGATCTGAAAGAATTTTATAATTCTTACGCAATCGATTGTTGATATTTCTGATGAGGTTTTTACTGTCTTTATTGACTTTATTATTATAAGAATTTCTGCAATAATCAGAACAGAATTTTTTGTCAATTCTACCTCTTAAAGGCTTGCCACATTCTAAGCATTGTCTAAGCTCCATAGTGTTCTTTTTTTAATTCATACCAATTTACGAGCGTTTGTGTTTCCTTCCATGTAAATTCATTTATAAAATGGAGACCAATTTTTTGTAAAACTTTATTTGAAGCGATATTTTCAACATCAGCGGCCCCATAGATTGTTTCATAATTTAAGTGATTAAATCCATACTCCAAGCAAGCCAAAGAGGATTCTGTTGCGTATCCCTTTCCCCAAAATTTAGGGATCAATCGATATCCAATATCAATAAAATTTACATGTCCATTTAACTGCTCTTTTTCATTTTTATTTAATTTCAACCCTGACCAACCGATAAATTCTCCAGATGATTTTTCAACTGTTGCGAAGCGCCCAATACCTCTTTCCTCGTATTGTGATCTGATAAATGAAATGATATTTTTTGCCTCTTCTCTAGTACTGATTGGATTTTTTCCTAAATACTTGTGAACTTGTTCATTGGAGTCTAATCGGTAAATTCCCTCTTCATCAGAAATTCTTATCTCCCTTAAAATAAGGTTTTTAGTTTCAATAAAAAATGTCATGTTTCATTTTTTTGAATAAGTACAAATGTATTAATTATTCGTTTACAAACGACTACAAATACTTACAACCGAAAGTAAATGTTTTCTAACCGAATCAAATTTGAGGTTTGATTCATATTTGCAACGTTGAAAATGATCAACAAAAAATAAATGATTAACATGCACTGAGTTTTCGCGAAGTGCCTAAAAACTTATCTTATGAATACGTTAAGAAACAAAGTACAATTAATTGGAAACATGGGGAATGATCCAGAAATCATTTCACTTGAAGGAGGTAAAAAATTAGCAAAATTTTCCATGGCAACAAATGACACATATAAAAATGGAGCAGGAGAGAAAGTCACAGAAACACAATGGCATAATATAATTGCTTGGAACAAAACTGCTGATATCATTGAAAAATATGTACAAAAAGGTAAAGAAATTATGATCGAAGGGAAGTTGACTACTAGAAGTTATGAAAACAAAGAGGGTGAAAAAAAATACATCACTGAGGTTGTGTGTAATGAATTGTTATTGTTAGGGGGAAAATAGGGAGATAATTTGCTATGAATTATAAGTCAAGATTGAAAAATCTTGACTTATATTGTTTTAAACATGTGTTAAATTAACCTTAGTGATTATTTTATATCTTTGATTGTGAGTATTTTGATTACTTGTACATAAATCAAACCCATTTTGGCAAAGTTTAAATATTTTTTTGCGTTCATCACTCCATTGCTTGGACTGTATACATTTAACACTACGGGTATCTTAGCTTATCTGGGAGTTTTTTCACTATATGTTTTAATTCCTGTATTTGAGATGATTCTTCCTGTGGATGGTTACAATTTAACGTCTGTTGAAAAAGAATTGGCTCAAAAAAATACATTTTATGACTTGGTGTTATATCTCTCTGTTCCTTTACATGTGTTCGTTTGTTATCAATTTCTACTCACTATTTCTGATCAAACACTCCCTGTATCTGATACGATTGCTTGTATTTTAATGATGGGGACAATACTTGGGGTCAATGGGATTAATATTGGGCATGAATTAGGACATAAAACTCATCATAAACTCAAACAGTTTTTTGCTCATGTGTTGCTGTTAACCTCTCTTCAAAATCACTTTATCACCTACCATAATTCTGGACATCACAGAGATGTAGCAACGCCAAATGATCTGACTTCTGCCAAGGAAGGAGATGATTTTTATTCATTTGCTTTAAGATCTCAAATAGGGGGGTATTTCAAAACTTGGAAATTGGAGGCTCAAAGACTGAAATCAGAAGGCAAAAAAACCGCATTCAATCCAATGATTTTTTTCACACTATTGATGCTTTCATTCCTAATTCTTATCAATGGTTTTTTCGGAATGCGTGTTATGTTAATCTATTTCATTACTGCTGTCTACGGAATTTCAGTTTTGGAAGCGCAAAATTATTTCTCTCATTATGGATTGAGAAGAAAAATGAAACCAAACGGAAGGTATGAGCGCGTAAAACAAGAACACTCTTGGAATTCAGATCATATCATTGGAAGAATTTTATTGTTTGAATTGACAAGACATTCTGACCATCACCATAGTGGAGCAAAACCGTATCAAATCTTGGAGTCGAAAGAAGAGAGTCCGACCCTACCTTATGGCTATCCCGCAATGTTAATTCTCTCGTATTTTCCTTTTTTATTCAAACCCATCATGAAAAAAAGATTGGATTTTTATCGAGCAAAGTGGCAGGCCAATTCAGAGGTCTAAACGCCAATTTATTTTCCTTTAAAATTTGGAGGTCTTTTTTCAATAAACGCTTTTACCCCTTCAGCATGGTCTTCACTTTCAAAGGCAATCATTTGCTTGTTGGCTTCAAATGTGATGGTTTCATTTAAAGAATGGGTACTTGAAAAGGAAATATCTTCTTTGGTTATCCCAATTGCAACGGTCGGCTTTTTAGACAAACTTTCTGCCCATGAAATTGCCTCACTTAAAACATTTTCATCATCCACCAAACGATTTGTTAAACCAAGATCACTGCATTCTGAACCCATAATCTTTTGACCACTGGTCGCAATTTCAAGAGCTTTGCTATATCCCACAAGTCGAGATAAAAGCCAGCTTCCACCACCATCAGGTCCTAGGGCAATATTGATAAAGGCAAAATAAATGGAACTTTTTGCCCCCATCACTCTAAAATCACAAGCCAGAGCTAAGGAAGCTCCAACTCCTGCCGCACTTCCATTGACAGCTCCAATGATGGGTTTGTTCAGGGTAACTAAATTATTTATTAATGGCAGATAGGTGTTGATTAGGTAATCTTTTTTTTGTTCTGGGGAATCCACCCCACTCAAATAGCTCATATCTGCTCCAGAGCAAAAGCCTCTTCCTGCTCCAGTAATTACAATGGCTCTAACATTTGAATCGTTTTTAGCTTTGATTAAGAAATGATTGAGTCCTTCTGTAATCCCATCATCAACAGCATTGTATTTTTCGGGTCGGTTTAGAGTTATAATGGCAACTCCGTTTTCTAATTTGTAAAGTACTGAATTCATATTTTAGTTATTTTTTAATAATACGCAATTGCTATAAATTCTGCAATGCAGGCTGGTTTTTTTTGATCTTTTAATTCAAAAACGATGCTCATCTTATATTTTACTCCATTCTCAATTTCTTCACACGATATAAGGGAAACTCTTCCTCTGATAAAGGAATTTACCACTGTAGCATTGATAAATCTTACTTTATCCAATCCATAATTTATCCCCATGCTCGCATTATTGAGATGATATGTTTCGTAGCAAAATTTTGAGGCTAGAGATAATACTAAAAAACCATGAGCAATTGGTTTTTTGAAGGGGGATTGTTTTTTACATTGTTCTGTGTCAATATGAATCCATTGACGATCTTCAGTTGTATTGGCAAAGCTGTTGATTTGTGTTTGAGTAATTTTAGTCCACTTTGATAAGCCTAACTCTTTCCCGACATAGTTTTTAAGATCAGAAAGAGAAGGGATATCAGTACAGTAAGGATTTTCGGAATAATTAGGATCCATATTTATCTTTTAAAATTTATGTTGGCATGGCTCCTCCATTGGCATGAAGAGTATGACCACTGATAAAACCTGCTTCTTTGGATGCTAAAAATAAATATGCATGCCCCATATCTTCGGGAGTTCCAATTCTCTTTACAGGAATCATGGCGATACCAGCTTTGACAACTTCTTCAGGCATGGAGTCAGACATTTGAGATTTGATAAACCCTGGAGCAACAGCATTGACTGTAATATTGTGCTTCCCAACCTCTTTACATAGAGAATGCGTAAACCCTACAATGGCTGCTTTGCTAGCACAATAGTTGGCTTGACCAAATGCCCCTTGAAAAGCATTGATAGAGGAAGCTGAAATAATTCGTCCGTAATTCGCCTTTTTCATATGTGGCAGAACTGCTTTGGCAGTAATGAATAATGAATTGACATTGACATCCATTACGGCATCCCATTCTTGACGAGTCATTTTTAAAAATGAACGATCTCTTATAATTCCAGCATTGTTTATTAAGACATCTATTTTAGTATGAGTATTGATGATCTCTGCAACTGCAGCATCTACGGATTCTTGATTGGAAACATCCACTTTTTGATAAAAAATATGTCCTCCTTTTGCAGAAATTCTATCCACAGTTTTTTTCCCATCAAGGACATCCCATAAGGCGACAGTGGCACCTTCTTTGCAAAACACCTCACAAATTCCCTCACCAATCCCTCTGGCACCACCCGTAATAATTACTATTTGTCCTTCAAACCTTCCTTTCATTTTAATTTCCTTTTTATATGAGCCAATAATGTAATATTTTTTACGAAACGACCCAAATTTTATTACAATTCAATGGATTCAAAAAACATTTTTCACTTTAGAATTAAATTCTAAGTGTTTGTTCATTCTAGATGAGTACTCATGATGATATTTACGAGTTGACTTAAATAATGCATCCGATAACTTTTTTGAAAAATCATTCACATCATCGTATGTTTTCTTTAACTTTAGCAGCATAAATCAAATGACACAACAATGAGCAAAGCATCTTTTATTTCTCAATTATCTCTCCCTGCAATTGCAGCTCCTATGTTTTTAATTTCTGGACCTCAATTGGTCATAGAATGTTGTAAAAACGGAATCGTTGGGACATTTCCAGCTCTTAATCAAAGAACATCTGAAGGTTTTGAGCAATGGATAATTCAAATAAAAAATGCGTTATCAGATTTTGAAAGCGAGACAGGAACAAAAGCCGCTCCTTTTGGAGTCAATCTTATTGTTCACCACTCTAATCCAAGACTAAAAGCAGATTTGGCCTTGTGTGTTAAACATCAAGTTCCATTAATCATTACCTCTTTAGGAGCAGTATCCGAATTGGTAGAAACTGTTCATAGCTACGGCGGACTTGTTTTTCATGACGTGATAAAAAAACGTCATGCCGAAAAAGCTGCACAGGCAGGAGTCGATGGTTTAATTTTAGTTTCTGCTGGAGCAGGGGGACATGCAGGAACCTTAAATCCAATGCCATTCGTTTCTGAAATTAAAAAAATATTTAATAAAACAATTTTACTCTCAGGATGTATAAGTACTGGACGAGATATTGCTTCAGCAATGCAGATGGGTGCTGATTTGGCTTATATGGGGACTCGATTTATCAACACTACAGAAAGCAAGGCTCCAGAGGCTTATCGAGAAATGATTATTGAAGCAGGAGCAAGTGATATTGTTTACACCGCTGCCATTTCTGGAGTTGCTGCAAATTTTCTAGGACCCAGCCTACAAGCAATGGGAATTACTGAAGAAATGCTAAGTAGAAAAAAGAAAATCGATTTTGG
This sequence comes from Flavobacterium sp., assembly GCA_038136095.1. Lineage (GTDB taxonomy): Bacteria > Bacteroidota > Bacteroidia > Flavobacteriales > Flavobacteriaceae > Polaribacter. Next base: position 20,099 of record JAYPZA010000010.1, read on the forward strand.
AGAAGAATTGACTGTTCAAGAAGATGAAGCTAAGGCTTGGTCAACCATATGGTCTGCCGGACAAGGAGTTGCAGCAATTCATGATTCTCCAAGTGTTCATGATTTGATTTTAGAGTTAAAATCCGAATTTAAATCAGCTCTTCAAGAACAAACTGCTCTTCTTAAAAAGTATAATTAAAAACGTTTCAACCAATCATTTCTATCCATAGAAACATTAACGTTGAATAAAAAATGATGGACTTTCTAAATCACATTTGTAAATGAACTGGGAACAATTACTCTCACTAAAACGATTTGGTGACACTCAAAAACGTTCAAGAGCGGACCAAGACGAAACTCGTTTGGGCTTTGAAGTTGATTTTGATAGGATCATCTTTTCAGAAGCTTTTAGAAGCTTACAAGATAAAACTCAAGTGGTTCCTTTATCTGAAACAGATTTTGTGCATACCCGATTGACTCATAGTTTGGAGGTTTCAGTAGTGGGGAGGACTCTTGGTCGTAAAGTTGGAAAAGTTTTGTTGGAAAGACATCCAAGCTTAAAAAAACTTGGTTATGCATTTAATGATTTTGGTGCCATAGTCGCTGCAGCATCTGTGATGCACGACATTGGGAACCCTCCTTTTGGTCATTCTGGAGAAAAAGCAATAGGAGAGTATTTCAAGACAGGAAATGGAATCCAGTATAAAGAAGAAATGACCCCAAAGGAATATCAAGATTTGATAGATTTTGAAGGAAATGCTAATGGACTTAAAATTTTAACAGAAAACAGAGAGGGAATTCAAGGAGGACTTCGGCTATCATATGCCACCTTAGGAGCTTTTTTAAAATATCCAAAAGAATCACTACCTAAAAAACCAACGACCCATATTTCAGATAAAAAATACGGTTGTTTTCAGTCTGAAAAAGAAGCTTTTGTAGACATTGCTACTGATTTAGGATTGCTTAAGAAATCGAAAAAAAATGACATTGGTTTTCACAGACACCCATTGGCATTTTTAGTAGAAGCTGCTGATGATATTTGTTATACAATCATTGATTTTGAGGATGGAATCAATCTTGGATTGATTGAAGAAGAGTTTGCCTTAGAATATCTAATCAAATTGGTCAAAGATTCAATAGACACAGCTAAGTATCATTCGTTACAACTAAAAAAAGATCGTGTTAGTTATTTGAGAGCATTGGCTATCAACACCTTAATTAATGAAGCCACTTCTATTTTCCTAGCCAATGAGAATGCTATTTTAAAAGGGGAATTTACAACATCATTGTTAGAAAAATGTAAATATGAAGCCCAAATAAATGATATCATCAACATTAGTATTTCTAAAATTTATAGAAGTCAAGAAGTTGTAGAAAAAGAAGTAGCTGGATATAAGATTATCGCAGATTTATTGGATGTTTTTATCACAGCTCTAAACAATTATCATAAAGGGAGCTCGAGTAATTATGATCATTTATTACTCAATTTACTCCCCTCAGAATTTAAAATAGATTCAAATTCATCATATGAAAGAATAATGTCCATCTGTTCTTTCATCTCCAGAATGTCAGATCGCTATGCAATTCGAATTCATAAAAAGATTTCAGGAAGTGTTTTGTAGTGATTTTATTTTATTAACAATAGAGTCTACATCCATTCCATTAATCTGTTGAAGTTCTTTAATAGAGCCGTGTTCTGTAAATGCATCTTCGATTCCCAGAATCTCAATTCTATTTGTATAATGATGATTGGCTACAAATTCTGTAACAGCTGCACCAAACCCGCCTTTTTTTACACCATCTTCGATGGTGACAATTGTTTTAAAACAGGTACAGAGTTGATGGAGTAATTTTTCATCCAAAGGCTTTGCAAACCTCATGTCATAATGAGCCGTTTCAGGGAATTCATGGATTGCCTTTGTGACGTTGTTCCCAATGGTTCCAAAAGAGAGTATTGCGATGTCTTTACCTTCTTGCAAACAGACACCAGTTCCGATCTCAATGGGAGTAAATGGTTTTTCCCAATCAATCAATTCTCCTCTACCTCTAGGATAACGTATTGCAATAGGTTGCTCAATTCCTAGTTGCGCTGTGTAAAGAATGTTCCGTAATTCCAATTCATTTCTGGGGGCAAAAACTATCATGTTTGGAATGATTCTCATGTAGGCAATATCAAAAACACCATGGTGTGTTGCTCCATCCTCACCAACCAATCCTGCTCGGTCTAAACAAAAAATAACAGGTAAATTTTGAAGAGCAACATCGTGTATTATTTGATCGTAGGCCCGTTGTAAAAAAGTTGAGTAGATATTACAAATAGGGATCATACCTTGTGTGGCCATTCCTGCTGCCAAGGTAACTGCATGTTGTTCTGCAATTCCAACATCAAATGTTCTCTCGGGAAATTCCTCTAACATCATTTTAAGCGAACTTCCGGTAAGCATTGCAGGAGTAATCCCAATAATTTTCTTGTTGTTTTTAGCCAATTCAACAACAGTTTTTCCAAAAACATCTTGATATTTGGGAGGAATAATTTCGTTACTTTTTGGAGCTAATTCTCCAGTTTTTGCATCAAATTTTCCAGGAGCATGGTAGGTTACTTGGTTTTCTTCAGCCTTTAATAAGCCCTTCCCTTTGGTGGTAATGATATGTAAAAATTTTGGGCCCTTAGTATTTTTTAATCGAGTCAATTCTTTTAATAAATGTTCAAAATTGTGACCATCAATGGGTCCAGAATAGTCAAAGTTTAAAGCTCGAATGATGTTGTTTTTTGCTAATGATTTATCTCGTTTTACTTTTGTTAAATATTCCTTTAAAGCTCCAACAGAAGGATCTATTCCAATGGCATTATCATTTAATATGATCAATAGATTCATGTCACTTACTCCAGCGTGGTTCAAAGCTTCAAAAGCCATTCCACTGGCAATAGATGCATCACCAATGACAGCAATATGATGTTTTTCTTTTTCTCCTTTTAATGAAGAAGCAATTGCCATTCCTAAAGCTGCAGAAATAGATGTAGATGAATGTCCAACACCGAATGCGTCATACTCACTTTCTGTGATTTTTGGGAAACCAGAAATTCCATTCAATTGACGGTTGGTATTGAAAAGATTTTTTCTACCAGTTAAGATTTTGTGTCCGTATGCTTGATGACCAACATCCCATACCAATAAATCTTTTGGGGTATCAAATAAATAATGCAAAGCAATCGTCAATTCTACCACCCCCAAACTGGCTCCTAAATGCCCTTGTTTGATAGCAACAACATTGATGATAAACTCACGAAGTTCTTTGGCTAATTCTGGCAATTGATGTTGCGACAATTTTCTAAGATCAGACGGAGAATGGATTTTATCAAGTAAAACGTTCATCATGACACAAAAATACGATTTTACAACTCAAATCCTTTTTGTAATATTGAACTAGCTTAGAAAATAATTGTTTTTTTAACGATTTGAAAATCAATGAATTTTTTTAACAAGGATTTTACAAAAAAATAGATTGACATGATACAGCCTTTTGATGATCATTATTTTATGAAAAAAGCCTTAGAGGAAGCTCAAATTGCTTTTGAAAAAGCAGAGGTGCCAGTGGGTGCTGTAATTGTGATGAATAATAAGATTATTGCAAGAGCGCATAACTTAACGGAGACTCTGAATGACGTAACAGCACATGCCGAAATGCAAGCTTTTACTGCTGCTGCTGATTTTTTAGGAGGGAAATACTTAAAGGAGTGCACCCTATACGTTACCTTAGAACCTTGCCAAATGTGTGCTGGAGCAAGTTACTGGACTCAAATAGGAAGAATTGTATATGGAGCTTCTGATCCTCAAAGAGGTTTTGTCAATTTAGAAACCTCATTACATCCTAGAACGAAAGTGACAAAAAATGTTTTAGAAAATGAATGTGGTCTATTGATCAAGCGTTTTTTTATTCAAAAGAGAAATCTAAATTGATTTACTTTTTTTGGAGGATTGTATTTCAATTCGTTTTTCTATGACAATGAATTGAATGTTTTGAACATATAAAAAGAGGCTTATCAAACTATACTTTTTTAATGACACTTGTTACGATTCCCCAGATTACAAAATTATTTTCTTCTGTAATTTTAATACTTGGGTATTTGGGATTTTCTGCTTGAAGCCACACTTCATTGTTTTCTACTTTGAGACGTTTTACCGTGAATTCGCCATCTAAAAAGCAAACAGCAATTTTGTTATTTTCTGGTTCCAGACTTCGATCAATGACCAATAAATCATCATTCTCTAATCCTGCACCGATCATTGATTGCCCACTTACTTTGGCAAAAAAAGTGGCTTCTTTATTAGAAATTAATTCTTCATCTAAAGAAATTCTTTTTTCTTTAAAATCGTCTGCCGGAGATGGGAATCCTGCAGAAATTCCTGTATCGATAAAAATAGCACCATCGCTATTTGTTGTTTTTGGGGTAAAGAATTGAAGTGCTGTACTCATTTATTTTACGGTAATGATGTCGTGAATCTTTGTTGTGTATTTTGGAGATAAATATTCTTGTTTCATTTTCCAGGTCCGTTCCAAATCTTGGCTGGCCAATTTAATTTTATCAGATCTAAACTTTTTATTTAAATGATCTACGGCAGACATTAATGCTTTGTGTTTTGCATTTTCATTCAAAAACAAATCCAATTGATGATTTTCTGTAGCGACCAATCCTGTAACAATCACACCCGCTTTTTTATATGAAATTCCAGGTTTAAAAATAGTTTTAATAGCTTCTACAGAGGCTTTTGCAATGCTTAGTGTAGAATTGGTTGGATAAGGAAACAGAACTGTTTTCGAAGCTCTGTGTTGTGGAGCATTTTTTTTGTAACGATCACTGCTTAAGAAAACGATGATCATATGACAACTAGATTTTTGCGCTCTTAGTTTTTCCGCACAGTGTGTTGCAAAAGTGGAAATTCTTTCTGTAATATCTTCAATCTCTGAGTAGCTTTGCTCAAAACTTCTAGACGTTGAAATAGAACGTTTGGGCTCTTTGAATTCCAATTTTATTTTTGAAATTCCTTCTAAGTCTTTTTTTAATTTCCATTCTGTAATAGAAAAATGATGTCGGACCCAATCGTCAGATAGTTGGGTAAAATCGAAGGCTGTTTTGCATCCTCTAATCGCCAAACGTTTGTGTAAACGTCGACCAATTCCCCAAACATTTTCAATGGCTGTCCATTTGAGTGCTTTGATCCGTTTTTCATCAGAATCAATTACATAGACACCTCCTGTTTCTTGTGGAAATTTTCTTGCAATTTTGTTGGCAACTTTACACAGTGCTTTGGTAGGTGCAATGCCTACACAGGTTGGAATTCCTGTCCATTTTAAAATTCGATTTCGAATGCTTGTTCCGTATGTATTAAAATCCCATTGATCAAAGCCTTTAAATTCTAAAAAAGCTTCGTCAATGCTATATACTTCAACATCTGGGGTGAATTGTTCTAGGATTTTCATCACTCTGGCACTCATGTCTCCATACAAAGGAAAGTTAGAGGATAAAATTTCTATTTTATGATGTTTGCAAAAGTTTTTCCATTTAAAAATAGGAGCGCCCATCGGCAAATTGAGTTTTTTTGCTTCGTCACTTCTAGCGATGACACAACCATCATTATTGCTTAAAATAGCAACAGGTTTCTGTTGTAAATTGGGGTTAAAAACCCGTTCACAGGAAGCATAAAAATTATTACAATCTACCAACGCGTACATATTTGTAAAGATACAAACAAGAAAGCATCAAAATACTAAAGAGTTACTTATATTTGAAAAAAGATGAAGAATTATGAATACGTTTGATATTGTAATACTCGTTCTCTTAATTGTTGCTTTTGTAAGAGGATTTATGAAAGGTTTTTTTATAGAAATAGCTTCTCTAATTGCTTTGATTGGAGGCGTTTATGGCGCAATTTACTTTTCTTCTTTTGCTTCAAATATCATAGAAAATTATGTGCAATGGGATAAAAATTATATTAAGTTAGCTTCTTTTGTAGTTACTTTTATAGGGATTGTAATTTTGGTTTCTTCTTTAGGGAAAGCATTGACAAAAATGGCAGATTTTGTGGCTCTAGGATTTGTAAATAAAGTATTAGGAGGCGTTTTTGCATTACTAAAAAGTTTGATAATTATTAGTGTAGCTCTTGTCTTCTTTTCTAAAATTAACAACACAATCTCTTTTGTAAAAAAAGAGAATTTAGAAAACTCTGCACTATACAAACCACTCAATAGCATTACTCAATTTATTTTCCCTTTAATTCCTAAAAAATTTAAAACGGAAATTTCAAATGCCAACCCACCTCAATCTCTTAATAGCATTTTCAACTCAAAATAACAATCGGCTTTGATTGTTTGACACGATTAAAAAAAGAACAAATTACCCAATAAGGAAGTGCTTTTGTGAGGATTTGATGAAACTATTTTTTAGAGTTTTTAATCCACTGGATGCAAGCATCAAATGTTTTAAATATTTTATCTTCTTCAACCAAATCGGGGATAATATCAATACGTTCCATCATAAAACGAGGTTGATTCTGTGGGCTTACAAAAAGAACTGTTTTATTCGAATCTCTTAAACTCACAAGCATATCTTCTAAAGCATATAAACCAGACTGATCCATGTAAGGCATACGATCCATACGAATTATAATGGTATTGGCAGCGGCAGGAATTTGTTTTGATAATTGCTGAAACTCACTTGTAAATCCAAAAAACAAAGGTCCATTGATGTGTTTGATAAAAGTGGTGTTCTTTAATTCTTTTATCATGTCTCTTTCATCATCCCAAGACCCTTCATCTAGTGGGGTTACATTTGATTTTTGAGCAGTCAAATCTCCGGTTTTCTTCATAAAAATTAGTGAAGCGAACACCAATCCAATTCCTACTGCATAAATTAAATCCCAAAATGTGGCAAGTATCATGACGGTGAACATAATCAATACTTCCGAACTGACCTTTACAGGCCCTATTTTGAGATCTTTTGGTAAAGAAAAAATGGCATTCAATCCTTTGTAATCAATTACACCAATTCCTACACTTACTAAAATTCCTGCCAACACAGCTTGTGGTATTTTAGATGCCAAAGACCCTAATCCAAGAAGTACGACGAGCAACAGTACACCTGCGATCATTCCAGATAGTTTTGTTCTTCCTCCCGCATTGATATTTACCACAGTTCTAATGGTTGCTCCTGCTCCAGGGATCCCTCCAAAAACGGAAGCAATACTATTTCCAATTCCTTGTCCTATCAACTCTTTATTAGGTTTGTGTTTGGTTTTGGTCATATTATCGGCAACAACGCTTGTAAGCAAGGAATCGATTGATCCTAAAAGAGCTAGGGTAAGTGCCGTGAGAATGTATGGGCTTACTGTACTTAATTGGAAAGAAGTGAAAATTTCTAAATTGGGCATTGGAAAATCCGTTGGAATTTCCTCAATTGAAGCATAATCTAAATTGAATCCTACAGCAACACTCGATACTACAATTAGCGCAACCAGCGAACTAGGAATCTTGCTAGTAATTCGTTTGAATCCATAAATAATGAAAAGAGTTCCAAGCGTTAGTAAAAATTCCAACCAGTTAAGTTGTTGTAGCATTTTTGGCAGAGTTTTAAGAGAACCTAAAACTCCTGAAGCTTCTTTTTTTGCTAAATTTTGAGACTCTTTCAATATTTCCTCAGAAGAAATGTATGTTCCTTTTTCTACGGTTTCTTGATAATTGACTAAGTCTAAAACCCCTTCTTTTTTTGCCTCGTTATCTAAAATATTTTTTAAAATAGCTTGCTTTGCTAAAGGCTCAAATTTTTCTACAAATTGGTTGTCCTGACTGACATTATATCCTAAAGAAGGAGCAAACTGGGAGATGATAATCATCAATCCAATAGCGGTCATAAAGCCAGACACCACAGGATATGGAATGTAACGAATGTATTTTCCCAACCCTAATCCACCCAATCCAATCTGAAAGATTCCTGACAATAGAAAAACAGTTAGGATGGCAGGAAGAGCTTTGCTAACATCACCATTATTTGCAGTAATAATTCCAGCAATCACTACAGTACTAAGAGCTGTCATAGGAGCAGTTGGACCAGAAATTTGTGTTGAAGTTCCTCCAAAAAGTGCAGCAAAAAAACTGATAAAAATCGCGCCATATAAACCAGCGCTAGGGCCTAACCCTGAGGCTACTCCAAAAGCTAAAGCCAATGGGAGTGCTATGATTCCAGCTGTAACTCCACCAAAAAAATCGCCCCGGAAATTAGAAAAAAGATTCTTCATAAGATTAAGAAATTGGTAACAACATCTCTAATGTACATATTTTAGTAAAAAAAAACCAATGACTTTTCATTGGTTTTTAGATTGTATCTCCTTAAAAGTTTACAAAGGTTATGATATTGATTTGATCTCGACTGGTCGTTTCAAATACTTGACTCATATAGCCGAGTTCAAGTTTGATCCCCTTGCCAATACGATAACCCAATCCTCCATAAATTCGATTTCTATCAAATACATTTGATTCTCCATTCAAGAAAATCTCATTATAAGCAGAGAGATAATATTTAGAATTTTTAAATGGAACATTCATCCCCAAAAAATAACGAAATCTTGTTTTGAAATCGCTTTCTACAAATCGTTGCTCAAATCGATATCGATGTTGCAACCCTACTTTACCAATATTTTGTTTGGTTATGATTTGTTGAAAAATTCGATGTTCCTCAACTGTTGTTTGATCGTCATCGGTTCCTGTAAAATTTTCAGAATTAATGTATCCATATCCTAATAGGAAATTGGTTTTTGGACTTAGTTGATATCCAAGACCAGTTCGAATTAGTAATTGTTCTAAGTCGCCCAAGGGATTGTAATTTCTATATTGGATTTCATGATGGAAATTCCATTTTGAATTTAATTGCTTATTTCCAATATAAATGAGCCAATTTCCTGGGCCATTTTCTTGACCTTGAACGTTTAAAAAAAAGAATGTAAAGACGAGTATACCGAAAACTTTTTTCATCATCAATTGTATTTATTCTTAAAAAATTATTGAATTGTTCTTGAATGATATCTTAGGGGTCATATAAACATATGACCCCTAAGTAAAAAATAGAAATTGGTTCTAAGCTGGTGAATATGGTAAATGTGAACCGTGAAGAATAATTTTTAGCTCACCTTTGTCATTTTTGGTATAGCTAAAAGAATATTCAACTTTTACATCATCACCACCTTCTGTTGGGGTAAAGAAATAATTACCCATTGCGATTGCCATGTTCCCGATAATTTTGGTTCCAATACTTTCCCAACGAACATGTGACCATGGTTTAATTGCAAATCCGTGATCTTCAGGATAGTTACTATTTCCTCCAACGAAATAAGACAATGCTCCTTCAAAATCTAGTCTGAACTGCTTTTCAGACGCTAGGGTTGGTTTGAATAAAACACTTCCGTCTTGATAATTATAAAATTGATTGATATGATCTTCAGCAGTTGCACTGTAATCACCACCTTCTTGGAATACTTTTCCAATTTTAATTATTCCTTCTCCCCATGCTTTTTGTGCATCAAGGATTTCTTGTTCTGTAATAATTTGAGTACTCATTTTATATATATTTAAATTTATAATTAATGTATTTTTAATTTATTGTGTGTTTTGGAAGACAAAAAAATTCAATAAAACTATCTGGATTTTCTACCGTACCTCTTTCAGAGATAAGTTTGATATTGATATTTCTTTCTTTTGCTTTCCATTGAAAATCTTCTAAAATTTCGATGATATCATTGTCTAAGAAACGAGTCTTGGTAACATCTAATTCTAGATATGTATTTTCAGTTAAACTATCCAACTCTCTTAAGATAGCGCCTTTGTTAAAAAAGGTTACTTCTTCCGCCAAGGTCATTTTAACTTTTGGTTTGCCATCACTTTTATCTTCTTTGTTCAAAAAGTGCGAGTTTTGGTAACTCTTGATTAATGTTACCACAATTCCTACTGACAATCCAAGGGCTAATCCTTTTAAAAGATCGATAGCAATAATCCCTACTATTGTGGTTAAGAAAGGAAGCCATTGCTTCCAGCCTAGCTGAAACATTTTTTTAAACAACGTTGGTTTCGCTAATTTATACCCAACTATGAAAAGAATGGCTGCTAACACAGATAATGGAATTTGATTTAGCAATGTTGGAATCAACATGACTGCAAATAACAAAAAGAATCCATGAATAATTGCTGATGCTTTACTTTGACCACCCGATTGGATATTGGCAGAACTTCTTACAATTACCTGAGTAATAGGTAATCCACCGATCAAACCAGAGACAACATTACCAACACCTTGTGCTAATAATTCTCTATTGGTTGGAGTTACGTTTTTGTTTGGATCTAGTTTATCGGTAGCCTCTACACAGAGTAAGGTTTCCAAACTTGCAACCAAAGCAATGGTAAAGGCAATAACCCAAATTTCTGCTTTTGTAATGACTTCGAAATTTGGAAAAGTAAATTGTCCAAAGAATGAATCAAGATTTTCCGGTACAGGAACGCTTACAAGTTGTTCTTTCGTAAGAGCAAAATTGGCATTGGATTTCGTTAACATATAAAAGAGAATTCCAACAACAACAGCAACTAAAGGTCCTTGAACTAATTGAAATATTTTTGCCTTTTTACTTAAAACACGATCCCAAAGAATCAAGATAGCAAGTCCAATCACTCCGATGATAGTTGGACCTGTTTCTATGTTTTGAATTGAATTGGCTATATTCTTCCAAGTTGATCCACCATTGAGAGGAACTTCATATCCGAAGAAATAAGGAATTTCTTTTAAGACAATGAAAATACCAATCCCTGTGAGCATTCCTTTGATTACAGAAGAAGGGAAAAAATACCCAATAATTCCTAGACGAACCACTCCAAAAATTAATTGAATGATTCCTCCTAATACAACAGCAACAAGAAAATCTTCATAGCTTCCAAGAGTTATGATTGCTGTGGCCACAATAGCGGCTAAACCAGCGGCAGGACCACTTACGCCTATTTTGGAACCACTTAAGGCTCCTACTACAATACCTCCTACAATTCCAGCAATCAAGCCTGAAAAGAGAGGAGCTCCACTAGCTAATGCAATTCCTAAACACAAAGGGAGTGCTACGAAAAATACCACAATACTAGCGGGTAAGTCATTTTTGATAGTTTTAAACATAATGAAAAATATAAGAGAACAACCCTGAGTTTTTTATGTGGGTTGAGCTAATTAATAATTTAGTGAATAAGTTAAATGGATACGTTAAGCAATTAATTCTGGAGGCGGAGCAATTAATTTTTTAAAGTAAGAAGCATAGTTTTTAGAATAAAAACTTAAGCTTAATTTTTTTTGCAAGCCAACATCAAGGCTTTCGTTATAATGAGAATAATATATTTTTATCTCAAGATCCTTAGAGGATTCTTTGCTTTTATTTTCTTCTTCTTCTCCATGATCAATTACATTTGAGATCTCATAATTAATATCTGAAAAATGCATATATGTTGGCGTGGTTATAGAGACCAAAATAATCAGCGTAAAGATATTTGTAATGATAATTTTACTCATGAGTTAATAACTAATTTTTGCAAAGATACGATAGTTGTGTATTATTTTAAAATAGTTAACAATTTTATCTGATCAGCCTGAATCCATCCAATTTTTCCGTCAGCAATTTTTATTTTTTTCCAGCTATCAACAGCATCTAAAACCGTTACTTTGGTTCCTTCGTGAAGTTTAAAAAGATCATCACTATTTAGAGTTGGAGCGTTTTTAACCTCTGTTTCTTCAACAAAAATAATTGCTTCTATATTCGACAAGTTGAAGGAATGTTCTTTAATGGTGATGATAAATGAAAAGATAAATAATAAAAAACTAAGCACGCTTGTGATAAAAAATAACCTTTTTCGTGAAGGAGTGTAAGAAAAATAAAAAAGTAAGAATAAGCTACTTCCCATAAAAACAAAGACAATTGTTGCAACTGCCCATTCATCGTATGATAATTTCTTGACATAGGATTCATCGATCTTTTGAAAAATAGATTTTGGCAACTCTTTGATATTGTCGATGGTCAATTTTTTAGCAAAAACAAGATTGTTTCGTGCATCTTCATTTAAAGGATCAATTAATAATGCTTTTTCATAATTATAAATTGCGGGTGCTACCTCATTCAATTTGTAATGACAATTTCCAAGATTGTAATAGATCTCAGAGGAGACGAGATTCAATTTCTTAATTTGATGATAGGTGTCGATGGCTTCTTTGTATAGTCCATCTTTGTACTGAGTATTTGCTTTTTTAAATAAATCTTCTGCAGATTGCGACAAAGCAATCTGACTTACAAACAACAAAAGGAAGTATATTTTTTTCATGCTATAATTGTTTGTCTATGATGGTAATTACCTGTTTTGCTTTTTCATAATCTTTATTCATTTCTCCATCACTCATGGGAGAATATCTCGCCATATCACAACTTTTAAAAACATCAATAAAGGAGTTAATCGAGGTCTTTTCGATGTTTTTTTCATCCAATAATTCAATGATTTTTTCTTTACTGATATCTGAAGTTTCTATTCTTAACTTTGCTTTTAGATAGTTATGAAGTGCTTTTTCTAATGCCACATAAAAAGCATCAGGAGTCCCTAATTGTTTTTTAGCTTCCGATAAATATTTTCTAGCCAAGCGATCCGCTTTTCTCAATTTATTGCCTAAAACATCTCGATTTCTAGCTTGATTTCTTTTGGCGACAATAATTCCTATTGGGATGAAAAGTAAAGGAATTAACAACAAGAAATAAAATAATTTTGAACCATAGAAGTCGGATTTACTCATAGGTAAAAAAGAGGTACTAGTTTGAATGTATCTAAAATTTTCTCCTTCGAACAAAACGTCTTTTTTCATAGTTTGACTCAGGTCAGAATTTGTTTCCAATTCCTTTCCTTCCAACACATCAATAAATAAGTCTTTAGAAGAGATTGTCACATATTTTTTTTCTTTAAGATCAAAATATGAAAATTCGGTATTTGGGATTTTATATTTTCCTTTATACTGAGGAACAATTGTATATTTTTTTGTCACCGAGCCTTTGATCCCATTTCGGGTAACTTTAATTTTTTCAATTTGTTCAGGGGTATATACTTCTAATTCTGAGGGAGTCTTTATTTCTGGAAGTTCAAAGAGTTTTAAATTACCATTTCCTGTCACTTTTAAAGAGACTGAGGCCGTTTCATTAGATTTTAAAATATCCCTACTTGATGAAACAACGTAATTAAAATCACCAACAGCACCGCTAAAGCCTTCTGGTTTTCCATCAAGAGGAAGGTTTTTAACACGAACATATTTTTTTGCAGAGGCAAAACTTTTTGTAATATTTTTGACGATTGGGTTTCCAAAAAAATCACCTCTCCCTGTCGGAACACCAATAACGATATTCATCTTTATAGGGTCTATGGTCAGGTTTCCAGATTTTGTTGGAATCAATAAAGCTTTTTGCAATATCACATATCGATATTGTTCCCCATTGTATGTTCCGTTTTTGGTAGTCAATCCATTTATTTTAATTTCTTGATTCCAGAAACCATTGTATTGGGGGGATTCTTCGTATGAAAAATCTTGCACACTGATATTTTGACTTACATACAATCTATATTCAACATACACTCCTTCTCCAACGTATGGATTAGATTTTGAAATTTCTGCGACTAAATGGATGTTTTGCTCTGCAATGTAATTTGGATCATTGGGATCTAGAGGAATTTCAACAGCATTGGTAACAATTATTTTAACAGGTTTGGATCGAATGATTTTTTCATTGAGTTTGATACTTGCTGATGGAATGGAAAACTCCCCTTTTCTAAGGGGTTTGATAATGTACGAATACGATTGTGAAAAGCTCGCTTCTCCATTGATCCAAGATTGCTTGATGGATTGACTGGGACCACCAATAATTTCAAAGTTTTTAAATTTTGGAACTTCAAAATTATCACCTCCTTGTTTGTTAATCGTAAATGTTATTTTGACTCTTTGGTTGATTCCCAGTTTATTTTTACTGAGGGTTGCAATAAGCGTTGGCTCTTGAGCATAACAAGTTAGGCTAAGAAGAATAAATATTGTCAGCAAGAGTTTTATGTTTTTCCTCATTTTTTAATGCTTGGAGACGATAGAAATTACCAGTCTTTATCTTGTTTAATCTTTGATCCTTTTCCTTTTTTCTTATTTAGTTTTTTCTGAGTTTTTTTCTCCTCATTATTAAGACTTTCTAACAATTGTTTGATTTGTTGTGGAGACATTTTTCCTTGTGGTTTTTTCTCCTTTTTTTTAGAATCTTTTTCATCTTTTTTGTTGTTTTCCTTCTTGTCTTTGTCTTTGTTTTGGCCTTTGTCTTTGTTTTGGTCTTTCTTGTCTTTCTCTTTCTTGTCTTTATTATCTTTGTTTTTCTTATTCTTGTTGTTCTTTTTGTTCTCGTTTTCTTTATTTTTTTCTTTCTCCTCTAGTTTTTGGGCAACGGCTAAGTTGTAACGAGTTTCGTCATCATTAGGATTGCTTCGAAGAGAGTTTTTGTATGCGTTAATGGCTCCTGTATAATTTTTTTCTTCCATCATGGCATTTCCAATGTTATGATAGGCTTCAGCTTTTTTGAAGAGGTCCTTTTCTTGTTCCGCTACAATTTGATACTGTGGAATGGCTTCTTTGAAATTCTTTTCTTGATACAGTGAGTTTCCTAAGTTGTAAGAGGCTTTTTTGTAGGCACTATTTTTTTCCAATGCTTTTTTGAAAGCAACTGAGGCATCAACAAAATTATTTTGTTGATAGAGTTTATTTCCTTCTCTGAGAATTTTTCGAGCTTCTCTTTGAAGTGCTATTGAATCTTTCTGAGCAAATAAATTACCCGAAATCAAGAAGATAGTAAAGAAAACAATCTTGTATTTTAAAGACCTAGTTTTCATGAAAAATTATTTTTTTCGTTAAATAAGTCAACTTTTTTAAGCCATTTGGTTTTTTTGTCCAATAAAAAAACATCCAAAGTTAAAAACAAAAGACCGATTGCTAAAAACCATTGATATTGATCTTTATAATCAGAAAATTGTTTTGTTTCGAATTCACTTTTTTGAGCGTTTGTAATGATTTCTTCAATCATTTTTACAGGTTTTTCTGTCAAATTTCCATCAATATAATTTCCATCTGCAGCTTCTGCAATACCTTTCAAAAGTGAGGAGTTTCTTTGAGATAATACGGTTTCTCCTCTGTATTTTTTATACCCAATCAAGGATCCATTAACTTTTATAGGAATGGGCTCGCCCTTCTCTGTTCCAACTCCAACAGTGTAAACTTTGATCCCATCATTAGCAATGTTCTTTGCCAATTGTTTTGTCTCCTCTTGATGATCTTCTCCATCTGAAATGATAATTAAAAACCGGTTTGTCTGTTCCTCATTATTGTAATAAGTTTTTGCAAGACTCAAGGCATCATTGATTGCGGTTCCTTGACTCGAAACTAAATCAGGGCTTGCATTTTGCAAAAACATTTTAGCGGCTGCATGATCAGTTGTAATTGGAAGTAAAGGATATGCATTCCCTGCATAGATGATGATTCCAACGCGATCACTTCCTAACTTATCTATAATTTTAGAGATGATTTGTTTTGATTTTTCTAATCTATTTGGAGCGATATCTTCCGCTAACATACTTTTAGAAACATCCAACGCGAAAACGACATCAACTCCTTCTCTTTTGATCGTTTTAAGTTTTATTCCCATTTTTGGATTTACCAGTGCTAAAATCAGAAAAGAAATTCCGATAATGAAAAATAGAAGTTTCAATACGGATTTAAAATCAGAAATATTGGGGGCAATTTTGGCTAATAAGATAGGGGAAACAAATTTCTTTTGAGTTCTTTTTTTCCACCAAAAAACCAATAGGTATACAGCAATAATAATTGGGATTATTGCAAATAAATATAAATATATAGGCTCTTCTAGTCTGTACAACATTATATAAAACTTTTAAACAATGTGTTTCTCAAAATAAATTCAAGAAATAATAATATACCCGCTATCAAAATTAAATGGCGATATTTTTCTTGGTAATTGTAATATTTGAATTCTTCTATTTTCGTCTTTTCTAGCGAATCTATCTCGTCATAGATCTCTTGTAAGGTCATGTTATCAGTGGCTCTAAAGTATTGTCCTTTTGTTTCGTTTGCAATAAATTGCAACAACTCTTCATCGATCTCTACTTTGAGCTTTTTAAATTGCAATCTTCCACTACGGTCTTTGCTGAACGGGAAATCTGCCATTCCATTAGTTCCAATTCCAACTGTATATACTTTTATATTCATTTCTTTTGCTAGCTCAGTGGCTGTTTTTGGATCTACAAAACCAGAATTATTTACTCCATCAGTTAGCAAAATGATTACCTTACTTTTCGCTTTACTTTCTTTTAAGCGGTTCACTGCAGAGCCCAGTCCCATTCCTATTGCAGTCCCTCCATCTAACTGCCCCCATTTAATTTCAGAAATGGTATTTTTAACGATTCCTTTGTCACTAGTGATAGGAGTTTGTGTAAAACTCTCACCAGCATAGACAACAATTCCTATTCTGTCATTTGGACGCCGATTGACAAAATTCGTGGCAACCACTTTTAGCGCTTCAAGCCTGTTTGGTTTTAAGTCCTTTGCAAGCATGCTTGCAGAAACATCGATTGCCATGACAATATCAATCCCTCTGTTTGTTTTAGTTTTGGTGTTGACTTCAACATTTCTTGGTCTTGCCATGGCAACAATCAAAAGAACAATGGTGGTCAATCTTAAAATGGATAGCAGAGGTCTCAATTTTGCAACGATAGATGTATTGGCTCTAAAACCTTTTGTATTGGAAATCGTAAGAACTGCGGATTCTTTTTTACGCATCAAAAAATACCAAATTCCCAATAAGGGAATCAGTATTAGTAACCATAAAAACTCTGGGTTATGAAACTCAAAATTATTCCAATTCATCATGTTCCGTTTCTTCTGTTAATGGCTTTGGTTTTAATTTGTTTAAAATGTCTTCTGCATCTCTCCTGTCTTCTTCAATTTCATGAGAAAGAGGTTTTGATTTTGCAAATTTTACCAAATCAGCTTCGTCTAGTAACGCATTTAATTTCTTGATTGTTTCTTTGTCAATCTCAATCGTTGACGCTTGCTTAAAATCATCTAACATTTTAATCAATTCAAATGATGTTATTTCAAGCGCTGGGATTTTTAATTCTTTTTCTAAATAAGATCGTATAATTTCAGTAAGTTCACTATAATATTTTTTGATTTCATTATTTTGCCACAGCAATTTACTATCCAATTTATGAAGTCTATCAATGGCTTCTTCATAAGGAGGTAAAGAAACATCAGACTCTTCTTGAACTTCTTCATTTTTTCTACGATTCATTAGATAATAAACCAAGCCAGCAATTAAAAGAAGTCCCATAATTACCCAGATGAAATAGGGTTTAAAATCATCCAGTATATAAGGTTCACTCTGTATGGCTTTGATAGGGAACATTTTTTGTTTGGTTGTGTCTATTGCCACTGTTGCCACGTTAATCAGAATAGAGTCTGTTAAATAAGATCTGTTTTTGATAAAAATTTGTTGGGAAGGGATGTAATAAGATCCACTATCAAAACCAGTCATTACATATTTTTTGATCAAACGGTTTCTGAAAGTATCAAGCTTTCTATTTTGAACAATTTCTAAATTTTTTAATTTTTCTAGATTTTCTGGAATGATGACATTGGAAGTATCATCAATCGAAATCTGAAATAAAAATTGCTCACCAATCCTAATATTCGTGGTGTCAACTTCTACAGAAACTTTTTGTGAAAATGATAGTTTCCACAAAAACAAAAAAATTAAAAAAATCTTTGTTTTCATAGGACTTATCTTTCTTTATGTTTGAAATAACCTAATAACTTCTTTACATAACTTTCGTCAACTCTCGTATTGATTGTTCCTGCCCCACTCTTTTTAAAAGCATTTATATAATAGTTATGATAACGAAGGGCATTTTTTTTGTAGCTATTTCTGACAGTTTTTGATGAGGTATTGATGTATTGTATGGTATTCGTTTCAGCATCCAACATAGGGACCAATCCTAGGTTGGGAATTTCCTCATCGTGTTTATCATAAACCCTAATACCAGTGATATCGTGTTTGTTTCCAATAATTTTTAGTGTTTTTTCGTAATCATCATCCATAAAATCTGATAGGACAAAAACAATGGCTTTCTTTTTCATCACATTGGAAAGAAACTTAAAGGCATTTGCAATGTCTGTTTTTTTACTTTTGGGAGTGAATTCAATCAATTCTCGAATGATTCTAAGCACGTGACTTTTCCCTTTTTTTGGAGGGATGAACAATTCAATGTCATCTGAAAATAGGATCAATCCTACTTTATCATTGTTTTGAATGGCAGAAAAAGCAAGAGTAGCAGCAATCTCTGTCAAATAATCTTTTTTAAATTGTTTGGTCGTTCCGAAGTGTTCGGAACCAGAGACATCCACAATGAGCATCATAGTGAGTTCTCGTTCTTCTTCAAAAACTTTTACATAAGGTTCGTTGTATCGTGCTGTGACATTCCAATCAATTGCTCTAACATCATCTCCAAATTGATATTGTCGGACTTCAGAAAATGTCATTCCTCTTCCTTTGAACGTAGAATGGTATTCTCCTCCAAAAAGATGGTCTGAAAGGCGCCTAGTTTTCACCTCAATTTTGCGAACTTTTTTTAATATTTCTTTAGTATCCATGAACTATGTCAACATTTCTAAAGGATGGGGGTGAAACTCTATTTAAGGGACTTCTACTTCATTGATGATTGAGTTGATGATGTCAATAGAAGACATGTTTTCAGCTTCAGCTTCGTATGTAATTCCAATTCTATGTCGTAATACATCGTAAACAACAGCTCTAACATCTTCGGGGATAACATATCCTCTTCTTTTGATAAAAGCATAACACTTAGCAGCTTTGGCTAAGTTAATGCTTCCACGAGGAGAGGCCCCAAAACTAATAAGAGGTTTCAGTTGTGACAAACGATATCTTTCTGGGAATCGAGTTGCAAAAATGATGTCTAGGATGTATTGTTCAATTTTTTCATCCATGTAAACTTCATTAACCGCTTCTCTTGCTTTCAGAATTTGATCTGTTGAAACGACTGGATTCACTGTTGCAAAACCACCCTTTAAGTTTTGTCTCATGATTCTTTGCTCATCAGCTAAATTCGGGTATTCAATCACAGTTTTTAGCATAAAACGATCTACTTGAGCTTCAGGCAAAGGATACGTCCCTTCTTGTTCAACAGGGTTTTGTGTGGCCATTACCAAAAAAGGTTCGTCAAGTTTAAAAGTATGGTCTCCGATGGTAATTTGTCGTTCTTGCATCGCTTCCAATAACGCTGACTGAACCTTTGCGGGGGCCCTGTTGATTTCATCAGCCAAAACAAAGTTGGCAAATATGGGTCCTTTTTTTATTGAAAAGTCATTGTCTTTGATATTGTAAATCATTGTTCCCACAACGTCTGCAGGTAATAAGTCTGGAGTAAACTGGACTCTGCTAAAAGAGCCTTGGACTGCTTTTGAAAGTGTGTTAATCGCTAATGTTTTAGCCAACCCAGGCACTCCTTCAAGTAAAATGTGTCCGTTTCCTAGCAACCCAATAAGCAATCTTTCAATCATTTCTTTTTGCCCAACAATCACTTTGTTCATCTCTGTTGTAAGGAGGTCAACAAAGGCACTTTCTCTTTCTATTTTTTCATTAATAGCTCTCACGTCTATGTTCATCTGATACTGAATTTTAAGTATTAAAATGTAGTAAAAACAAAACTACAATTTTCGATATTTTTTTATTGTTAAAAATTGGTTAAACAAAGAACGACTTTTTTTTGATTTTTTTCATCACATTTTTAGTGATCATTAACACAATTTTTTTTGCACTTTATTGAGATTAAGTTGATTAATTACTTGTTTTTACGAAAAAAAAAAGCAACTTTTGCAATAATTATTTAACAACCAATTTATATGAAACAAAAGAACTTATTAAAATTTTTCACGGTTGTATTTTTATTTGCCGGGCTTATTATTGGTAATGCCCAAACAATAAAAGGTAAAGTAACCGATACAAGTGGACAAGCTTTATCGTTTATGAATGTCGTGGAAAAAGGAACTACAAATGGAACAACTACTGACGAAAACGGTGAGTTTTCATTAGAAGTTAACCAGATGCCGTCTACAATTTCGGTATCCTCAATAGGCTTTAAAACTGTTGAAAAGGTAATTACAGATTCAAGTTATCTAACCATTGTTTTAGAAGAAAACAATCTTGCTTTAGATGAGGTAGTTTTGGTTGGATCTAGAAACAAAAATAGAACCGTTGCCAATACACCTGTACCGGTTGATGTAATTGATATTACAGAATTAGTAAGTGCTGGACCTCAAGTATCGGTGAACGATATCTTAAATTATGTGGCCCCTTCATTTACGTCAACGTCACAAACAATCTCTGATGGTACTGACCATATTGATCCTGCTGCATTAAGAGGGTTAGGTCCAGACCAAGTATTGGTTCTTGTAAATGGAAAAAGAAGACACAATACTTCACTGGTCAATGTTAACAGTACTGTTGGTAGAGGAAGTGTAGGAACGGATATGAACGCAATCCCTTCTTTTGCTATCAAAAGAATTGAGATTTTAAAAGACGGTGCATCTGCACAATATGGAAGTGACGCCATTGCAGGTGTTATCAATATTGTTCTCAAAGATAATGATGGTTTAGAGGTTCAAATGAATCAAGGAGGAAACTGGGGAGATGCAACAAACAATCATACAGGAGGAATGGATGGAGAAAGTTTCCAATTTGATGTAAACTATGGAATTCCATTAGATGACAAAGGAGGATTCATCAATTTCACTGGATCATTATCTACAAGAGCTCCTTCTTTTAGAGCCGGAGCAGAAGGTTTTACTGGTCAAATATTTGATGCAAGTAATTCTGTAGAGTGGATTGGATTAAATAGCGGTGCTGGATCGGATATTACTCAATATTCTTTAGCTGAAATCCAAACATATGCTCAAGGAGTAACACATTTTGGGTTTGCACTTAAAAATCAAATCAATGCAGCTACTTCAATTGCTCAAGTAGCAGACTTGTTAAATTTTGATACATCAGAAGCAGAATTAAATACTAGAGGTCTTACCAGACAAGATTTCAGCATGAGAGTAGGTCAGTCTAGATTAAGAAATGGGAAGTTCATGGCAAACATGGAATTTTCAATCAGCGATGACTTTAGTTTCTATGCTTTTGGAGGAATCAGCCACCGAAAAGGAAATGCTGGAGGTTTTTACAGAAGACCTGCTCAATCAAGAGCCTTTACAGGGTTGTATCCAGCAGGATTCTTACCTGAAATTAACTCTACAGTTAATGACGAGTCTTTAGCAGTAGGGATCAAAGGGAAAAAAGGTGACTGGGACATAGATTTCAGTAATACTTACGGAAAGAACTCTTTCGATTTTAATATTGGAAACTCAAGTAACGCTAGTTTACAACAAGCATCACCTCTAGAAGTGTATGCAGGAGGGTTTTCATTTACTCAAAATACAACCAACCTAGATTTAACTAAATTTTACGACGATGTCATGTCAGGGTTAAATGTAGCCGTTGGTGCAGAGTACAGAATGGAAGCGTATGATATTTTTGCTGGTCAAGAAGAATCATGGGCAACGTATGATGTCAATGGTGAAATTTGGAATGGAGATCCTGCAACACAAGTTACAGATTTCTTTGGAAGAAGTAGACCAGGAGGAATCCAAGTTTTCCCTGGATTCAGACCAGAAAATGAAAGAAACGCATCAAGAAATAGTTACGCTTTTTATGCGGATTTAGAATTAGATGTTACAGAAAGATTGTTTTTATCAGGTGCTGTAAGACATGAAAATTACAGTGACTTTGGTTCAACATTCAACTGGAAATTAGCTGGATTGGTGAAGGTAAGTGATAATGTTAACATTAGAGCTGCAGCGAGTACTGGATTCAGAGCTCCTTCTTTAGCACAGTTAAATTTCAATACAATCAGTACGAACTTTATTGCGGGTATTCCTTACGAAGTTGGAACATTTTCAAATGACAGTCAAATCGCTGGAGCATTAGGAATTGGTCAATTAAAGCAAGAGGAGTCTTTCACTGCTAGTGCAGGGATTACTGCAAAAATTCCAGATGCAAACCTAACATTGACTGTAGATGGTTTCATTACAGGAATTGATGACAGAGTTGTTCTTACAGGAAACTTTGGTATTCCTGACGGAATAGTTACAGAAGCAGAATCTGCTCGTTTCTTTGCAAATGCAATTGATACTGAAACAAAAGGTTTTGACATCGTAGTTTCTCACAAAGGGAATATTGGAGATTTGAGCTTGTCTAGTGATTTAGCCGTAACATTTGCTAAAACACAGCGAATCGATGAAATTAACTCATCTCCACAATTGGCTTCTCAAGTAAATACTTATTTTGGAGAAAGAGAAACTTATTTCTTAGAGTTTGCAACACCTAGATTCAAAGCGAACTTAGGACATGTATTACAAGCTGATAAATGGCAGCTTTTTGTAAGAAACTCATATTTTGGAGCTGTAACCAATCCAGACACTGCACCAGGTTTTTCAATCAGTGGACAAGGAGAGCGCTATCATCCAGAATTTGGAGGGAAAGTTATCACAGATATGTCATTTGGATATGACGTGACTGAGAATATGACTTTAACAATTGGTTCAAGCAATGTTTTTGACATTTATCCAGACAAGTCACCAACGAGCTTAACAAGTGGTAATAATTTTATTTATCCTCGTGTTACCTCTCAGTTTGGAATTAATGGTAGAACAATTTTCGCTAGATTAAATTTTAAATTATAACAACCTAATTTATAGATTATGAAAAATATTAAATATTTAGCACTATTATTCTCCTTAACACTTTTAATTTCTTGTGGGCAGGATGAGGTAGATAGTGTGAACAATCCAGGGGTATTGACCCCTACAAGTGAAATAAATCTTGGTTTTTTAGATTCCAATGATGGTCAACTTGTTTTAGAAAGTGGTTCAGACCCGGTAGTTTTTACCATAGGAACCAATGTAAATCCTTTAAACGTACCGATCACAGTATCTTTAGCAGTTTCTTCATCTGACGGGACAATTGATGGAGCGAGTGTTCCAAATTCAGTTGTGATTCCAGCAGGAGAGACCTCAGTTGATATTGCTGTTAGTTTTGTTGATGATGGTGTGGCCGAAGGAACAGACGTTGAAACTTTTACTATTGAGATCATCGATGCAGATTTTGGAGGTTCAGATGTTTACTATCTAACACCAGGAGATATTACAAGAACCATTGATGTAACTGATTCACTACCTTTTTCTGTTGTCACTACTCCAGGGAATGTGTTGTTTACTTTTTCTTGGGCTGGATCTAGTGATTTAGATCTTGCACTTTTAGACCCTTTAGGGAATGTTTTAGAAACAAGTATCAACTTTTTCCAAGATCCTGAAGACGTAACATTGCTTTCAAGTGATGGAGACGGAACTTATACGCTTCAATGTTGGCCATGGGAAGTTGGAGGACCAGCGGTTGACTATTTGATTGAAATGGAAGTTCCTACTGGAGATATTTATCCATTTGACGGGAAACTCTTTAACCTAGGTGGTTTTTGGAGCGATTTAAGAGATATGATAACTGTTACCAAAGAAACTCTTTCAGCGGATCAAGTTAGATATACGATTATACAATATTAATAATAAGAATTATGAAAAATATATATAAAATTAGTTTTGTTCTATTATCTTTTTTTGCATTCATAGGGTGTAATGTAGATGATGATGATCAAGAAATGGTTCTGCCTACGAAGAGTATTTCTGCATCTTTTGAAAAACAAGTTCAGATTATCGCGATACCTGACAATGCTTCAAGCTACGATTTAGTCATTAATTTTTCTGAAGAATTACCTAGCTATTCATCTGTTGAATATTCTATAGATGGAGGAGCTTCAGCCACTGTAAGTGCTTCTACTGGAGATAGTTCTGTAACGATTCCGATTACATTTGCATTAACTGATAATTTCCACGATGTTGATATTTCAGATTTTATTGTGGTCAATTCTCAAGCTAGAAATTTTACTTCCAGTATTGTTGGAAATACGACAGTAAGAGTGATGAGACAAGGTTATTTTACGGCTACCATGACATGGGCAACTCCTGAAAATGACATTGATTTCGGATTGCAGCCGATGAGCTCTGCTTGGGTAGATACATATGCCTGGATTGATACAAGTTTAGGTATCACCAATCTTGAATTTCTTGAAGGAACTTTAGATGACGGGAATTATGCTATTGCTGCAGCATTTTATACTAGTCCAACTGATGTAATTGTAAATTATTCTCTGCAGACTGCATCAGGAGACTATTCATTTGACTTATTAACTTCTGAAGATTTTGCAAATGTATTATGGTTTACAAAATCATCTGATACAGATGGGACTGTTTCTTATACATTTTACACAGAAGATCCTTCATAAAAATAGGTTATAAATTCAATAAAAAAAAAGAGACCTATATAGGTCTCTTTTTTTATTTTTCGCTTATGATAATAAATCAACATATTTCAGAATTAAAACCTTCTGCTACTTTATTAATTAATGAAAAGGTAAAAGAGCTTCGAAAAAAAGGGCAACAGATCACTCATTTTGGTTTTGGGCAATCCCCTTTTCCTATTCATAAATCCATTGTTGAGGAGCTCAAAAAATATGCTACAAATAATCATTATCTACCTGTCAAAGGATTGCTAGCATTGACAGAGCAAGTATCTAAATTTCTTCTTAAGAATCAAGGCATTGATAGAAACGCTTCACATATTTTTATTGGTCCAGGGAGTAAAGAACTTTTATATCAATCTATTTTAATTTTTGAAGGAGAGTATCTAATTCCAAAAGGGAGTTGGGTAAGTTATATTCCTCAAATTAAATCGAAAGGTGGCAGTTATACCATTCTTGAAACCAAGCTAGAAAATCAGTTTAAATTAACTGCAGAAACTTTAGAAGCATACTTACAACAAAGCAATCAGCAAGAACACATATTAATTCTTAATTCTCCCAACAATCCAACAGGAGCTGTCTATACAGAGGAAGAGTATGCATCTCTTGCAAAAGTTTGTAAAAAATATCAGGTGATTGTATTTTCTGACGAAATTTATTCTCAAATTAATTTTAATCATGATTTTTCTCCTAGTATTTCAAAGTTTTATCCCGAAGGGACTCTTGTTTTTGGAGGTTTGAGTAAGGTTTTTTCTGCAGGAGGATATCGCTTAGGATTTATGTCTTTACCAGAAGAATTAGCATCACTGTCTTTAGTTTATCGTTCATTGTTTAGCGAAACTTTTAGCTGCGTGTCATCACCTATCCAATTTTCTGGGGTCAAAGCATACGAATATGCTGACGAATTAAAAGACTATGTAAACATATCTTCAAAAATCTTACACGGAATTTCGGCATTTATTTTTGATGAATTTTCAAATAACAAGATTCAATGTACTCAATCTCAAGGAGCCTTTTATATGATGATTGGTTTTGAGACTTTTAAAGAAGCAATTCAATCCTTGAACATTCATACAAGTACTGAATTAGCTCATTATTTGCTAGAAAATTATGACGTAGCGTTATTGCCAGGATCAGATTTTGGATTTCAAGAAACTGAATTATTTTTCCGTTTGGCTTTTGTTGATTTTGATGGAGATCACTTGATGAATCTCACACAACATGATACAGAAATTGATAGATCTTTTGTTCAAGAGAACTGTCCTAGTGTTTATAGGGGGGTTCATCAGTTGATTAAATTCACAAAAGAGTTGACCTAGAATTTTTTTAATTTAAAGGTTTTCATAAACTCTCCATAGGTAAAGAACTGTATCCAATCTCCAAGATTGATATACGTGCTTTTAGGATTGATTTCAATTTCTAATGGGAGGTGTCTATGACCAAACACAAAAAAGTCATAATGTTGTTTCTCTAGCTTTCGCTTACAATATAGAACCAGCCATTCGTTTTCTTCACCCAGAAATTTTGCGTCTTCATCACCAGAAATTAATTTATTTTTAACGGATAAGTATTGGCCTAATTGGACTCCTAGATCTGGATGTAGCCACTTAAACAACCATTTGAAAAAGGGGAAAGTAAATACTTTTTTCATTCTTTTGTAACCAATATCTTCTGGGCCTAATCCATCTCCATGTCCAATCAAAAATAATTGATCATTGATCTGAAATTCTTGAGGTTCATGAAAAACAGAAATATTCAATTCTTTTTGAAAATAATCACGCATCCATAAATCGTGATTTCCAACAAAGAAATAAATTTTAATTCCAGCATCACTTAGTTCCGCAAGTTTTCCAAGGACTCTGACAAATCCTTTAGGAACTACTTTTTTGTATTCAAACCAAAAATCAAATAAATCACCTAACAAAAATAATACCTCTGCATCTTGTTTGATTGAGTCTAACCATTTGACAAATTTTTTCTCTCTTGGCAAACTTTCTTTAGGGCTAGGAGCTCCAAAATGTTGATCAGAAGCGAAGTATATTTTTTTATTCTCAGAAGTTGTAATCGTAGTCATGAGCTACAAAGTAACACTATTCTTTGTTAGAATCCAATTCTAAAACTTTCTGAATCATGTTATCATTTTTGTGAATGACTCTGTAAAAAGCTTCTTCTCCAAAAATTTCACTAGCCATACTTGCTTTAAGATAGGAACGAATTTTTTTTTCGATGGATTGTTGCGCAATTGTTTTTTTGCCAATTTCAGATAGGTATAGCTGAAAGATGGAATTGTTATTATCAAAGGAATCAATGAAGGAATCTATGGTCCATTTTTTGCTCATTTCAATTCTTTTGTTGTCTACATAATCAAAAGTGAAATCATTGATAGATCTGTAATAAAAATTACTAATGTATGCTGTGGTGTCTATTGGAACAAATACATCGGGAATAATTCCACCACCACCATAAACGATATTCCCTTTTGGAGTTTTGTAACGAAGAGAGTCAGTAACCTGGATGCTATCTTTATACATCAATTCCCCATTTTGAATTCTTCTTTGATAGTCCTTGAAATAATTGAGATCACCGTCCATGGTATAGGGTTTCTGAATAGATCTTCCAGTAGGAGTATAATACCTGGCAGTCGTTAAACGAACTGCTGAGCCGTCTCCTAAGCCCATTTCTATTTGAACCAATCCTTTCCCGAATGAACGTCTTCCGATGATGGTTCCTTTGTCATTATCTTGAAGCGCTCCCGCAACAATCTCAGAGGCTGATGCAGAATTTTCATCAATTAACACATAGAGTTTTCCTTTTTCAAAAGCACCGTCTTTGGTAGCAAAATATTCCTCAATTTCTCCTTTGTTGTTTTTTGTGAAAACAATCAGTGTATTTTTTTTCAAAAACTCATCTACGATTTTTGTTGCGATGTCAATAAACCCACCTCCATTTCCTCTTAAATCGAGAACAAGATTTTTCATTCCCTGATCAGAAAGATCGGTAAGTGCTAATTTAAACTCTCTAAATGTGTTTCTAGCAAATCGATCTAATTTAATATATCCTAACTGGTCGTTAATCATGTAGGAAAGATCGACACTTTTAATATTGACATCCCCTCGTACAATATTGACATCAAATAAAGAATCATTGGTCTTTCTGTAAACCTGTAATTTTACCATAGAATCTTTGGCCCCTTTTAGAAATTTAGGGACTTCATTTGAACTTAGATTTTTTCCAGATAGAGTATCATTATTAGCGATCATTATTCGATCACCTGCTAAAATCCCGGCACGAATACTAGGCCCTCCTTTGATCGTCTCCATTACAGTTACAGAATCATTGATCATCCTAAATTGAATTCCAACTCCAACAAATTTTCCTTGCATTCGGTCTTGAATTTCCTGTAAGTTTTCTTTTGGAATGTATGCGGAATGAGGGTCTAATTTTTGAATCATTTCTGTAATAGCCCCATCGATAAGTTTATTTGTATTGATTGTATCTACATAATTTTGATCAATATAATCCATTAAAAGTCGAATCTTGGCTTCATTCTTGGTGTTAGAGCCAAAAGAAAATCCTTGGTTTCCAGTATCTAGAAAAAATCCGATCAAGATTCCAAAAATTGTCGCAATAGATAAATAAATTGGAAAATTATTTTTATTCATTAATCTCTAAATATTGAATTTCAACACCTGCTTTTTCTAAAAATTGAATGCCTGAGAGATCTTTATAAGCTTTGCAGTAGACAACTCGTTTGATTCCTGCCTGATGGATGAGTTTGCTACACTCTTTGCAAGGAGATAAAGTGATATATAGAGTAGCACCATCAGCAGATTGAGTTGAGGATGCCACTTTAAGAATGGCATTGGCCTCTGCATGTAAAACTTCCCATTTCGTATCTCCATTTTCATCTTCACAACAATTGTCAAAACCCGAGGGAGTTCCATTAAAACCGTCAGAGATAATCATTCGATTTTTAACAATAAGTGCTCCTACTTGTTTTCTTTTACAGTGAGATAACTTAGCCCACTCTAAAGCCATTTTTAGATAGGCGATGTCGTATTTATGTTGTTTAGAATTCATGAATTAAAAGTAATCAGATTTATAAAATGACTTCGTTAATTATTTACCAAAATATTCTGTTGTAGATCATCGGCAATACCTCCCATATCACAATTGCGGAGGTGATGACTATCCAATCTCTTCTTGAGACCTTACAGATATTTTGTAACCAAGTACCAATTATTAGTATGCCAAAGACAATTATTATTTGTGCCGCTTCTATTCCTAGAGCAAATTCCAATAAAGGAAACAATTTATCGTCCTCTTTTCCGATCATTAATCGAAAATAATTGGAAAATCCAAGACCATGAATTAAACCAAAAAATAAGGCAAAAAATAAATTGGTTTTTTCGTTACCTATAAAGTTTTTACTGATATTGATAATGTTGAAAACACCAGTAATAAGAATTGTTATTGGGATTAAAAACTCTACAATATCTAATCGAATATTGAGAACTCCATAGGAGGCTAATCCTAAGGTGATAGAATGTCCTAAAGTGAAAAAAGTAATCATCCAAAGTACTTTTT
The DNA here is from genome assembly GCA_038136095.1 of Flavobacterium sp. GTDB lineage: Bacteria > Bacteroidota > Bacteroidia > Flavobacteriales > Flavobacteriaceae > Polaribacter. The sequence continues at coordinate 49,274 of JAYPZA010000010.1, forward strand.
TCCATTGAGAAAATTTAAAAATAACAGCAAGTACAATTAAAAATAACAGGTGATCATAGGCTGATAAATCTAGAACATGATTCAACCCTAATGTACCATATAAAATGAACTCATCCATGCTGATTTCTTTAACTTTTCAAAGATATAAAAAAGCGGATTAAGTAAGTACTTAATCCGCCTTATGAAAAAGGTTGATTTGAAATTAATTCAGCTTCGTTGACATTTTTTCTCTTAACTCTGCGGTTTCCACAGTAATCCCCCATTTTTCAATGGATTCGTTAAATGCTCTTTCATCATTACGATGGCTTCTCCATCCAAACATTTTATTGTATTGTTCAATATAATCAACATTAGGATCTTTTAACTTTCCTTTTCCTTCTGCATGGCTGTTGTAAGGTTCAACTTCAAGAATTTGGTAAGCTTGTCCTCCACTTTCTAACATAAAAACACCAGAAATACCAGAGTATCCAAGTTCTTTTTGAAGTTTTATATTATTTCTCCAAAACCTGAAGAAATCCGACATCTTATTTCTTTTAATGGTATAAGTAGTCATTCTAACAAATCTTGAAGGAGGCAAATCATTGTTCCAGTTTATACCAGCACCTTTCATTCTCCACCATCTTATGTTTCCATCATTTCCTTCTGCATATGGCATCACATGTTTCATCCAGTATGCTAATTCCGAGGAATTATTTTCATCAAATGATGCAGCATCTCTATTACCGACGACTCTCATATATTTACCCTGATCAGGTCCTGTAATGATTTGATACGTAAAGATTGCATTTTCTTTTGTATTGTTATACTTTTCTGTTTTCTTGGCAACACCAGCCTCAAATTCAGTTTTCATTCCTTTTTTAGCAGTCCATTTGTTTGTTTGCCAATATTCTCTATTAGGATTTGTTTGAGCAAAAGCAAAAAACGGGACAATAAGGAGTATTAATAATTTTTTCATTGGTTAATATTTTTGATTAATTATCAAATATATAAAATCAATTGTTTTATGCAAGTAAAAAATAAAGTTTATTGAAATTTGAATTTCGACAAATATATGATGGAGGAGGATTTCTTGTTATTTTCTTACAAACCCTCCAATGGATTTTCTATACTCGATCACAAAACCATTGTCAGAGGTAAATTTTTTAAATTCATCGGTTGCATTTCCTATGGTAATAAATGATACTATGTCAAAAATTTCAAAGAATTTTTTAAAATTTGGGCCATTGATAAAGTCTTTTCCGTGCTGAATTCCATCTTCACTATTGTTATAACGTTCGATTAAAGTTACTTTTTTCCCATCTTCAGAAATGTAATATCCATAGATGGTTGACGGTTCTCTTTCTACAATAAAGTCCGCTAAATATTGTGTAAAATTTTCCACATCTTTTATAGAATTTTCTTTGGTGCTAAGTTCTATAATGAAGGTAATTTCTTCAGAGTCTGAGTTCATTACAGTGGTTAATTTTTTTTGTGACTTATTTTGACAACTCAAAAGAAAAGTTGACAGAAGTAAAAGGCAGATTATTTTTTTCATGAATCAATCATTTTATGGTTAGAATAACAAACATAATTAAAAACAATAACAAAATGAAAGAGTCAATTTTCAAAATTTAAGATCAATATCTAGATATTTTAGCAAATAGAATCCCAGTAAAAGGGGTGTTGAATTTCATTGTTTTATGGGATTGACAGGAGTTCTTTTTTTTCCAATTTTTGCGTTTCAAAAATACAATCACTCTCTAAATAACAGTTTTTTATCATTGACACTTAAATTCTTTATAAAAAAAAATGAGAGATTATAAGCTATTTTTTATTGTAAGCATATCCTTGGCTATTTTTATGGGAATCATTATTTTCATCATTCATACTTTGTATAGCTTGGCAATGGAGATTCATGTCTAAATAAATTATTTTTCAAGTTATAGTACATTACTTTTTAAAATAATAATCCCCAAGAATAATTTGATATTCTTGGGGATGTTGTTCTAGATGGTTGTATCCTTTGGAATCAATTCTTTATGAAGTGATGATAAAAATTCTGTTACAATTTTCTTCTCAAAATCATGGAAGTAATTAAGTATAGAATATAAATCATCATTCCATATAGTGTTGTAATCATTGATATTTTTAAACCTGCAGCAAGTAGAGCGGGAGAAATCCCTTTAGATGTTTCGATAAAAGAAAATGCTTCAAAAAGTCCGATAAGCTGACCCAGAATTCCCACAACCAAACCTAAAGTTCCAATGGATTTTAACCACTTTATGGATTGATGAAGTTCATTGACCTCTAATTCTTTGAATAAAGATCGTATAAAAACAAATAAAAGTATTGCTAAAATAACGGTAAGAATTCCCATAAAAAGAGGACCTCCTTGATAAAATAAGTGAATCATAATTGATGATTTTTTTGAGGAGAATTTTATTCTCCATTTTCATAATAAATTTACATTATAAAGATAAGAAAGACGTATCAATGTAAACAAGGTAGAATCCATAGCCAAAGTAGTATTCTGTCTATAAAAATTCGTTTTTGTAGTTAAATGATGTAGTTTTGTTTCATGATTTTAAAAATGATTTTGTTTTTTAAAACATTTATTTATTGGATATTGTCTACATTGCTATTAGTCCTTTTTTTTGTTTTAAAGGGACACTCTTTTGGTCAGGTAATATACTTTGTAATTTTTCTTTTACCAGTTGTTATTGGAACTTCTCATTATGTAAATAATAAATTAATTCCTAATTTTCTGCTGAGGAAGATGCACGGGTTATTTATTTTATACTCTGTCTATACCATTATCATTTCTTTGTACTTACAATACCTAATTATTTTTATTGCGCTTTTCATTTTCCCGTATTTTCAAAATCCAAACATATCCATAATTACTATGAATATTGGGAACTTGAGTTTGACATTGTATATCATGGTGCTCATCAAATTAGTCATTGATATTATTCAAAAACTAAGTCAAACAGAAAAAAGGATTGTCTCATTAGAAAAGAATGATCAAACAAATGACAATCATCATAAATTAATCATTCGCTACAATCGAATCAATCATACCATTGCTCCCAATCATATCATTTATGTTGAAAGTCTTTCTGATTATTTAAAATTAGTGACAGAAGATGGAGAGATCATTACCAGAGAAAAGATTAGTAAAATCATTGAAAGATTGCCTGCTTATTTTAAGAGAACACATCGATCATTCATCATAAATTCTCATAAAATTTCTAGTTATAACAAAGAATGTATTTCTTTAGGAAATCATATCATACCAATAAGTAGAACTTATAAAATCGATGTTCTAAATTTTTTAAAAGGAAAATGAAGGGATTTTATTTTTTTTATCGGTTATCTTTTCTATTTATTATTTGATTAAATCATTTAGGGATAGTAGAAAAAATAATAATAAAAAGAATTGATAAATTTTTAAATAAATTTAGAAGTAAGAAAACCTCACCGTATTGATTGTCAATATGATGAGGTTTTTTCTAGTACTCGAGGTGGGAATCGAACCCACACTCCCGAAAGAACTGGATTTTGAATCCAGCGCGTCTACCAATTCCGCCACTCGAGCTGTTCAGTAATCGTTTGCAAATCTAAAAAATATTTTATGATTCTAGAATTTAATTGAAGAAACTCGTGAAATAATTTTATTTTTGTTTTTCAACAATATCCAAACAAAAAATAATACAAAAAAACATGTCAAAAAACCAGCTATCCCCAAAATTATTTGGTTGTTCCCAAAGCTTAGATTTAGCAAGAAAAATTGCCAATGAATATGGATCTCCACTTGGAAACGTTAAAACAACAAAATTTAGTGATGGAGAATTTCAGCCAGCTTTCGAAGAATCTGTAAGAGGGAGAAGAGTTTTTATTATTGGATCTACTTTTCCATCATCTGACAACTTAATGGAAATGCTTTTAATGCTAGACGCAGCAAAAAGAGCCTCTGCGAGACACATTACCGCAGTAATGCCATATTTTGGATGGGCTCGTCAAGACAGAAAAGATCAGCCAAGAGTAGCTATTGGTGCCAAATTGGTTGCAAACCTGTTGCAAGCAGCCGGGGCTACAAGAATTATGACCATGGACTTACATGCAGATCAAATTCAAGGATTTTTTGAAAAACCAGTTGACCATTTGTATGCCTCAACTATTTTCATGCCTTATATCAATGATCTAAAATTAGACAACTTGACCATTGCCTCTCCTGATATGGGAGGGTCTAAAAGAGCGTATGCCTATTCCAAATATTTGATGTCTGATGTTGTGATTTGTTATAAGCAAAGAAAGAAGGCGAATGTGATTGGTCATATGGAGCTGATCGGAGAGGTGAAAGGGAAAAATATCATTCTTGTTGATGATATGATTGATACTGGAGGCACACTAACAAGGGCTGCTAATTTAATGATGGAAAAAGGCGCTTTGAGTGTACGAGCAATTTGTACACATCCAATACTTTCTGGAGATGCTTACCAGAAGATTGAAAACTCTAAATTGACGGAGTTAATTGTTTCCGATACGATTCCATTAAAGCAACAAATTTCTAAAATAAAAGTTGTATCTTGCGCGCCCTTATTCGCTGATGTTATGAACAAAGTACAACATAACACTTCAATAAGTGATCAATTTTTAATGTAATAAATAGTTAAAGAAAAAAATGAAATCAATCACAATCAAAGGATCAAAAAGAGAAAGCGTGGGCAAATCGGCAACGAAAGCCTTACGTAATGCTGGTATGGTTCCCTGCGTTATTTACGGAGGAGATAAACCAGTTCATTTTTCTGCAGAAGAAAAAGCGTTCAAGAATTTGGTATATACTCCCGATGTATTTACTGCAATGATTGAACTTGATGGAGAAAAATTTGCAGCCATTCTGCAAGATATTCAGTTCCACCCAGTATCAGATAGAATCTTACACATCGATTTTTATCAGTTATTTGATGACAAGCAAGTAACCATGACGATACCCGTTAAATTAAAAGGAACATCGCCAGGAGTTTTAAATGGAGGGTCTTTACGATTTACAAACCGTAAATTAAAAATCAAAGCATTTCCATCTAAATTGCCAGATTTTGTGAGTGCAGACATCTCTAAATTAAAAATTGGAAATAAGTTGTTTATTACCGAATTATTTAATGAGGACTATACATTCATGCATCCAGACAATACTGTTGTTGTTCAAGTAAGAACATCACGTAATGCTGTTGAGGAAGAAGAGCAAGAAGAAGAAGTTGCTGAAACAGCTGAAACAGCTGCACCTGCTGCACCTGCAGAAGAATAAAAAACAAAGATTTTTTTACAAAAAGCGTTACACTTGTGTAGCGCTTTTTTATTTTATTACTTTTATATTCTAGATATTTGTAAAATCTTTTTAAAAAAAGATCCTGAACAAACTATAATGAAAAAATTTTTAATTGTTGGGCTTGGGAATATTGGTGAAAAATATAACAATACTCGACATAATATTGGGTTTCAAATTTTAGATGCTTTGGCAAAAGAGCATCAAGTTTCTTTTGAGACCAATAAACTAGGAGAGATTGTTCGTTTTCGTCATAAAGGAAGAACTTTTATTTTGCTAAAACCGAGTACATATATGAACTTGAGTGGAAAAGCAGTAAAGTATTGGATGACTATCGAGAAGATTCAGTTAGAGAACGTATTGATAGTGACCGATGATGTTCATATTGATTTTGGTGCAATCAGAATCAAGTCTAGAGGAAGTGCTGGAGGTCACAATGGATTGAAAGACATTCAAGATAAAATACAAACTCAGCAGTATCCACGATTTCGTTTTGGTGTTGGGGGGAATTACTCTAGAGGAGGTCAAGTTAATTTTGTTCTTGGCACATGGACAAAAGAAGAGGAAAGCCTCCTGATAGAAAAGATCCCCTTGGCTACAAAAGCGATTGTCTCTTTTGGAACTTCAGGAATTGACAATACAATGAATTCCTATAATGGGAAGTAATTAATTTTCACGAGCATACCATTCGGCATAGCAGCTCTCAGTTTCTTGTAATTTTAAAGAAAATAGCTGAATGTTTTTTGGGAGTTTCCTAGAAATTTTTTCCGCAAAGTTTATCACCATCATTTCACTTGTTGGTTGATAATCTACCAAAACAATTTTATGCCCATTGTCCATTAATATATTTGCTAATTCTAGATGTGGAGTATTTTTATTAAAAATAGTAGCATGGTCAAAAGGATCAACAATTTCTTCTTTCACAATTTTTTTTAAATCGGAAAAATCAATTACCATCCCATATTTTGGATGAGATTTGTCCTCAATTGGAGCTCCTACAACAGTGACAGATAGTTTGTAATTATGTCCATGAATATTTTTACATTTTCCATCATACCCATATAAAGCATGGGCTGTTTCAAAATTAAATTGTTTGGTGATTCTAATCATACTCATATGAAAAAATTTCCCCAAAATTAACTCTTTTCATCCAAGAGCAAAAACTTTTGTCTAAATTTCATAATCATCGGGAGACCTCTGGCAATGATCCAGATAAAAAAAGTAAACCAGACCCCCTTAAGTTTAAAATCAAATAAATCAAAAATATGTAACACAGGGATAAAAATGACAAGTGTAGAAAATAAAAGAATGTTCCGTAAAAATGCCATGTTACCCATGCCTTTAAACATGGCATCAAAAATAAAGGTTATGGCACAGATAGGTTGCATGATAAGGATGATCCAAAATACATTCTGAAATTCTTGTTGTACTGACTCATCTTTGATAAAAATAGTCCCAATAGAATCATAAAAGACAAAACCAATGGTGGTTAAAACCAGACCAGTACATATACCGTAACGAATCAATTGATTTCCTAATTGAACCAATCTTTTGTAATCTCTATTCCCCAGCAATCTTCCTGCTAAAATATTTCCTGCGCTAGAATAACCGTCAATGACAAAGGCTCCTAATAACCATAGATTGATTCCAATGGTATAAGCAGCAATGTATTCTTTTCCATAGCTAGTTGCATGTGATGTAGCAAAATACAATGCTAAATTTAGAGCAATCGTTCTCACGAATAAATTGACAATCATGCCTAAAAGTGTTTGAATTTCTTTGTTTAAAATTCTTGATATTTTTAAAGAAAAGCTAGTTTTCTTTAAGAGAAAAAAGATGGAAAGTAGCGCCATTAAAACTTGTGAAATTACACTAGCATAAGCCGCTCCTTCAATATTCATTGCAGGAATAAATCCATCAATTCCATAGACCAAAACAACATCCAAAACAACATTAAGAGAGGCACCAAAAATTGCAATAATCATTGGGTAGAAAGTGTTTTGCAATCCTCTGAATAGACCAAAAATGGCAAATACAAATAATGAGAATGGAAAACCAAAAATTCTAATTTTATAATATTCTACACAATAATCAAGAATCACCCCTGAGGCATTATAAAATTCAAAAATTTCTCTAGTGAAAGGAAAGGTGATTGATAAAACGAAAATTCCACCACTAACAACAATGGCAATTGCCTGTGCGGGTAATGTTTTAACTTCTTTCAATTTATTGGCCCCCAAGTATTGAGAAATGATTGAAGAAATGGCACTTCTTATTTGGCCAAATACCCAGACCAATAATGAGATAAACGCACCAACAATACCGACGGCAGCCAGACTTTCTATCCCGTTTTTATCGATATTACCAACAATAGCAGTATCTGTTATGGATAAAAAAGGTTCAGCAATTCCAGCGATCAGTGCAGGAATTGCTAGTGTATTAATTCTTTTAAAACTAATGTCTGTTTTCAATGGGATTAGAATTCAATGACAAAGGTACAATTTGACTTCCTAAGAAATTTAGATCACCCAAAATAATGTACCTTTGTAGCAAAATTAATTTCTTCTCAACACATCATATAAAATCGTTTAAAGATGAAACATATTTTAGTCCCCATAGGTTCAAGAAAAAATGCTTCTAATACACTTCAATATGCCATTGACCTCGCGAAAGAAGTCCACGCAAAAGTTTATGTTTTTAGGGCCTATAAAGCGTTATCAAAGACCGGAACATTGATCAATATGAATGCTATTTTAGAAAGAGAGACTAATTTATATTTAAGGGCGATGATTCAATCAATAGACACAAAAAATGTCGATGTAAAAATGATATCCGCCAAAGGAGGAACAATTGAAAGTATCCATACAGTTCACGAAGAATTAGGAATAGATCTTATTGTTGTAGGCCCCAGGAGTAACTCCATCAAAGAAGAAGTTTTTTTAGGAAATACATCAGGTAGTATTGTAAAACAAACTACAATACCTGTATTAATCGTACCAGAATCGTATCAGTTTAAACCTTTTAAATTAGCCCTGACAGCTTTTAAGTCTGGTAAATTAGAAAAGAAAGGGGTTTTAGTTCCTTTGCAAGAAATTCAAAAAAATTTTCAAACAAAAGTCAATTTATTATTGGTAAAAACTCCTGATTATAATGAGGAGGATTTAACAATTGACATGTCTTTAAAAGCCATTCAAAATACATTTTCTACCACAGAAAATGTGACAACATTTCAAGGAGTTTTAGAGCATTTTCAATCCAACAACCCTGATTTACTATGTGTCTTTAGACGTAAAAGAGGATTTTTTCAAAAACTATGGGAGAAAAATACCGTCATGAAATCTGAATTTCATTGTACGATCCCTTTACTAATTCTAAGTGGGAAACAATAAATAAGGGGCATTAGCTCAGTTGGCTAGAGCGCTACGCTGGCAGCGTAGAGGTCATCGGTTCGAATCCGATATGCTCCACTTTTATCACTCAAGAAATCTAACAGTTACTTTTCTAAACGATTCCTTTATTATTTACCGTTTTGCATTGGGGTTGTGTCGGGCATCAGTTTGTTTAAAATGGTATAAACAGGACAAAACTTTGTAATTGGGCTTAAAATTTGAAGAATTGCAACTCCTACGGCCACATAAATCCAATTGAGTCCAAACTCATTTGCTAAGAGGATGGATCCAATATTTAACAATCCTACAATACCATCGTGAAGTCTAACTTTTGTAATGTCTTTCGTATTTGTCATTTTTATAAATTTTTAAAAATATGATTATTTGCTCTAAATCAAATATATAAAAATTCATTGAGTTGCTTTTTTAAGTAGTTTAGGGGCGATATATCCATTTATAAATCCTATTTGAACTGGTTTAAAAGGGCAAAGAAGATGGTTCTTTAAATGGAATTTTTGGATTGTATATTTCTTGAAGTAATTTTTCAATTTGAAGCATGAACTCCTGAAGTCTCTCTTGAGAAATTTGCTGATCTGGATTTTTAATGCTGGATGAAAAATTAATTTTTAGAAGACCACTTTTCAAGTTTTTAAAAGAAATGATTCCTGCCTGGAACTGTTTTTCTGAATCTAAAGAATGATTATGAGTGTATAAATAGGCATATAATAATAGTTGAATTGCCTTACTGTATTTAAAATCGTTAATTTTTTCAAAATCCAAGACTTTTAAATCACTGGAAGTTACTCTGCCAGTCTTATAATCAATAATTCTAATCACTCCATCGCATTTATCTACTCTGTCAACGATTCCCTTTATTTTAATAGGAGTGTCTATGCCAGAAAAATTGAATTCAGCTTCTAATGGAACTTCAGTTCCTAAGATTTTTAGTTGATGATTGTCGTTTAAAAATGTTTTTTCCATGCTTAAAAAACGCTTCACATATTGGTTTGAAACCTCAAATACCAATCGATTTTTCCCTGTGGAGAGATCCCCATTTTTAAAATGTTTTTGAAAGTATTTTTTTACCAAACCTTCATACTGATCGATCATCAAATGCAGGTGATCTTGAGTTAAATATTGATTTATATAGGGTTTGTATAGTTCCTCTAAGACATCATGAACCACAGTTCCCATTGTATTGGCTTCGATGGTTTCTTCAACCAGATCAAGTTCACCAATTCGTAATATTTTCTGTTTGTAAAAGGCGATAGGATTGTACAGGTAGTTTGTAATGGCAGAGGGTGAGATTCCTTTAGCTGCCAATTCGTCTAGCCGATTGAGAATCTCCTTGTTTTTGTCAATCTCTATGGATTCTTTTTTCTTGGTTACAACTTTAGGGCTTATCAATTTTGAAACGATCTCTGATCTGATCAGTTCTAACTGAGCAATAAATCTACTCTTTTCACCATTCCCAAAGGAATCGTTTTCTGTATTGTACAGCAAATAAATATTTTTGGCTCTTTGTAGCAAACGAAAGAAATGATAGGAATAAATGGCATCTTTTTCTCGATAGGTGGGCAGACCAAATTCGACCTTTATATCGAAAGGGATGAAAGAGTTTTGTCTACCATTTGATGGGATGATATTTTCATTAACTGAGGTGATGATAACGTTTTCAAAATCTAATACTCTTGTTTCTAGCATTCCCATCAACTGAAGTCCGCTCAGTGGCTCTCCTTGAAAGGATAATTTTTCATTCCCAACAATTTTTCTGTAAAAATGATATAAGGATTTAATATTTTCAAAATAATTTCCTTCATTGTTTGAGTTTCGCAACTGGATAAATAGGTTATAAAATCGATATAGATATTCTTTCTCTAAAGTAGCTACATGATCTCTTGCTTTTTCGATGAAGCTTATGATTCGATCTGTAAAATCATTCACATTAAGATAAGGGTTAAAAATACTTAGGAGCAAAGAGCGCGTTTCTTGATCCAAATCGTTCAAGTACAATCGAATATTTTCAAACTTAAGGAAAGTGGTATTTTCTTTTGAAACGATGGATTGTATGGTTAGTAGTAGATCTTTAGAATCCTTATGAAGGAGTTGAAATAAGATTGGGTTTTTAAAAAAACGAATCACATCTTTATGATAAAATTCGTTGGATTTTATTTTTTGAAGCCGATGTTGTGTGATGAATAATTGAAATATGGAAGAAATCAACTGAGAAGCGGGGACATTTTTTAGAGGATATCCCATCGTAATGTTAACAGAACTTACATTGTTAGGGATTGAGTTTAACGTTGCAGACAGCATCGATTCATCACCCAAAATAAGGGCCGTATTGTCATGACTTGAGAACCCTTTTAAAATTTCTCCAGCATATTTTAATTGGGCAATGGTTTTCCCTGCGCCAATGACTTCAATATTTTTTTTATTAAGAAAATGATCGCCTATATGCTGGAGCTCATTCTTTTCATAATAGCTCCATTGTTTATGATATTTTCTTATAAAGTTCCCTGCCGAGAAGTTCCCTTCAAAAAAGAAACGATCAATATCCCAGTAAATTTCAGAATTGCCATTTTCTAAGAATTGTTGAAATAACAATTCTTCAGATTTATTTAAAGCATTGAATCCAATAAAAAAGAATTTTTTATTCTTGTTTTTAGTAATGTAAAAAGAAGACTTTTTGGTTGCTTCTCGATACATTAAGCCCTGGTATCCCAATTTTTTTTCTAGCAAATATTCATAAAAACGACGGTAATATTTTTCCAATCGTTCTAAAAATATAAAATGATCTTTTACAAGTTTGGTTTCTTTAAACGCTCCTTCTACAGACCATTTTTTCATTCTTTGAACATCTTTTAAATAGGTAAAAATTGTTTTGGAATCAATTAGATATTGGTCTATTTCATTAAAATCTTGAAGAACAACAGTTGCCCAGGAAGAAAATACTTCAAAAGAATCGGGGTGCTTTTCAAGTTCACAATAAATTGTGTAAAAATGAAAGAGGAGTTGTATTGAGTCTGCTTTAGAAACACCCGCGATTTTTTCAATAAATGACTCAATGGTTATAATTTCAGGTAAAAATCCTTGAACAATTTTATTTTTGATTGTATCTTTTACGAAAACACCTGCTCTTTGGGAGGGCAGTACTAAAACACAATCATCAAATGATGGATGTTTTAATAAAATGTTGTCAATGGTTTCGGAAATAAAAGATTGCATTCAAAGAGTTACTTAACAAGAAACAATGTACAAAATTGTAGCGCAAATTTTTCTATTGATCAAAAATAAATTTCATGCAAAATACGCTAAACATCATCGCAGTTCAAACAAACATTATTTGGGAAAACCCAAAAACAAATTTAATTTCCTATCAGCAAAAGATTGATCAATTAGAGGGGTCGATTGATCTGATTGTTCTTCCAGAAATGTTTTCCACAGGGTTTACGATGCAACCTGATCGGGTTGCTGAAAAGATGGATGGATGTTCAGTGCAATGGATGCAAGAAACTGCCATTGCTAATCAGGTAGCAATAGTTGGAAGTCTTGTAATTGAGGAAAATCATCAATATTTTAATAGAGCTTTATTTGTCCATCCAAATGGGCAAATACAATTTTATGACAAAAGACACTTGTTTACATTAGCTGGAGAAGACAAAGTATACACTCCGGGGGAAAATAGAGTGATTATTTCTTATAAAGGATGGCGAATTTGCCCATTGATCTGCTATGATTTAAGATTTCCTGTATGGTCTAGATATTCAGATGACTATGACTTGTTATTGTATTTAGCAAATTGGCCAACAACAAGAATAAGTGCCTGGGATTCACTCCTTAAAGCGAGAGCCATTGAAAATATGAGTTATTGTATTGGGGTGAATAGAATCGGGCAAGATGCCAATGGTCATCAATACAATGGGCATAGTGCAGTCTATGATTTTCTAGGAGAAAAAATAGCAACAACGCTTGAAAATGAAGAAGCGATATTGACCTGTTCGTGCGATAAGATCCAGCAGGAGCGCATGAGAAAAAAACTCAATTTTTTAAGTGACAAAGATTCGTTTATGATCCATTGATGTGTTTTTTAATGGTCGATTCCATTTTGTGGAATACATCCATTAAATCAGCATTTTTTAATGGGATGGGTTCATGTGTCTCTACGGTGATTTGATTCCACATGCCCAGAGGGAATTTGCCGTATTGAAACACTTTCCATGAATTGTTAATAGAAATAGGAACAATCAAGGCTTCAGGATTGTACTTGACCATCATTTTTAAGCCGTTGAGAGAAAACTTCTTGGGATTTCCGTCTCTACTTCTTGTGCCTTCTGGAAAAATTGCTGCAGACCAGTTATGATTATGAATTCGTTGTCCAAAATGTTCTAATTCTCTAAGTGCTTGTTTGGAGTCTTTTCGATCAATTAAGGCAGCACCTCCATGTCTTAGATTGAATGACACACTTGGGATTCCTTTTCCCAATTCAATTTTAGAAACAAATTTAGGATGGTGTTTTCTAAGGTGCCAAATCATTGGAGGGATGTCAAATAAACTTTGATGATTGGCTGCAAAAATGATTGTTTTATTTTCAGGGATTGGATGATGTTTTGTAAACTGAACAGTATTCCCAATTAGAAGTAATGATTTTGTAAGGAACCAATTTAAAAGATCGACCACATTCTTGTGAGAGGCATATCCAATTTTTAAACCAATCCATTGCAATGGATGAAAAATGAGCAATAAAAGAAAAAAAACGATTGCAAAGAGAGCGGAGAAAAAGTAGCTAGCTATTTTCATAAGGGATCCTTAATTGTCAGTAACGATGGCAATGTTTGTCAAACATATCGACATAAAAAAAACCTCCTTATAATTCAGAATTAAAGGAGGTTTTTATGATTTATAGAAACTTTTAGAAGTTGTATCTTACTGTAAAGTTCCAAGTTCTTCCAAATCCAAAGAAGGCTTTGTTAGAAGTACTAATACCGTTGTAAACATCGTCACCATTTCCAGCAAATCTATTTGTTAAAGATTCAGAAATATATTCCGTGTCACCTAAGTTATTGATGTTTAATCTTAAATTAAGATTTGAATCATCTTTAAAGTTAAATCGATAAGACATTCCTAAATCTGCTAGGAAGTAGCTTGGTAATTGAAGAGATCCATCATTGTCAGCGTCATCAAAATCTTCTGCGTTGATACGCGCATACAATCTATCTGCATATCGATGACTATAGTCAACACTAAAGTTATCTGTGACATCCCAATCAAATCCTAATCTTGCAGTAGTCTGAGCCGCATCACCTACTTTCACACCATTTAAGAATAAATCCACAGTTCCTACAGCTTGTGCATTGTTATCAAAAGCGGTTCCTGAAGGATTCCCATCATAGGTCCAATCACCTACTGATGCCATACCTACCAATCTGAAGTCATCATTTAAATCATAAGTAAAGTCTACTTCAATACCTTTATGTAATTGTTGAATTCCTTGAATATCTGCATTTCCATCATTGTATCCAACTGATAAAAATCTATCTTTCCATTGAGTTCTGTAGATATTCACATTGGCAGTAAGTTTGTCAGATCTATATCCATAACCAAATTCATAACCGATTACCTTCTCGTTTCTTGGATTCGGGTTGATATCATTTCTGTTATTTAAGAAGATGGCATCAAAGAAAGGCTGCTTTGAATAATCTCCATAGTTTACATATACATTATGCTTTTCATCGATATTCCAGTTCACACCACCTTTGATATTTCCACCAATAATGTTTTGCCAATCAGTTTCTCTATTTGGATCTGAATCTAAATAGTTGAAGTAATCGATTCTTTTGAATCCTTGTTGAGAGATCCCCACCTGAACGAAAGCAGAAATATCATCAGAGGCATATTCTAACTGACTGAAAGCTCCTAGCCAACGAACTTTTCCATCGTTGTTGTAGTTGATTTTTTGCTCTTCAGTTGTGCTTCTAAACACATTCCATTGTTGAGCTAAATCTGAGCTGTATTCTCTAGACAATACATTCATTGGGTTGTTGATATCATCGTTATCACGATATCCATCAGCTCCTAATAAATTGTCAATTCTTCTGTAGTGCAATCCAGTATATGAACGAAGATCGATTCCAAAATCTAAAGTTAAATTGTCATTTAATTTTGTATTGTAGTTCGATAAGAGACCAACCCAGTTGTGAGAATTTACAGATGCTCTTCTAATCACACCATTTCTTCTAGTTAAACCAGCAGCTAAATCATCATCTCTTAACTCATCATCATTTACAATTTGAAGACCTGTAGCAGGATCCGCTGGGTTTGTATAACTAAATCCACGGTTAAAAGTTCCTCCAAGTCCAGAGTTTGCTTTTACGATTTCATCCCACAATACCAATCCTGTATCAGGATCTCTAAATCTACTTGAACTGGCAAAGTTTCCACCCAATCGTCCAATGTCACCAGTTCCACCACCACGTCCAAATGAAACATAAGCAGATGTGGTTAATGATGAATTTTCGTTAACATCCCATGTCCAGTTAAAGGATGAGATGGGTTTGTGGTAGAAGTTCTTTCTCCAGTTGAATTCCTCTCCATTTAAATAACCATGGTTGTAGTTGTATTTTTTTCCGTATTTCAAATAGTCTGCTAAAGTCGCCATGTTAAAGAAACTTGTTGTTCTTTGGTTGTGAGTTTGTGGCGCACCAGTTAGCATGAATTGGAAGTTGTGATCTCCTTTATCCCAACCCAATCCAATGAAATAGTTGAATCCTTCAAATTGGGTTCCATCTACATATCCATCTCCTGCAGTTCTACTGAATAGGAATGAAGCAGCAAAACCTTTATCGTTTTTACCAGTTGAATAAGTTGCTAAATTTTTAAAATAACCATCATTACCCACAGAAGAAGAAATGCTTCCTCCTTCTTCAAGGTCTGTAGTTTTTGTGATGATATTGATCGTACCACCGACTGAAGAGATGGCTAATTTAGAAGAACCTAAACCTCTTTGTACTTGCATTGCTGTTGTTACATCCGATAAACCAGCCCAGTTTGACCAGTAAACTCTTCCGTTTTCCATGTCATTTACAGGAACCCCATTAATCAATACTGCAATGTTTTCTTGAGCAAACCCTCGAATGTTGATTCTTGCATCTCCAAAACCACCACCAGATTTAGTAGCGTACACAGAAGGAGTGTTGTTTAAGAGTTCTGGAAATTCTTGGTTTCCTAATTTGCTCTGAATTTCAGCAGCTTTGATCGTAGATTTTGCCACTGGAGTTTGTCGATCTTTGGCAATGTCAACAATTCCCTTTAATACGACTTCTTCAAGGATATTTCCATCTTCTCTTAATTTGATGCTTCCTAAATCTCCTGCACTTGTAAATGCAATCTCTCTAGAAGTAAACCCTAAATAAGAAACGACGACTGTTCCACTTTCTGATGATACAGTAAGTGTAAACTTTCCGTCAAAGTCTGTTTCAGTTCCGTTAGTTGTACCTTTAACTACAACACTTGCTCCTGGCAATCCTTCGTTTGAATCATCTACGATGGTACCAGAAATTTTGGTTTGTCCAATTAAAGTAGCAGCAGATAAAAACAATGCTACAAATAATAAGTTCTTTAAGTTTTTCATTATTGGTTATTAATGTTATTAATTCTCTACAAAAGTCTTTTATTTTGAGAGTTGTAATGTTAGTTTAACGTTAAGTTTCAACTTAGCGATAACACAGGCCAAAAGTAATATAACTTTATGAAAAAACCTGAATTACAGCTTGCTAAATATCAATCCATACATTAAAAAAACTATAACAAAAGTAAAAAAAAAAAATAAAAGATGTTTTATCCTTTTTTTAAAAGCTTTTTTGCCAATTCTTTTCCTAATTCTACTCCAAATTGATCGTAACTAAAAATATTCCAAATAACACCTTGTACAAATATTTTATGTTCATACATTGCAATCAATTCTCCGAGTGATTCTGGAGTTAATTTTTCAAATAAAATGGCATTACTTGGCCTGTTTCCCTCAAAAACTTTGTAAGGAGCCAAAGTATTCATTTTGTTGGCCTCATTAGAAAAATTCATCTCTTGAAGTACTTCTTCTTTAGATTTACCAAAAGCCAACGCATCCATTTGAGCATAGTAATTGGCCATGAGTTTTTGATGATGATCTGAAAGCCCATACAGCGATGTCTTATAACCAATAAAATCTGAAGGGATTAGTTTTGTACCTTGATGTACCAATTGCATGAAGGCATGTTGCATATTAGTTCCTGTACTTCCCCATACAATCGTTCCAGTTTGGTAATTCACAAGGTCTCCATTTCTATCGATACTTTTCCCATTACTTTCCATGATGGCTTGTTGTAAGTAAGGAGCAAGTTTTGTCAAATACTGGGTGTATGGAAGAATGGCTTCAGATTCTGCTTTGTGGAAATTATTATACCATACGCTCAACAAAGCAAGGACGACAGGAATATTTTGCCTAAAGTCACTGTTCTTAAAATGCAAATCCATTTTTTCAGCTCCATTAAGAAGGGACTTGTAATTCTCAAAACCAATTGATAAACTGATCGAAAGCCCCACTGCAGACCAAAGCGAAAAACGTCCTCCAACCCAATTCCACATTGGGAAAACATTTTTAGAATCAATTCCGAATGCTTCAATGGCTTCTAAATTCGTTGAAACAGCAACAAAGTGTTTTGCAATATCAAACTGAGATCCAGATTTTAAAAACCAATTTTTTATGGTGTTTGCATTGGTAATCGTTTCTTGAGTTGTGAATGTTTTGGAAACAATCACAAATAAGGTAGTTTCTGGATTTAATTTTTTTAATATTTCCGAAACATGATCTCCGTCAATATTTGAAACAAAATGAGTTGTTAAATGATTTTTATAGTATTGAAGTGCTTCCACTATCATATCAGGGCCTAAGTCGGACCCTCCAATTCCGATATTAACGACATCGGTTATTTTCTTTCCAGTATACCCTTTCCAATCTCCAGAAATAATTTTATTTGAAAAAGCTCTTATTTTTCGTAGTACTTTTTTTACTTCAGGTCTAATGTCTTTTGCTTCATGTAACAAAGGAGCCTCAGAATTGCTTCTAAGTGCTGTATGCAATACAGCTCTTTCCTCCGTAACATTAATAACATCCCCTGAAAAATATTTATCAATTGCATCCTTCAATGCTACCTCATTGGCCAATTCAACTAATAAGTCAAGCGTTTTCGATTCAATTTTGTTTTTTGAAAAGTCTAAGGATAGGTCATCGAATACAATGGAGAATTTTTCTTTTCTATAGGCATCTGATTCAAATGCATCTTTTAAAGAAAACGAAGTCATTTCTTGAAAATGAGCGTCTAATTTTTTCCATGCATCAGTGGTCGTCGGATTGATATTTTGTAATGGCATTTTTGGCTAGTTTTGAGCGATTAATTGAATTGTTTTTTCTGGAAATTCAATGTTGTCAAGCTGATTTTTAAGAGGGGTTATAAAATTTTTATAAATAGGGATTAAATTCTTTTTTAAGGGTTTTGCCGCGGGTAATTTTTGTTTGAATGGATCGACTTGTTTGCCATACTTCCAAAAACGATAACATACATGAGGGCCTGAAGTATTTCCTGTCATACCAACCCAGCCAATAACATCACCTTGTTTCACGTATTGACCTACTCTAACATTTCGTTTTCTCATATGGAGGTATTGAGTTTGATAAATGTTATTGTGTTTGATTTTTACATAATTTCCATTTCCTCCTTTTCTTCTAGATTCTACAACAGTTCCACTCGCAGTAGCCATGATTGGAGTTCCAACTTTGGCAGCAAAATCAGTTCCTTTGTGAGGCCTGACTCTGTTTCCATAAAGGGCAATTTTTCTTCTTAAATTATATCTTGAGGAAACTCTGTACTGAAATTTAATGGGAGATCGTAAAAATTGGCGGCGCAACATATTGCCTTCTTCATCAAAATATTCTGGAATTCTTTTGATCGAATCAGAAATAAATCTGTACGCGTATAAATCTTTATTTTTATGATTGAATAAGGCTGCTTTAATTTTTCCATACCCCACAAAAACACTATCATCGATAAATTTTTCTTCATAAATCAACTTGAATTGATCTCCTTTTTGAAGTTTGTAAAAATCCAATGTCCATGCATAAATATCAGCAACATCATTTGTCAGATTTGGGTTTAAATGCAGACTGTCCATGGCTTCAGACAATGTTGAATAAATCCTTCCTGCAATCTCTTTTTCTACAATCTTTATTGGTTTTCTGTAGGTATAAGCAACGATTGTAGAATCTTTAAAATCAACAATTGTTGCAGAGGATTTATTGTTTTTGTAGATAAAAACTTGCGCTTTTTCTAGAGAGTCTTTACTGGCCAAAATCATATAAGGTTTTCCTGCTCTCACTCTTCTTACATCGAAAGTGTCTTTAATGGTTTTCGCAATTTTGTTGATTTTGGGGTAAAACACATGATGCCTGTCTAAAATAATACCAAAACTTTCTCCATTTTTAATGGTGTCTTTGATGACTTTGTAATCATTCAATTTATAGCCAAACTCATACCTTATTTTTGGGGGTAAAACTTTGTTATTTTCTGAGGAGTTAGAAAGATCATTTTTCTGATCACCACCACAAGCCATCAACACAAAAAGAATGAAAAATAAGGGAATTAATTTATTCAATTTAAAACTGTTTTTAATTGGTCATAAAAAACAAGGCTAAAGTACAATTTAATCGAATATGATGTTGAATGAATTTGCCAAACTTTTAAAAGCAACAAGTTCAGCTCTCAAGGACCCCACTGCTAAATTGGCTTTCAATCGAATGGGGATTTTATTTTGATCTGCACTAACCCAAAGAGTTACACTTTCATTTTCTTTAAAAACTCGACCAGCTTGAACCAAAGGCCTTAGTTTCATTGTTTTAATTTTTCCAAATTTAGTTTTGATGATTTCATTTCCTAAAAAATGAAGTTTAAATGGGAATGTTTTAGAATCAAAAAATAATTTCAAATCTATTTTGTCTCCTTTTTTAATAGTATCCGTATTGAGATTTCTCAAATAATAAAATGCAGAAATCATGTCTTGAACATCATCAAAAGGAATTTTTTTTACGGTATTATGCTTGTAGTCTTCTACAGTGGCAACTTTTGTTTTTTGATCAAATCTTGTATCTCTTTTTATGATGTAGCCGCCTTCATTGACATCTCTTTTAAACAAGTATGGGATGTTTTTTTTGGCATCAAAGTAAGATTCATAGGTGTCATTTACTTTAAAAAACCAACCAATAAAATTACTTGTTTTTCCATGGCCTGTGGCATGAAAAACTTGTTTTCCCTCCAAAGATGTTTCTTCTAATTGTAGTTGTGCAGTTCCAGCTTTTAAAAATCCACTGTAGCTCATTTTGTACTCAAGCCATTCCCCTTTTTTGTAGGGTTTGGCTTCTTCTTGAGAAAATAACAAAAAAGAAAAAAGCAATAAACAACTAGTCAATAAGATTCTTTTCATATGGATCAAACTTATAAAAATACAATGACAAACATCTCTAAAAAACCCTCAGATGATGAAGGGGATGGGTTTTTTAACGTTATTTTATCATTTCTAAAACATCCCCCAATTCTTAAGTTCTTCTTCAGACCATAAAAAAGGATAAAAAATGCGTCGTTGGAACTTTGGATGCAAATATTTTCTCCAGCTACTACCTCCTGTTGCTTCAATTTCTTTTTCTTTCCCGCCTAGATATTTCCCTGCAGCATTGTAATGAGCTAATGTCCATTTCACATTTACCGTATAATCATAATGACGCATGGCATCAATGAGTTCTTTATCTTTTTGAACATTTTTGGGTAATTGTTTGAATTTCTTTGCCAAGTTGCATTCATTATAATCTTCCATAAAATCGATAAAATCTCCCATGTACTTTTTATCAAAAAGTTGAATCAAAATTGATTTTTCTCCTGTACTGTGGTTTTTACCTGCTGCTTGCCAATACAAATGATCGTAAGCATTTTTAAACGGAGAATTGCGATCAATAGACGCTCTAAAACGAGCATCGATTAAATTGATGAGTTCTGTTGATGCGAATTCAATCTTGCGATATTGAGCACTTTGAAATCCACTTGCTGGGGTAAGGGTATTCCTAAATTTCATGTATTGATCTCTTTCCATTCCATCGGCCATTACGGTGAAAGAATTGCTTAACATATCAAAGTATCGGCTGATTCTCATCAAATGCATTGAAAATTTTTTAGCCTCCACTTTTTCTGCTTTGGCAACTTGATCAATTTCCCACAAGATCATTTTAAATAGCAACTCATTGACTTGATGATACATGATAAAAACCATTTCATCAGGTTGATTTGTTCTTGGAATCTGTAATCCCAATAAGGCATCAGTTTGAATATAATCCCAGTAAGTAATGGGAGCACTCCATAACAATCCTTCTAACATCGAGTCTAAAGGAACTCCTAGTTTTTGGTATTTTTCTTCAATGGATTTTAAGATATCGTCTTTCTTCATTTTATAAAGTTCCTCTTTTAGATTGTTCTCTTTCAATAGACTCAAATAAGGCTTTGAAATTTCCGGCTCCAAACCCACGTGCGCCCATTCGTTGTATGATTTCAAAAAATAAGGTAGGTCTGTCCTCTACAGGTTTTGTAAAGATCTGTAATAGATAACCTTCCTCATCTGCATCGATCATAATTCCCAAACGCTTTAGCCGATCAAGGTCTTCTCTCAGTTCATGGCTGAATGCATTCAAACGATTTGGAACAGCTTTGTAATAAGCTTCAGGAGGAGTTGATAAAAACTCTACCCCATTTGATTTTAATTGAGAGACTGTTTGAATGATGTCATCCGTTGCAACCGCAATGTGCTGAACCCCTTCTCCTTCATAAAAATCTAAATATTCCTCAATTTGAGAACGTTTTTTCCCCTCAGCAGGTTCGTTGATAGGAAATTTGATTCTCCCATTTCCATTTGACATTACTTTGCTCATCAGAGCAGAGTATTCTGTGTGAATTTGTGTGTCATCAAAGGATAGAAAGTTTTCAAAACCCATGACATCTTCATACCATTTTACCCAAACATTCATTTGATTCCATCCAACATTACCAACCATATGGTCAATATATTTTAACCCGGAGGTAGGAGGATTGTAGTCCGTTTCCCATTCTTTAAACCCCGGTAAAAAAGGACCGTTGTAATTTTTACGTTCAACAAAGAGGTGAACAGTTTCACCGTAGGTATAAATTCCTGATCGAACCACTTCCCCATAGGCATCTTTTTCAACAGTGGGTTCTAGATAAGATTTTGCCCCACGTTTTGTGGTTTCTTCATAAGCACTGGTTGCATCCTCCACCCAAAGAGCAATGACCTTGACTCCATCTCCATGTTTAACGATATGATCATTGATAGGAGACTTGCTATTCAGAGGAGTGGTTAAAACCAATCTAATTTTATCTTGTTTTAAAACATAACTCACCGAATCCTTTGAGCCAGTTTCTAGTCCTCGATATGCGCAAGACTGAAACCCAAAGGCGGTCTTATAAAAGTGAGCTGATTGCTTTGCATTACCAACATAAAATTCAATATAGTCCGTCCCTAACAAAGGAAGAAAGTCCTTTGCTCCTTTGAATATTTTTTCCAGACCGTAGTCTATAGATTTTAGCTTTTTTGACATGATATTTTTAATTACTATGTTAATTATGTTAATGGTTTGTAGCGACTCAATAACCTAATTACCACATGGCTCTTCCATGAGCTTGGAGGTCTATTTTCTTTTCAACCATATCATTCTATCCAAGATTTATAATAGTCTCCATCCGATATTTTCAAAGCTTCCTCGGTAATTTTTAAAGGTTTGAATGTATCTACCATCACAGCCAGTTCTTCGGTCTCTTTTTTACCAATACTTCTTTCTGTGGCACCAGGATGTGGCCCGTGAGGAATCCCTGCAGGGTGTAATGAAATATGCCCTTTCTCGATATCGTTTCTGCTCATAAAATCACCATCTACATAGTAGATAACTTCGTCAGAATCTATATTGCTATGATTGTAGGGTGCAGGAATGGCATCAGGATGATAATCGTATAAGCGAGGAACAAAACTGCAAACTACAAAGGCATCAGTTTCAAATGTTTGATGCACTGGAGGGGGTTGATGAATTCGACCTGTAATGGGCTCAAAATCATGAATTGAAAAAGCATAAGTATAGTTGTATCCATCATAACCCACGACATCAAAAGGATGAGATGCATACATCATCTCAATAATTTCGTCTTGTTTTTTTATTTTCATTAAAAAGTCTCCTTTTTCATTGTGGGTTTCTAGTTCTTGTGGTTGACGCAAATCACGTTCACAAAAAGGAGCGTGTTCTAACAATTGACCGAACCAATTTCGATAACGTTTAGGGGTGTAAATGGGGCGATATGATTCAACAATGAACAACCGATTGTCATCAGAATCAAAATCAATTTGATAGATAATTCCTCTTGGGATCAGAAGATAATCTCCATATTTAAAATCTAGATTTCCTAATAAAGTTCTTAATTTACCAGTACCTCGATGAATGAAGATCAGCTCATCGGCATCTGTATTTTTGTAAAAGTAGTTGGTTAAAGAATTTTTTGGCGCGGCTAAAATGATATTGCAGTCAGTGTTGGTTAGAATGGTTTTTCTGCTTTGTAAATAATCCTCTTCCTGAGGCACTTGAAATCCTTTAAACCGAAAAGATTGAATGTTGTTTGCTTTGACAACTTTTGGAGCAACAGAATAGGATTTGATGATTTTTTTCACCATGGTGGGTCTATGCTCATGATACAGATTTGATGACATCCCATCAAAACCAATGGTTCCAAATAATTGTTCGTAATATAGACTTCCGTCTTCTTTTCTGAACTGTGTATGTCTTTTAGGAGGGATTTTACCGAGTTTGTGATAAAAGGGCATGATGTTTAATGTAAAAATGAATTAATAATAAATGTAACAATGATCAAATCAGAAAATTGCAACACCATTACGGCGTATGTAATATATGAAAACTTATTCAGGATTTCTCTTAATAAGGACTTTCAATAAAAGGGTAAGTTTTAACCGATACACTCGAAGTCATTTTAACAGTAACGTATTACAAATATAATTTAAAAGTTGAGAGTGAAGAGATAAAACCAAAAAAAGAGAAAAAACAATGGAGAGATTTAACCATCGACTCTGCTTTTTTTCTCAAGTGTATATTAGCTTTCTGGTGCAATTTCAATCTCTAGCCCCTCCAAGTCTTTGGTAATATGGATTTGGCATCCCAAACGGCTATTTTCTTCAACATAGAAGGCATCAGCAAGCATTGCATCTTCATCAGGACTCATTTCTGGCAAATTATGATTTGAATTCACATAACATTGACACGATGCACACATTGCCATACCACCACAAACTCCAATGGTTCCCTCAGGTGCGAGTTCGAAAGAGCGAACTACTTCCATAAGATTCATCGCCATGTCTGTTGGGGCTTGAACTTCGTGAAGAACTCCTTCTCGATCTGTAATTTTGATTGTGATGTCAGCCATCTGAAGTGATTATGGGGCAAAACTACTCAATCTTTTTGACAACTGATTTCGGAGCCTCTTTTTTTGTTCCATCAAAACCACCCACACCACCTCCAGGTGTGTATTTCCTGACGTTTTTTTTGTTAGGATGGATTTTTTGATAAGCACTTTGACACATTAAAGTAGCTTCGTGGAACCCACATAGAATTAATTTTAATTTTCCAGGGTAGGTATTTACATCTCCAATGGCATATATCCCAGGAATATTGGTCTGATAATCCAGGGCATTATTTACTTTGATGGCATTTTTTTCAATTTCTAATCCCCAGTTTGCAATGGGACCAAGTTTTGGAGATAAGCCAAAAAGTGGAATGAAATGATCTACTTCCAAATCAATTTTTTCACTCTTATTTTTGAGGATGGATAACCTTGTTACATGATGTTCACCATGTATTTCGTTTACTTCGGCAGGGGTAATTAAATTGATTTGACCAGCATTTTTTAACGCTTGCACCTTTTCCACGGAATCCAAAGCACCTCTAAACTCGTTTCTTCTGTGTACTAAGGTGACTTCTGAAGCAATTTTGGTTAAAAAAATGGTCCAATCTAAGGCAGAATCTCCTCCCCCTGCAATGAGTACTTTTTTGTTTCTGTATATTTCAGGGTCACGAATGATGTATTCAACTCCTTTGTCCTCAAAATTTGTAATGGAAGGGATGGGAGGTTTTCGAGGTTCAAAACTTCCAAGTCCTCCCGCAATAGCAACGATTGGCGCTTGATGCTTTGTCCCTTTGTTTGTAGTGACAACAAACATACCGTTGTCTAATTTTTGAATCGTATCAGCTCTTTCTCCTAGGGTAAAACCAGGTTCAAATGGCTTGATTTGTTCTAATAACTTTGTGGTTAAATCCCCTGCTAATATCTCTGGGTACGCAGGGATGTCGTAAATTGGTTTTTTAGGATATATTTCTGAGCACTGCCCACCTGGTTGAGGCAAAGCGTCTATTAAGTGACATTTTAATTTTAACAAGCCCGCTTCAAAAACTGCAAAAAGTCCTGTGGGTCCTGCACCAATAATTAGGATGTCCGTTTTGATCATTTTAATTAAAAATTAATTCAAATAAATTAATCAATATTGATGACTTGTTCGATGTGAGGAGCATATTTTTTGATGGTTGCTTCCACACCATTTTTTAAGGTCATTTGATTTACAGAACAACCAATACAAGCTCCTTCT
Source organism: Flavobacterium sp. (assembly GCA_038136095.1). Taxonomy (GTDB): domain Bacteria; phylum Bacteroidota; class Bacteroidia; order Flavobacteriales; family Flavobacteriaceae; genus Polaribacter. The sequence goes on from JAYPZA010000010.1 coordinate 74,750, forward strand.
AATTGAACCTTTACAACCGATTCTTCGATAGACAGTAGCTTGATATTTCCGCCATCACTTTCTAAAAATGGACGGATTTCACTCAATGCTTTTTCAACATTTTCAATTGTCTCTTGTGTTGTCATAAACTTATTTTTTTTCTGTACTGCAACCACTCATTGTTGTAATTCTTACAACTTCAGTTGGAGGCAAATTAGCATTTCTTTTTAGCAATTCTGAAACCATTTCTTTGGTAATCTCATCAAAAATAGTTTCTAACACTGTATTTTTTTGGAGTGCAACAGGATGACCAACGTCACCTGCTTCACGGATGCTTTGAACCAAAGGCACTTCTCCTAAAAATTTTGTATCTAATTTTTCGGCCAAGTATTTCGCTCCATCTTTTCCAAAGATATAATATTTATTTTCAGGCAATTCGCTGGGTGTAAAATAAGACATATTTTCAATAATCCCTAAAACGGGAACCTGAATGCTTTTTTGTTGGAACATGGCAACTCCTTTTTTTGCGTCTGCCAATGCAATATTTTGAGGGGTACTTACAATGACAGCCCCATTGATTGGGAGTGCTTGTACGATGGAGAGATGAACATCCCCTGTTCCGGGAGGTAAATCAATCAATAAGAAATCCAACTCCCCCCAATCCGCATCAAAAATCAATTGATTCAATGCTTTGGAAGCCATTGGTCCTCGCCAGATCACTGCTTGATCTGGATTTGTAAAAAACCCGAGAGATAACAGTTTCACTCCATAGTTTTCTATGGGTTTCATTTTAGAACGCCCATCAACATTAACCGACAAGGGTCTTTCTTTTTCTACATCAAACATCAAATGCATTGATGGCCCATAAATATCTGCATCCAATACACCAACTTTAAATCCCATTTTTGACAAGCAGATGGCTGTATTTGCAGTGATGGTGGATTTTCCTACCCCTCCTTTCCCAGAGGCGATGGCAATGATATTTTTAATGGTAGGAATTTCTTTGCCTTTGATCAGATTTGAATCCTCTTTTTTTGAAGGTTTTGGAATGGATTTTACATTCACCTTCACATCAATCTTATCCTCCGTTTGAGAATGGATGGCTTTGGTAATTTCTGATTCCACCTTTTTCTTTGCTTGTAAGGTGGGGTTGTGAATGCGAACATCAACAATGACTTCGTTTCCAAAAACAACAACATTGGTCACGTTGTTATTTTCAACCAGATTTTTCCCCTCTCCAGGCTCGGTAATGGTTTCTAGTAGGGTGTATATTTCTTGTTTTTTTAAAGACATGAAATTTTAATTCATTAGATGCCACAAAGATAATGCTTATGCACTAGATAAGAAAGCGAGAATATGTTTCTATCAGATAAGACAGGGAGAGCGTTTAAGAAAGTTCTTTTTGAGGATCCCAAAATACTTTTTCGAAGTTGATAATTTGATTTTCTTTTATAACAATTCCTTCATTCTCTAACAATTGCTGCATCAGATTGGTTCCCTGAAAATGATGTTTCCCTGTGAGCAATCCTATTTTATTGACTACCCGATGCGCAGGAACCTCCTCTGTTTGAGAATGAGAATGATTCATGGCCCAACCAACCATTCTAGCAGATCTTGCAGCTCCTAAATATTTTGCAATGCTTCCATAACTGGTAACTCTGCCATAGGGGATCAATCGAGCAACCTGATAAACTTTTTCAAAAAAATGATCCTGTTCTTTCATAGGGGTAAGATAGGAAAAATCATATAATTTAAGCTTTGACAGCTAAGGGGTGCGGTGAATCCTAAGAAGAAACATTAAAATTGCAATTTAAATTGAATGTAGGTAATTGCTTTTCCTTTTTCTAAATATTGTTGTTCATAAAAAGTTTGAGTGGCTGTCACTTCCTCTGGGGCATTATGGTTTTTATAAATATCATGATTTGCATACAAAATTTCATGTCCTTCTCCGTGCAACAATCCAAGGGTATAACCGTGCATGAATTCACTGTCTGTTTTTAGGTTGATTACGCCTTCTTTTTTTAAAATTTGATGGTATTTTACAAGAAAGTCATGATTGGTCATTCGATGTTTGGTTCGTTTGTATTTGATTTGAGGATCTGGAAACGTAATCCAAATTTCATCCACTTCATGCTTGCCAAAGATGTGATCAACCAATTCTATTTGGGTTCTCACAAAGGCAACATTTGATAGGGTTTTTTCCAAGGCTGTCTTGGCTCCTCTCCAAAAACGAGCACCTTTGATGTCTATTCCAATATAGTTTTTATCGGGATTTTTTTCAGCTAGAGCAAGTGTATACTCTCCTTTGCCACAGCCCAATTCAATGATGATCGGGTTTTGATTTTTAAAAAAATCATGCCATCTCCCTTGGTAAGAAAAATTGTTGAGAACCTCCTCTCTAGTCGGTTGAACAACATTTGGAAAGGTTTCGTTTTCTTTAAAACGTTTTAATTTATTTTTACTTCCCAAAATGATTTTAGTTGGCTCTATCCTCGGTTCCTTCTTTGATGAATTTTTGAGACTCTTTCATCCAGTACCATAACAGAACTAAAAGAATCAATAAAAAAATCCAATTCACAAGATTGGCCTTCCACCATCCAAGATTTTCTTGTGCAATTTGTCTGATCATATTGAACGGTTGGAATAAAACTTCTGTAAAAAAATCACCAATCCATTTAAAGATATTGAATGCTAACATAGTCTTGTTTATATTTACCTGCAAAAATATAAAAAACTAACCATGCTAGCCAATTTTTTTGGAAAATCTAACCCATTAAATGCAATCCTCATTTCTGTTCTTTTTTTAGGGTTTTATTTCACCACATTCATTGAAGCATTTGTTGAGGGGGATCATCCTATTCAAATGGGATCTGCTTTTTTGTTACTAGGAATCTTTACATTCTTTTTTTTCTGTTACAACTTTATATTGGCAAAAAATAAGTTGACATTGAACAACTCCTATGGTTTTTTGTTTTTTGTTTTATTTTTTGGACTGTTTCCACAAACCATGCTGGATAGAAATGAAGTAATTTTCAATCTCATTGTCTTATTTTTCTTAAGAAAAATTTACAGTTTTAGAAGTACCAAAGAAATGTATAAAAAAATCTTTGACAGTGGGTTATGGCTTGGGATCCTTTTTTTGATTGTACCTACAAGTGTTTTGTACGGAGTCTTAATTTTCGTATCGCTCATCTTATTTCAAAAAATAAATGTCAAAAGGATTTTGATTTCTTTGATTGGATTTATAAGTCCTGTTTTTTGCTATTTTGGATATTGTTTTTGGTATGGTCAAACAGCAGCATTCAACAAGTTATTTGGGTGGTATTCAGATTATAATTTTGAGATCTATACAACGCGTCAAATTCTAATACCATCAATGTTTTTGGGAGTTTTTGTTGTCATTTCCATTGTTTTTAAAACTCAAAAAGCGTTGTCAATAAGTGGTAATGACAGAAAATATTGGATTCTTGTTTTTTTAAACTTTTTAGTGTCATTGACCTGTGTTTTCATTCAAGAAAATCATAAGGCCACTGCAATGATGGGATTATTTTTCCCGATGTCTGTCATTCTTACCAATTGGTTGGAGGCCCTTCAAAATTCTTTTTATAAAAACCTATTTCTTGTCGTATTTTTGACAAGTCCCGTTCTTCTTTTTTTGATGAATTCTTAAAGGATATCTATGGGAAAATATCATTTTTTTTTATCCAAAAAATACGAATAAACCCAGCGTTGATGAGTGTTTAGTTCTTGCTTTTTAGAAAAAAACTATATATTTGTAAGTCAAATTCGTAACATTTTGTTACTTTTAAAGTAAAATTAATTAGAAATACAACGAAACGAAACTTAATAAAAACCCCCCGCAATGAAAAAAAATTACTTTTTAAAAGTTCTTTTGATCGCTTTAATTGGTCTGGGAACAAATGTTTATGGATAGACTACTTGGACAGGGACTACAAACTCTGAATGGTCTACTGCAACCAATTGGACTAATGGAGCCCCTACTGTGGTTTCAAAAGATGTTATTATTCCTTCTGGAACTTCTAATAGCCCTGTAATTTCAAATAATGCAAAGTATTTTTCTGGAGACTTAACATTACAAACTGGTGCAGTATTGACATTAAATGCTAAAGGAGCACTACTACAATTAAGTGGTGATTTTTCTAATAGCGGAACAATTAATATAGCATCGGAGAGTGAATTAATTATCAATTCTGGAGCTACTGTCACAGGTAGTGGAACAATTGTTTACAATAGAGCTTTGACTACAGATTGGCACTTAATTGCATCTCCAGTCACTGGACAAACTCTCAGTGGATTTATAAGCGCAGAGCCCATAGCTCAATCAGGAACTGATAGAGCATTAGCTCCATACAATACCTTAAATAACACTTGGACTTACATTCAGACGACAGATTCAGGTACCGGTAATTTTGCTTCAGGAGATGGATATAGTATTAAATTAACCAGCGCTAGTGATATTACTTTTACTGGATCACCTGTTACAGAAAACGTATCCATTGGTTTAACATATGGATCAGCTAATAATTATGCATATAACTTGATAGGGAATCCATATCTATCTCACATTAATTCAGGGAACTCTTTAAGTAATAGTACTTCAACTTTGGTTAGTCAGACAATTTGGATCTGGGATCCTAATCGTGTAGGTGGAGCAGCTTATGTCACAAAGGTCACTGCTGATTCTTATTATGTTTCTCCTGGTCAAGGATTTTTTGTGCAATCCAATAGTACAGCAGGAAATTTTTTAATTAACGAAACTGACCAAGAAGTTTTAGCCGATGATAATTTTGAAAGAACAGATCCAAGACCTGAAATTCATTTAACATTATCTAATGGTACAATAACTAGAGGATCAAAAATTTATTATATTGATGAGACTACAACAGGGTTTGATAACGGTTATGACGGCCCACGATTTATGGCTGGTAATAACAGCTTTGCTTTTTACACCCACCTAGTGAGTGATAGCGAAGGTGTAGATTATGATATTCAATCCTTACCCACTGACAACTATGAAAACATGGTGATTCCTGTGGGAATTAATGCCGTTTCTGGAACAACCATTAGCATTGAAGCGTCAACCGTTGACTTTCCTGAAGGAATGAATGTTTATCTAGAAGACAAAGAGGATGATAGCTTTACCTTATTAGATGGGGATGCTAATTT
>JAYPZA010000011.1:0-1538 GCA_038136095.1 Flavobacterium sp.
AAAGAAAGAATAACCATCATTATCATCATCACATTGTTTGAGTTCGACTACATCACTAATAACAGGTAGGGGATCAACAATGAGTTCAAAACTCATGAATGTGCTTCCGGCTCCATCATCAGAAATGGCGTTACAATCTGTATTATTGATGTTTTCAACCCTTACATAAATTCTTTTAGAATCGGTTACGGGATAATTGACAGTTTTGTCAATAGGATTTGAGGTACTACTAGTTTGGGCATCCAAAAGGTTTTCATGATAGGATACATTGAACAGAGTAGGATCTAAAGTTCCTAAAATTTCATTATCCTTTGTACCTAAGATAAAGCTAGAAATACCATCTATATCTGAGCCTGACGCAGTATCGTCACACAATCGATATACAGTCGGTTGGGTTGGTATTGGGACATCCGTTACTTTCAATTTAAATTCTGAGGTAATGTAACATTCATTATCATTTACATTATGAATTCTTACATATACGGTTGGATTTGTTGAAGTATTAACTCGATAAGGATTAGGCAATACTAGTGCAGGGTTGTTTTCATTAGCTCCAGTGAGGTCACTAAAATAGACTACTTCAAACAATGCAGGATCTAATGTTGGAGCTAGTTTGGCAAGTATTTCTGGAGTTTGATCTGTTACCAAATCAAAATCAAGAAAACCAACCCTATTAGCATCACAACGTTCGATATCCTCTGGATCAGAAACAAGAACAGGTTGTGGGTTTACGGTTAAGGTAATTGCATTGGATGTATCATCACAGCTATTTCCTGTTCTTTGCAAAAATACACGATAGAGATTGTTGTCTAAAGACATTTCTAAATTGGTGATTTGTAAAGATGAAGTTGTTGTTCCGCTGTATGGAGCAATCTCATCGACAGGAATCCAACTGCTTCCTCCATCAGTACTAACTTCCCATTGGAAGGTGTCTGCAGTAGAATCAATTGATATAATTGAAGTAGATCCCTCACAAAAAGCAACATCTTCGAACGGTGTGTTCAATAAAATAGGAGCTCCAATATTGTAATCATTATTTGGAATTGTATAGCCATCAGTAATCCCTATAACCCTTCCTTGATCATCTACTGAGACTGGAGATGTTCCGATGAAATTATCGTTGTCATCATCTGTATAACCAGCTTCTGTAACATCAGGACAAAGATCTCCATCACTATCCGGATCTAAATAACTAAAGATCAAATCTGAATCTGGGTCTGCAATCGTGTAATTTAAAACAAAACTATCTGGGTTAGTTTCTAAATTATCAACCAAACCATTGATACCCACTGTGGTCTCTGCATTGTCAATTCGTCCATCTAAATCTGCATCTACCTGACTGTGTCCTGATTCAAACAAATCATAAACTCCATCATTATCAGCGTCAGAATCTAAGTAGTCAAAGACTCCATCTAGGTCAGTATCTATTGGAATTACAGGGTTGGTAAATACATCATCAAGTCCATCTAAATTCGCATCAGTTCCAGTAAGTGTAACTTGAATCCCTTGAGCTTCAATAATGTCTGGAATACCATCAT
>JAYPZA010000011.1:1548-51532 GCA_038136095.1 Flavobacterium sp.
TCATTATCAGAATCTATATCAAAAGCATTCACGATACCATCATTATCATCATCAATACCAAAACAAGTAAGAATGAGATTTCCTTCGAAAGTTGAGTTTTCATTTGTATTGATCAATTGATGTAGGAAATTAAATTGACTCACACTATTAGCAACCATCTTAAAGGGAGTACTTCCGGTTGGAGTAGGGTTGAATCTGAATCGAATTTCAGCAGAAGAAAAATTGGTAACCCCTGTTTCAAAGGCATCATCATAATCCGTATCAATCAATAAAATATCATCTGGGTCTATCAGGGTAATATTTTTTGAATTGGGGCCTATTCTAATAATGAATGTTTCACCAACAACATTTGTATGTGTTAAATTTTGATTGAGTGTAAATTCTATGTTGGAGGGTTCATTAAATTCAAGATTGTATTCCAAATCAGAATTTGCACTTGCATCGATAGTGCTTGTAAAGTTTCCTTGATCATCACCAGAAATAGATGAAGTCCCATTCTGATTTAAGCTAGTTGAGATGAATGCTGGATCCATGGAACCATCAGTAAAATTTAGGACTGGGGTGTTGATGTCTGTAAAATCAATGACTGCATTTCCGAGAGATTCTTCACAATTTAAAATACCATCGTTATCCAAATCAACATCAATATTGTCTATGATTAAGTCATTGTCTAAATCGTCCGGACAAAAACTCACTGGTATGATCTGAGAACTAAAATCTGATCCAGAACAAACAAGTGTTCCAATCAATTTGTAATTTCCAGGTTGAGTTGGACTGATCGTACCGGTAGTATTGTTGGTAGTTACAAATCCAGTACCATCATCGAAAAACCACTCCACAGAATCAAATAAGTTGGTGTTGACAGATTGAAGGGTAACGTTTGGAATACAGTTTCCAAGATTATCAATATCTGTTGTAAAGTTAATTTCTGGTGGTGATGGGAAACCTGAATAAAAACTTCCAGAAGCTGCAAATCCGTTTTGATTGAAATATGCACAGTAGAGTTCTCCGGTACTTTGAACAGTGACGTTATCAGAAAGTCCACTCACTTTGTAAGTTTCATAATCTGGATTTCCATCTACAGCGAATGGTCCCTGTGGTGCAAAATCATCAATTGGCTGACCATTGATGGTTACTGTGGCTAATTTATTAGTAACAATAGATACTCCACCATCAAAATTAGCATTTCCTATTCTGTCTATATTGGCAATATTATCTACATCTCCTCTGTTTTCACAACTCAAAGGGGGTACGAAAAACATCCCTTGATTGGGAGCACTGCCTGGCTCACCTCCAATACCTTGATAAGCAAATACTGGATTTGATGTTTGGACATACAAATTTCCATTCGAATTGTAACCATTTCCGTTATTATTAATACCATCTCCTTCAATGACAATCCACTCTCCGGCATTAATAGTTGCCTCAGCTGATACATTCCCGTTCACAAAGATTTCCGTATTGTCTCGATGCGCTACAATTAAAACATTTTCCCATTGGTCCCCGTCATTTGGAGTGGTATTGAATCCATCTCCACCACCGTTCCCTCGAACAAAAATATATTCATTTCCTACTTTTGAAAAGTCAACAATTTGATCAATTCCAAAATCTCTTCCAGTAGCTCCGCTCGCAAAACTTCCTGTTCCTGAACCCGAATTCATAACAATGGGTTTGTCTGAACTCACCAAGGTTCCAATCAAATCATTTGGAAGACCACCCCCATTAACAGTAACCGCAAGCATGTAACTTTCACCTTCGTCTAATTCTACATCCAATGGAGAATCTCCTACATAATTAACAATATTGATTCCAGGTGTAAAATCACTAAAAGAGACATTGGTATCGTCCTCAGTTGCCATGACAGTCAGATAAGTCATAAATCCACCAACTATATTGTCATTTTCTGTGGCAAATCCACCAGCCCTGAATTCAGTACCCAGCGCAGAAAGTCCTTTACTCACCAAAGCTCCCGCTTGATATTGATTTGGGAGTGAAGAACGAAATCTCACGGATACATAAATCACATCATTGGCCTCGATGATATAACCTCTGTCATCAATAATTGTGTTTGATAAATTTTGTGATATTGCCAATTGAGTATTTCCATCAGTATCAAGATTGGCTGTTGGATCTGATGGATCTTCTCCATCTTCAACGATTCGATAGAGAAAAGGATTTGTGTTTGATACGACCCCTGAATAATCATTATTAGGATTTCCGATGGTTCTTATGGTAAAGGATATATTGGCACTTCTTGGTGTTGATATGTAAATGTATTGATCAGCGATATCAAAACTTTCGGAAGCGATTGGAGGTATGTAATGTTTGGTACTTAATTGAGCAAAAGTTGTAAAAATTGATCCTAAAAAAAATAGAATAGTAAGGAGGTGTTTTCTTCGCATGAAAAAATAATAAAGTATTATACTATTTTCAAAGATACTGGAAAACTATCACAAATCTCTCTTTTTTAACAACTGATAAGAACCATAGATAAAAATAAAAGACCAAACAGATACAATGAGGATGTCTAAAACTTGAACATTGTAATTTTTAGTGATTTCTTGACCAGCCATATTGGCCATTGTTTTTGCAACATTTAATCTAGAACCAGGTTCCACAATCAAATTAGACATGGATTCTAATGGTAAAAATCGAATCCCTTCATCGGCTTTGTTAACAGACTCCATTCCGCCCATATACCTGTTAAAAAACAACAGGATTAACCAAATTATTTTTTCAAAAAAATACCAAACGACAATTCCACCGATGGCAAATGCGGATCGTTTGACCAAAATCCCCATAAACAATCCAAAGGAAAAGAAACCCAATAGTTTTATGAAGAATGCAATTAAATATTCTAGATCTGAGAAAACAATGGATATTTCATTAAAATCTGAGTATAATAATCCTAAAATTAAGGAGATGATAAAAACAAAAACAGTAGAAATCAGAGCCAATGATATCAACATGTAAAATTTTGATAAAATGAATTCTTTTTTGCTTAAACCATCTATCAAATTTTGTTTTAATGTTCGATGACTGTATTCATTTGAAATCATAGAAACAATCACAATTAAGAGAAAAAACTTAAAGATTGAAGCTATATAAGTATTGAAATGCCAAATGAATGGAAAATTAAAAATTCCTTGCTCAGCCAAATGAAATTTAATAAAACCGATATCAAATTTGATGGCTGCGACGAGTGCAATAGATGTCAGTAAAACGAAGTATATCACAGTGAGAACTTTACTAGCCCTGTTGTGTTTTAGTTTAAAATATTCTATTGAAAGTAATCTTAACATGAATCTTAATATTTGAGTTGGTTTAATGATGTTTATTGGTAAGATCTAAGAATTGTTGCTCCAAACTTGGATGACGCTTGACTAAATGAGATACTATAATCTCATTTTCGAATAAAAAAGCATTGATAACCCATGCTTCAATGGGTTCTTTTAGATTGGCTATGATGAGTGTTCCCTCTTTTTTAACTGAACGGATACTTTTGTGTCCCTCAAGAGTTTTTATTAATTTTTCTTCGTTGTTCAAGACTTTTAATTCAAAAAAACCATGAGAGGTTGTCATTTGATCAACTCTACCTTCATATAATTTGGTTCCTTTTCTTATAACAATTACATGACTACAGACTTTTTCAACTTCATCTAAAAGATGAGAGGCTAGTAAGATGGTCGTTCCAGTTTTTGCAATTTGTTTAATGATTTGTCTGATCTCATGTATTCCTTGAGGATCTAATCCATTTGTTGGTTCATCTAAAATTAATACTTCTGGATCGTTTAAAAGTGCTGAGGCAATCGCCATTCTTTGTTTCATTCCCAAAGAGAAGGTTCTAAACTTGCTATTTCTTCTTTCAAATAGATTGACTATTTTTAATTTTTCCTCAATTTTTTCATTAGAAATTCCCTTGATCTTACAAATTAAAGCTAGATTTTGGATTGCCGTCATGTAGGGATAGAAATTGGGACGTTCTATGATGGCTCCAACTTTCTTCAGAGCCTCGTGAGTAGAGGCTTCTCCATTAAACCAACTAAAATTCCCTGAAGATTTATTGACTACATTTAATATAATTCCTAGAGTTGTTGACTTACCACTTCCATTTGGACCTAAGATTCCATATACATTTCCTTTTTCTATATCAAAAGAAAGATTGTTTACTGCGAGAACTTTACCAAATTTTTTATTGAGTTTGTTTACGGTTAAAATCGTTTCCAAATGTCTTAATTTTTCTTCTTATAAAGTATGACGAAATACATTCAATAATGTTACTTGATTGATTTTTTAAATGATAAAAAATCTAAATGAAATAGGGGTTTAGTATTGATCAAAATCAATAGAATCCAAACTTTCAAAATCATCTCTAAAGTCGTCTTCAAATTCATCATCTAAATCACTCTCTAATAGGGCAGCTTTGAATTTTTTTTCAGGAACTTCATCGGGAATTTCTCCTACTGATAGAATTGTTTTTGGAAGTGAATTTTCACTAGAACTTTCAGATATTTTAATTGTTTCAACGTAAAAAGTCCACATATTTAAATAGTCGTAAACATAAATTAATTTATCTCCGACTTTTGGAAGTGTATTTTTAATCAAACATTGTTGCATAGAAATCCCCTCTCCAGACTCAGACATATTAAATAAAGGGATTTCCTCTCCTTGATTCCATTGATCATCTGTTGTGTAAAATGAGGCCATTTCTGAGCCATTAAAACCAAATGAATTAGCAATGATTGAATGGAGAGTTTCTAAATTTATAGAATGATCAACTAAGACAGTTCTTATGACATCTTTTTCAGTATCTAAAATAACTCTGATCTTATACATTTTTCTTCAATTGTTTCCTCAACAAAATTACAATATTTTATACGTATTTTTGTAAGTCAAAATAATAATATGAACAAAAGTGAAATTTTAGAAAAAATAAATCTTCGAACCAAGAATACACTAATGAATACGCTTGGTATTGAATATGTTGATATTGGAGAAGATTATTTAACTGCAAAAATGTTGGTAACTCCAAAAGTCCATCAACCCTATGGTCAATTGCATGGGGGAGCCACTGCCGCTTTGGCAGAGTCAGTTGGAAGTGCAGCTTCAAATTTATTTATTGATACAAAGAAACAGTTGATTAATGGCATAGAATTGACAATCAACCATATCAAGAGTAAAAGAGAAGGAGAGGTTTTTGCGACAGCTAAAAATATTCACAAAGGTAGATCTACTCATTTATGGGAGGTTAGAATTGTTGATGAAAATGATCAATTGATTTCTATCTGTAAAATGACAAATATTGTTCTTGATAAAAAATAACAATGATCAATTTTATCATTATTGATTTCTTAATTATAAAAATTCATTAAAATTTAAAATCAGTTAAATTGAGTTCTATTTTTAGTAAAATTTTGAAATCTTATGATCAAAACTTGCCATTTGTTTGTTTTAAAAAACCGAATTCATCTTTATTAAAGGCATATTTTGAAAAGAATTCTTTGTTGCAATTTTCAGATTCTTTTAAGGAGTCTGGATTTGTGTTTTCGCCTTTCGATCATAAAAATCGAACAATCATTTTTTTGGAGAAAACATCAGATATTATAGAAGAAACTTATCAAAATCAGTCCAAAATATTTCGAAAAAATAAAAACCAAACTTTATTTTCAGACAAAGAAAATCATTTAAAATTGGTTCAAAAAGGAATCAATGCTATCAAAGACAAGAAATTTTCTAAGGTTGTTTTATCAAGAAAAGAAATGATACAAACCGAAGCGGTCGATGTGTTGTCTGTTTTTGAAAGATTAGTTCAAACTTATCAAAATGCATTTGTTTATGTTTGGTTTCATCCAAAAGTTGGTTTGTGGATTGGGGCTACTCCAGAAAAACTAATGACTTTGAAAAATAATAAATTTCATACCGTAGCTCTAGCAAGTACACAAAATTATGAAGGGAATTTAACTCCTGTTTGGGGAGATAAAGAAAAAATAGAACACCAATATGTTGTTGATTATATCGTTTCGCAGATAAAGAGTCAGAAAAACGAATTTATTTTAAAAGATTTTAATGTTTCTGAAACTTATACGGTGCGAGCAGGAAGTTTACTTCATCTAAAAGCAGACATTACCGGTGTAATTGATAATTTCAATTTAAATAAATTCATTCAAACCTTACATCCAACTCCTGCAATTTGTGGTTTACCACGAGAATCATCAAAAGCTTTCATAATTAATAACGAGAATTATCAAAGAACCTATTATTCAGGTTTTCTGGGTGAAATTAACATTGATTTTCAAACGGAATTGTTTGTAAATTTAAGATGTGCGGAAATAGATAAGGATATTGTTACGATATTCGTAGGTGGAGGGATTACAATTGACAGTGATCCTGAGAAAGAATGGGAAGAAACTCTCAATAAAACAAAGACCATTAAAATAATGTTTTCATAAAAAAAGCCATCATAATTGATGGCTTTAGTGAAATTGAATTTGAATTTCAGATGTTAAATATCTTCAAAACTAACATCTGTAAAACTTTCAGTTTTTGTTTCTTGATGATCTTGTTCTTCTCTTTTGTAATCTTTTTGATGACGTTCACTAATTACTTCAGAACCTTTTTCATTTAAAATAAAATCTGTTGCTTTGGAAAGCATTTCTTTAAAGTCATTAAAATCTTCTTTATAAAGATAAATTTTATGTTTTTGATAATGGAAAGAGCCATCATCGTGTGTGAACTTTTTACTTTCTGTTACAGTTAAGTAATAATCCTCAGCTTTTGTTGATCTGACATCAAAAAAGTAAGTTCTTCTTCCTGCTCTTAATACTTGTGAGAATATTTCTTCTTGCTCAATTCTTCCGCCCATAATTTTTTAAAAAAATAGTTTTCGTTATAATTTATCTAAGAACAAATCTAACAAAATATTTTACTTAGCAAAATACCAGACTAGATTTCTTTTTCTAAAAGTTGTTGATCATATAACTGTTTGTAGTATCCCTTTTGATTTATCAATTGATTATGAGAGCCTTGCTGAATAATTTCACCTTCTCCAAGAACAATAATTTTATCAGCATTTTTAACTGAAGATATTCTATGACTAATGATAAACGTTGTTTTGTCTTTCGAAATTTTTTCTAGGTTGCTTAAAATTTTTTCTTCTGTTTCTGTATCCACAGCAGAGAGGCAGTCATCAAAAATCAATATCTGAGGATCATTGATGATGGCTCTTGCTATAGAAATTCTTTGTTTTTGTCCTCCAGATAAAGTAACACCTCGCTCGCCTAAAATAGTTTCATAACCGTTTTTAAAATCAATGATATTTTGATGAACAACAGCATTTTTTGCAGCCTCTTCAATTTCTTGGTCCGTTGCCTCTTTTTTGCCAAATTTTATATTGTTTGAAATGGAATCTGAAAATAGAAAAGGATCTTGTGGAACAAAGCCGATCGTTTTTCTTAAATCAATTAAATTGATTTCTTTAATGGGAATATTATCAATGGTTATTTGACCACCAGATACATCATATAATCTAGAAATTAGATTGACTACAGACGACTTTCCAGAACCTGTTTTTCCTAAAATTGCAAAAGTTTCTCCGGGTTCAACAGAAAAACTAACTTTTTTTAATGCCTCAATTTGTGTGTCATCGTAAGTGAGAGATACCTCTTCAAATCTGATACTTCCTTCAGGTGTGAAAGGTTGTATTGTAGTATTTGAAATTTCTGGAACCTCTTCTAAAAATTCATTGATTCTTTTTTGTGATGCTTCAGCTTGTTGAATCATTGAAGTAACCCAACCTACAACAGCTACTGGCCAGGTTAAGATATTGACATACAAAATGAATTCTGCAATGACACCAATTGGAATCTCGCCATTGATGTATTGCCTACCTCCAATATAAATTACTAGTAAATTACTAATCCCTATGAGAAGAATCATTAGAGGAAAAAAGAGAGCTTGTACTTTATGCAAACGAATGTTTTTATCTTTGCTTATGTCTGCAATTTGATCAAATCCAGCAATCACGGTAGTTTCAATTCCATAGGATTTTACTACATTAATTCCAGATAAAAACTCTTGATTATAAGTCGTTAATTTTGATAAGTATTCTTGTACAACAGTACTCCTTTGGTTGATTATTTTACTAATGTAGAAAATGGAAATAGACAGTATTGGAAACGGAATTAATGTGTAAAAAGTTAATGTTGGATCAATATTATACATTTGAGTAAAACCTACAATGAATGAAAAAATCATATTCATTGAGTACATAACAGCCGGACCAAAGTACATTCTTACCTTAGTAACATCTTCACTGATCCTGTTCATTAAATCTCCGGTTCTGTTTTTTTTGTAAAAATTGATTGAAAGCTTTTGATATTGTTCATAAATTTCATTTTTCAGATCAAATTCAATCAATCTGGAGGTCACAATGATCATTTGCCTCATAACAAAAGTTAAAATTCCAGCCAATATTGCAATACCAACGATTAATAAAATATTCCAAAGTAAATCTTCTTTAACAATTGATTTATCGATAATTTCACCCTTCATAAAACTTTCAACAGCATTTAAGGATTTACCAATAATTCTTGGAATTTGTAAGGAGATTATTTTGGTAATTATGGTAATAAAGATACCGATCAAAAGTCTCCATTTATACTTTAAAAAATATTTATCTAAGTATCGTAAGGCTTTCATCAATAAGAAATGATTATCAGTGTTTTAATTTGAAAAATATATAATTTAACATCAATTTATTTGTTGTTATTTGAAGATATCATATTTTTGTTCATCATTTTTTGTGAAATATATAAATCTTAAAAAACCCTCAGATGACATTACAAACGATATCTTTAGACCAAATTAAGAAAGATCCTGTCTTTGGACAGTTCTCTTTTGATGGTCACCAACAAATTGTTTTTTGCAACGACGAAGATACAGGTTTAAAAGCAATAATTGGCATTCATAATACGGTTTTAGGTCCTGCATTAGGAGGTACCAGAATGTGGAATTATAAGAATGAGTGGGATGCATTAAATGATGTTTTACGCTTGTCTAGAGGAATGACTTACAAATCCGCCATCACAGGGTTGCAACTTGGAGGAGGTAAGGCTGTGATCATTGGAGATGCAAAAACACAAAAGAATGATGATTTGATGAGAAGGTTTGGTGAATTTGTCAATTCTTTAAATGGAAATTATATAACGGCTGAGGATGTTGGAATGGAAACAAGAGATATGGATATCATCAAAGAGGTAACTCCATATGTGACAGGAGTGTCAGAATCTAAAGGAGGCTCAGGGAATCCATCTCCTGTGACTGCTTATGGCGTTTATATGGGAATGAAAGCCGCTTGTAAATATAAATTTGGTTCAGACAATTTAAAAGGAAAAACAATATTGGTTCAAGGCGTAGGTCATGTTGGTGAAACTTTGGTAAAACATATTACTGACGAAGGAGCTAGGGTTCTTATAAATGACATCAATGAAGATCGCTTACATGAATTGTCAAAAAAATATGGTGCCTCCATTGTTCTTGGGAACGCAATCTACAATGTAGACTTAGACATTTATTCACCTTGTGCATTGGGAGCTACCATTAATGACGAAACCATCCATCATTTAAAAACTAAGGTAATTGCTGGTGCCGCTAACAATCAATTGGCCAACGAAATTAAACATGCAAGGATTTTAAGAGAAAAAGGAATTGCTTACGCTCCTGATTTTTTAATCAATGCTGGAGGTATTATCAATGTATTCGGAGAAATTGAAGGGTATACCAGAGAAGAAAGCATTAAAAAAACAGAAAATATTTACAACACAACCTTAGAAATTTTTAATCTTTCAGATCAAGAAAATATTACAACTCACCAAGCTGCGTTTAATATCGCTCAAAAAAGAATTAATGATCACAAAAAAAATAAAAACTCTTGATGCACCTAGAGAAATAATTTTATTTTTGTGGAGCAATTGGTTTTAACCAGTTGCTCTTTTTTATTTTAAAGTTCTTTAAATGATTAATAGAAGACATATAAGAGTAAAGGTAATGCAATCCATCTACTCAGTGCTAAAATCTCAAAACGATGATATCGTTCAGGAAGAGAAATTCCTAAAAGTTAGCATCAAAAAAATGTATGATTTATATGTATTGTTATTACAGCTAATTGTTGAGGTCCAAAAGCTTGCAGAACAGAAACAGGCAATTTCAAAGAAAAAACATCTGGCTACCAAAGAAGATTTGTCTCCCAATAGAAAATTTGTTGACAATAAGCTAATTCATAAAATTTCAAAAAGTTCTTCATTATCCACATATATTGATAATCATCAATTAAATAATTGGTCAGTAGATGACAAGTATGTTAAAATTATTTGGGATCGATTACAAAAAAGTGATTTGTATTCAGATTATCTAAATTCCTTGACAGACTCCTACCAAGAAGACCAAACCTTTGTGATTGATTTTTTCAGAGAAATCATAGCTCCTGATGCTAAATTGGCAGATTATTTTGAGGGTGAAAATATCTCCTGGGTTGATGACATCCCCTTTGTGAATACTTGGATTGTTAAATCTCTTCATAAGATGAATGCTCAAAGTATTTTTTCATTGGATCGCCTTTATAAGAATGAAGACGATGAGAATTTTGTTTCAGAATTATTTAAGAAAGTTATTTTGAATCATCATACTTTCGAAAATGATATCAAAATCCACACACCCAATTGGGAATCTGATAGGATTGCTGATGTAGACATGATTTTAATCAAAATGGGGATGGGTGAGTTTTTATATTTTTCATCAATTCCAGTTAGAGTCTCAATTAATGAATACATAGAAATTGCGAAAGATTATTCTACTCAGAAGAGTGGGTATTTTGTAAATGGTGTCCTAGACAAATTATCGAAAGAATTATTGAAAGATAAAAGATTTGTAAAACTTGGACGGGGATTGCTATAATTTGTTATTTTTACGAAAATTTTAAAACATCATGAAAAAAACATTGGTTACTTCATTATCGATACTATTGACACTCTTTTTTATTTCTTGTAAAGAAGGAAATCCTTCCTCAAAGGTTAAAAAAGAGAATGTAGAATCTGCTAAAAAAAGAGACATTGAAATAAACAAAGGATCTGCAGAGATTCAATTTGATCAAACGGAGTTTGATTTTGGAACTGTAGATGAGGGGGTTGTAGTAGAAGCTAAATTTGTTGTTACAAATCCTGGAAAATCTGATTTGATGATTACAAAAGTTCAGCCTTCTTGTGGTTGTACTGTTCCTGTTTGGCCAAAAGACCCCATCAAACCGGGTGAATCTGCTGAAGTTCTTGCAAAATTTAATACCGCTGGAAAACCGAATAGACAATTTAAGACGTTGACTCTTTTTACCAATACCGCTACCGGAAGAGAAATACTTAAATTAAGAGGTCTGGTAACACCAAAATCAACAGTTAAATAAATCTCCATGGTATTCTTTACTCTATTTTTACAAACATCATCTGAGGGTTTTGGAGGCGTATTTCTCCCAATGTTGGCTCTTTTAACTGTATTTTATGTTTTCATGATTTTACCTCAAAGTAGAAAACGTAAAAAAGAAAAAAAATTTATTGAGGATCTTAAAAAAGGTTCAAAAGTAGTCACCTCTAGTGGAATTCATGGCAAGTTGGTTCAAACTAATGAAAATGAGGGAACTGTGACCATTGAAACCAGTGCAGGAAAAATTAAATTTGAACGTGCTGCCATTTCAGTTGATTTGACAAAGAAATATCTTACATCGACTAAAAAATAACATTCAATATGATATTTATTTTAAAAGTGAGTTCTTAAACTCACTTTTTTTATGCACTTAATTTTGACTTTCCTAATGGATTAATTAGCTTGCACATAGATATTCCAGACATGCTTCAAAATAAAAATAATAAAATGTATCATAAGTTTCTCTTATTTATTATTCTTTCTGTTGTTTTTTGGTTCATGACTAAATTATCCAAAGAGTATGATAGTACTTTAGAATATCCAGTCTCTTATATCAATCTTCCTGAAGATAAGTTATTACAAGAAGCTCCTGTTGAAGTGATTGAAATTCATGTAAAAACAACGGGCTTTAAATTAATTTCAGCAACATTTTTTCCCACAGAATTAAAAATTGACGTCTCAAATTTGAATTGGAAATCTTCAACGGATTATTATTTGTTATTGTCACAACAAAGATTGGCGATTCAAAAACAAATGAAAACGGGAGTTGAAATTGATTTTTTTATCAATGATTCAATTTATTTTAATCTTGGAAAATTAAAAAATAAGAAAGTACCAGTAAAGCCTCTTTTAGACCTCAGTTATGCTACCGGTTTTGAGTTAAATGGAAATATTACAACGGTTCCAGATTCAATTTTAATCAGTGGTCCTGAATCTATTTTGGATACCATAGACTTCGTATCTACGAAACTTCTTCAAATAAAGAAGTTAAATAATTCAATCGATCAAACCATAGAGATTGAACGTTTTTCTTCTGACTCAAACGTGAAACTTCAGCAAAAAAATATCAAGATAATTGCCAATGTAGAAAAGTATACAGAAGGAACACTCGAAATTCCTTTTGAAGTTTTAAATCTTCCTGAAAATAACATCATCAATACTTTTCCGAAGGTAGTTAAAGTCACATACAAAGTTGCATTGTCCAATTTTAATAAAATAGATTTTACCTCTTTTTTGATTCATTGTGATTATCAGGTATCACAAAAAAATAATCTTTCCTATTTGATCCCAATTTTAGTAGAGAAATCTCCAATGGTCAAATATGTGAGAATGTCTCCTATGAAAATAGATTATATAATTAATAAATAATGATGATTGTTGGTATCACTGGTGGAATTGGAAGCGGGAAGTCTTTGGTTGCTGAAACCATTTGTAGCCTTGAAAATTCAGCTGTTTATTATCATGCAGATGAGCAAGCTAAGCATTTGATGAACTCATCTTTGAAGATTAAAAATAAAATTGTTTCCATTTTTGGAGATCGTAGTTATCAACAAGATCAACTGAATCGAAAATATATTTCATCATTGGTTTTTAGTAATCCAGATGATTTAAAAAAACTCAACGATATTGTACATCCGGTTGTAAAAAATCACTTTAAAAAATTTATAGAAAGCCAACAACCACATGCGCTGGTTGTGTATGAAAGTGCGATTTTATTTGAAGTCGGCAGCGATTCAATTTGTGATTTGGTCATTTGCGTTAATGCTCCTTTGAAAACAAGAATCAAAAGAGTCATGAAAAGGGATCAAATATCTGAACAACAGATTCAACATAGGATGGACAATCAATGGACAGATATCAAAAGAAGTTTACAATCAAATTATTTGATAAACAATGTAGATAAAACAGAAACTGTATATCAAATCCAAAGACTTCATCAGATTTTAAAAGAGAAAATCATCGATCCAAAATAAACAGGCAAACTTGTTAAAGTTTACTTAAAAATAAACAATCATGTTAGCCTACCTTAAAATAAAATCTATATTTCCAAATATGTGAATTTCTAATAATGGGAAAGAAAATTTTTGTTCTTATTGTAGTGCTTGTTAGTATATCTCTCATTGGTATTATAACGGTACAATTGTACTGGATTAACAATGCTATTGAAAGCAAAGACATTCAATTTAAAGGAGATGTAAAGAAAGCATTGGCAAGAGTCTCCGAACGATTGGAAATAAAAGAGCAAGATCTTTACTACAATAAAATTCAAAACTTTATCGAGAAAAAAAGATTCTTAAACAAAGCTCAAATCAAAAACTTTTTAATTCAACAGATTGATACGACCACTAAAAGTCGTTTTTCTTTTGGGACCACCATTATCGAAGAAGATTTTAAAATTCCTGTATTGGATATTTTGGATAAAACTCGTTTCTATGATAATGATTCCATCGTTGTAAAAAGATTTACAAAAAAGAGAGACTTTTTTAAAGGAACATTTATCATAGGTAAATACGATTTTAAAGAAACCTACGATGAGAATAAATTTTCAAGTTCAGATAGAGCAGAGGAGTTGGACAGAAAGCTCTTATCGGATGTTTTTAAAGATTACAAGAAAACATTTCCTATTGAGGAAAGAATAAACAACCGGGAACTCAATGCTACATTAAAAGAAGAATTGATTAGAAATAACATCAATATAGATTATAAGTATGGTGTTTATAACAATGGTTTGGCAACCAAGTTAAAATCAGGATATTACACCATCAATACAGAAAAAAGTTTAAGCTATCCACTGTTTATTAATAATGAAGGTAAAAGTGATTATACCTTGTATATTGATTTTCCCGAGAAAAATAAGCACATCCTTTCGGATATCTCCTATATTTTATTATTATCCTTATTTTTTATTTTCATCATAGTTGTTGCTTTTTCAAGTTCATTGTATCAGTTGGTAAAGCAGAAAAAAATATCTGAAATTAAGACCGATTTCATTAACAATATGACGCATGAATTTAAAACACCGATTGCCACAATAAACTTAGCTCTAGACTCCATAAAAAATCCTAAGATAATCAGCGATGAATCAAAAGTTTTACGTTACATAAAAATGATCAGAGATGAAAATAAAAGAATGCATGGTCAGGTGGAAAATGTTTTGCGTATTTCAAGATTAGAAAAAAATCAAATTGAGATTCATAAAGAGGACGTTGAAATGCATGATATCATTGACGATGCAATTACGCATGTAAGTCTTCTTGTGATTGATAAACAGGGAACAATTACCACGCATTTTCATGCGCTTCAATCTGAGGTGCTGGTCAATCAATTTCACATGACAAATGTGTTAGTAAATATTCTTGAAAATGGATTAAAATATTCTGAAAATCAACCTAAAATTGACGTTTTTACAGAAAGTACCAATAAAAATTTCATCATTAAAATTAAAGATGAGGGTATTGGGATGAGTAAGACAACTCAGAAATATATTTTTGATAAATTTTACAGAGAACAAAAAGGAAATATTCACGATGTTAAGGGGCATGGATTGGGACTTGCCTATGTAAAAGAAATTGTTGAAAAACATCATGGAACGGTTTTTGTAGAAAGTGAGAAAGGAAAAGGTAGTACATTCATAGTCAAATTACCATTAATTTAAAAAGTAACATATGGGAAGTAAAAAGATTTTATTAGTAGAGGATGATCCAAACTTTGGAACAGTTTTAAAAGACTATTTAGCATTAAATGATTATAACGTTACGCATGCTAAAGACGGCATTGAAGGATTGATAATGTATAAGAATAATGACTATGATTTGTGCATTCTGGATGTAATGATGCCTCGAAAAGATGGTTTTACACTAGCCAATGATATTCGTTCGAATGACAAAGAAATCCCCATCATATTTTTAACTGCCAAAACAATGAAAGATGATGTTTTGAAAGGATATCAAGTTGGAGCAGATGATTATTTAAATAAGCCTTTTGATTCTGAAGTGTTACTCTATAAAATTAAAGCAATTCTTCAACGTAAAGAATCCGATACAGCTGCAGAGAATGAGCAGTTTGAATTTACAATAGGAAATTTTTTCTTCAACTCTAAATTAAGACATTTATCTCAAGACAATAAAGATCCTCAAAAGTTATCTCCAAAAGAAAGTAAATTACTTCGATTGTTGGCGTTGCATAAAAATGATTTGATGCCCAGAGAATTAGCTTTGACAAAAATATGGAGAGATGATAATTATTTTACTTCCAGAAGTATGGATGTATATATCGCTAAACTTCGTAAATATTTAAAGGATGATGACCAGGTTGAAATTTTGAATATACATGGAGAGGGATTCAGGCTGGTGGATAAAATTAAATAGTTTTTATTTCCACCGATATGTTAAATTTCTAATGGTTTTTTATGGCGGATTTCATAAAAGTATATGAGGATAATCCAAATCCAAAGGAAATAAAAAAAATAGTAGACATCCTCTCCAGCGGAGGATTGATTATTTATCCTACTGATACAGTTTATGGTCTTGGATGTGATATTACCAACACCAGAGCCCTCGAAAAAATAGCAAGAATTAAAGGGGTGAAATTAGAGAAATCTAATTTTTCCTTTATATGCAATGATTTAAGCCATCTCTCTGATTTTGTAAAACAAATAGACACTCCTACATACAAACTCCTTAAAAGAGCTCTTCCAGGACCTTATACGTTCATTTTACCAGGGAGTAATTCACTTCCTAGAGTCTTCAAGAAAAAGAAAACAGTAGGAATCCGTATTCCAGATAATAACATCGCTAGAACTATTGTGAAATCCTTAGGAAACCCAATCATTTCTACCTCAATTCACGATGAGGATGATGTTTTAGAATACACCACAGATCCTGAACTTATTTTTGAAAAATGGCAACATTTAGTCGATGGTGTTGTAGACGGTGGCTATGGAGGTAATCAGGCTTCAACAGTGATAAAATTAACAGGAACTGAACCAGAAGTTATCAGGAAAGGGAAAGGAAGTCTTTCTGTGTTGTGAAAAATAAATGATGATTGGCTTATCGAAGGTTTTTAAATTTTTTTCTTCTCATAATAAAATACTGCCATACCACACTTGTATGTAGACTGTATAACTCTTTCTTTTGTAATTTTTTTCGCTTTTTTAAGAATTTAGAAAAGTTTTTGTAGACACTTACATGTGCTTTTAAAACAGCCCAAGTATGAATAGGTCTTAACTCAATAAAAAATTTAATTCCTGCGACTCCATCTAATATTAATCGAGAGAATACAACAAATAAAAACCATTGTTTAGGAACATTTTTAATTACATTTAAGAGACTGTTCCTAAAGTTTAAAAATGTTTTTTGAGGATTGGTCTCTTGTAAAGTAGCTCCTCCTACATGATAAACACACGAATTCCCTACATATTTGATCTGAAATCCTTCATTTTTTGATCTCCAACACAAATCCACTTCTTCTTGATGCGCAAAGTAATCTTCATCAAATCCATTCAAATCGTGAAATACTTTAGATCGTATAAAAAAACAAGCCCCTGATGCCCAAAAAATCTCTGTGACATCGTCAAACTGTTTTGTGTCTTTTTCGATGCTATTGAAAACACGCCCTCTACAATATGGATAACCAAATAAATCAATAAAGCCTCCACCAGCTCCAGCATATTCGAAATAATTCTGACGATTGTAATCTAATATTTTGGGTTGCACAATTGCGGTATTAGCTTCTTTTTTAAAAATTTCTAAAACAGGTGGAATCCAGTTTTTACTTACTTCTATGTCAGAATTAATCAAACAATAAATATCAGCCTCAATATTTAGAAGTGCATCATTATAACCCTTTGCGTAGCCCCCATTGGATTTGTTTTGTACTATATGTACAGAAGGATAATGATTTTTGATGAAATTAACGGAATCATCCGAGCTAGCATTATCAGCAACATAAATTTCTGCTATTTCAGAACTGAAGTTAACGATAGATGGTAAAAATTGCTCTAATAATTTTTCCCCATTCCAATTTAGTATGACAATTGCTGTTTTCAAGGTTGTAAATTTACTATTTCATTGAGATATCAAACGAAAATATTTCATAAAATTAGTGCTCTGGAATCTCTCTTAAAAAAACATAGGTTTCTTTATCCTCATCAATCTGACAGTAATAGTGATTTAAACCATTAGTAACCATTAAATAAGTTGATTTCATAGCTAAATTATATCTTGCAATTTGATCAAAGGTTTGCTGAGATATATTGACAGAGGGTGCTTTGCATTCAACTAAGATCTCAGGAGTTCCATCAGGATTAAAGATCACTATATCCGATCTTTTTACCATTGAGTTTATTTTTAATTGTTTTTCAACTGCAATTAATGATATGGGATATTTTTTTTCTTGGGTTAAGTAAAATATGACATGCTGTCTCACCCATTCCTCAGGTGTCAATACCACATATTTTTTTCTAACAATATCAAAAATAAGTGTCTTATTTTCGTTAGATTTGAGACGAAATGGATAGGATGGAAAATTTAATCTTTGCACAGGTTAAATGTAGTAAAAATCTATTCTTTTAAATTTTTAATCGTTTATTATTATTTCAAACAATAATGAACAATTTATTTTACTTGATTATTTAGAATGAATGATATAAATAATATTGTTTCTGAGATTTCGAAAGGTAATATCAAGCCGATATATTTTTTAATGGGTGAAGAA
The DNA here is from genome assembly GCA_038136095.1 of Flavobacterium sp. GTDB lineage: Bacteria > Bacteroidota > Bacteroidia > Flavobacteriales > Flavobacteriaceae > Polaribacter. The sequence continues at coordinate 19,729 of JAYPZA010000011.1, forward strand.
CCTTATTATATTGATAAAATTTCAGAATTTATTGAGGGCAATATCTTGGATGAAGCCGAAAAAGGATTCAACCAGTCAGTTTTATACGGTCGAGATGTAACTGTTGAGGAAATTATTGGTGCAGCAAAGCGGTATCCTATGATGGCAGAGAGACAAGTGATCATTGTAAAAGAGGCGCAAGATTTAAGTAGAACCATTGAAAAGTTAACTGCTTATGCGACAAACCCTCAAATGTCTACAGTTTTGGTTATCAATTACAAGTTTAAAAAATTAGACAAACGGAAGGCTTTGTACAAGGCAATTCATAAAATTGGACTCGTTTATGAAAGTAAACGCTTGTATGAAAACCAGGTTGCTGATTGGATTCGAAGGGTTTTAAGTGGTAAAAAGTATCAAATAGAACCAAAAGCAGCTCACATGTTGGTAGATTTTTTAGGAACTGACCTTAGTAAAATTAACAATGAGCTTCAAAAATTAATCACAATACTCCCAGATCATACGATCATTACCCCAAAACACATAGAGGAAAATATTGGAATCTCTAAAGACTTTAATAATTTTGAATTAAGAAAAGCAGTAGGAGAGAGGAATGTCGCAAAAGCCAATCAAATTATAGAATACTTTTCACAAAATCCGAAAAGCAACCCTCTGGTAATGACCATTTCGTTACTCAATAGTTTTTTCACTCAACTACTGGTTTACCATGGATTGAAAAATAAATCTAGAGATCATGCTGCAAATGCATTAGGAATTAGAGCCTTTTTTGTCAAAGACTATGTTACCGCAGCCAACAACTATCCTATGCGTAAGGTTTCTCAAATAATTTCTTTGTTACGTGATGCTGATGTAAAAAGTAAAGGAGTAGGAGCTAGCCAATCACAAAGAGATATTTTAAAAGAGCTACTTTTTAAAATTTTACATTGATCAAGCAATCAGTTTTTGTTGAATCTAAAAAGTTCAACTTAAGACTATTTTTCTGATTTTACCGCTTTGTCCGCAATAATTCTGTCCTCTCTATTTGCCAATTCCCATGCTGTATGAAATATAAGACGTGTTCTGCTTTCTAACAGCTCATAATTGATTTTATCTGGAGTATCAGTTGGTCTGTGATAATCCTCGTGAGTACCGTTAAAGTAAAAAATAATGGGAATATTGACCTTGGCAAAATTGTAGTGATCCGATCTGTAATAAAAACGATTTGGATCATTGTCATCATTGTACTTATAATCAAGATCCATTTGGATGTATTTTTTATTAGTCTCTTCAGAAATAACATGCAATTCGGAACTTAATTTATCTGAACCAATTAAGTAAATATAATTTGGATTTTCTTGGTGTCTTTCATCAATTCTTCCAATCATATCAATGTTTAGATTTGCAATGGTATTGGCAAGTGGGAATATCGGATTTTCGGTGTAATAACGTGAGCCTAATAGACCTTTTTCTTCACCGGTTACATGTAAAAATAAAATGGATCTCTTTGGACCATTTCCCTCCATTTGTGCTCTTTGAAAAGCTTCGGCAATTTCTAGAATCGCAACGGTACCTGAACCATCATCATCAGCTCCATTGTATATGACTCCCTTTTCTACACCGACATGATCTAAATGTGCAGAAATAACAATAATTTCGTCAGATTTTTCAGAACCTTCTATATATGCCAGTACATTTTCGGAGTCTTTTAATTTTCCGCTTCGTATCAACTTATTCATGAAAGAAGCAGGAACTTCTTGAAAATAGTCATTTTCATTTATTGGAGATTTAATTTTTTTGTTGACATAAAATGATTTTAAATATTCAACCGCTTTTTTCTGACCTGGTTCTCCAGTATTTCGTCCTTCAAATTCATCTGAAGCATAAATATACAAGTGATCACTTAATTCTTTTGCTGTAATTGATGAAGCATATGTAATGGAAAAGTCTTTTGTATTTTGAGAAGTCGTACAAGGTGAAAATAGTAGTAAACTCAATACATAAGTTAATTTTTTTATTGAATACAATGTTTGACGGTTCATTGAATATTTTGAGGAGTTAATGATACAGTTGCTTTAGAAATTTTTAGTAATGATAAATTGTTCAAGGGAGGTATTAAAGTTAATAATTTCTGATGGAAACAAATTCTTGAATGAGTTGTTTTGTATCAACGCTTCTTTATTTCCAGAAATCACCTCTTTGTCATTTAACAAGATAATTTGATCAGCAGAATTGATGGCTAGATTTACTTCATGGGTTGTGATGATGATCGTTTTTTGGGTTTCTTTGGTTAGTTTTTTGAGCAACTGAAAAACCTTAATGGTATGATGCATATCAAGGTGAGCTGTTGGCTCATCTAACATGATGATTTGAGTATCCTGTGCCAAAGCTCTGGCAATAAGAACTCTTTGTAATTGACCATCGCTTAGTTCATAAAAATATTTTTTGACAAGATTCTCAGTGTCTGTTTGTTGGAGAGCCCACATCACTTTTTCAACATCTTTCTTTTCTAGTTTTCCAACCCAATTTGTATAAGGTTGTCTTCCCAAAGCAACCAATTCAAAGACGGTCAATTGACTTTCAGGCAATCGTTCAGTTAAGACAAGACTTATGACAGTTGACAATGCCTTGACGCTGTAGTCTTTAATTTTTCTATTGTTTATTGATACCTCGCCATGTATTGGTTGTTGAACTTTGGAGAGTGTTCTAAGTAGAGTTGATTTTCCAATTGCGTTTCTTCCCAAAATCGTCACAAATTCTTGATTTGACAATTCAAAATTTATATTTTTTTGAATGGTCTTAATTGAATTTTTTTCCTTGTATCCAATGTCAAGATTTTTTACTTTCAAGATGATATTTTTGGTCCCTATACTCATACGTACATTTTCTTTTTTCTAATAAGTAACCAAATAACAATTGGAGCTCCAAATAAAGAGGTAACTGCATTGATGGGCAATGTAAACTCACTGGTAGGTAGTTGAGCTATCAAATCACAAATCAACATAATCATTGCACCCATGATCGCTACAGCCGGTAAAAGAATCGTATGATTTGAGGTTTTGAAAAGCAATTTGGTCATATGAGGTACCGCAAGACCAATAAAAGCAATAGGGCCTGCAAAAGCGGTTATAACTCCCGTCAATACACTCGTGATTAATAAAATCATCATTCGACTTTTCTTGATGTCAATTCCCAAACTTTTAGAATAGTTTTCACCTAGAAGAAAGGTATTCAATGGTTTTATTACAAATAGTAAATTTAGAATGGCAATCAGATAAATTATAGAGAAGATCATCACCTCATTCCATGATAAATTTCCCAAATTACCAAAACCCCAAAATATAAATTGTTGAATTTCTTCAGCGTCGCTAAAAAACGTTAGCACACTTATGATTGCAGACGTAATTGTACCAAACATCAATCCAATGATTAAAATGGAAGTGGTATTTCTTATTTTATTTGCCGTAATAATGACTGCTATCAATACCAATGCAGCTCCTGAACTTGAAGCAATTACCAACCCCCAACTGGAGAGTGCAACAGTTGCTAAAATTCAACCAAAAATACCAGATCCTAATATCAAAAAAGCCACACCCAAACTTGCTCCCGATGATATTCCCAAAACAAAAGGACCTGCCAATGGATTTCTAAACAATGTTTGCATTAATAAACCGCTAATCCCTAAACCAGAACCCACAAGAATAGCTGTAAGTGCTTTAGGGAGTCTAAATTGGAGAATTATAACATCCCAACTAGGTTTTGAGCTATTGCCACCCATTAAAATATCAAAAGTATCAGAAAAGGGGATGGATACAGATCCGATACTAAAACTCATAAAAAACAATAAAATTAGCACCAAGAAAAGTGCAACAAATTGTTTTGAATATGATTTTTGATGAATCAATTTTAAAGCGAATTTAAAAAGTGAACTAATTGATGAACGGCAATTCCTCGATGACTAATTTTATTTTTTTCTTCTGAACTCATTTCAGCAAAAGAGAGTGAATATCCTTTTGGTTTGAATATAGGATCATATCCAAATCCTTCTGTACCACTTTTTTCTGATATAATTTCGCCTTTGCAAATGCCTTCGAATAAATGTTGTTCATTATTCAAGTTCAAAGCAATTACCGTTCTAAATTGAGCTGTTCTATCTATTTTATCAGCAAGATTCTCAAGGACTTTTTGCATATTTTTTTCTGAATTACCATGTTCCCCTGCATATCTTGCTGAAAAAACACCGGGTTCTCCATTCAAAGAATTGATTTCTAACCCTGTGTCATCGGCAAAACAATGATAACCATATTTTTCTGTAATATAGTCAGCTTTTAAACTTGCATTTCCTTCTAAAGTTTTTGCAGTTTCTTCAATATCATCAAAACAATGAATATCTTTTAAAGACAATAGTTGAATTGAACTGGGAAGCATTTTTTGAACTTCTTTTAATTTGTGTTGGTTGTTTGTTGCAAAAACAAGCTTCATCTAGTAGGTCTTTTAAGTAAACAAAAGTATCAAAATAAAAATTTTCTTTAAACTATTTGGAAAATATGGATATCATTCATGATGATAGGGTTCGTTTTTTAAAATTGTGAATCCACGATAGAGTTGCTCAATGATGAACAAGCGAATCATTTGGTGCGAAAACGTCATTTTAGACAGTGCTATTTTTTCAATTGATTTTTTATAAACGCTTTCAGAAAACCCATAGGGACCTCCAATGACAAGAACCAATTCTTTGATTCCTGAATTCATCTTTTTTTGCAAAAAACTAGCAAAATGAATGGATCTATATTCTTTTCCTTTTTCGTCTAATACTATCAATTGATCTGTATTTTTCAATTTAGATAGAATCAATTGTCCTTCTTTTTCTTTCTGTTGAAGTGGACTTAAATTCTTTGTGTTTTTTATATCAGGAATGACCTCTATCTGAAATCCAATATAATGTTGCAATCTATTTTGATATTTTTCAATTAAAGAGATTAAATTTTTATCATCCGTTTTCCCTATGACAAGAAGTTTGATTTTCATGAATCAAAATTACAATTTATGTGATAATTTTTATCGATTAATTGTATTTTAGCTCAACCAAGACTTGTAAATGATTTTTTCACAACAATTTGAACAGGAAATTGATCGTATCATTAGCAATGCCTTCAGAGAAGATTTGGGAGATGGTGATCACACATCATTGTCTTGTATCCCAAAAAACACGACTGGAAGAGCAGCATTGTTGGTAAAAGATACTGGAATCATTGCAGGGATTGATTTTGCTAAAAAAGCATTTAAATTTATTGATAGAAGTATCGAAATTGAGACTTTTATTTCTGATGGCTGCTCAGTAAAAAATGGAGATATTGCTTTTAATGTTTCAGGGAACTCTCAATCAATTCTTCAAGCAGAGCGTATTGTTTTGAATGTAATGCAACGCATGAGTGCCATCGCGACTAAAACTTCTTATTTTGTGGATTTACTTAAAGGTACCCATACCAAGATTTTAGATACGAGAAAAACGACACCAGGCATTAGAGCCTTAGAAAAATGGGCTGTTAGTATTGGAGGTGGAGTCAATCATCGATTTGGTTTGTATGATATGATTATGATTAAAGACAATCATATTGATTTCGCTGGTGGAATTTCTCAAGCAATTTCAAAAACCAAAGCTTATTTGCTCCAAAATAAATTAGACTTAAAAATCATTGTTGAAGCGAGAAACTTGAATGAAATCAAGGAAATTTTAAAACATGATGGTATTCATAGAATTTTAATTGATAATTTTTCATTTGACGATACCAAAACTGCTGTGAGATTGATCAAAGGAAGATGTTTGACAGAATCTTCAGGAGGAATCAACGAAAAAACCATTCGAAAATATGCCGAATGTGGTGTTGATTTTATTTCTTCAGGTGCCTTGACACATTCAGTGTATAATATGGATTTAAGTTTGAAAGCGATATGATGTCTGATAATTATTTTGAAAATGAATCTTTTCAAAAAATTAACTTTACTAAAACCAACATTCAAAAAGGAGAATATGATCATTGTACCTTTAAAGAATGTGATTTTTCTGAAATTCATGCTTCTAATATTCAGTTTATAGAATGCAAATTCATTGACTGTAATTTTAGCAATACAATTGTTAAAAACACTGCTTTTAAAGATGTAGATTTTTTGAACTGCAAACTTCTTGGAGTCAAGTTTTATGAAGTAGATTCATTCTTACTAAAAATGAACTTTGAAAATTGTCAATTGAGTTTTTCTTCTTTTCAAGATTTAAAAATTCCAAACACTCTTTTTGAAAATTGTATTTTAGAGGAAGTTTTTTTCGGTTTTACTGATTTGACACGCTCAAATTTTGCAAATTCAGATTTAAAGAATGCCATTTTCGAAAATACAAATCTTGAAAAGGTAGACTTTAGAACTGCAAAAAATCTTAAAATTGATCCTGATATCAATCGATTAAAAGGGGCTCAATTTTCAATAGAAAATGCAATCGGATTGTTAGACAAATATAAAATCACCATTGGCTAAAGAATTAGAAGATAAACTCATCAAAATTCCAGTCTTAAGAATGCTGGTAAAACTTGGAAAAAAAATAAAAATTCCAGGTTTAGAGGGATTGTCATTGTATGACATTATTGAAATGTATGTCACTGGGATCATTAAAGGAGCCCTTACCACAAGGGCCGGCGGAATTGCCTACAGTTTTTTTATGGCTATTTTTCCGTTCATGCTTTTCATACTGACCTTGATTCCGTTCATCCCTATTGATAGTTTTTCTGAGGGTCTGATTGCACTAATTTCTGAAATTTTACCTCCTAAAACATTTGAGGCAGTTGACACTGTTTTACTAGATATTATCAACAACAAACAAGCTGGCCTCATGTCTTTTGGATTTCTAGGTTCCATTTTTTTGATGACCAATGGGGTGAATGCTATTTTTGGAGGATTTGAATATTCCTATCACGTGAAAGAGTTCAGAAATGTTTTCAGGTCCTATTTTTTATCCATGTTCATATCATTAATCATGGCTTTATTTCTTTTAATTACTGTTGCTTTGACAGGGTTCTATCAATTGATACTTGATGGGTTGAAAAGTAAAGATATTATTAATGATGAAACACTTTGGCTTGAATTTGGAAGGGGAGCGCTTTTTTTGATCATGATTTTTACAATTGTATCCATTCTTTACAAGTATGGAACAAAAAGTGTCAAGTATTCTCGTTTTTTTTCTCCAGGATCAGTTCTTACAACTTCGCTTTCCATCTTTACCTTTTATCTTTTTGGTTATTATGTGAACGAATTTGCTCAATACAATGAGTTGTATGGATCCATAGGTACGCTTTTAATCTTAATGCTGTTTGTATGGCTCAATGCCATCATACTTTTGTTGGGTTTTGAATTAAATGCGAGCATTCATTCACTTCAAACAAAAAATAAAACAAGCCAGACCGATTAAAACTTCACTAGATTTTCAGATATTTGTACTTAGAATTAACTACTTTTTGTTAATTGATTAATGAATTTAAAATTATGAAACCAAGCATTCCAAAAGGGACTAGAGATTTTTCATCTGAAGAAGTTACGAAACGAACTTATATCATTCAAACGATAAGAAGTACTTTTGAAACTTTTGGTTTTCAGCCCATTGAAACTCCAAGTTTTGAAAATTCTTCAACTTTGATGGGAACCTACGGTGAGGAGGGAGATCGGTTGATTTTTAAAATTTTAAATTCAGGTGATTTTTTAAAAAAAGCAGATGATCAAATTTTACAACAAAGAGAAAGTTTAAAATTAACACCACAAATCTCTGAAAAAGCACTTCGCTATGATTTAACAGTGCCTTTTGCAAGGTATGTAGTCCAACATCAAAATGAGATAAATTTTCCTTTCAAACGTTATCAAATTCAACCTGTTTGGAGAGCAGATCGTCCACAAAAAGGTCGTTTTCGTGAATTTTTTCAATGTGATGCTGATGTGGTTGGAAGTCAATCCCTATTGCAAGAAGTTGAATTTATTCAATTGTATGATAAGGTTTTTAGCAGTTTAAAACTAGAAGGGACGAAGATTAAAATCAATAATAGAAAAATCTTATCAGGAATTGCTGAGGTAATAGGTGCAAAAGATCAATTGATAGATTTTACGGTTGCCCTAGATAAATTAGATAAGATTGGAGAAGAAGGGGTTGTCAAAGAAATGTTTGAAAAAGGAATTTCTCAAGAAGCGATTGAGAAGGTAAAACCCTTGTTTAAAATTTCTGGGTCCAATTCTGAACAGTTATCTGTGTTAGCCTCGATTCTATCCTTATCAGAGGAGGGGATGAAGGGTATTGATGAGTTGCGTTTTGTAATCGATTCTATTGAAGAATTAGGTTTGGAATCAGCTTCTTTAGAACTTGATATTACACTGGCTCGTGGATTGAACTATTATACAGGAGCTATTTTTGAAGTTGCTGCTCCAGAGGGTGTCCAATTAGGTTCTATTGGTGGAGGTGGACGCTATGATGATTTAACAGGAACTTTTGGATTGAAAGATGTTAGTGGTATTGGAATTTCATTTGGTTTAGATAGAATTTATCTTGTGCTAGAAGAACTGGGCTTATTCAGTTCAGTAGAATTGGCCAAACCAAAAGTATTGTTTTTGAATTTCGATGCAAAAAATCATCTAACACAATTAAAAGCATTGAAAGAATTAAGATCAGTTGGAATCAAAGCTGAGATATATCCTGATACTGCTATCACAAATAAACAACAAAAAAAACAATGGAAATATGCTTCCAATCGTAAAATAGAATTTGTTGTTTCTGAAATTAACAATAATCAATTTATTCTCAAAAATATGAATGAGAGTTCTCAATTAACATGTAGTTTGGGAGAATTGATAAAAGAATTACACTAATTATTTTGTGAATTTTGTAAATTTGCAATATAAATACATACGTAATGATTGAACTAAGTATTAAAAAAAGCGAAGATCGAGTAGATGAAATAGGAGATAATCATATCATGACCTCCGCTTCAACTCCATTACGTGCAGATGCTTTCGATATTTCTGATGATGAAAAAATGGAGAGAATTCAGGAAAGTGTGAAGGATATCTTGATTACCCTTGGGATGGACCTTACAGATGATAGTCTCCAAGGGACACCCAAAAGAGTAGCCAAGGCATTTGTAAAGGAATTGTTTATGGGCTTGAATCCTAAAAATCAGCCTAAGGCCTCAACTTTTGACAATAATTATAATTATGAAGAGATGTTGATTGAGAAGAATATCATTGTATATTCTACTTGTGAGCATCATTTATTGCCAATTGTTGGACGTGCACATGTAGCTTATATATCCAATGGAAAAGTAATCGGTTTATCTAAAATGAATCGTATTGTGGACTATTTTGCCAAAAGACCTCAAGTTCAAGAGCGTCTCACGATGCAAATTGTTCAGTTCATGCAAGAAGCTTTAGGAACTAAAGATGTAGCTTGTGTAATTGATGCAAAGCATTTGTGTGTAAATTCTAGAGGGATCAAAGACATTGAAAGTAGCACAGTTACCTGTGAATTTGGTGGTAAGTTCAAAAATAAAGAAACCAAGCAAGAGTTTTTAGATTATTTAAAATTGGATTCAGATTTTCAAGGACTGTAATACACAATCATGATATAACATAAAAAGCCGCTTTAAAGCGGCTTTTTACGTTTTTACAATCGTTCTCTTTTTAGTTGTTGACAATCACCCATTCTCCTTTTTCTATCAAAGGAATTGCTTGTTTGAATTTCACAACTTTTTCCTCACCACTCATCACATTTTTGATGGTCACACGCTCATTTCTTCCAATTTTTGGTTTCTCCCTCACAACCGTTTCAATGGGCTCTCTCTGTTGTTGTCTAGAATTACTAATAGCTTGTTCAGTTGTATTTTTAACATCTGCTTTGCTAAGGTTTAATTTTTGTTTTGTTTTTTGACGTTCTTCAGAAATTTGTTGGGTAGCTTGGTTTGGTAATTCTCCCTTGAATAAGAAAGACAATACTTCTCTATTGATTTTATCAATAGTGACTTTAAACAACTCAAAAGCTTCAAATTTATAAATCAACAAGGGATCTTTTTGTTCGTAAGAAGCATTTTGAACAGATTGTTTTAAATCATCCATTTTACGTAAATGATCTTTCCAATTTTCATCAATAATTGCTAAAGTGATATTTTTTTCAAAGTCAGCAGCTAATGATTTTCCTTTGGTTTCATAAGCTTCTTTTAAATTTGTAACTACCTGCAGTGTTTTAACTCCATCTGAAAAGGGTACCACAATTCTTTCATAACGATCTCCTTCATTTTCATAAACATTTTTGATCACAGGATAGGTTAAAAGCGCATTTTTTTCAATTTTTTCCTTATAATGTGAGGTAATAATCTCATACAATTTATCTGTCAACTCTTGTTCCGCTAATGCTTCAAACTCTTCCTCGCTAAATGGAGAAGTCATCGAAGTAAATCGAATCAATTCAAACTCAAAATTCTGAAAATCTTTTACTGCTTTGTTTTGATTGATAATGGCCTCACATGTGTCATATATCATATTGGCAATATCAATTTGCAAACGATTTCCATCCAATGCATGTCTTCTTCGTTTGTAAACAAACTCCCGTTGAGCATTCATGATATCATCATATTCTAGCAGTCTTTTTCGAATTCCAAAATTGTTTTCTTCTACTTTCTTTTGTGCTCTTTCGATGGATTTAGAAATCATGGAATGCTGAATTACTTCCCCTTCTTTAAGTCCCATTCTATCCATCATTTTAGCAATTCTATCAGAACCAAATAAACGCATTAAATTATCATCCAAAGCCACATAAAACTGTGAAGAACCAACATCTCCTTGTCGTCCAGCCCTACCACGTAATTGTCTATCTACCCTACGAGAATCATGTCTTTCTGTACCAATAATTGCTAGACCGCCTGAGTCTTTAACTTCATCAGAAAGTTTGATATCCGTCCCACGACCAGCCATGTTTGTTGCGATTGTAACAATACCAGGATTTCCTGCTTCTGCAACTACATCAGCCTCTCTCTTGTGCAATTTTGCATTCAAGATATTATGCTTGATTTTACGCATTTGAAGCATTCTTCCCAACAATTCAGAAATTTCTACAGAAGTTGTTCCAACTAAAACAGGCCTTCCTTTGTCAACCAATTGAACGATGTCTTCAATGACTGCATTGTATTTCTCTCGAGTGGTTTTGTATATAAAATCTTCTTTATCGTCTCTTTGTATTGGCTTATTGGTTGGAATTTCTACGACATCTAATTTGTAAATTTCCCAAAATTCACCAGCTTCAGTAATCGCAGTACCTGTCATACCAGAGAGTTTCCGATACATTCTAAAATAGTTTTGTAAAGTAACGGTTGCAAAGGTTTGTGTAGCATCTTCAATTTTGACATTCTCTTTAGCTTCAATCGCTTGATGTAGTCCATCTGAGTATCGACGCCCCTCCATAATACGACCAGTTTGCTCATCTACAATCATTACTTTATTTTCGACAACTACGTATTCCACATCTTTTTCAAACAAGCTATAAGCTTTTAATAATTGATTCATAGTGTGTATACGTTCGCTTTTAACACCAAAATCTTTAAAAAGTTTTTCTTTTAATTCGGCTTTTTTATCGGGTGTTTCTTCGGATTCATCAATATGACCAATTTCTACACCTAGATCTGGCAATACAAAAAAGTCCTCATCACTGGTATTGGTTGACAGACTTGCAATCCCCTTATCAGTTAAATCAATTGAATTGTTTTTTTCTTCAATCACATACCACAATTCTTGATCTACTTCTGGCATTAATTTGTTATTATCTGCCATGTAGGTATTTTCAGTTTTTTGAAGTATTTGCTTAATTCCCTCTTGTGATAAGAATTTGATGAGCGCTTTATTTTTTGGAATCCCTCTATAAACCCTCAATAATAGGAATCCTCCTTCTTTTGTGTTTCCCTCAGCAATTAACTTTTTTGCCTCAGCTAGCACACCAACTAAATATTTATTTTGTTGCGTGACCAAATCACTTACCAAAGGTTTTAATTCATTGAATTCATGACGATCTCCTTGTGGAACTGGACCTGAGATGATTAGAGGAGTTCTGGCATCATCAATCAGAACAGAGTCTACTTCATCAATAATTGCATAATTAGGTGCTCTTTGAACCAAATCTTTTTTAGAGCTGGCCATGTTATCACGTAAATAATCGAATCCAAACTCATTATTGGTTCCATAGGTAATATCAGCATTGTATGCTTTTCTTCTCTCTTCTGAATTGGGTTGATGAAAATCGATACAATCTGTGGATAAGCCGTGAAATTCAAACATTGGAGCCATCCATGCTCTATCACGTTTTGCTAAATAATCATTAACTGTAACCAAGTGAACCCCTTTACCTGTCAGTGCGTTTAAATAAACAGGAAGTGTAGAAACCAATGTTTTTCCTTCTCCAGTCATCATTTCAGCAATCTTACCTTGATGAAGAACTGAGCCTCCTATGAGTTGCACATCATAATGGATCATGTCCCAAGTAACGGGTTTTCCTGCAGCATCCCATGAATTTTGCCAAAAAGCTTTGTCTCCTTCTAGCACAACATGTTCTCTAGTCGCTGATAATTCTCGATCAAATGCTGTTGCAGTAACCTCAACTTCTTCATTATTTACAAATCGCTTTGCAGTTTCCTTCACTACAGCAAATGCTTCTGGCATAATTTCATTTAAAATAAGCTCAGACGCTTCGTAAGATTGATCTTTTAAAGTATCAATTTCAGAAAAGATATCTTCTTGTCTATCAATCGATGCTTCTTCTGCTTCTTGTTCTAATTCTATGATTTTATTCTCAAAAACCTTTGTTTCTGCTGTTATTTTTTCTTTGAATTCAATGGTTTTAGCTCTCAACTCATCATTTGTGAGTCTTGATAATTCTTCTTCAAAAGCAGTGATTTTATCTACTATGGGTTGTAAGATTTTTAAATCTTTTTGTTGTTTATCTCCAACAAATATTTTTATGATTGAATTTAAGATACTCATTCTCTTCGTTATGTGTTATTTTTTTCTTTACAGAAGAACGACTATAAAAGTAAACAAAAAAAAAGCCTCAATAGAGACTTTTTTTGTTTGTTGACAATGTTATTTTAATATTCATCTTCATTCCAAAGATAGTCTTCTTCTGTTGGATAATCTGGCCAAATTTCAATGATTGAATCATAAGCGTCTCCTTCATCTTCGATCTCTTGTAAATTTTCTGCTACTTCAAGAGGTGCTCCAGTTCTAATTGCATAGTCTATCAATTCATCTTTTGTTGCAGGCCAAGGTGCATCAGCTAAATAAGATGCAAGTTCTAAAGTCCAATACATTTCTTATGGATTTAATTTTCAGCAAAAATAAATTTTTTAGTGAAAAAATCAAGTTTTTTCGAAATATATTAGTAAAAAAAGAACGTAATTATAATTTGTCAGGAATCCATTTAATCTCCTGAGCTGATAAATCTTTGGACAACTTTCGTGCCAGTGTAAAAAGATAGTCAGAAAGTCTGTTCAGATAGATTAAAATAGTAGGATTTAAATTTTCTTCCTCGTTTAAACATACTGTGAGGCGTTCAGCTCTTCTGCACACAGTTCTAGCAATATGACAGAATGACACCGTTGTATGTCCACCAGGTAGTATAAAATGAGTCATTTCAGGGAGTTGTTCATTCATTTTATCAATTTCTTTTTCTAAGGAAGTCACTGATGTATCATTTAGAATAGGGATGTTCAAACGTTGTTTGCCACTTTTTAAAGTTTGTTTTTCTGTTGGTGTGGCTAACATTGATCCCAAAGTAAATAAATCATGTTGAATTTTGATGAGGCTTTTTTTTGAATCCAAATCAATATCCTGATCTTTAATCAAACCAATATAGGAATTCAATTCATCAATGGTTCCATAAGATTCTATTCTCGAATGATTCTTTAAAACTCTTGTCCCACCATACAGGGCAGTGATTCCTTTATCACCTGTTTTTGTGTAAATTTTCATATCACAAATTTAAAACTAAAATATGAATATAATAGATTGATGCTCAGTAACATATTTTTAAAATCTAATTTCAGTTCTTTAGATTCGAATTGTAAAATGTTCTTTATGTTGTTCTTTACGAAAAAAAACAAGTCCCCACTGAAATGTATCCATCGTGATTGAAACTTTTGAATGTGATTTCACTTTTTCCCAAACCCTCTCCATTTCTTTACTTCTATGTATGTTTTCAAATACAATCACAGAATTGTTATTGACAAAAGGTAAACACGATTTAAAAAATTCTAGTGTAACCAATTCGTCATGTTTTTTACTCAAGTAAATCAAATCAAAAGTTTTGTTTTTGATACTTCTTATGGAAGACTGATAGTCTTCAACGAGAAGTGTTATATTTTTTAAATGGTATTTTTTAAATAGATGATTCGCAATCCCACCAACTTTTTCACATTTTTCCAGAGTTGTAATGTTAAGGTTTTTACTTGCACAGGATATTGCAGCAGTACTAGTACCATATGATGTTCCAATTTCTAGAATATTTTTTATTGGTAAGTATTGAATTAATTTTACAATGAATTTTCCTTTTTTTTTAGAAATTTCATTGTACTTAGATGTTTTGATTTCGTTTTTAAGTTCCTTTTTGTAGTCAAAAAATAGAGATAAGTTCTGAGATGATAATCTTTTATAAAAGCCTTTTGTAACCAAATTATATACAAAGGGAGAATGAATCCCATGTTGATTTTTGGAGTAGAAGATAAAGACTAAATAAGAGATGATTTGATGATACAATTTTTAATTCTTTTTTCCTTTAATGTAGACACTATCAATGGTATCATAACCAAAGTCATAGGGTAAAAAATTATAGGATTTGATTGGCTTAGTAATGATTAAATTCGCCCACTTTCCTTTAGATATACTCCCAATTTTATCTGAAAGATTCATTGCATACGCTCCATTGATCGTTGCTGCATTAATAGCTTCCTCAGGGGTCATTTTCATTTTTATACAGGCCAAGGATATCACAAAGTTCATATTCCCGGAAGGAGAGGATCCTGGATTGTAATCAGAGGCAAGTGCCATTGGTAAATTGGCATTGATAATTTTTCTAGCATTTGTATAAGGAATTCCCAAGAAAAAAGAGCAAGAAGGCAACGATACAGGCATTGTTTCGGAGTTCATAAGTTGATGGATGTCATCATCAGTCAAAACTTCAAGATGATCTAAGGACAAAGCGTTATTTTGAATCCCAATTTTTACACCACCTATCGAATTGAATTGATTCACATGAATTTTAGGAATTAAGCCATGTTTTTGTCCTGCAGTTAAAATTTGATCTGTTTCCTCAATAGTAAAATAGCCCTTTTCACAAAATACATCTATATAATTTGCTAGTTTTTCTGACTGAATCAATGGAAGCATTTCATTGATCAGACATGAAATGTATTGATTTCTATCTTCTTTATACTTTTTTGGTACGGCATGAGCCCCTAAAAATGTCGCTTTTATTGGAATTGTAAAATTGTCTTTTAACTTTTTGATGACACGAAGCATCTTTAGTTCACTTTCAACAGTTAGTCCGTATCCTGATTTAATTTCTATAGCACCTGTACCAGATTTTAAGAGTCTTTTTAATCGGATAGATGCATCATTAAATAGTTGTGTTTCTGAGGTGTTTTGTAGCTTTTCAGCAGAATTTAAAATCCCACCACCCTTTTGAGCGATTTCTTCATAAGTCAGTCCATGAATTCTGTCAATAAATTCTTCTTCTCTTGTGTCTGCAAAAACCAAATGAGTATGACTATCGCACCATGTTGGAAGTATCAATTGCCCCTCCACATCAACAATTGAGTCAGCTTGATGATTTTTAAGTGATTCCATCGTCCCAAAATCAATGATGATTTCATCTTCGATCAATAAAAAGGCATTTTCTATAGTAGGAAGAATCCCCATTTCTTTTCCGCAAACTTTTTCGACGGAAGAATCCCTTACTTGAACAAGTTCTTTGATGTTGATAAACAAGGTGGTCATGAGACAAATAACTTTTGCAAAACAAACTTAGTTAAATAATAATTAAGATGTCAAGAACTGATGTGGTTATCTAGTAAAGCTCTTATTTAAAATAGTTTAAATCATCATTTTAAGCTTCCAGTCATGTCCTCTGGTTTTACCCATTCGTCATATTGCTCAGGTGTTACGTAGCCCAATCGAACGGCTTCTTCTTTTAAAGTAGTTCCATTTTGATGTGCATTGGTTGCAATTTCAGCAGCTTTGTAATATCCAATTTTAGTATTTAAGGCTGTCACCAACATCAAGGAATTGTTTAACAGTTCTTTGATTCGAGATTCATTGGGAAGAATTCCTGAAGCACAGTTCAAATCAAAAGAAACACAAGCATCCCCAAGAAGTTGAGCCGATTGAATTAGATTTGCCGCCATCATAGGTTTAAAAACATTCAATTCATAGTGTCCTTGGGTACCCCCGATGGTTACCGCTACATCATTCCCCATTACTTGAGCACAAACCATCGTCATTGCTTCTGCCTGGGTTGGATTTACTTTTCCGGGCATGATTGAACTACCGGGTTCATTGGCTGGAATTATAATTTCACCAATTCCAGATCTAGGACCTGAGGCCATCATACGGATATCGTTGGTAATTTTATTCAAAGAAACAGCCAATTGTTTTAGGGCTCCATGCGTTTCAATAAGCGCATCATGAGCTGCTAATGATTCGAATTTGTTTTCTGCAGTTACAAATGGCAATCCCGTAAATTCTGCAATGTATTTTGCCACCAAAACATCGTAGCCTTTTGGTGTATTCAGTCCAGTACCTACTGCAGTTCCACCCAAAGCCAATTGACTTAAATGGTCCAAAGAATTTTTAAGGGCTTTCAATCCAAAATTTAGCTGTGATACATATCCTGAAAATTCCTGACCTAAGGTTAGGGGAGTAGCATCCATTAAGTGGGTACGACCAATTTTTACAATATTTTTAAAATCTTCTGATTTTTGTTGGAGTGTGTTTCTTAATTGTTCAACTCCTGGGATGGTGGTTTCGATAATTTTTTTATAGATGGCAATGTGCATTCCTGTAGGAAAGGTATCATTTGATGATTGCGATTTATTTACATCATCATTGGGTTGAATGGTTTTTTCTCCTTCACCAATCACCTTTCCAGCTAGGGCATGAGCTCTGTTGGCAATTACCTCATTGACATTCATATTGGATTGGGTTCCGGAACCTGTTTGCCAAATAACTAATGGGAATTGATCGTCCAATTGACCCGCTAGGATTTCATCACAAACTTCTGCAATGGCATCTCTTTTTTCTTCTGTTAAGACTCCCAAGTCAGCGTTTGTATACGCGGCAGCTTTCTTAAGATAAGCAAAACCATAGATGATTTCTAGAGGCATTGTAGCTGCTGCTCCTATTTTAAAATTATTTCTAGATCTTTCTGTCTGTGCCCCCCAATATTTATCTGCAGGAACTTTTACAGAACCCATGGTGTCTTTTTCTATTCTAAACTTCATGCTTATTGTTTTGCTTAGTATATAACAAAATTACGAAATCCACAACAATCCATCAGTAACTATTCCGAGTATTTTCTTTTTGAAAAATTTTATAAAATGTTAGTACCAATAAAATTTATCTATTATTTTTGCGTCATAAATATTTGTAATGTTAGATTTTTCTCAATTTTCAGGCTTAGTTTTGTTCATGTTTATTTTTACAGCAGGTTTTTGGCTGTTGATATTCTTATTAACTTTTGTAGTTCCCTATTGGATTGGTGGAACTATCTGGGAAAATTTTAAGTTAAAGAAAGAAGCAAAAAAGGCTGCTCAAGGAAAGTAGTTCCAAACGATTAATTTTTAAGATCCAAATTCTTCTCCTCCTTCAAAGTTATTTGAACCTCTTCTTTGTTCTTGTTTCTTTTTTTGATTCAACCTGTAAGTGAAATTCAATGAAATTTGTCTTACTCTCCATTGCCATTCTTGATTGCTTATACTGGTAGGATTTTCAATATTAGGACTGTAATTAACGGACCTACTCTTTCTTGAATTAAACACATCACTTACATTAAAAACAAGTGTTCCCTTTTCATCAAAAAGATCTTTACTCAGAGCTATATTGGCTGCAAAAACACCTTCAGAAATTCTTTGAGCTGTATTTCTAGGACCTCTGTATGACAATCTGTTTTGCATTTGGATATCGAAAGGGAGGACAAACGAAGCGTTAAATCTTGAGAACCAACTACTGTTGGTATTTGCTAAATTGATGATTTCTGGTGTTGATGTAATCTCACCCGTAACTTGGTCAATCGTAAATTTATTGTATTCATACGATCCTTCTGTTTTTTCGTTAAATACGTTAAAGCTTCCAGACAATCGAACTTTTTTTGAAGGGTTATAGTTGGCAGTGAGTTCAAAACCATGGCGATCTTCTGAAGCTAAATTGATAGGTTCGCTGATGTTTACCACTTGGTTCTCCCCATCAATGAATCTAATTTCATCTCTTCTAACTCTTTGGATAGCGTTGACAGAATGTTGGTAATAAATGGATGAATTTAAAGTGAACTTTCCAAATTTTTGTAAATAACCTACATCAAATGAGTTTGTAAATGTTGGAATCAATCCTGCATTTCCTTTGTAAATTACATTTTGACTGGTTCTTGATTCGAAAGGATTTAAATACCAAAACCTAGGCCTTCGCAATCTTCGACTGTATCCAATGGTAAAACTCTGATCTTCGTTTCTTTCATATCCCAAATTGATGGTAGGAAATAGTTCTGTGTAACTGTAATCAAAATTTTCGTTGGAGGTGATCAGTCTCACTTTAACATCAGTAATTTCAGCTCTTAAACCTAATAAAAATGAAAACTTGTTAAGTTTGTTTCCAAATTGGGTGTAGAAAGCATTCACATTTTGTTCAAAATCAAGGTTGTTTGAAGGGTTGAATTCTAGGGCAGGTGTTCTAGTGACTTCAAAATCAGAATTTAACTTTTGAAACTCCCCACGATATCCTGCTTCAAATTGAGCATTTTTTCCAATGGGAAGAGTATAATCTGATTGCAACAGGGTTGTTTTAGAGTTTTCTGTAGTATTATTATTTTCTAGAGATATAGAATCATTG
Source organism: Flavobacterium sp. (assembly GCA_038136095.1). Classification (GTDB taxonomy): domain Bacteria; phylum Bacteroidota; class Bacteroidia; order Flavobacteriales; family Flavobacteriaceae; genus Polaribacter. The sequence continues at coordinate 38,860 of JAYPZA010000011.1, forward strand.
ATAAGAGCATTTTCAATTTCCTGACTATCACTCAATTGAAGGTCTATAGTAAGTTTGTGACCATCACTATTAAAATTATTGGTGTAATTCAATGAGAATTGAGAGGTAGTATCGATTTCGTCCTCATCCTGTGTCCTTACATCATATAGAAAGCCGCTTACATCAAATAAGGTTATGCTATTGGTAGAAAGGTTTTTATTATCAGCATCTCTATAAAAAAAGCTTCCTGTTATGGAACTTTTTTCAGTCAAAAAATATTCCAATCCAATATTGAAATTATAACCGTCCCTGATCCTTTGATAATCCCTATCCTCATTTCTCTGACTATTGGTATTTTGATCATTAACAATTGAAAGCTGGGTGAAAGAATTTCCAGGACTATTTCTATTTTGATAGGATAGGTTAGAAAAAAGATTGACTTTTTGAGTTCTTAGATTAAGGTTGGTAGCCAATTCAAATTGTTTTGGACTACCAATGGTGGAATTTACAGATCCATTGAAACCATTAGCAATTCCTTTGCGAAGAATGATGTTTAAAATTCCAGCTGTTCCTTCAGCATCATATCTAGCCGAAGGAGAAGTAATTACTTCAACTTTTTCGATGGCATTGGCAGGAAGTTGACGTAAAGCATCAGTTCCGTTTAACCCAACTAGAGCAGAAGGTTTGCCATCAATCAATATTCTAACATTTTCATTACCTCGAAGACTAACATTACCTTCAACATCAACATTTACTGAGGGAACATTATCAAGCACATCTGATGCAGATCCACCTTTGATGGTCATGTCTTTTCCAACATTGTAAATTCTTTTGTCTAATCGGATATCAACTGTTGATTTTTCTGCGATGATCACAATTTCATCCAATTTACTTGAGTTTTCCTTGAGCTTGATAACTCCAAAGTCAATGGGTTTGTTAATTTTGATATCATTCATAATGATTGTTTTGAATGAAATGAACTCAAAACTTATTTCATAAACCCCTTCTTTGATTTTAATCTTAAAATTACCGTCAACGTCTGTAATACCTCCGCTTAGTTGATTTGTTGTTAAGTTTTTTATGACAACTGTAGCATATTCAAGAGATTCTCCAGATTCTAAATCGATAATTTTTCCTTTAATTAGATGTTCGGGAGTGGACTTGTTTTGTGATGATACACTAATAAAAGACCATAAGAAAACTAAAAAAAATAACTTTTTGATATGCATTGAAGATGACATTTTATCTATTCATGCAAATCTCTAATTTAGTTTAATAAATGGTAGTTAATTTTCTGTTAAACAAAACGGGTTAAAACATGTCACGGATGTTATCGGGTGGTCTCCCTATAACTGCTTTGTCTTCAGTAAAAACAATGGGTCTTTCAATAAGTTTTGGATTTTCCGTCATTAGATCTATTATTTCAGCTTCGGTGAAAGATTTGTTTTTGAATTTTTCTTTCCAAATGGCTTCATTTTTTCTAATTAATTCAATGGGAGCTATCGATAATAAATCAATGATATTTTTTAATTCATTATGGGATGGGGGAGTTTTCAGATATTCAATAATCTCAAATTTTTGATTCGATTCTTCCAGTATCTTCAAACCTTCTCTAGATTTTCTGCAACGAGGATTATGGTATATTTTCATCATTTAAAGCGCTTATTTAGAAATAGTATTTTAACTATTTTTTTGACCATTTAACATTAAAAAGGCCTTCAAAAATTGATTTATATTTCCATCCATTACTGATTCAACATTTCCAGTTTCTTGACTTGTTCTCACATCTTTAACCAATTTATATGGATGCATAACATAATTTCGTATTTGACTTCCCCACTCATTTTTTAATTTTCCAGCCTCAATGTCTTTTCTGGCTTCTTGTTGTTTTTGTAGCTCGATCTCGTAGAGTTGAGATTTAAGCATTTGTAATGCGGTGGCTCGGTTATCATGTTGCGATCTGGAATTAGAGCAAGAAATTTGAATTCCTGTTGGTTTATGTGTTAGTTGGACTTTGGTTTCAACTTTGTTCACATTTTGACCACCTGCACCACTAGAACGAGCGGTCGTAATTTCTACATCAGCAGGATTGATTTCAATTTCAATAGAATCATCAGCGACTGGATAAATATAGACTGAAGCAAAAGAAGTGTGTCTTTTGGCGTTGCTATCAAAAGGGGAAATTCTAACGAGTCTATGTACGCCATTTTCACCCTTAAGCCATCCAAATGCATAATCTCCATCAATTTCTACAGTCACAGTTTTTATTCCTGCGGTATCACCTGGTTGATAATTAAGAGTTTTTAGTTTATAACCTTGTTTCTCTCCCCACATAGAATACATTCTAAACAGCATTTCAGTCCAATCACAACTTTCTGTTCCTCCAGCACCTGCTGTGATCTGAATAACTGCACTCAAATTATCACCCTCATCAGATAGCATGTTTTTGAATTCAACTTTTTCAATGAACGTTGCTGTTTTTTCATATTGTTGCTCAATCTCATCAGCGTCTATCTCTCCATCTTTGTAAAAATCAAATAACACTTGAAGGTCTTCGTTTAGAGATACGGAATGCCTATAGTCTTCAACCCATTTTTTTTTCAAGCGCAATGTTTTCATTAATAATTCAGCATCTTTGGGATTGTTCCAAAAATCTGGATCGGCAGTTTTTTCTTCTTCATTAGAGATTTCAATTAATTTTTTTTCAATCTCCAAATATTCATTTAATTTAGAAACTCTATCAGAAAGATTTTTTAATTGCTCTTGTGTTACCATATTCTAAAACAAAAGTAATTGAAAAAATGTGAAAGAAAGCCACAACATCAACATATGTTTGAGATTTTTAATTAAAAAAAATACATTTTAAATTAAATGTATATTTATGATTATTTTTAAAGAAAAACAGATACCCAATGAAATCTAGAAGAGATTTTTTAAAGAAAACATCCATCATAGGCGCCGGAATAACTTTAGCCCCCAACCTGGCATTTGCCAAAGCCACATCAAGGAAAGAAAAATTAAATGTTGCCTTAATAGGAGTTGGATTGAGAGGAACCAATCATTTAAATAACTTATTACAAAGAGATGATATTTTAATTACAGCATTGTGTGATATAGACCCTAAAAGAATCGAAATTTGTTTGGATCTCATAAAAAAAGCATCACATCCAACACCCAAAACTTATGGAAAAAATACCTTAGATTATAAAAATTTATTAGAAGACGCATCTGTTGATGCAGTCATCATATCGACTCCATGGTTATGGCATGCAAGAATGGCTAAAGATTCCATGATGGCTGGAAAATATACTGGATTGGAGGTCTCTGCAGCAAATACTCTTGAAGAGTGTTGGGACTTGGTAAACATTCATGAACAAACAGGTTCTCATTTGATGATACTTGAAAATGTGAATTATCGAAGAGATATCATGGCGGTTCTTAATATGGTTCGCCAAAATGTATTTGGAGAATTACTTCATTTTCGCTGTGGTTACCAACATGATTTACGATTTGTTAAATTTAATGATGGAGTCACACCTTATGGGAAAGGAGTAGAATTTGGTGAAAAAGGAATTTCAGAATCAAAATGGCGAACACAGCATTCTTTGCTTAGAAATGGAGATGTCTATCCTACACATGGAGTAGGTCCAATTGCTACGATGTGTAATATCAACAGAGGAAATCGATTTGTTTCTATGACTTCTCATGCGACAAAAGCTGTCGGATTGCATAAATACATTGTGGATAATGGAGGAGAAGATCATCCAAATGCCAAACTAAAATTTAAGCAAGGTGATGTCATTACCTCAACGATTGAAACAGCCCATGGAGAAACCATCATTGTGACTCATGATTGCAATTCACCACGTCCTTATTCACTGGGTTTTCGTGTTCAAGGAAGTGAAGGATTGTGGGAAGTTGATGGAAGTAGAATTTATGTAGAGGGTATTTCGAAACCCCATCGATGGGATGAGGCGAAGCCTTGGTTAGAAAAATATGATCATCCTTTGTGGAAAAAATATGGAGAATATGCCACTGGATCAGGACACGGTGGAATGGATTTTTTTGTCTTACACGCCTTTGTAGAATCTGCTAAGCGAAATATTGCACCTCCATTAGATGTTTACGATGCCGCTGCTTGGAGTGCTATTACACCTCTTTCAGAACAGTCAATTGAAAACAATGGTGAACCTCAAAATTTTCCTGACTTTACTAGAGGAATGTGGTTGAGTCGAAAACCTTATCATTGGATCAAAGACACTTACTAAGAGGCATGATTACCAGTTCAGAAGTTATTTATAAAGCACCGGGGAGAATTTGTCTTTTTGGAGATCACCAAGATTATTTAGGATTGCCAATAATTGCATGTGCGATAGATCGATATATCAAGATCATGGCCCTGCCCAATGAAAACAAGGTATTCAATATTGAGATGCCTGATATAAAAGCTTCTCGGAGTTTTTCCATTGATGATGATTTTAAAACCTTTCAAAAGGGTGACCACATAGCTTCAACAATTAGAGTCATTAGAAGGTATGGGTGTATTCCAAATAAAGGATATTCTATCAAATTTAAAGGAAATATTCCTATCAATGCAGGGCTTTCAAGTTCATCAGCCATGGTCGTTGTATGGGTTCGTTTTTTATTAGAAACTTTTGGTTGCTCTTTAAAAATAACAGATGAACTGATTGCAAAGATTGCTTATGAATCTGAGGTGTTGGAACAGAATTCTCCTGGCGGAAAAATGGATCAATATACGATCGCTTTGGGAGACATCATCTTTTTGAAAACCAATGAAAATACCAATTACAGAAAAATTATCACTTCTTTAGAAGGTTTGATTGTTGGTGAATCTGGTATTCCTAAAAACACCATAGGATTGTTGGGAAACTTAAAAGAAAAAGCGCTCAGAGCCATTCAAATAGTTCAAGATCATGAGCCGTCATTTGACATAGCAAAAATCAAAAATTCAGATCGTTTTATGCATCTGTTACCCTCCGAGCTAAAACCGATGTTTGATGCTTCTATAAAAAATCATCAAATTACCCAAGCTGCCTTGGTTGCTTTCAAAGAAAATCCCTTAAACTACGGTAAGCTAGGGGATTTAATCAATCAGCATCATCAAGTTTTAAGAGATATCTTAAAAATTACGACTCCTAAAATTGATGCAATGATTGATGCAGCAATTTCTGCGGGTGCATATGGTGCAAAAATTGTTGGATCGGGTGGAGGAGGTAGCATATGTGCGCTGAGTTCCAAAGACAAACAACATCAAGTAATTGAAGCCATCATCAGTGCAGGAGCTCAAGATGCATATGCCGTTTCAGTATCCTCATCAACTAATTATATGAATTCATGACAGATCATCTTATTATACTTGCTGGTGGTGCCTCTTCTAGAATGAAAAAATCATCTTTTTCAACACTTTCTAAAGAAAGCATTCTTCAGGCAAATTCCAGAAGTAAAGCTCTGATTTTAATCAATGATAGACCAATGTTGGATTATGTTTTGTTCAATGCAAAAAAAGCTGGATTTAAAAATATCTATTTAGTCACTGGTAAAGAAAATGACTTGTTCAAAGCACATTATGGAACAAAGGAGTCTAACAATACTTATCAAGGTCTATCCATTTCATATGTTTATCAATACATCCCAAAGGGGAGGAATAAGCCATTTGGGACAGCGGATGCTGTGTGCCAGGCATTGGAACAATATTCGGAGTTAAAAGAACAAAAGTTTGTGGTTTGTAATTGTGATAATTTATATAGTTCTGAGGCATTTTCTCTATTGAGAAATAGCAATGATAGGAACGCATTTATCAATTATGACAGAGATGCGCTTCAATATTCTCAGGATCGAATTGAAAGTTTTGCACTTACAAAAACTGATTCAAACAATTTTCTTTTGGATATCATTGAAAAACCAAATTCTAAAACTGCTCAACATTATCAGGATACAAAGGGAAAATTGAGAGTTAGTATGAATATATTTTTATTTGATGGATCCTTATTTTATCCTTTTTTAAAAAATTGCATTGTTCATCTAACACGCAATGAAAAAGAATTACCATCTGCTTTGCTACAAATGATTACAAACCACCCAAATGCGATGAAAGCAATTCCATTATCTGAACATGTTCCGGATTTAACATCAAAATCTGATATTCTTAAAATGAATGAGTATCTTGTGTCGCATCAATTCCATTTAGATTGGACAAAAATGAATTAAAATGATATCACTATCCAACTTAGACTTAAGCATTATTTTCTCTCTTTTTTTTATCATTCTTTTCGTAGGAATATATGTAGGAAGTGCTTCAGGGAAAAATACCAATCAGTATTTTCTTTCTGGTAGAAACATGCCTTGGTGGTTGTTAGGGATTTCGATGGTGGCAACTACTTTTTCGACAGATACCCCCAATCTTGTTACTGACATCGTTCGAACCAATGGTGTTTCTGGAAATTGGGTTTGGTGGGCATTTTTATTGACTGGGCTTTTGACCGTTTTTGTGTATGCTAAACTTTGGAGAAAATCAGAAGTAAAAACAGATATTGAATTTTATGAACTCAGATATGGAGGCAAACCTGCCAATTTTTTAAGAGGTTTTAGAGCAATCTATCTGGGGATTCTTTTCAATATTTTAGCCATGGCGGGAGTGACCCTAGCAGCCATAAAAATTGGACAAGTAATGCTAGGACTATCTCCATTGAATACCGTTTTAATTGCAGGGTTTGTAACGGTTGTTTTTAGTGCAATCGGAGGCTTTAAAGGGGTTGTTTACACTGATTTTATTCTCTTTTTTGTAGCAATGATAGGAGCTTTTGGAGCTGCCTACTATATCGTAGGTCTTCCTGAAGTTGGTGGGCTCGAGGCACTTGTAAATCACAATCAAGTTAAGGATAAGTTGAATATTCTTCCAAGTTTGGATGATACAGAAACATTCATAATATTGTTAATAATCCCACTTGCTGTTCAATGGTGGAGTTCTTGGTATCCTGGATCTGAACCGGGAGGAGGTGGATATGTTGCGCAACGAATGTTAGCAGCTAAAAACGAAAATCATGCTATTTCAGCTACTTTTTTTTACAATTTAATGCATTATGCTCTAAGACCTTGGCCTTGGATTGTAGTTGCTTTGGCATCACTGATATTATTTCCTGATTTGGCAAGTATTCAGGAGGCATTTCCAAATGTTACCGAAGATAAATTAGGACATGATTTAGCTTATTCTGCAATGCTAACGAAATTACCTAGTGGTTTGTTGGGCTTGGTACTGGCTTCATTGGCAGCAGCATACATGAGTACGATAAGCACTCATTTAAATTGGGGAGCTTCTTATGTTGTTAATGATTTTTACAAACAACAAATCAAACCGAATGCTTCTGAAACTCATTTAGTGAATGTCGGTAGAATTACGACTGTGGTTCTAATGATTATCAGTTCTTTGATTGCACTCTCCTTGACCAATGCCTTGCAACTTTTTGATATCATTTTAATGTTTGGTGCAGGAACAGGTCTAATTTTTATTTTACGTTGGTTCTGGTGGAGAATCAATGCATGGACAGAAATATCTGCCATGCTAGCTTCCGGAATTATTTCCATTCTTTTGACTTTTACACCTCAAGGGAAAGCCTTATTTGTAGCTGAAGGACTGTTTCCTGGTTATTTTAAATTTCCTTTTGTTGTCATCTTCTCAACAATTATTTGGTTGGTCGTTACTTTTTTGACCGCCCCAGAGTCAGATGAAGTTTTATTCAATTTTTACAAGAAAATACAACCAGGAGGCCCTGGTTGGAAAAGTGTTCTCAGTCGTGCTCAACAATCCAACATCAATATTGTGAAAACAACTGGTAAATGGAGTGTTCCTAATGGTATATTGGCAATGATTGTAGGTTCTATCCTAATTTATGCATGCATGTTTGCCATTGGAAACTTTATTTATGGTCAATATGACAAAGCAATGATTTTAGTTGGAATTATCTTTATTTTCTGTTTGTTGTTGATCAACATATGGAAAAAAATTAAAGGATCTGTTTTGTAAGAAATAACAATATCTATGCAATAGATTTTAAGTTCTTGAGGCCTTTGTTATAATTACATGGCAGTTTTTTATTTCCATATGAAAAATTGTAAATTTACCATCATCAAAATTTTTAATAATGAAAAAGCGATCCCTATTCCTCCTTTTTTTGATTTTTTCAATTCAAGGGTATTCTCAATTTTTTAAAGATCTTCAAAAGTTAAATAAGTATAAAGGTTTTTTTACATTTTATTATGATGAATCAAAAGATAAGTTGTTTTTAGAAGTTGAAAAATTAGATCAGGAGTTTTTGTATGTAAACTCTCTCTCTGAAGGAATTGGATCAAACGATATTGGTTTGGATAGAGGGCAGTTAGGTGGAGAGCGAATTGTAAAATTTAAAAAGGCTGGAAACAAACTTCTTTTAATCCAATCCAATCAAGATTACAGAGCGATTACCGATAATGTTGAAGAGAAAAAATCAGTGGAGCAAGCATTTGCGAAATCAGTTCTCCATGGGTTTGTAATCATGGATGAAAATAAAGGCAAGTATCTTATCGATGCTTCTCCTTTTTTCTTTAGAGATGCTCACAATGTGAAAGGGCGTTTGGCATCCAAAAAACAGGGAAATTATAATTTAGATAGGAGTAAAAGTGCTGTAAATTTGACAAGAACAAAAGCATTTCCAAATAATGTAGAATTTGACTTATTGCTCACGTTTAGAGGAACCCCAAAAAATTATCATATCAGAAGTGTGACACCATCACCTTCATTAGTTACTGTGCATCAACACCATTCCTTTGTTGCATTGCCAGATGATGGTTATCAGCCGAGAAAGTTTGATCCTAGATCGGGAGCCAATGCGCTGTCTTATCTGGATTATGCAACACCTGTAAATGAATCCATCAAAAAAAGATTCATTTATCGACATCGTTTGGAAAAGAAAAACCCTGACGCCGAGAAAAGTGAGGCCATAGAGCCAATTATCTATTATTTAGATAGAGGAACCCCAGAACCCATTCGTTCAGCACTCCTAGACGGAGCTAGGTGGTGGAATCAAGCTTTTGAAGCCATCGGTTTTGTCAATGCTTTTCAAGTTAAAATGTTACCTGAAGGAGCGGATCCTTTAGATGTTCGATACAATGTAATTCAGTGGGTGCATCGTTCTACTAGAGGATGGAGTTATGGAAGTTCTGTATCTGACCCTAGAACAGGTGAAATTATCAAAGGACATGTAAGTTTGGGCTCTTTGAGAATTCGTCAAGATTTTTTAATTGCCCAGGCATTGCAAGCTCCTTATGCTAAAAATGATGAGGATGACTTGTTTGCTATGGAAATGGCTTTGGCAAGAATAAGACAACTATCTGCCCATGAAGTTGGTCATACAATTGGTTTGGCTCATAATTTTGCAGCCAGTTCTAAAGGGAGAGCTTCAGTGATGGATTACCCGCATCCTACCTTGTCATTGAATCAAGGAAAAGTGGATTTTACAGATGCTTATGATACAAAAATAGGTGATTGGGATAAGGTATCAATTGCATATTCCTATTCTGAATTTACTGAGGATAAAGATGAAGATTTGGCCTTAAATAAAATTTTGACAGATGCATTTAATAATGGAGCTCGTTTTATTACTGATCAAGATGCAAGACCTTTAGGTAGTGCTCATGCATATGCACATTTATGGGACAATGGTGCAAATGTTTCCACCGAATTAGACAATGTTATGGCCATAAGAAAAAATGCAATCGCCAATTTTTCTGAAGACAATATCAAAATGAATGAGCCTTACTCAGTTTTAGAGGATGTATTTGTTCCTTTGTATTTTTTCCATCGATATCAAACAGAGGGAGTTACAAAAGTAATTGGAGGCTTAGACTATACCTATGCTCTTAAAGGAGATAAAAATATGATTGTGAAAAGAATTGACGGTGAAGTAGAAAGAAAAGCGTTAAATTCTGTTCTAAAAACATTGGATATCAAAGAAATTGCAATTCCAAGGAAAATCTTAAAACTGTTTCCTCCTAGAGCCTTTGGATACGGCAGAACTAGAGAATCTTTTAAGAGTAAAACAGGTGTTGCTTTCGATCCTTTTGGAGCAGTAGAAACAGCTTCTTCAATGACCTTAAAATTACTATTACATCCGGAAAGAGTTACCAGACTTGTGCAACACAAAAGTTTGGACAAAAGTCAACTGGGCCTTGAAGAAGTTCTAAATAAAGTGATTTCTAATTCGATTCGAAAATCACATAAAGATTCCTATCATCAAGAGTTGCAAAATGTTGTTAATTTTCAAGTAATACATCAATTATTTTCTTTATCATCAAATCCAAACATGTATTTTCAAGTCAATGCAATTGTCAATCAAAAGATTGATGAAATAGAAAGCTATTTAAAAAATTCAAAAACCGATGGGATTCAAAAAATTTACCACAAAGAAATGATACAAACCATCTCTAATTTTAAAAAGAACCCGTCTAAATATAATGATCCAGTGATCCCAAAAATTCCTGATGGATCTCCGATTGGAAATAACTAAACAATGAAAATAGATTTAATAAGTGATACCGTAACCAGACCCACAAAGGGAATGATGGAAGCTATGATGGAGGCCAAAGTTGGAGATGATGTTTTTAAAAGCGATCCAACAGTTTCTAAGTTGCAAGAAAAGGCTGCTCGTCTTTTTGGAATGGAAGACGCTTTGTTTTTCCCATCGGGTACCATGGCCAATCAAACAGCCATAAAATTACACACACAGCCAGGAGATAAGTTGTTCTGTGACAAGTGGGCTCATGTTTATAATTATGAAGGAGGAGGGGCTGCCTTTAATTCTGGAGTCTCTTGTAAATTGATTGATGGTGATAGAGGAATGTTTACTGCTGATCAATTGCAAGTAGCAGTAGCTGGTAGGGCAGATATTCATGTCCCTTTCTCAAGATTGGTTTGCATAGAAAATACAACCAATAAAGGAGGAGGTGCATGTTGGGATTTTGAAGAATTGAAAAAAATCAAAGAAGTTTGTTTGAATCATGATTTAGCGTATCATTTGGATGGAGCTAGGTTATTTAATGCATTAGTAGCAAATAATCAAACAGCTCTTCAATACGGTGCCTTATTTGATACGATATCCATTTGTTTATCAAAAGGATTAGGTGCTCCTGTAGGTTCTATTTTGTTAGGAACGAAAGAACATATAGAAAAAGCATTGAGAATTAGAAAGTTATTGGGTGGAGCAATGCGTCAAGTTGGGTTTATGGCTGCTGCAGGAGTTTATGCATTGGACAATCATATTGAGCGGTTGGCTGATGATCATCACAAAGCAAAGAAAATAGAAACATTACTAAACACGCTTTCATTTGTCAAAAAAGTTGAGCCTGTAGAAACGAATATTATCATTTTTTATGTAAATGATTCGCTTGACTCCAATGAATTTATTTCGAAAATGGCAGATAAAAATATTTTACTGACTCCTATGGGTGAGGGTAAAATTAGAATTGTGACACACCTTGATTTTACTGAAGAAATGTTGGAGAAATTATTAACTGAGTTTTCTTTATTTCGATTCTAGATCTAACAAATTTTTATAATTGATCTTTAGTTTTTTAAGTAAAATTCCATAAAGTAGTTGGTAGAATAGCCAAAAAATAAAAACAATTAAGATGATAGCGATTAGCATAGCTAATATGAAAATTGCAGATTCTTTTGTGTTAAAATGACTGTATTCAGTTCTTAATGAAGCTATGGTCATTAAAATTGATATAAAAACCACTAAACTTAAATTAAAAATCACATAGTTTCTTACTGTTTTTCTTGTTTGTATGATTTTTGTCATCAAGCTTTTAGTGGCGTCGGTAACTGATATTTCTTTATAGTTTTTGTAAAACATGTATAAAAAATAAAGCGTAATGAGATAGGTGATAATTTGAATTATATGCATGATTGAGGTCATTCCAAATTTTTCAATCATTTCTCTTTCGGTTGCTGTATCATCATAAAATATGAAGCTCAATGAGTTCATAAAAATAAACTCAAGAATTCCTATGATAAAAATCCATTTGACAATAGAGGTTGACTTTGCTTGAGTCATTCTATAGATCTCCGAAATAGAGATTTTCCCCTGATCTTCGGGTTGTTTTTTCCAAGCTTTTTTATATTCAGCTAAACTCATACAATTCCTATTTTTTATTTTTTAATATTTTTTTTAGTTTATCTTTTGCTCTGGTCATTTTCACTCTTGCATTTACCTCACTAATTCCTAATGTTTTGGCAATTTCTTTATAAGGCTTATCTTCTAAGTATAAGAAAATCAATGCTTTTTCAATATCATTTAAATGTCTGATGGCATTGTATAAAGCTTTTATTTGTTGATCTTTTGTATCATCATAATCCTTTTGTTCAATCTTATGATTAATCGTATCAATTTCTTGTGTTTTGATTTTCCTTGTTGATTTTCTATACAAAGAAATGGCAGTATTCAGAGCCACTCGATACATCCAAGTACTGAACTTTGCTTCCCCTCTAAATTTGGAATAATTTTTCCAAACTTGAATTGTTATTTCTTGAAATAAATCATTGTGTTGGTCTTGATTTGAAGTATATATCCTACAGATTTTGTGAACAATATTTTGATTTTTTTCAAAATCATTCAAAAATTTTTTTTCCAGTTCGCTGTTC
>JAYPZA010000011.1:51542-57294 GCA_038136095.1 Flavobacterium sp.
CAATTCAATGAGGGTTTACAAATAAGACAATAAAGAGTATCGAAAGTTACAACATTGCAGATAATTTCTGTAAAATTTTAAATAATTATCTTTGTTTAAAAAACAAATTTGAATACTATCAAGAAAAATTTTAGCATTCGAGATCTTGAAAATATCTCAGGAATCAAAGCTCATACCATTCGAATTTGGGAGAAAAGATATCATTTATTAGTACCTGAAAGGACAGAGACCAACATTAGATACTATTCTCATAAAAACCTCCAGAAATTACTCAATATTGTTTTACTGAAAAACAACAATTTTAAAATTTCTAAAATTGCTAAAATGACTGAAGAGGAGATTGTTTTGAATTCTAGAAAATTAGCTTTAGAATCTGCAATTAATGATGAAGCCATTGCTTCTTTAAAACTCTCAATGTTTCAATTTGATAGAAATTTATTCAACAATACTTATAACCAATTACTTCATAAAAAAAACTTTAGAGCCATATTTAAAGAAATTTTTATTCCTTTTTTAGAACATATCGGCTTGTTGTGGCAAACTGAAACGATCATTCCTGCCCATGAACATTTTATCTCTAATTTAATTGTTCAAAAAATACAAATCAATACAGAAAAACTCCAAACTAGCTCTAAGCCAACAGGTAAGGTTTATGTTTTGTTTTTACCTGAAAACGAAATACATGAATTAGGTCTTCTATATTTAAATTATGAATTGGTTTTAAGAGGTCATGATACCATATATCTCGGTCAGAACTTACCTTTAAATAACTTGGATTGTTTTTTTGAAGGGAATCAAGAAATTTGTTTTATCACTTCCATGACAGTGAGTCCTTATGATGATAATGTTGAAGCCTATTTCCTTGAAATTGACTCCATTCTAAACCAATCGAATCATTCACTAATTGCGATTGGAAATAAGGCAATGTCATGTAAGAATCTTCAATTTCAGTCCAATATTTCGCTATATCCATCAACGCTAGATTTGTTAAAAGAATTATAATTTTAACTGAACATCTTAGTCTCCTACAACTAATATCTTTATTTTTATTAAAAATAATTTAGATTTTTTTTAATGAAAAAAAACATACACATCATTGGGTCAGGTTTTTCATCTTTAGCGGCATCATGTTATATGTCTAAAATGGGTTATAACGTCACTGTTCTTGAGAAAAACAGTACTGTTGGAGGTAGAGCTAGACAACTTAAAAAAGATGGATTTGTTTTTGATATTGGACCTTCCTGGTATTGGATGCCTGATGTATTTGAACGTTTTTTTGCAGATTTTGGTCGAAAACCCTCTGATTATTATGAGTTGCAGAAGTTAGACCCTGGATATAAAGTTTATTTTGGACAAGAAGACTCATTGTCAATTACTGCCAATCTTGATGAAATTTATGAGATGTTTGAAAATGAGGAAAAGGGCAGTGCTACTCATTTGAAAAATTTTTTAAACTCTGCCAAAGATAATTACCATACAGCCATCGAGGACTTAGTTTACAAACCTGGTGTTTCGCCATTAGAATTAGTAACTCCCACAACCATATCAAGAATCTCACAGTTTTTTTCTACCATAAGTTCCACTGTTCGAAAAAAAATTAAAAGTCATCGACTTATAAAAATTCTTGAATTTCCAGTGTTATTTTTAGGGGCAAAACCAAGTGTAACACCAGCATTTTACAATTTTATGAATTATGCTGATTTTGGATTGGGAACTTGGCATCCTAAAGGAGGAATGTATAGTGTAGTTTTGGGAATTAAAAAAATGGCTGAGGAACTTGGTGTTGTTTTTGAAACCAACAGTTGCATAGAAAAAATAATTGTTGAACAAGGAACCGTTAAGGGCTTAAAGGTGAATGGCAAAATTATCCATACTGATTTGGTCTTAAGTGGAGCAGATTATCATCATACAGAAACCTTGCTGGATAAAAAGTACAGACAATATTCAGAATCTTACTGGTCTAAAAAAACCTTTGCTCCCTCATCGTTACTATTTTATGTGGCTTTTGATAAAAAAATTAAAAACGTCAATCACCATACCTTATTTTTTGACACAGATTTTGATGCCCATGCTGTTGAAATTTACGATCGACCCTCATGGCCTACTGCGCCACTTTTTTACGCAAATTTCACTTCTTTAACAGATTCAAATACAGCTCCAAAAGGAAAAGAAAATGGCTTTTTTTTGATTCCAATTGCTCCAGATTTAGAAGATACAGAGGAATTAAGAAAAAAATATTTTGATTTAATAATGGATCGTTTTGAAAAAATTACCAATCAAAAAGTAAAAAATAATATTATATTTAAAGAAAGTTTTTGTGTGAATGATTTCAAAAATGAATACAATTCATACAAAGGAAACGCTTATGGAATGGCGAATACTCTTTTACAAACGGCTTTTTTAAGGCCTAAATTAAAGAGTAAAAAAGTAAAAAATTTATATTTTACTGGACAGTTAACTGTTCCAGGACCTGGTGTACCTCCAGCGTTAATCTCAGGCAAGATTGTGTCTGAATTAATCAACAAACAAGATTTAAAATGAAACAATTATTCGACCAAGTTAGTTTTCAAACTAGTAAACTAGTGACCGAAAAGTACAGCACTTCTTTTTCGATGGCTGTAAAAATGTTGTCACCCTCTATTAGATCTGCGATATACAATATTTATGGTTTTGTTCGCTTTGCTGATGAAATTGTTGATACTTTTCACAATTACAAAAAAGAGCAATTATTAGAAAATTTTGAAAAACAGTATTACATGGCTGTAAAAAATGGGATCAGTTTGAATCCCATTCTCAACTCTTTTCAAGCTACGGTAACCAAATATAACATTCCCGATGAATTGGTTGTTGCTTTTTTAAACAGTATGAAAGCTGATCTTTTCAAAACAACCTATAAAACCAAAAAAGAGTATGAAGAATACATATATGGATCTGCAGATGTTGTTGGGTTGATGTGCTTAAAAGTATTTGTGAATGGGAATGATGAAAAATACAATGAATTAAAACAAGCGGCAATGAGGCTTGGATCTGCATTTCAAAAAGTAAATTTCTTAAGAGATTTGAAAGACGATTATGAACTTTTGAATCGTTCTTATTTTCCCGGTGTTAACTTATCCTCTTTAGATTCAACATCCAAAGAATTAATCATTAAAGAAATTGAGGATGACTTTGATTTTGCTTATTCAAATGGAATTTTAAAATTACCTGTGGAGGCAAAATTTGGAGTTTATATGGCCTACAGATATTATAGAAGGTTGTTGAAAAAGTTGAAAAATGTTCCATCATCGGAAATTATTGAAACGAGAGTGAGAATTTCTGATCCAATGAAAATTAATTTATTGGCCAGAAGCTATGTTAAATATAAATTAAATATGATTTAATGATTAATCTGATCTTCATAGTTTTGGGAACTTTTATCCTCATGGAAGGGATTACTTGGTGTACTCATAAATACATTATGCACGGATTTTTATGGTATTTACATGAAGATCACCACCAACCAAAATATAAGAACCTATTTGAAAAAAATGATTTATTTTTTGTCATTTTCGCTTTGCCGAGTTCCATGTCTATATATTTTGGATTTGAAAATCAAATGTATTTTATTTCAGCGATTGGTTTTGGAATCATGCTGTATGGAATTGCCTATTTTTTAGTTCACGACATACTAATACACCAACGTTTCAAATGGTTTAAACATACAAAAAATAGATATCTTCTAGGTTTAAGAAAAGCCCATAAAATTCACCACAAGAAATTATACAAGCATGATGGTGAATGTTTTGGAATGTTATTTGTTCCTTTTAAGTATTTTAGAAAACCAAAATTATAAATAAAGGAACTCTTAAAGATTTACAGTTAATCTTCTTTATCATTTTTTATCAGGATGAATCAGTACGATTATATCATAACAGGATCTGGAGCTTCAGGGCTTATGTTGGCTTATCGGATGTCTAAGGATCCATTCTTTAATGATTGTTCCATCTTAATCATTGATAAAGAAAAGAAAGAGGCTAATGACAGAACTTGGTGCTTTTGGGAAAATAATACAGGAGAATGGGACCATTTAGTTTACAAATCTTGGAATACCATTTTATTTAAAAGTAATTTTTTTAAAAAGGAAATACCCTTAGATTCTTATTCTTATAAAATGATTCGTAGTGCTGATTTTTACAAACAATTACGAAAGATTTTATACTCCAAAGAAAATTTCACCATTATTGAAGATAGGGTTGAAAATATTAAAGACGAGGAAACTTTTGTTAGGGTTAAAACGTCTACAAATCGATACAAAGCCAACAAAGTTTTTAATAGTATTGATTTTAAAAAATCATTCGAAAATCAATCAGAATATCCTATTTTGTTACAACATTTTAAGGGATGGTTCATAGAAACTGATACCGATGTTTTTAATGATTCTATTGCCACTTTAATGGACTTTACCATCCAACAAAAACAGAATACAAGATTTATGTATGTCCTGCCATTGACTCCAAGAAAAGCTTTGTTTGAGTATACGCTTTTTTCAAAAAATACTTTGAGTAATGATGAATATGAAAGCGAGATTTCAACATACATCAAAAATAAGGGAGTTGTCAATTATAAAATCTATGAAAAAGAAAAGGGAATCATTCCGATGACTTCTTACAAGTTTTGGAATCACAATTCAAAAAACGTACTTCATATTGGAACTGTAGGAGGATGGACAAAGTCCAGTACTGGATATACTTTTAGAAACATTACTAAAAAAACAAAGCAAATAGTAGATTTCCTCAAAAAAGAAAGCGATTTTAGAAATTTTAGAAAGAAAACAAGGTTTTGGTGGTATGATCTACTTATGATCGATGTTCTTACAAAAGACAATCATTTCGGGTCAAAATTATTTTCAAGATTATTTCAAAGAAATTCTGTTTCAAATGTTTTTAAATTTTTAGATGATGAATCCAATTTGTTTCAAGAGGTAAGAATTATATTGTCAATTCCTCCGTTAAAATTTATAAAAGCTTTTTTAAAAAGAAGTTTTTAAATATGCTGTTGGGTTACATAAAAAAAGGAATGACTTTTAGTCATTCCTTTTTTTATTGAAATAGTATGTTCATTAGTTTTCTAAAGAACCAATAGAAGCTGTCCAGTCACAATACCATTGAATAAACAACGCTTTTCCTTCTTCGTCAAAATCAAAAGACTCGTAAATAGGAATGATTACTGATTTTTCTTCTGTAGAATCAGTAGCAGTTCGAGTAACTTTCATATCATAATACATTCTGACAGATCCATCGATCTTCCCTGTTTCTGGATTCACACCTGGTAAATAATTGAACTCTGTCAAATGTTCTACATCATAGATTTTAAATAATTCTTTGTGCATCTCTTTAATTTCATCTAGGTATAAATAATCTTTTGATCCAAAAAGAGTCCCCCTAAATACAGCATTTTCATTAAATTTTGAATAATCAACATTTTCATTGGCGTAACTTTTAAAAAGTAAATCCATCGTTTTAGAATTTTTTTCAAAAGCTGCCATCGCTTCCTTATCTTGATTACATGCCATTACAAATAAAGACATGAACAATACAATTGTAAATTTTTTCATAATAGTTAGATTAAGTGAATTACGAATTTAAAAATTATTTTGAGATGGCAAGTTTGTAAACATCATATAATTCGAAAGATTTGATTCAAAAGTGATGTTTTTAAAATATCACCATTTTCAATTCATCTTTAAAATATTACAATTCGGAGAAATATAATT
>JAYPZA010000011.1:57304-76453 GCA_038136095.1 Flavobacterium sp.
AATCCCTCCTCATATTTGCATCATAAATTAACAGATTTTTGATCAAATCAAGTATCCATAAACATTACAAATGAAAATTTTAATTACCATTTTATCTGCTATTATGCTTTTTTTTGGAAGTTTAATCATTACAGAAAAACAATATCAACCTGTAACACAAGAAATAAAAGAAAGTAAGAAAGAAAAAGTATCCTTACTTCTTTTAGATAAAAAAATGGAGTTAACTAACGAAGTTTGATTAGGGATAATTTTAGGTTTAAGAACTTTTGTTAATTTTATAATTGTAAAAATATCCATAGAGTGAGTTCCACAAGAGAATTGAATTTTTTTAAAAATATAAAAAAAGCATTCATAGATTGTTTTAAGATTACGATACTTCTTACCGTAATTTTTAGCTTGATCAATCAGAGATTTACCATTGAGGCTATTTTTACTACTTTTTTAATATCTGCAACTTTTACTTATGGACTTGGTTTTAGCTATGGTTTGCTGAATGATTATTTGAATTCTAAATGGGATTGGGTTCTCCAAACTAGAGAGAGAATCATTGCAGGAGTTATTGGAACCATTGTTTATACAGTTCCAGTAGTTTTAGGAATCAATTATTTTATATGGATAGAATTGAATGGGGAAGACCCTTCAAATTTTTTCGAGGGGAACAATCTAATTTTGCATTGTTTCTTTATTCTTATTTCATTAAGTATTTCCACATTCTATCATGCCAAAAGTTTTATGGTTAATTGGAAGTCATCAATTACTCAAAAAAGTACAAAACAAGAGATAGTAGCGAAAACAGAAACTGCAAAATTTGAATCTTTGAAAAGTCAAATAGATCCTCATTTTCTTTTTAATAGTTTGAATGTATTGACCTCGCTTATTAGTGAAAATCCCAATCAAGCTGAGAAGTTTACTACAAAATTATCGAAGGTATATAGATATGTTCTTGAACAAAGAAACAAGGATTTAATTCCATTAACTGAAGAGATAAATTTTGCAAAAACGTATATGGAGTTATTAGAAATGAGGTTTGAAGATGCTGTTCGTTTTGAAATTCCATCAACCGTTTCTGATGAACGTCTAAAAATAGTTCCTTTGTCGCTTCAATTATTGCTTGAAAATGCTTTAAAACATAATGTAGTTTCTTCATCTAAACCATTAACCATTAGGATTTACGAGGAGAATAATTACTTAATAATTGAAAATAACATCAACCCAAAAGAAACGATTGGTAA
This sequence comes from Flavobacterium sp., assembly GCA_038136095.1. Classification (GTDB taxonomy): domain Bacteria; phylum Bacteroidota; class Bacteroidia; order Flavobacteriales; family Flavobacteriaceae; genus Polaribacter. Next base: position 58,537 of record JAYPZA010000011.1, read on the forward strand.
AAGTACAAGGGTGGGACTTCGTAATATAGCTGATCGATATGGATTGATTACCAAACAGCGTGTAATTATCGAGAATAACAATAAAATATTTAGGGTAAGCTTACCATTATTAAACAAAATAGTAACCAATATATATTCAGAAAACATGGAAAATAGTAAATATGTTCGAGCCGTTGAACGTATGGAAAAATTAAAAGAATTTTATCAAAATTTGGCATCATATATTATCGTGATTCCTTTTTTAATTTTTATCAACCTAAGAGTAACTCCAGGATTCCAATGGTTTTGGTTTCCAATGTTTGGTTGGGGAATAGGAATTATCTTTCATTGGTTAGAAGCTTATAACTATAATATTTTTCTAGGTAAAAACTGGGAAGAGAAAAAAATGAAAGAGATATTGAATGAGGATAACGATCTAAACTTTTAATACAATGGAAGAAAATAATTTATTTGAAAATAAATACATTAAAGCTCAAAAAAGAGTCAAAAAAATTAAAGGTTTTTACAACCATTTAATGGTTATGTTCGTTCTGATTCCATTTCTCATTCTAATAAATTTAAAATTAACTCCTGATTTCCATTGGTTTTGGTGGGCTATCTTTGGAAATTTAGTTGGTTTATTTTTCCATTGGCTAGGAGTTTTTGGTTTTAATAAATTTGGATTTGGAAAAGAATGGGAGGAAAGAAAGATTCAAGAATATATGAATAATCAATAAAAATAATGATATGAATTATTTAAAAGAACAACAGTATTTAAAAGCGAAGAAAAGAGTCAAAGAAATTAAGGGATTTTATGCGCATTTTAGTGCATATATGGTAGTTAATATTTTTTTAAGTGGACTGATTATTTATGGTTTGACAAGGAATGAATATGATTCAATTGGGGATGCATTGACCAATTTTGGTGTCTATGCAACCTGGATTTTTTGGGGAATTGGTCTATGTTTTCATTGGTTGGGTGTTTTTGGTTTTAGTACTATTTTGGGAAAAAAATGGGAAGAAAATAAAATTAAAGAATTGATGAATCAAGAAGAGCAATTAAGCAATCAAATTTTAAAAAAATCAAACGATGGAAATTGATAATGATGAAAAGTCTAAAAAATATCTTCGTGCAATAAAACAAGTTGAAAAATTAAAGAAATATTACAGCCACTTAACTCTTTATATTGCTGTAAACACCTTTCTTTCTTTGTATAAAATTGTTAAAGACATTGGAAGAGGAGATTCTCTATACGAAGCTATATTTGAAGGAAATAACTTTTCTTTGTGGTTCTGGTGGGGGATCGCAATCGCATTTCACACTTACAATGTTTTTTCTGCTAATTTGTTATTCATGGATAAAAAGTGGGAGGAGAGAAAAATCAAAGAATTTATGGACGAACAATAATATAAGCTAGAATGAATGTTGTTATTATAGAAGACGAAAAGCCAGCAGCTAGAAGATTGAAACGCATGCTTGAAAAATTTGGGATCAATGCTCAAGTAATGTTGCATTCTGTTGAAGAATCTTTGAATTGGTTTCAATCAAATGCACAACCAGATCTCATATTTTTAGACATACAGCTGTCTGATGGCTTATCGTTTGAGATTTTTGAAGAAATCAATATAAATAGTGCAATTATTTTTACCACGGCCTATGATGAATATGCCCTCAAAGCATTTAAATTAAATAGCGTTGATTATCTTCTAAAACCCATAGATGAAGATGAATTGAATACTGCGATAAAAAAATTTAATGACCATCATCCAAAAGAATCAAACATTCAAGTTAATATTAATGACATTCGTAAATTATTAATCAATCCTGTAGATAGGAAATTTAAGAAAAGACTAACGATTAAAATTGGTCAACAAATTAAAATCATTCATGTAGATGAAATAGAATGTTTTTACAGTGAAAATAAATCAACTTATATTCATACACATACTAACAGAAACTATTTACTTGATGGTTCACTAGATTATTGGCAAGATTTATTAGATCCTGATTCTTTTTTTAGGGTTAATAGAACTTTTATTATTCATATCAATGCAATAAACAATATCATATCATTTACCAATAGCAGACTTAAATTAATGCTTCAGTCGTTTAAAGATTATGAAATTATAGTTAGTCGAGAACGCGTTAAGTATTTTAAAGATTGGATCGATAGATAATAGTATTAGACACTGTTTTTATTTGATTCTTTTTTTATCTTTGGATAGATGAAATTCAAAATAAAGACAACATTCTTTGATTTTTATCGTTCAATTATAGCATTCAATAATCAAAATGAAGAAACACATCTTTAACTACCTAGGTTTTTTTTTCCTGTTATTTATATTTTCTTGTTCCAATGATGCAAGATTTGAAATTCAAAAAGGTAAAGTAGGGCATCTCAATACCAAAACAAAAATCCAAGAACTTTCAAAAATTTTCGAAAATGATTCGATTGTTTCGAAGCTAAGTGAGGGAGCTTTAGGGGATAATTATTTTCAAGATGATGACGAATATTTAATTTATGATAAAAAGGGAAAACATTTGCTTACAATTGTTCCTAAGGATCAATTAGATTCTACTTCCACGATTAAGAGTATTCAAATTTTTGACGATCGATACACTACAGCAACAGGAGTCAATTTAAAAACAGCTTTTGCCGATATTAGATTGAATAATAATATCGATAAAATAGAATCATCATTTTCCTCTGCGACTTTATTTATTGATGATTTGAACGTTACGATAGCAATAGACAAACAAGAATTAGGGTTGAAAGCTTTTAGCAATCAGAAAGTTACTTTAGAACAAATTCCAGATTTGGCTAAGATGAAAAGTTTTATTGTTTGGTTTTTTTAGATGGTTAAAAAATTTGTGATACAAAAAAAACCTTATGTAGTTCCTACTACTGATGGAAAACTCATTCAAGAACATTTTGGGAAGACCTCAGAATTTGATGAGAATTTAAGCATAGCACACATGAAAGCTCCTCCAGGTTGGAGTGAGCCTTTTCAAACACCAGAATTTGATGAATACACACTAATCATTAAAGGTAAAAAGCAATTTGTTATTGAGAACGAAAAAATTATTTTGAAAGCTGGTGAATCCATAAAAATTAAAAAAAATACCAGAGTTCAGTATTCCAATCCATTTGATGAGGAGTGTGAATATATTTCTATTTGCAAACCTGCTTTTTCTTTAGAGTCGGTTCATAGAGAAAAAGACTAATCCTTTTTCTTTATCAGATGAAAAGGTAGATATATCAATAAAAAAAACGGCACAATGATCATTTCAACGACGATGACATATTGTGGCCATTCTCCAAATACATCTAGCAAAGTAGTCGCCTCTGGTTTGGCAAAGGTGTAAAAATAATTAGATCCCAAAATATAATTGATGACAAACATAATGGCGGTATATATTTGAACACCTACAAAAGCTTTAAAGACACTTTTTAGGGTAGGTCTCATCTCATAAATAATAGTTGCGTAAAAAGTAAATATCACCAAACCACCATGAACAAACCAATATCTGAAATAATAAAAGTTCAAATAATTATACTCTGTCGGGGTCGCTAAGGATTGTAATGTTCCAGAGAGAATTAAAAATAAATAAACTTCATACAGAAGGTATTTTCGTGTCAGTGAAAGTATGGGTATCGTGAGCCCTAAAAAACTACATAGGTGTAGAGGTAAATCTTCTTTATAGTTAAATTCGGGACTATATAAATTCAATATCGATCCAAAAATTACTGTCATAGATATCGAAAAAGTCAAAATATTACCTGTGACGATCTGAACTCGTTGTGTTTGTTTTTTTGCCCAAAAAATCAATGAGCTCCCAAACAATATAAGTGTGATTATGATCCAAAAATGTTGTCCAGAAAAGGGAGTAAATTCTGTATTTTCTTTTAAAAAAAAATCAATCAATTGTAAAATATTTTTTACAAGATATCATTTTTTTTAATTTTTTCTCTTGCGTGCTAACAAAGTATTCTTTAAAAGCATCGCAATAGTCATCGGTCCAACACCTCCAGGAACAGGTGTTATGAATGCTGATTTTTTAGAAACTTCTTCAAAAGCAACATCTCCTAACAAACGAAAACCATTTTTTTTCGTGGCGTCTTTTACTCTAGTGATTCCAACATCAATTACGGTAACTTGATCTTTTACCATGTCTGCTGTTAAAAATTCAGGAATTCCAAGAGCAGCAATCACAATGTCTGCTTGTAATGTGATTTCTTTTAAATTTTTAGTTCGACTGTGTGTGATCGTTACAGTCGCATTTCCAATTTTTCTTTTCTGTGAAAGTAAAATACTCATTGGACTCCCTACGATATGACTTCTTCCAATTACCACAACGTGTTTTCCAGAGGTTTCTACGTGATATCTTTCTAATAGCTCAAGAATACCGTATGGGGTTGCAGAAATGAAAGTAGGAAGATTTAAAGCCATTTTACCAACATTTGTTGGATGAAATCCATCCACATCCTTATCAGGATCAATAGCCATTAATATTTTTTGTTCATCAATATTTTTAGGAAGAGGTAGTTGAACAATAAACCCATCAATTTCATCATTTTCATTCAAATCTTTGATATGAGAAAGCAATTCTTCCTCTGTTGTTTCTTCAGGAAGTTCTATAAGAGTTGATTCGAATCCAACACGGTTACACGCTTTTACTTTGGCACCTACGTATGTTCTGCTGGCTCCATCATCTCCAACAATAACTGCAGCTAGATGTGGTGTCTTTTGTCCATTTTTTTTTAGTTCAGCAACCTCTAAGGTGATTTCATCTTTGATGTCTGAAGAGGTTTTCTTTCCGTCTAGTAAAATCATTTTTTTTGCAGTTATCTATTATATATATTTATCATCAGTCATATTCTTAATCACTGGTCTATTATTTCATTCCCTTGAGCATTTGCATCATTTTTCTTCCACCACCACCTTGCATCATTTTCATCATTTTACTCATTTGATTGAATTGTTTCATCAATTGATTTACTTCTTGAACAGAAGTCCCTGAACCTTTGGCTATTCTTTTCTTTCTACTAGCGTTTATCATAGAGGGTGTACTTCTTTCTGAAGGTGTCATAGAATATATGATGGCCTCAATCCCTTTAAAAGCGTCATCATCGATGTCCACATCTTTCATGGCTTTGTTAGCACCTGGGATCATTCCTACCAAATCTTTCATGCTCCCCATTTTTTTGATTTGATTGATTTGAGATAAAAAGTCATCAAAACCAAACTGATTTTTTGCAATCTTTTTTTGAAGTTTTCTCGCCTCTTCTTCATCGTATTGTTCTTGAGCTTTTTCTACAAGAGAAACAACATCACCCATTCCTAAAATACGATCTGCCATACGATCTGGATAGAACACATCGATCGCCTCCATTTTTTCACCTGTCCCAATAAATTTGATGGGTTTATCAACCACAGATTTAATGGATAACGCAGCACCTCCACGGGTATCTCCATCCAACTTTGTAAGTATGACTCCGTCAAAATTTAAAACTTCGTTGAAAGCTTTTGCAGTGTTGACTGCATCTTGACCCGTCATCGAATCTACAACAAATAATGTTTCTTGTGGATTGACTGCTTTATGAATGTTAGAAATTTCAGTCATCATTGATTCATCGATCGCCAAACGACCTGCTGTATCAATAATTACCACATTTTTACCGGTGGTTTTGGCATGTTTGATAGCATTTTTAGAGATTTCAACAGGGTTTTGATTCCCTTCTTCTGCATAAACTTCGACCCCTATTTGATCACCAACCACTTGAAGTTGATTAATGGCTGCTGGCCTGTATACATCGCAACCAACTAACAAAACCTCTTTTGATTTTTTTGTTTTCAAAAAATTGGCGAGTTTTCCTGAAAATGTTGTTTTTCCAGACCCTTGAAGTCCAGACATTAAAATCACAGTTGGGTTTCCTCCTAAATTGACCCCAACAACTTCACCACCCATCAACTCTGTCAATTCATCTTTTACCAGTTTAACCATTAATTGACCAGGGTTCAAAGTGGTTAAAACATCCTGGCCTAGAGCTTTTTCTTGAACTCTTTTAGTGAAATTTTTAGCAATTTTAAAATTAACATCAGCATCCAGTAGCGCTCTTCTTACTTCCTTTAAGGTTTCAGCTACATTGACTTCTGTAATCCTTCCGTGCCCCTTAAGAGTGTGTAAGGCTTTATCTAATTTTTCACTTAATTTATTAAACATAGGTTTTTCTAATTTAGGAAGCTACAAATATAAAAAAAATACATCCATTTTACTTAAGAATAAGTAGACTTAATCTTAGATAACTGACAATTTTAATCTTCTTTTTTTAGAATTATTGATGAAAATATTGAAGAATGAAATTGTTCCATAAGATTTTTTAATCATCATCATTACGTTCTTATTTCATTGCGTTTTGAAAGAGTACAATTTTTGTTTTTTTATACGATATTTAATTAGCATTTGAATCATTGAAAATTTAAGGTTAACTTTGAAATAAATTATCAGTACAGATATCACTTAAAAACTGATAATTTTGAACTTATTGTTCTTTTTAGCATTACCAATAAAAGATGAAAAAAAATATAACAATTAAGGAGTTATCAAAAATTTTAGAGGTTTCAATATCTACTGTATCGAAGGCTTTGAATGATAGTTATGAAATTAGTGATAGCACAAAACAAAGGATTAAAGAAGCAGCAAGACTTCATAATTACAAGCCAAACAAACTTGCTGTAAACTTAAAATCAGGTAAAACGAATACCATCGGAGTTGTTTTACCAAGCATTAAAAATTTTTTTTTAGCAAGAATACTCAGAGGTATTGAAAATGTAATTGCAAAAACTCAGTACAATATCATCATTAGTATCACCAACGAATCATATGAAAAAGAAGTTCAATCTGTTCAAACACTATCTAACGGACTTGTAGATGCCATCATTATTGCAGTATCGGAGGAAACTCAAATCAAACAAAACTTTTCACATTTAAGTAGCTTAGGTGGAGAAATGCCTTTATTGATGGTTGATCGAGTTGTCGATTCTATTGCTAGTGACCGAGTTCAGGCTGATGATTACAATGCTGTTTTTAATGCTGTCAATCAATTGATTTCTGAAGGAAGAAGTAGTGTTGCTTTGGTATCCTGTATTGATAATTTAAATGTAGGTAAGCTAAGAACTAAAGGATATAAATCTGCGATTAAAAGCAAACAAGAACCCATTATTATTTCTGGATCAGAAGAACATATTGAAAATGAATTATCAAAATTAATTGATTCAAAAAAGATAGATGCCATTATGGCTCTTGATCAAGAATCTTCTCTTGCGGCTTTCAGAACAGGAAAAAAGAAGCAAGTTCTGAACGATAAAACAATTTCTCTTATTGGTTACGCAAGTACAGTGATTTCTGAACACCTGACACCCCAATTAACCACCATTGATCAACATGGAAAAAGGGTAGGGATTACAGCGGCTAGATTGCTTCTAGAAAGGTTAGACAATCTGCTAGATGAATCAAAGTCAATAATCATCAATTCTACCGTACAAAAAAGAATGACGAGCTAAGCAATCATTCAATTTTTTCGTGATCATTTCTTTTTCTGAGGCTCTCTTTGCTTAAATTTAAGAGCAGCTCCATTAATACAGTGCCTTTTACCAGTTGTGTTAATGGGTCCATCGTCAAATGAGTGTCCCAAATGTCCTCCACAGGTGGCACATTTTAGCTCTGTTCTAGCATATCCTATTTTATAGTCTACATCTTTATCAACACTTTTTACAATGGCTCTATCAAATGAAGGCCATCCAGAACCAGAATCATATTTATGTTCAGATTTATAAAGTGGAGCATCACAACCTGCACAAACATAGACTCCTTTTTCTTTATTGTTATTTAAAGAACTTGTAAAAGCTCTCTCCGTTCCTGCTTCTCTTAAAACATAATACTGAATGCTTGTAAGTTGATTTTTCCATTCATTTTCAGTCTTGGTAATCGGGTATTTATTACTATTTTTTACTTCTTTTTTTTGAGCAAACCCAGAACAGCTTATTAAAAGAAACGTACTGATGATTGAGAGTATTTTATTCATATTGTTTGCATTATAAATTGAACACTTCCTTAAAGATCCTCCTTTAGATAGAAAAATATTGTCTACAAAAATAAGAAAACATCTTCTTATGATGGTGTTTTAGAAATGTTAAGAAATACGACTGTGACCATAAAAAGACAAGTTCTGAATAGAAATAAAGTAAGTGTAAGTTTAATTTAATTATATTGCATGAACTTAAAGGTGTGAGAGATGATGAACCGAATTGAAACTTCATTTTTTAGAAGCGCCTTTTTTTATCAATAAATAAAACCCTCAAAGATGTTAAAAAAAGGAAATAAAAAATTATTAAACGCTTGGGCCTTTTATGATTGGGCTAATTCGGTATATCCTTTGGTTATTTCTACAGCAATTTTTCCAATTTTTTATGGATTTATTACTGAAGACTACATCAATTTTGCTGGTTTTGAATTCAAAAGTACTGCTTTGATTACCTATGTTACCACATTTGCATTTCTAATCTTGGTGTTTATTACCCCCTTGCTTTCAGGGATTGCAGATTCTAGAGGTAGTAAAAAATGGTTTATGAAGCTTTTTTGTTATATAGGCTCTTTTTCTTGTATTTTTTTATATTTTTTCGATATAAACACCCTTGAGACGGGGCTATTATTTTACTTTTTAGCATTGATTGGCTTTTGGGCAAGTCTTGTTTTTTACAATTCTTATTTACCTGATATTGCAGAAAACAATCAGCAAGACAAAATCAGCGCCAAAGGATATGCGATGGGGTATGTTGGGAGTGTTTTGTTATTGTTTGTCAATTTGTTGATGGTTAATTTTCCTGAGAGTTTTCATATCAGTGCAGATGCTCAATATCCTGCAGAAATCATTGCGATGAAATACTCCTTTATTACTGTAGGGATTTGGTGGTTTCTATTCAGTCAATACACGTTTTATTTTCTACCAGGTAAGAAATATTATAAGTCCATTAAAAACAACGATGACCGTGAAGGAAATATCATTTTTAAAGGATTTCAAGAATTAAAACAGGTTTGGATTTCCTTAAAAGATAAACCCTTACTAAAAACATTTTTAATTTCTTTCTTCATCTATAGTATCGCTTTGCAAACTGTAATTTTGGTAGCCACTTACTTTGGAGAATCTGAGATCAATTGGAATGAAGGAGATAAAACCAGTGGTTTGATCATTAGTATCTTACTGATTCAGTTGATTGCTGTAATTGGATCTATTTCAAGTGCCAAACTTTCCAATGTTCTTGGAAATATCAAAACATTAATTTTATTCAATGTTTTATGGTGTCTACTTTGTGTTTATGGTTATTTTCTATACGAACCAATTGAATTTTACCTAGCTGCTGGCTTGGTAGGTTTTGCCATGGGAGGTATTCAGGCTCTTTCAAGATCTACTTTTTCCAAGTTTCTTCCGGAGACCTCCAGTTCCTGTTCTTTTTTTAGTTTTTATGATGTTGCTCAAAAGCTGAGCATTGTTATCGGAACTTTTTTATTTGCAACCATAGATCAAATAACAGGTAGTATGAGAAATTCGATTCTATTATTTGTGATGTTTTTTATTATTGGAACCATCATACTGTTCAAATTAAAGAAGTTGAAAAGACTGCAAAACTTGATATAATATCCAGTATAAAAAAAGGGGACTTTGATATCAAAGTCTCCTTTTTTTGAATTATGAAGTTTTTTATTCAACAGTAACATTGAATGTTACTTCGATATCTGTACTTCCTCCAGCTCCACTTGCTGTACCATCATTTGGCTTTGTAGGCTCGTGTTTCAATATGATCGTTAATGATGCTGGACCTGGAGCACCTGCAATTAAGGTTGTTGTTAGTCCAATTGGATTACCATTTGCATCCAAATCTGTCTTAGCAACATCTATAAGAGGATTAGTACTTGAATAGAAAAATTCATGTTCTTCAGCTTCTTCCTCAATTTCCTCAGTTACGTTTTCTGCTGGATCTTCAGTTTCATTTAAAAGAGTCACAGCACCTGAGTAAACAGTATTTGCTGTAAGTGAACCAGAAACTTCATAAGTTCCTTCAGCTCCACCTTCTCCATCTAAGTCTCTAAAGGTTAAGGTTACCGTATCAGTTCCGCTGGTAAGAGTGTAGGTAAGCGTCGTGATTAACTCTTCTTCATGATCGTGATCATCATCGTCATGATCGTCTTTTTTACAGCTTGAAAAGGTCAATACTGAAATAAATAATAAAGCTAATAATCTAGTGGTTTTCATTTTCTTAATTGTTTTCATTTTAGTTACTTGTTTTTAATAGTTTATTTTAATTTTTAAGTTTATGTTTCTTCCTAATTCGTCAGCAAAATATCTCAATCTGTTCAAATGTTCTCTATATTTTGTATTGAACAAATTTTCAACATTCAGTTCTAGTTTTACATCTCCACCACCGAATCCTTCAAAAACAGCTGAGGCGTTTAAATTGAATAGAGAGTAAGTTGGGGGTGTTGAGCTAATATCTACATATACATCGTCCTGTATGAGGGCATTGTATGTGAAAAAATTGTAGTCTGGAAATCTTTTTTGCTGTAAAACTGTTTTATGACCCAGACTGATTGATAATTGATTCAAGTTTTCATTAACGTATGTCAATTGATTGCCAAAATTAGCAGCAGGCATATGAATAAGTGGAATATCCTCTTGGGTATTCGTTCCTTTTAAAACACTGAAATTTCCATTGTAAGACAAGGTATTCGTTATTTTTTTATTCACATCAATATCAACTCCAAATATTTCCGCGTTAGTTTGTCGGTATTCCCAAACAGGAAAAGCTCCTCTGATCGTTGTGGTAATCCCTGTTGGAATCAATTGAATGAAACCATCAATATGTTTATAGTAAGGGCTGATTTCAAATCCGAAATCTGTATCCTTTTTTTCTAAGGATACAATCAACTTATTTGCAGTCTCATTTTCCATAGTCAACAAACCATATTCAATTCTTGCTGCGCTATGATGCAAACCATCACTAAAAAATTCTGAAGGATTAGGAACACGATTTGCCAATCCGTAATTAAACAAAAATGAGAGATTATTATCAATTCTTTTTAAATAACCGAAACTGGCAGACAGATTATGAAATGAAAAATTTGGTGTCGTTTCAATTCTAGTACCGTCAATGACTCCTGTTTCAAATTCTGGAAAGAGTTCATCATAATTATAAATATCTTCCCAGTCAGTTCTGTTGTACCATTTTCTTGCTTCAATTTTAGAATGGTCATACCTAAAACCAAAATTGAATTCATTGGTTTCATTCAAGGTATAATTTCCAATTGAATAAGCCGCAATATCAAATTTTTCAAAATCTGGAATGAGTGGTCTTACACCAGTTCCTGAGACGGCATTGTTTTGCTGATAACGAGCATTTAGCCCTACATTTAATTTGAAATTTTCAAAAGATGTAATCATCAAATCCGGTTGAATTGAGGTGGTAAATAACCTCAAATCTATAACGGGCGTATTTGCCAAACTCCCTCTTCTCACATCAAACTCTTTTCTACGATTGATTTGAAAGTCATATTGTAGAGATAATTTCCCCAATCCGTTGAGTTGTTTGTACAATTCAATTTTCCCCAAATGATGTGTAATACGTTGCTTTGGAAAACCAATATTGTACGAAAAGTCATCAATGACTCTAGGCTCTGGATTATTGATTGCCTGAACCAAATCATTGACATTACCAATGTGTGAAGACTTTAAAATACCAAATTCGTTATGTACAAAACTGTAATAAGCATCATACCCTTTGTCAAAACCATTGTATCCAACTCTTACAGAGGCATTTTTACTTTGTAAACCACTATTGGTTAAATTATATTCAGGTGTTTTAAAATCTCCAAAGACCTTGTAGTTCATTTGGAGTTTTGCATAATGACCCGAGGTATAAGTTTTAATAATTTCAGTATTCACATTACCACCATAACCATTGGAATTCATTGAAAGTATTGATTTTCCAAAAAGACTGTCTAGTAAGGCATATTTTTTAGACCTAATTAAAATCAGACCACCAATGGCATCGCTACCATATTTTAAAGAGTTTGCGCCCTTAATAACATCTATTCTATCACTAGAATTGATATCGATATTAGGAGCATGTTCGTCTCCCCATTCTTGATCAAATAGTCGTACATTATTATTGATCAGTAATAATCTACTACTATGCAAACCATGAATCATTGGTTTTACAATTGAATTTCCAGTATTCAGTGACGAGACACCGCTAATCGTATTAAGGGCATCTCCTAGTGATTTATCTGTAAAGTTTTCTATGACTGTTTTTTTTATTGATTTCTCAACACTGGTTTTATCAGTTTTAGAACTTCCTTTTACGATCACTTCATTCAATTCTTTTAAGTGATGTTCTAAAACTATTTTTTTAAAGGTATCTTTATTAAGAGTCAATGAAAATAATTTGCTTTCACAAGCGACATGTTGTATTTCGACCTCTAATTTACCACTACATAAATTTTTAATTGTAAAATTACCCTGCTCATCTGATACCGTATATTTGTTTAAATTCTTTATATACACAGAGGCTCCAATGATAGGTGTACTATCATGGAAATCAGTAATTTGTCCTTTAAAAGTGTAGTTGCATTTCTGTGCATTTGTATTGATGAATGTCAACATGAATGCACACAAAAAAAATAATTTTTTCATCAGGGGTTCTCCTATAATACGTTCTTAATAAAATTTACTAAAGAACAGATAGAGGAGGGGCTCTCAATGAAAAAGATAATTGTTGATAATTAGGTAAGAAATATGTTATAAAATCAATATTCTCAGTAAAATTTTCTTTACCAGAAAGTTGATAATCGTAATCATCAAGTTGCGAATTCCCAATTTTTGCTAAATGAAGATTACATTCAATGTCTTTGTGATGTAAGTGAGTGGTTTCCTTAGAGTTACAAATTTCATGTTTGTGACCCTCTAATGAGTGCATGCTGAGTACCATCATTGGTAAGAAAAATACCAATAATAATAGCTTGCTTATGGCTATTGAATATGATTTATTCTTTTTCATTATTTTTTTTTCTAACACTCATATTTAGTAGCTCTACACTTAGAGAAAAAGCGATTGCCAAATATAAATAACCTTTCGGAATTACCCCAACGGATTTATTAAAAAGTTTCAAATGAGCTAAATGTGCTCCTTCAGTAATTAACATAAAACCAATAAGAATTAAAAAGGATAATGCCAACATTTGAATGGTTGGATTGTTATTGACAAATACACTTACGGTATTTGCAAAAATCATCATAATTAACATGGAAACGATTACTGCAATGATCATAATTGTTAACGCTCCGTCAACACCATTGGTCATCCCAACAGCAGTCAAAATTGAATCAAAAGAAAAGACAATATCAATCAAAATAATTTGAGTAATGACTGATGAAAAAGAGATTGTTTTTTTTGGTTTTGATTCTTTATGTTTCTTGCCAGACGCTTCCATTTTGTGACGAATTTCCTTTGTACTCTTATACAAGAGAAAAATACCTCCTAGAAAAAGTATCAAGCTTTGACCAGTTATTCCAACTTCTAACCAAGATTTATGGACAGAATAAAATGGATTTTTTAGGGCAATTAAATAAGAAACGCTAAATAAGAGTAAAACCCGAGTAATCATCGCCAAGGATAAGCCCCAAAATGTGGCTCTCTTTTGTTGATGTTTCTCTAGTTTATTGGCTGATATTGAAATAAAAATAATATTATCAATTCCAAGAATAATTTCAAGAAATGTCAATGTAATTAGAGCGATCCAGGTATCGAATTGTAAAAATAGTTCCACTGATTACTTAACTTTATATACAGTTCCTTTTTGTTTGAATTCAGAATACCCAATCTTAGCAGAAAAATCGTAGGAAGAATCAGTTACTTTGGTAATTTGAACAAATATAGGGTCTTGATCAAGATCATTTTTAGGAGATTTCATTTTTAATGTGTAAAAAAAATTGTTTTTCCAAGTGATGTATAGTGTATCAATTCGTTTGGTTTCTTTTTGAAAAACTCCTGAATCTGTGGTTATTTGACTGTATTTTGTATACTCTTCTATCTGTAAGCTATCGATTCTAGTTAAAACTGTTTTGCTGTAACCTTTACCTGCAGGAATTTCAAAGGTACCCACTTTAAACCTAGAAGCATCAATTGTTTTACCTTGATTACAAGCTAAAAGCAACAACACGAGTGATATGGTAAAAATTTTTAAAAGTGACGATTTCATACTTTCAAAAGATTTGCAGTTTAAATGCCTGTATAATTAGACGGACTAATAGCTTTTAGTTCTAATTTTATTTCATCAGAAACCTCCAGAGAATTTATAAAGTTGGCAATGGAATTTTTGTTGATTTCTTCATTAGTTCTTGTCAATCCTTTCAAAGCTTCATAAGGATTTGGATAGCCTTCTCTTCTTAAAATTGTTTGAATAGCTTCTGCAACAACTGCCCAATTGTTATTCAAGTCTTCCTGAAATTTTTGCTCGTTTAATATTAATTTATTCAATCCTTTTAAGGTAGAGGCAAAAGCTATTAAAGTGTGGCCAAAAGGCACACCAACATTTCTTAATACGGTACTGTCTGTTAAATCTCTTTGCATTCTTGATACAGGAAGTTTTCTTGACAAATGCTCAAAAATTGCATTTGCAATTCCTAAGTTTCCTTCAGAATTTTCAAAATCAATCGGATTGACTTTATGAGGCATTGCAGAGGAACCCACTTCTCCTTTTTTAATTTTTTGTTTGAAATAATCTAGTGATATGTATGTCCAAATATCTCGATTGAGGTCAATTAAAATGGTGTTAATTCTTTTCAGAACATCAAAAAGAGAAGCCATGTGATCGTAATGTTCTATCTGAGTTGTAGGAAATGAATGGTGCAGACCCAGTTTTTCATTTACAAAATTTGATCCAAAATTTTTCCAGTTGACATCAGGATATGCTACTTTGTGTGAATTGTAGTTTCCAGTAGCACCTCCAAATTTTGCTGCATTGGGGATGTTCTTTAAAAATGCTAATTGTTCTTCAAGTCTTACAATAAAAACTTCTATTTCTTTTCCCAATCTTGTTGGAGAAGCTGGTTGACCATGAGTTCTTGCCAACATAGAAACATTTGACCAATCCTCAGAAAGTTCTTTTAATTTGATTAAAATTCCTTCAAAATGTTCCAAATATACTTCATTGATCGCGTCTTTAATTGATAGAGGAATCGCTGTATTGTTTATATCCTGAGAGGTCAACCCAAAGTGAATAAATTCTTTGAACTTTTCTAAACCCAATGCATCAAATTTTTCTTTGATGAAATATTCGACTGCTTTTACATCATGATTTGTTACTTTTTCGATCTCCTTGATTTTTTGAGCATCTTCTGCTGAAAAATTTTTATAAATATTTTTTAAGGTAGAAAACAAAGAGGGATCTATATCTGATAATTGTGATAATGGAACTTCACAAAGAGCAATAAAATATTCTATTTCTACAATAACTCGATACTTGATAAGGGCTTCCTCAGAAAAATAATTTGACAACATCGATACCTTATTTCGATAGCGACCATCAATAGGAGAGATAGCATTTAATTGTGTAATATTCATTATTAATTGTGTAAAATGAAAAAGCAAAAATACTCAATTAATGAGATTTAATCGAGGCTTTTGATGTTTTTATTTAGATTATAAGACCTTTCATCGTTTTCTTTGATTGGATTTTTTCGAATCAAATTAATCAATCATTCAAAGAAACTACTATTTTGATTTTTGCTCGTTAATTTTTATTTTAGGTTTATTAAAAGAGATTTTTTAAAAAGATTTTCATATACACTAAAATTCAGATGAAAAATATTCATTTTATTATTTTCATAGTTTCTGTTTGTTTTGGCTCACTGACAATAAATGCACAGAAAATAAATCAGTTCAATGAGGATCATAAAAGAACGGGTGTTTGGAAAAAATACCATTCCAACAATCGAATTCGATATATTGGAACATTTGTCAATGGAAAAGAGGTTGGATCTTTCAAATATTATGACATTACTAGTTCTAAACATCCCACTATTATCAAAGATTTTTCAATAAATTCAGATTCTGCTAAGGTTCGCTATTACAATTTAGATGGTAAACTAAGATCTATCGGTTATATGATTGGAAGGAATAGGGTAGGGAAATGGATATATTACTTTCCGAATGGTAATCTATTTTCAGAGGAAACTTATGTAAATGGAAAATTAGAAGGAGAATTAAAAAATTATTACGAAAATGGAAAAGTTTTGGAAATTACTGAATATGAAAAAGGAAAGAAAAATGGGTTTTCTAAAAAGTTTTCAGATCAAGGTATCCTAATTGAAGAGGTTCATTATTTAAATGATAAGCTCCATGGTAAAGGGAAGTATTTTGAATTGAATGGTGATTTAAAAGAAGAAGGTATCTATAAAAATGGATTGAGGGATGGAAAATGGGAATTTTACATTGGGGGTGAAATTTCGACTGAAAAAGAAAAAAAGAAAGCCAATAAATTTGATAAAAATGATTATAAAAATTAATCATTCATTCACAATTCCATCTTAATTGCATTTCACATCTATAAATTCAATTTTTGTAAATTTGCCTCCACTTAGTTGAGAAAATATGAAACGAGTTGTCGTTGGCCTTTCAGGCGGTGTTGATAGTAGTGTCGCAGCATTTTTGTTAAAAGAACAAGGATATGATGTTATTGGTCTTTTTATGAAAAATTGGCATGATGATTCTGTGACAATTTCCAATGAATGTCCTTGGTTAGAAGATAGTAATGATGCTTTAATTGTAGCAGAAAAATTACAAATTCCTTTTCAGGTTGTGGACCTTAGCGAACAATATAAAGAACGCATTGTTGATTATATGTTTGATGAATATGAGAAAGGAAGAACTCCCAACCCTGATGTATTATGCAATCGTGAAATTAAGTTTGATGTTTTTATGGAGATTGCCATAAAACTAAAAGCAGATTTTGTGGCAACAGGACACTACTGTAAAAAAGCTGTAAAATTGATTGATGAAAACCCTGTTTATTCACTATTATCAGGAGAGGATACCAATAAGGATCAATCTTATTTTTTATGTCAATTATCTCAAGCTCAATTGGCAAAAGCTTTGTTTCCAATTGGTGAATTGACAAAACCAGAGGTAAGGGACATTGCAAAAAAAGCAGGTTTAGTAACCGCTGAGAAAAAAGATTCTCAAGGATTGTGTTTTATAGGTAAAGTTCGATTGCCCGAGTTTTTGCAACAAAAATTACAAGCAAAAAAGGGTGATATTATTCAGATTGACAATCAATTGACGATTTATAATAATGAAACACCCACATTCTCAGATAAAGTTCATGAACTAGAGTTTTATGCAACAAAATTTAAATATGAACCCAAAGATGGAAAAGTTGTAGGAAGACATCAAGGAGCTCACTTTTTTACCAAAGGACAAAGAAAGGGGCTCGCTGTTGGTGGAACTAAGGAACCTTTATTTGTTATTGAAACTGATGTAGATAAAAATGTTATTTATGTTGGTGAAGGAAAAAATCACCCTGGACTTTACAGAAATGTGTTGTTTGTTAGTAATGAAGAGGAACATTGGATTCGTGAAGACCTCAGATTAAAGGAGAACCAATCAATGCAAGTTCAAGCAAGAATTCGTTACCGTCAACCTTTAGAAAATGCCATACTTTACAAAGTGGAGAGTGGACTTTATGTAGCATTTGAGAATTCACAATCAGCAATTCAAGAAGGTCAATTTGTAGCATGGTATGATGGCATTGAATTGTTGGGTTCTGGAGTGATTTCTTAAAAAACTTAGAACTTAGTAAATCTCTGGTTTTTTTATATAATTT
>JAYPZA010000012.1:0-66956 GCA_038136095.1 Flavobacterium sp.
AGGGGGAGCAAAAGCTTTACAGAGATGTAGGGCTTTTTTTGTTCCTTAATACTTTACTCCAAATTTAATAAAAAATACATACAATACCATTTTACTGGTAGTAAATAGACAGTTCATTATTTGAAAGAATTTAATATTTCAGTTATAAAAAAAGGTTTGGATTATATCCATTGGTGTAAAAGAAAAATCCTCCAATTTGGAGGATTTGTATAGATAAAATAGAAATTTTATTCTGCTGATAATTCCCCTATTTTATTGAGCATACCTGAAACATCCATATATTCATCTACTTCAATAATTTTATGGTTTTCATTGAATTTAAATACCTCATAAGCTTTAATTCCTTCCATAGAATTGTCCCCAAGATTAGCACTCCACTTTGCATAAATTCGGACGCCTCCATCAGGAATAAAATTTGAATCAACTGTTGGGTAGAAATCCCTATCATTAGCTTTTATATTATTTAATATTTGCATAAAACCATTATAGTTTTCTAATATTCCCTTTTTATTCAAATCTTTACCTCCATATGCGGGGGGATTAAATTTAGCTTCTTCAGCAAAAAAAGATGCTGCAGTTTCTAAATCTTCATTTTCTAGAGAATCAAATAATGCATGGACAACTTTAGCATTTTCATTATAAATAGCCATAGCTGCCTCCTTTTGCGATTGTTCTTGAGTTTTTTGATTACATGAAAATAATAATCCGACAAGTGTTGATAGTAATAATAATTTCTTCATTCTTTCTGATTTAATAAATTTTTATTTTAAAGGTGCAACTGTAAAGCTTGCTTTTTTTGTCACGAAATCCCAGTTCCCTATAGCTAAATTTATAACACCTCCAACAATATCATTATCATAAGCATAGGTTTTATATGTGTTTCCCTCTTTCTTCCAAAGACCATTAGTTGATCCTCTAAAAGTTTTATCTCCTACTTGTGTCCAAAAATAGCCATTGTAATCACTTTGTTGACTATCTGTTGCAAAATTTTTAAACGTAATAGTCCCATAGCCCATTCCATAAGGACCTGCTTGACCTGAAATTGTAACCTCCCAATTTACTCCGTCTGAGGTATATACGTTATCAATATCAAATACTACATCAAATGATTTGGACTTATCCCATTCTAGCTCTTGGGAAAAACCTACTGAAGATATTAATAAAAAAAGAAATAATAATTTTTTCATTGTTAATTGATTTATGATTAATAATAGTTCTAAGATAGGAAGAAGTTTAAACATTACATAATCTGTCATAATTATGGTTAAAGCAAGTGTATTTTATCAGAAAATAAGTCAAAATAAGATTGAGTTCTGCTAACGTCTATTGAAATATCTTTTTATATTTGACTTATGAAAAAGTTTTTTTCCTGGTTTTTATTTGTTTTATCGATTGCCTCGCTTTGGACTGCATTGGTAATTGTTGATTCTGGAAGATTTAGTAGTGCTGATATAGCTTCTACGCTTTTAAATTTTATAGGGTTGGGTTTTTTTTCACTGCTATTCGTTGTTTTATTGTTAATTTTATGGAAGAGAAACTTCTTCAAACGAAACAACTAAAAACTGACTGACTTTTTTAGAAATATCTCTTTATTTGTCTAATAGTAGAAATGAGAGTATAAGTAATAAAAAAGTTATTCCTGAAGAAATGGAGCGAATTAAGTTGAAATTATTCCACTTATCTTCTATAAGCCTTCTTAGCGCTGTAATTTCCTCCAAACTTATGGTTTCTAAATTGGTTTTATCCAATAGTTCATTCAATGGAATATTCCCAAATACAGTGACACCAAAGACTCCGATCCAATAAATGGCAAGAATGCATATGAACAGCCAAAAAATATTCTTGGGATACAAATGAAAATGAAACATAGGAACCAAAGCAACAGCTATGATCGCCCCAATAAATACAATTAGAAATGCCCCATTTAAGATGACTCGATTCATAGATTGTAATGCATTCAGATATTCTAGGTCACCTAATTTTCCTATGCCTGGTTTTACTGCATTGGACCAAGTAAAAAAAATGCCTGCCATCAACCCAGTTAAAAACATGGCGGAAACCAAAACAATAGTTTGAGTTTTCATCAACTATCTCTTTCTCTTTATTAAAATTAAGTAGCCTCCACCGAGACAACAAATCAATGCTATAAATAAACCTGTACTCATGGCGTAAAGTTAGAAAAAAAAATTTTATTTGTAAATAAAACTTTACATTTTAAAAAATATGAATACAAACTTTATAGCAATTCTAAATAATAGAGAAACCAATATGGGATGATCATACAGGAATCCTATCTTGGTTTCGCTGTTTTGCTTACTTTTGAGTATTTAAAAAATTAAAAAATGTTTCAACTCTTTAAGCAAGCTAGTATCTTTTTTATATCCAGTATTATTTTATTAAGCTGTAACAACAACCAAAAGAATAATAAATTTAAATTAAAACAAGGAGATTTATTGTTTCAAAATACTGGAACAGACACAATCGATAATGCAATTAAAGAGGTAACAGCTACTTCGATGGCCAAAAACTATTCGCATGTGGGAATGGCAATGGAAAAAGAGGGACAATGGTTTGTTTTAGAAGCCATTCCGAAAGAAGGAATTTGCCAAACTCCTTTAACAAAGTTTCTGAACAGAAATAAAAACAAATTCAATAAATCTCAAACCACTGTTGCAAGACTAGATCCTTACTACCAACCATATATATCTAAAGCAATTGAGTATGGAATCGAAAGAATTGATACACCCTATGATGAGATTTTTTTGTGGGATGATGATGCTTACTATTGCTCCGAATTAGTCTATAAAATGTTTTCAACCCAAGAGATTCCTGGAGATTCCATTCCTTTTCTTACACACCCGATGACCTTTAATGACAATACTGGCAACCCAATGTCTAGTTGGGTATCTTATTACAAAGAGCGTAAACATGAAATTCCTGAGGGGATTGAAGGAACAAATCCCAACTTAATGGCTAGTAGTCCACACATCAAGTTTGTATATGATTATGAGAAGTAAACTTATCAATTTCTTTAGAAGAACCTTTATTTTTTTACCTTTAATATATATTGGCTTTTCATTCATTGGACAAAACAATAATTCTTTTCTATTGGAAGTAATCTACGGAACCCCATTTTTATTATTTGGAATCTATTTTGTCATTAAAAAAAATGCTTCACTCATTTTAATCTCTGTCCTCTATTTTAGTCATTCGGTTTATGATTATTTTAATGGACATTTAACAAATAACATTGGTGTACCCTCCTTTTACCAAGAAATTTGCTTACTATACGATCTCATCGTTAGTCTTTTTCTTCTTTATTGTTTTACTAAAAAAAAAATCTGAATCCTAGACATCAGCTGTTCGCATTTTTGAGGAATGAAATTGATTAATTGTGATAAAATACTTTAACTTATAAAAAGAGCTACTCAATAATTATGAATATTTTGTAAATAAAACTTTACATTTAAAAAAAATTCTTATTTTTGTCAAATAAACTTTACAAAATGAAACAAGAGAGAAAAAAACGAATCATTCAATTAGCAGTATGGACCTGGTCTTGGGTTGGAACTCTAGCCATAGCCACATTGGGGCCAAAGTTCATTTGGAATGAACATTCGGTATTTACAACTTTTGCAATTATGTTAAATCTCTTTAATGGAATTTTAATGATTTTGGCAAACAGAAAATTATTCAATCATTTTGATGAATTAGAACGAAAGATTCATTTAGAATCTATGGGACTAACTTTGGGACTTTCTGTGATCGTAAGCCTCAGTTTTTCACTTTTGGTTCAAACGAATCTAATACCCTCTATGAAGCTAAACGATGGGATAGGATTTTTAATAGCGTTCATAGGAATCACATACATGATTACCCTAGTGATTAATAGAAAAAGATACTCATGAAAAATAAGGTGAGAGAATTACGAAAACTCAAAGGATTGACTCAAGAACAATTAGCAGAAGTCATCGGTGTTTCAAGACAAACGATCAATGCTATTGAAAAAGAAAAGTTTGATCCAAGCTTACCAACGGCTTTTAAAATGGCTCAATTATTTGAACTGCCTATTGAAGAATTTTTTCTATTTCAAGAAACAAAATAAGTTAGGTTTCTTGTGAAATAGGGTATCTACTCTAAAATGAAGAAGAATTTGACCAATCAATACAAAGAAATGTCTACTGTAACACGTGAGCGTAAAATATTCATTTTCTTTTTTAAATAGCACAATTGTTCTTCACTACCATGCTCCTTCAGTACAGCGACAAAATCCTTAAATAAACTATGAATTGGAAGCACATCTCCATAAAAAGGATTGAGCTGTATCAAAAAACTACTGATAAAATTCTTCCACACCAGACTTGATGCATTGGTTCGATTTAAAATGTCTCGCGTTACATTTCTAAAAAAATTCTGATTGTTTGACGTGTGAATGAAAGACCCTCTATCAGTTTTTTGACCCACATAATCAGCTATTTGCTTCAATAAGCATTCACTCACAATTTCGGGAGAAGCAAAAATGTAAATTCCAGATTGAGTATTAAAAATAAACGAATCACTAGAGCCATGCTTTTTGATAAGCTCGCTGATTTCTTGTTCAGCTGTTCTTTGCAAAAGCAAACCCTTGTAGGGATTGTTGGGTAGTATTGCACAAATGCAAATCATAATGTAACTAAATGAGCAAGAAATCTTATTTCCTTGCCAAACGTTTATCTATTTTAAATCAAATCTGTCGGCATTCATAACCTTATTCCAAGCACTAATAAAATCATTGATAAATTTGTCATTATTATCATTCTGGGCATAAACTTCGGCAATTGCGCGCAGTTCTGAATTTGAACCAAATACCAGATCAGTTCGTGAAGCCGTTCTCAATTTAACCCCTGTAATTCGATCAAAACCATCATAACTATTATAACCCGTTGGGCGCCATGATACTTCCATAGAAAGAAGGGTTTTAAACCAGCTATTGTTTAAAGAATTATCAGTCCAAACACCATGACCGCTGTTTGAAACACCCATTGATCGTATCCCTCCAACCAAAACAGTCAATTCCACTGGACTCAATCCCAAAAGGTGAGCTTTATCTAATAAAATTTCTTCAGGACTTACTGCAAAGGCTTTTTCTGAATAATTTCTAAATCCACAAGCACGTGGTTTTAACAAATCAAAAGAATCCCTATCCGTACTTTCCTGAGTAGCGTCTCCTCTTCCGGTGGTTGTTGGAACTTTTTTCCCACAAGCAATTTCAATCCCTACAGCTCCACCGAGAACAATAACATCGGCGACACTGGCTTGATGCTTTTCAGCAATCCTCTCATAAATAGATAAAATTCCTTGTAATTCTTGAGGTTTATTGACTGCCCAATCTTTCTGAGGTGACAATCTAATTCGGGCACCATTGGCACCTCCTCTGTTATCGGAGTTTCTAAACGTACTAGCACTTGCCCATGCAGTTTCCACCAATTGCTGAACAGTAAGTCCAGAATTTTCTATAGAATTTCGTACGGCTAGCTCTTCTTTTTCTGAAAGTATTTTCCCTTTTGGAGTAGGGTCTTGCCAAACGTATTCTACATCTTTGAAATCTCCTGTAGTATAATTACTTTTTGGTCCCATATCACGATGTAAAAGCTTGAACCAAGCTTTGGCAAAAGCTTCTTCAAATTCCTCTGGATTGGCATAAAAGCGATCACAAATTTCACGATATGTTGGATCGATTTTCATAGACATATCTGCTGTAGTCATCATTGGCAATACTTTTTCGTTACTTCCATCAACTTGAGGCACCATGTCTTTTTCAGCACAATCAATAGGATGCCATTGCCATGCACCTGCTGGACTTTTTTTACATTCCCATTCATAATTTAATAGCAAGTCTAAATATCCCATATCCCACTGAATTGGATTTTTTGTCCAAGGTCCTTCGATTCCACTAGTAATTGTATCTACTCCCTTCCCTGACCCGTGACTACTCAACCATCCAAAACCCATATTTTCGATAGCAGATCCCTCTGGCTCTACTCCAACCAAAGAATCATCTCCTGCTCCATGCGCTTTCCCAAATGTATGTCCACCTGCAACAAGAGCAACGGTTTCTTCGTCATTCATTGCCATACGTTTGAAGGTTTCTCGAACGTCTTGTGCAGAAAGTGCAGGGTCCGGATTGCCATTAGGCCCTTCAGGGTTCACATAAATAAGTCCCATCTGTACTGCAGCTAATGGGTTTTCAAGTGACTGTCTGGTATCTCCATATCGGTTATCACCTAGCCACTCATCTTCCGCACCCCAGTAGATATCTTTTTCGGGATGCCAAATATCTTCTCTCCCCAAGACTGTTCCATGGTTTGGTCCTCCCATGTCTTCAATAGCTACATTTCCTGCTAAAACCAATAAATCAGCCCATGACAACTTATTCCCATACTTTTCTTTTATCGGCCATAATAATCGACGAGCTTTGTCAAGATTTCCATTATCTGGCCATGAATTTAAAGGAGCAAACCTTTGTGCTCCTGTGGCTGCACCCCCTCTACCATCACCAGTTCGGTAAGTTCCAGCAGCATGCCAAGTCATACGAATGAAAAAAGGCCCATAATGACCATAATCAGCAGGCCACCAATCTTGACTATTTTTCATCATCGTTTTCAAATCCTCTTTGACAGAAGAAAGATCAAGTTTTTTGACCTCTTGTTTGTAATCGACTTCCGACACAGGATTGCTTTTAGTGTCATGTTGTCTTAAAATGTCTAAATTCAATTGATTTGGCCACCAATCTTTGTTTTGTGTTCCGAGATTGGGTTGGGTTGTTGATCCGTGAAAAGGGCATTTGCTTTGTTTCATATTCTTGTGTTTCTAACAAATTTGAATAAATTTTATGATATATAAAAAATATAGCGATAAATTTTTGTTATATACTAATAATTGTGATTTATAATTAAGAATTATGTAGTTCGCTTCGGGTTTCCTAAAAAAAATTCTTACTCTTGATCATAACGTCTTCCTTGATTGAACTATTTCTAAATCACATAAATAGATTCTTTGCTTTGCTTATATTTGAATTATGAAAAAACTAATGCTTCTATTACTATTAATTCCAATATGTTGTTTTGGACAGGATGAAAAATCATCAAACAAAATTGCTGTAGAAAAATTCATAGAACAATACAATTCAGAGAATTATACTGCTATTTTTTCAATGTTTGCTGAAGTTATGAAAGATGCCTTACCTATGGATAAGACATCTGAGCTTTTTACCACTTTAAACTCACAAGTTGGCAAAATTGAAAACAAGGAGTTTATTAGATATGAAAATGAAACCTACGCATCATACAAAACAAAATTTGAGCAGGCCATATTAACTCTTAATATTTCTTTGGATCAAAATGAAAAAATTAATGGGTTGTTTATAAAACCCTATGTAGAAGAAGTTTATTCGAAAAATGCAATCAACAATTTATCAGAGGAAGAAAATATAATTTCAGAAAATCAAAAAAACTTAATTTTTGATAAGGCTAAATTCTTTCCAAATAGAACTCAAATATCGATTGCCCTTGTTGAGAACGGTAAAGTACGCTATTATGGGTTAAAACGTCATAACGATTCAATCTCTCCTATTCACAATTATCAAAATATTTTTGAAATTGGCTCAATCTCAAAAGTTTTTACCTCTAATTTACTAGCAAGAACTGTAATTGCAAATAAGGTCAATTTGGATGATCACATCAATGAGTATTTGGGCTTACAAATGAAAGATGATGTGAAAATTTCATTCCAGAGTTTGGCGAATCACAGCTCTGGTCTTCCAAGATTACCCTCAAACTTTACTACAGAAAAACTTGATACTGTTAATACGGTCAAGGTCAGACATATTTTAATTCCTTACAAAGGTGCTTACGAAAGCAATTCAGAGGTTGTTCGATCAAAAAAAGCAGCAAAAAAAACAGCCGATAGTATTTCAACACTGTTAAAAAGAAAAGAGGCTGAGTTTAAAACATTTGTGCATTTATCTGCTGAGAGAAAAATAAGCAATGAATATGGTGAAATTGAATTTACCTATTTTGATAGTTTTGTTCCAAAATTCAGAGATTTTTCATTTCAAAATAAAATTGGAACGATCGATGTTATTGAAACGATGTATGGATTTCATATCATTGAAATATTATCTAGAGGTGAAAATCAAAAAGTTGTCAATGTTAGAAATTTGGAGGATAACCCCTACAAATATTATGACCAATTTGATTTGAATAATTATTTAGAAAATTTATTAGATATCGATGAGGATACAAAAGGCAGCTACCTATATTCCAATTTAGGAGTTGGTATTTTGGGGTATACACTTGCTAAAATATATGGTTTAAATTACGAACAATTGTTTCAAAAATATATCTTTTCAAAATTCAAAATGCACAGTACAACTTTTAACATTGAGTTGTTAAATAACGAATTAGTTCCTGGGTTGGATGGTCAAGGAAATGAAGTTTCAAATTGGAACTTCTCCGTGTTAGCACCCGCCGGTGGTATATTGTCTAATGTTGAAGATATGGCAAAATATGTACTTGCTCAATTTGACGATTCAGATCAAGAATTAAGGTTAATGAGAAAGAAAACGATTAAAATAGATAGTCAGTTTGATATGGGATTGGGTTGGCATATCATTAATTCAACTAAATCCAATGATCAATTATATACCCACGGTGGTGGAACTGGCGGTTATACCTCGTCGATACTTGTTGATCTAAAAAATGAAATTGGAGTTGTCTTACTTTCTAATGTATCGGCATTCAATCCGGCAAATAAAAAAATTGAAGTCCTTTCCTACGATTTGATTAAAAATATGAGAGAGAAATATACGCAACCGTAAGCATCTCTTCTTTCAATTTAACAAACTTTCAGTTTTATGATTATCAAATGAATAAGAAAATATATTGAGATTTTTTATACATTTAAATCTCTAAATTCGTTACGATGAGATCCCTAATTTTATTTGAACTTGTTTTGTTTCTTTATCAAAGAACAATGTTAAAAAAAACTACTCTATTCATTTTTGCCCTTACGTTGATTGGGTGTTCTTCAAGTGACGAAAGCATTCCCTCAGATCCTCAAAATAACGAACCCGAAACACCTTGTCATTACGAGGATAGCAATCCACCAAATTTATCACAATCGTCCTATGAATTATTTGATATATCATATCCTTTAAGACCTGATGGAGAAGTGAACATGGACATGTTATATCACGTAGGAGACACTTGGGAATATGGCTTTGGTGGAGTCTATATTGATTATAATAATGACGGCATAAAAGATGTAATGGGCTATCGAAATGATTATGATAATCATGTCGACTATCCAGACGGATATACAGGATATGAGCGAAAGAAACCCATTCGATTTTTTTTAGGTGATTGTGATGGTAATTTTGTTCCAGACCCTACCAATGATCATATGTTTTTAGGTTTGGTACATGGCAGAAAATTGCTTTATGGAGATTTTAATCAAGATCAATACGTCGATTTTTTTCTCATTGGACATGGCTATGACAAACAGCCTTTTCCTGGTGAATTTGTGAAAGTACTTATGAGCAACGGACAAGGTGGATTTGTTGAAACTGAATTTTCGAGTCTCGTTTCTTTTTATCACGGAGGTGCTTCAGGGGATATTGACAACGACGGAGACTTGGACGTTTTGGTGGTTGAAGCAGGCGGAGGGAAAAGTGCTATATATCTTAATGAAAATGGCGTGCTTAGTCCAAATTTAGATATGATTGACCAGTCGCTTATGTTTGGAATGTTCAACGCTGAATTGTTCGACATTAATAAGGATGGCTTTTTAGACATTATTTGCGGAGGCCATGATTGGGGAAATCAGCCTGAGTATGATAATACACCTCTCATTATTTATGGTAATGGAGGGAGTTATACACAAAACCAATTTGTCCGTTTACCTGCAACTGAAATTTTTGGCCAAGGGGTCGTCACAGATTTCAACTTCTATGATTTGAATGGTAACGGCAAATACGAAATTATCATTACCCGTACCGGAGATAATATCCTGAGTAATAGTAATTTTTATTTGGGTTGGTCAATACAGATCCTGAAAGAAAATATGGATGGTTATGTAGACGCAACAGAAGAATTCATTAATGAAAATTCATCTCCAAATGGGAGTTGGTTCCGATGGGCTCATTTTAAAGATTACGATAATGATGGTAAAGTGGAATTTTACAATACATTTTTTCCAAGTTCACCAGAATACGCTGAATGGGAGCTTAATCAAGGTTTTTTAAGTCGTGTTCAATAGGCCAAACTACTTAGCCAATTCAGTTCACTTGCATACTTACAAATAAATTATCACTACCATATGTTCCATATGGTAGTGAATAATCTAATTTTCCTCCAGAATCATCTGGAGTTCAAATGCTGAAACCTTTACATACAAAAGACCGTATATGATGGTTCCATAATTTTCTTTCTCATAGCAATTTTAAGAGAAAAAAATGATAGCATTTTTTTTATTTGCTTATAAAAAATCTTATTTATTGTAATGAAACGAATCAATGAAGACCAAATTCATTTTGTTCAAAGGAGTTTGGACAATGGACGGGAATATTGTTATTAAATTAAAAAAGGGGAAGATATTGAGTTTAAAATTAACAAAAAAAATCGATACTTAAAAATTTATCATCCCCTTTTTAGGGGAATGGTCATTAATTGAAAAAAAGTAGGTCTTTCATATTCATAAAAAAGTGAATTTTAAAAATTATTGTAAATTTAAATGATGAAAAAAATACTTGTTATTTTATTTTTTACCACATTAGCTTCTAACGGTCAGCAAATCATCTCAATTGATCAAGAACCTTTAATGATCTCTGAAAACACCATCAATTATTTGACTGAAAATGGATATGAAGGAAGCCTTTTCGGTGCATATTCCCAGTTAATAAATGTAGATTTTAACAATGATGATTATTTGGATGTTATTACTATGATAGCAGGAAACCCTTATTTACCCTCAATTTTAAGTGTTTTTATTTGGGATAATGAGAATGGTAAGTTTGTAGAAGATCATAATTTTTTGACTGTTGTAGAGGGGGAATCGGCATTATGGGAGGATTGTATTGGAGATTTTAATGGTGATGGATTAACTGATTTATACGTTCCTGTTGGGAATTATCATGGAGAGCCCGGTCTTCAGCCAGATTATTACCCTTATGATGATTCTATGAATATGCCTGGTCATTTATTTTTAAACAATGGTTCTGGCTTTGATTCACAATACATAGATGATTCAATGCATGATGGTTATGGTTTTCCTAATTATGAAAGAGGTTTTGTGTTGGATATAGACAATGATGGTGAATCTGAAATTGTGATTCCTTCCATCAATCAACATCCTGAAAATACTCCAGCAAATAATTTTCTTAGCACAAAGTATCATGTCAACTCAAACAATGAAATTTCTCATGAATTTATTTATCAATGGGAAGATACATACAATACATCTTCAGGTTTTTACATGGCCTCTCACTCTGTAATCCTTAGAGATTACAACAATCGTATTTATGTACTATATCCAGGAAACGAAGAGTGGAGTTCAAATGGACCTTATATGTATCCTGAGGTTTCAGTTTATTCAAAAGAAAAAGATGATGAAGGAAATTTTATTTTACTTGATAAATTTAGACTTGAAAGAGGCAATGATATCAATAACCAAGATGCGTTTGTCAATAGAGACACCTTTTATATTCAAGATTTAGATCATGATGGGTTTGAGGAATTCATCATTCAAATGTATACGTTAGATGCAGTGCCTCATGGTGGGTTGCATATTTTTGATTATCAAGGGAATGAAATAACAAGTGATTGGTTTCATGGAATTGAATATCTAGGAAATTCTGCCAATGGATTCTATGTGAATGACTTTAACGGAGATGGTTTTCAAGATATCCTAATGGTAGATGTATATACAGATAATTACAACGAATCTGTATTTTTCCTGAATAATAATGGTCAAAATTTTGTATTAAAAACAGTTGAAGTAGAACCAAATCAAGGATGGTCTTTTCCTGTTGACACAAATCAAGATGGAATTTATGAGATTTTAAAATTTGGTTCTAATTCATCTGACAATGCTGATTTTTCATATAATATACATCTAAATTATTTAGATTTTACAGATGCGCTAGCTGTTGAAAATGAATTGAAAAACTCGATCTCAATTTTTCCAACAATTTCATCAAACAATATTAATTTTAGAGGAAATGAAGAAATTCTTAATGTAATTGTTTTTGACATACTTGGAAACCAGCTGATCAAAACAATTACCAAAAATCAACTTGACATTAGCCACTTAGCAAAAGGAATCTATCTCATTAATGTATGGGAAGGAAAAAATAGTTCCACACACAAATTTATCAAAGAATAATCTGTAGACCTCTTCATTTAATCTATTATTTATCAACTTATCAATAAAATTTAAATTTTGTAACTTGAAAGTCTGAATGTCAATTTCATTTTTTAATGAAAAACAAATCAATAAAATATATCCAATATTCTTTAATGCTTATCAGCATTACACTTTGCGTTTGTGGAATCCGATGGTTAATTAGTAACGAACCTTGGATATTGGATCAAGTTGCGAATGAAGAAAGGTTAAAAATGACTTTTGAGAAGCTTTTTTCAATAGAAGGGAATGCAACGTTAAGTGAGTATTTAACTCAGATATATCGGTTTTTAGGACTTTACGTTTTGGGAATAGGATTTTTACTCCTTTCCTTTACCCCGTATAAATTTTTAGAAATTTATGTGGTTAGAAAACGCCTATTGACTGTGCTTGGCATTCTATTAATTTCAAATTTAGTGTTGGCCT
Organism: Flavobacterium sp.; assembly: GCA_038136095.1. GTDB lineage: Bacteria > Bacteroidota > Bacteroidia > Flavobacteriales > Flavobacteriaceae > Polaribacter. The sequence continues at coordinate 12,865 of JAYPZA010000012.1, forward strand.
ATATTTGGATTCCTTCTTCACATTTTATCTACTTGATGTGGGCTTCAATTATCGTCTACTTTTTCAGTCTTTATAAACACATTAAACTTTAGTTGTCTTTTTTTTAATTCTGAAACAAAATGAGTCATCAAAAAAAGTGTTAATCTCTAATTTTATTGTTAACCATTGAAAAATGAAAATACAACATCTCTTATTTTTTTTAATTCTGTTTTCCTGTTCCAAAGATGCAATGGACTCAGAACCAGATCAAATTACCGCCCCCCCCGAAGAAGTTCTTGCTTTTGAGGTAACTACAAATTCCATTCAAATTCCTACATCTCAAGTATCCCCAGAGGACATCTCAAGAACCTTCTATGATGTTAGTGGAACGTTTGTTTTTGGAAATGATCAGACAATGTTTGCCTATTATCCTGGTGTGGCTGACTGGAGTTCAGGAAACAGCATTGACAACGTAAACCCAGTAGCTTCTCAAATTTTAATTAAAGAGGACGATACGTGGAATTTTTTCAAAACAGATTACAATCTTGAGTCATGGGGTATGAGAAATTTTGAAAGACGTGGTGACGAAATTATCATTGGAGATGGAAATGAAATCGGCCCAAATTTTTCCGAATGGAAAGGTGATGTGTATATAGGAAAACTATTCAACAACGGTGATATCAATTGGAGAAAAATAAATACGCCCAATGAACAAGGTTTTTTTCATGGAACCTGTGCTGGAGATTTAAATAATGACGGACTTACAGATGTGGGAGTCACTCCTGGGATTTCTCATGCAGGAATCAATTTATTTCTTCAAAACCAGGATGGATCTTTTACCCGAAAAGATGAGCTATTGAACTTTAATGGATTTACACCATTTACTCTTGATTTTGCAGATTTAATAGGTGATGGAATCGACGAAATTATTACTGCTGATTATGGTGGTGGAACCGCTCCAACAGGTGAGGAACATGAAATTAGAATCTATAAATTTAATGCCACAGAGGAAGAGTTTCAACTTCATTTTCAAATCAACGAACCCTATATTTACGATTGGGGTTTGGGAGCAACCTCAATTAAAATTCATGACTTTACAAACGATGGTATTTTAGACATCGCTGTGGCTAGAGAAGATTTAGATTATGGTGGTTTTGAGGTATGGAAAGGTACTGGAAATGCAGAGTTTGAATATGTATTTTCCTCTCCAACATGGACACAAAACGAATTACAGTTTAGAGAATTTTCAGTTTTTGATGCAAATAGTGATGGATTTCTAGACATTCTTTTAAGACCTTTCCACTATGGAAACCTTTATCGTAATGCTGACAATTGTTGGTGGAATGTAACTGCTTGTAATGGAATTAAATTGAATCATCTAATTTGGTTAAACAATGGAGATGGAACATTTGATTATTACAAAGATAAAGACCTTACTATTGAAGGCATTAATGTGGACAATATACATCCTTATTTACAACAGCAAAAACTTCATTTTGTGGGTACTTTTAGTGATAACAGTACTCAACCTTTTATCAATACCATTGATATCAAAGTGAATTTCTAAAAAACACAACCCCTAAATTAAGAATGATTTATTCCAAAAAATTAGTACAATCGATATTTAATCTCTCTTTGAATTCAGTCAACGAACATTTTATATATTTGAAAAAACAGACGTGATGAGATTTTCATTTTTTAAGAATCCCAAAAAGAATAATAATAGTTCTTTTAGCTATTTAAAGTATGCTGTTGGTGAAATCATATTGGTCACCATTGGAATTCTATTGGCGCTTCAAGTCAATAATTTAAACCAATCAAGGATTGAGGTAAAAACCATGAGGGCCTACCTTCAAAAAATCAAATCTAATATTAAAAATGACATCAAAGAATCTCAACGGTTATTAGATTTTAGATTGCAGCATGCTAAGGATTGTATTGAGGTCTCTCAAATGCTTATCGATGATGATTTTTCAGACCAGTTGAAAATTCAGAAAGCCGTGATCGACATGATTGTTGAAGTTCAACTTAACTACAATAACTCAGCTTTTGAATCCCTAAAAAACTCAGGTCATCTTCAACATCTTAAAAGTGATTCACTAGAGCAATTATTATACAGTTATCATTAAAATGTAAATGAAATAATTATGTTTGAAATCGATCAAAGAAATTGGGCCAATCAATTGGAATTGGAATTGGATAAAAATGGTTTTATTTATGAGTGGACTCAGTTGGATAAAATTGTTCACACAGACTTGTTTACACAAATAAGCAGCTATAACAAATCTTTAAAGCAACATCCAGGGCATAAAATTATCATGAGATTATTATTCAGAGCAGGCACCAATACTTCTATTTTAACTGGACTTTATGAAAATAATATCAGTACAGCAGAAAATTTAGTGAAAGAAATTGATTCTTATCTAAACGAGATATAAATTACATCCACTACTAAACTCCCTTTTCAATATTGAAATTATAAAGACGCATGAAAAGAAAAAAAACCATTCTAATCTTAATGTTAGTTCTCTTGTTATTGTATCTATGGGCAGAACTTGGTGTGGGTATTTTTTTCCAAGATACTTGGGGAGGTGATTAATTAATTTATTAACAATAAGACAGATTTTCCGATGTTTTTTTAAAAATACATCAATAAAAGAACCTTAATTATGCATATGTTTGTTTTTTTCTACATTTGTAGGACATCAAAATTATGAAATCATGAAAAAAATCATCTTCCTTTCAGCTTTCATTTTTCTTTTCTCCTCATGTGGAACAACTAAAGAAGTATCGGGTAAGAAAAATGATGCTAAAAAATCAATTGTATTGCCTCCAGATGTAAACTCAAATAAGTATTCTAAAAAAAGAAATTAGAAGACTTATTTTATATGGAAACCTACGCAAACATACTATTAATCGCACTACCAAGTTTCATGGTATTGATATTGATTGAAATTCTGTATGGAATTTGGAAAAAAAATCTTACCTATAATTTGATGGATACAATTTCCAGCTTGAGTTCAGGAACAACAAATATGATGCAAGACCTTTTAGGAATTGGCTTTATAATCATTTCCTATCCATTCATACTTGAAAATATTGCATTGACCCAACTTGAAGAAAGCATCGGTTTGTATTTGATCGCTCTGTTATGCCTAGATTTTGCAAGTTATTGGAATCATCGATTGAGTCATTCAATCAATATTTTTTGGAACAGGCATGTCATCCATCACAGTAGTGAAGAGTTTAACTTGGCTTGTGCACTTCGGCAAAGTATTTCGAGAAAAGTTCTTGGGTTTGGTGCCTTTTTCTTAATCCCTGCGGCACTCCTTGGGGTTCCTCATAAAATTATCATTGTACTGGCACCCCTGCATCTTTTTGGCCAATTTTGGTATCATACTAGACATATTGGTAAAATGGGATGGCTAGAATACATTTTTGTAACTCCCTCACAACATAGAGTTCATCATGCAATCAATCCTGAGTATGTCGATAAAAACTTGTCTGCCATTTTCTGTATTTGGGATCGAATGTTTGGAACTTTTCAAGAAGAACTCGATCATGTCCCATGTGTATATGGAACGCTCAAACCTGTAAGAACTTGGAACCCTTTTATCATCAATTTTCATCATGCTTGGAATCTTACAAAAGATGCATGGCGAACGAATAAATGGAGTGATAAAATTAAGTTATGGTTCATGCCAACTGGCTGGCGACCTAAAGATGTGTCAAAAAAATTTCCACTAAATACTGTTCAAAATGTCTATAAACAAAAAAAATATGCCCCAACATATACTCCACTTCATAAGAGGATGGCAGTCATTCAATTTGTTTGTTTGAATATCTTTATCTATGTGTTTTTAGCTTCTTTTGGTGAGCTTAATCTAAACTCTCAACTGAGTTTTGGGCTTTTAATTTTTACAACAATTTTTGGATTTACCTCCATCATGGATGGGCATAAATGGGCTTATCATTTTGAAATTTTAAGAGGCATCCTGGGATTGATTATTGTGCTTTATCCTTCAGAATTGGGCTTATGGGATATTCACTTTTCTTTTGCCGTATTCACAATCATTTATTTTATAACAACGCTATGGACAACACTTTGGATGTATCAACTTTTTCAAAAAAATATGGAAAAAGAAATGTCTGAGATAAAATTAAAATCAACCTCTTTTTGATAACCAATCATATGACGTTTAGCAGAACTTTGAAACTTTTTATCGCCTTATTTTTGATTCAATTGGGTGTTCATGCCCAATTTCAAAAAGAAACAATTTACTTTGAAAGTGCCAATCCCTTTTCTCTCAATGACATCATTGAAGATTTAGAAGATCAGGAAAAGCAAAAAGTTTATGGTGAGCTCACCATCCCTGTGGATAGCTTGCAACCAAATAAAAAATATCCTCTCATTATTGGAGTTGCTGGAAGTAACGGATGGAAAAAACATCATTTAGAGTATCTCCAAATGTATCAAGAAATGGGGTTTGCAACATTTGAATTGCATAGTTTTAAAAGTAGAGGAATTCGCTCTACCGTTGGATCACAAGATCAGGTAACCATTGCAGCAATTATATTGGATGCATATAGAGCATTGGAAAAACTTGCCAAGCATCCAAAAATAAATAAAGATAAAGTAGCCATCACGGGATGGAGTTTGGGAGGAGGAGTCACTCTTTTTGCCGGTTGGATGCCTTTAAAAAAAGCCATCACAACAGAGGTAAGTTTTGCAGCTCATTTGGCCTTTTATCCTCCTTGTTTTATCAATCCTGAAGATCTTTCTTTTACCAAAGCTCCCATTCATATTTTAATTGGGGAAGCTGACAATTGGACACCTGCAGCTCCTTGCACTGACTTGGTCGATAAATTAGCTGCTAAAAATGCTCATATAGACATTACTCGATATCCAGAAGCTCATCATGGTTTTGATAGTGAAGAACCTGTAAGAAGAAATGAAAAAGGCTATAGTTTTAAAGATTGTTTATTTGATTTATCAGCTGATGGTGATGTATTGATGAATTATCTGAAAATACCCATGTCGAATCCTACTCTTCAAAAAGTTGGTTTTCTATTTTGTGCCAAGCGAGGAGTTAATATTGGAGGCAATTCAGAGGCTCGTAAAAAATCATTTGCTTTTGCCAAAGATTTTATGAAACATAAATTATTGACTGAGTAAAAGAAAATACTTGAATAAATACACCCTACACAGTCGCTACTTTGTAACAATTTTTAGCATCATCCTATGTTTGTGCATAGACCCTATTGTTCTTGCACAAGAAACATTTACTCCAAAAAAATCAAACGAAGAACAAATTATTTTAGATGGTTTACTGAATGAGAATGAATGGTCAAATGCTGTCAAAATTCCGCTTGATATTGAGTTCAATCCAGCAAACAATCTTCCTGCTCGAAAAGAGACAACTGCTTATGTAACTTATTCTGATCAATACTTATTTGTTGGAATTTATGCAAAAGATGATCCTAAAAATATCAGAGCCTCTATTCGACCCAGAGATGACTTTAACATTTGGAGTGATGATGTTGTTTTAATGCGTTTGGACCCATTTGCGGACGCAAGAAATAATTTGGGTCTTGCTGTCAATGCTTTAGGAAGCCAATTTGATGTTAGACAGGTCAATGCTCTTTCTGATGATGATCGATATGACAGTACGTTTAATGTCAATTTTGAATCCAAGGGAGTCATTGTCAAAGATGGGTATTCAATTGAAATGAAAATCCCTTTTTCTGAAATCCCTTTTCCAAATGGGAAAGATCAAGTTTGGCATATTAACTTTTATCGACGCTATATTGAAAATGGGAACGAAATCGAAGTTAGCAGTCAAATTCGTGATCGAAACAACAGTTGTGTTGTTTGTCAAACAACGGACAAACTAGTTTTAAAAGATATTGTAATTGACAAACGTTTCGAGATATTGCCTTATGTATCGAGTAATATACAAGGGGAAAGAAGTCTTCCTGAAGAACCTATATCCTATGGATCTGTAAAAGGAAATGCTGGTTTGGGATTGAATTTAGACATCAACAAGAACACGAGTCTTGAGTTAACGCTCAATCCAGACTTTTCACAAGTAGAAGCAGATGTGACACAAATTGATGTCAATTCCTCTTTTTCATTACAATACCCAGAAAGACGTCCCTTTTTCAATCGAGGAACCGATCTTGTCAACTTTACTGATGGAGCTTTTTATTCTCGTTCAATTGTCAATCCTTCCATTGCTTCAAAATTATTAAGTCAAGGAAAAAAATCTCGAATTTTTATGCTCAATGCTTTGGACGAAAATTCGGTTTACCTGGTTGGAAGTGAAGATCGCTCTTATACAGGTCTGGGTGGAAAAAGTTTGGTAAATGTGATGCGCTATCAACATCTTCTGAGTCCAAGATCTCGTTTTGGTGGCGTAATGATGAATCGTTTTTACAAAGGTGGTGGATATGGACATCTTTTTGGTATTGATGGACTTTTTCTGTTAAATCAGAATTTAAGACTTAGTTTCGAACTATTTCAAAATATCAATGAGGAACCAGTAAACGATTGGATAGAAACTGACGCAACGATTAATGGCCAAACAATTGCTTTGGATGGAGATCGAATTAACGGAAATGCTTTATACGTTCAACTTTACAGAAAAACAGAACATTGGCAGAGTTATCTTTTTTATCGAAATATTTCGCCCCAGTATCGATCTGATGTGGGATTTGTTGTCAAGAACAATCGACGCTGGGGGACATTTTTCCATGAATATATAAATATCATCAACAAACCAGCTGTACAATCTTTTGGTTTTGGAACAAAAGTAGATGTGGTCTATACCTTTGAAGATCTTTATAAAAACTTTAGTGTAGACTTTTTTGCTTCTTTAAAAACATATGGACAGACAGAAATAAAATACACGCTAGATTATGATGCCGTAAAAACATTTTTAGGGATTCGTTTCAATGATTTACCTACTCATTCAATTTCTTTAAATGGATCTCCTAGTGAATCATTTAATTTTCGTGCATCATTGGATAAAGGGAAAGACCTTTCAGTAAATGAAGATATCCCTGAAGTGGGAAAACTTGAATCGGCTTTTCTAAACTTGAATTTTCAGGTCAATGACAATTTAATCATAAATCCGTCACTGAGGTATTCAAAACTTGAACGATTGGAAGGAGGTAAAAACTATTTTAATGGGAGCATTGCTCGTCTCAATTTAAGATATCAATTTAGCAATGCCTTCAATGTTCGTTTGGTTTCACAAAAAAATACGTTTACCAATCAATTTTTTATTCAGCCCTTAATTCAGTGGAATCCAAACCCATCAACAATTTTTTATTTAGGAGGAAATCAAAATACAATCGAAGAAATTGAAGGGGCTCACTTTCAATTACTTCAATTCAATCAAACTCAATTCTTTTTTAAATTCCAATACCTTATTGGTTTGTAAAATCATAAAAGAAAAAAATTGATGACAATTGTCAAACAGAATTATTAGCTTTAATGCCATTAACAAATCCGTTGAAATGAGTAATTTTTTATCTACTAATAAGGCTGCAGAAATTGCATGGTTTGCACCATTGTGTGATGGAGATGATGATTATTTGGGGCATCGTAACCCTGATTTTAAAAGCACGTGGGAAAACACTTCTTCGATTGTTCGTACTGCTGACAAACTGGGGTTTCGAAATGTATTGTGCCCCTCTTCGTATCAAGTAGGTCAAGATCCTCTTTCTTTTGTAGCTGGAATGGCAACTCTAACCAAGCAAATTAATCTATTGGTGGCCATTCGATGTGGAGAATTACATCCACCGATGTTGGCTCGCACCATTGCTACTCTTGATCATATGCTGAAAGGACGTTTGACAATCAATATCATTTCATCCAACCTACCTGGAACAGAATTATCCTCTCCAGAACGCTATGCACGTTCTAGAGAAGTCATTAAAATTCTGAAACAAGCGTGGACTCAAGATCATATCAATTTTAAAGGAAAGTACTACCAATTTGACCTTCCTACAAACCCAGTAAAACCCTATCAACAAAATGGGGGGCCATTGCTATATTTTGGAGGTTATTCACCAGATGGCTTAGACCTGTGTGCAGAATTTTGTGACGTTTATTTAATGTGGCCAGAAACCGAGTCAAAATTACAAGGTTTAATGGATACAATGACCCACAAAGCTGCAGAATATCATCGAACGGTCAAATTTGGTTTGAGAGTTCATGTGATTGTTCGTGAAACTGAAGAGGAAGCTCGTGCCTATGCAGATCATTTGATTTCTAATCTCGATCTCGATCTAGGAACTGATATTCGAAATAGAGCTCAAGACGCTGCTTCACTTGGTGTAGCAAGGCAATCAAAATTACGAGAGGAAGCTGATGAAAAATATTATGTAGAACCCAACTTATGGACAGGAATCGGGTTGGCTCGATCTGGTTGTGGAGCGGCCATTGTTGGAAATCCAGATCAGGTCGTTGCAAAAATTGAACGCTACATGGATATGGGGATCGAATCTTTTATATTTTCTGGGTATCCTCATCAACAAGAATGTGAATTATTTGCAAAACTTGTGCTTCCAAGATTAAAGACAATGTCTCTTCCAGAATTATATGGTAGAGTTCCAAAAGAAACTCCAAATAGTCCCTTAGGAAAGGGCCCTAGAAAATAAGTATGATTGATTTTATAATTGTAATAACTTATTTTATACTCATACTAATTGTAGCCTTGCGTGGAAAAGTGAGTGCCGATAGTTCAGCTGATGAGTATTTTCTGAGCTCTCGTAATTTACCTTGGTATTCAATCGCTTTTTCAACCATAGCAACAAACATTCAAGGATATCAATTTTTAGGAATGATGGGGTCTGCCTACCTTTATGGATTAGCTCAAGCCAATCTTGAAATCAATGCAATCCAAGGAATCTTGCTAGGAGCTTTTGTTTTTGTTCCTCTTTTTTTAAAAGAAAAAATAACCACCATTACTCAATTTATTGCTAAAAAATTAGGGGAACGTATTGCACTTTTCTACTCATTAGCCAATATTGCTTTATTTGCGACCGTTACCCTTGGCGCAGCATTATTTTGGGGAGCCTATGCAGCTGATATGGTCTTTGGAGAACAACTGTCTTTTTTACATGAAAATCGATTGATTCGTATCGCCATATTGATTGTCATTCTTGGTATATTTTCAGCAATTTACACTTATTTTGGAGGGCTTAGAGCAGTTGTAAAAACTGATATCATACAATTTGGAGTTTTGCTCTTAGGAGGTACTGTCGTTTGTCTAACTGCTGTTTATCATCTTGGCGGATGGGACCAATTATACATAAAAACCCCTCAAAAAATGCATCTTCATTTACCTGCGGATCATCCAACACTTCCTTGGACGCATTTATTTGGATTGTTTTTTTTGAATATCAATTATTGGTGTGCTAATCAAACTGTGATTCAACGTGCTTTGGCAGCAAAAAGTGTCACTCATGCACAAACAGGTTTGATGGTTGGAGGTTTGATCAAATACTTCATGGCTGTTTTAATCATTGTTCCAGGAATTGCCCTCTATGGAATGTTAGGAGATGGTCTTTCAGAACCCGATTTAGCCTTCCCATATTTAGTAAAAACTTATTTACCTGAAGGAGTCAAAGGAATCATTTTATGTGGCTTATTTGCATCACTTATGAGTACAGTAGATTCAACATTTAATTCATTGGCCACTTTATGGTCAACTGATATCTATGCAAAGTACATCAATCGGAAAGCAAATGATCAGGAAAAAATTCGCTCTGGAAGAAGGGCCATTCTTTTCAGCTTGGGAACTGCTTTGATCATGGGACTCATTCTCTTATACTTAAAGTTTGACAATCCAAATTCGGCCTTTACCCATACACTGAATAATTTGCGTTATTACATCAACTGCGGAATTGTTATCTTAATTTGCTCAGCTGTTTTGTTAATGAAACCCCAGATAAAAGTTGTACTGATCGCATTTATTATATCATTGCCGATAAATATTCTATTACAAATCCTTTTCCCGGAAATGAATTATTTTGTTCGGGCATTTTGCGTAATCATCAGTGGCTTAAGTATTGCAGTGATAGGAAGTCAGGGGAAACTAAACCAGCTATCATCTCTTTTTCAACCCTCAAATAAATCCATGAAATATTGGGGTTGGTCTTTAGCTCTCAGTTTGATTTTACTGCATTTTATTTTTCATTAACCCCCCCTAAATCAAGGCATCGTTTTCCCTACAAAAACGTTTACTTTGGAATTCAATGGATTTCCACTAGCTCTTCTGTTTGTAACCACTTGACCACAATGCCATATGGCGTCCGATATAGGGCCGTTGATCATATTCCAAAAAGGAAAAGACATCGATTTTCCACCTATATTTAATTGTATGCTCAGTTTTGACAAATCATCGGTTGATTTTAATCGATTGAATACATACTCGAGATTCTTCAATGTTTTTTCTCTTAACTCATCGTATGGATATTTATCATGAGAAAAGTCATATTCTTTTCCATCAAAAGTATAAACCATTGAAAGGGTTAATGCGTAAATATGTTCCATCACTTCGAAGGTGGAGCGACTATCTTCACTGGGTTTATAATTCAAATCCTTTTCAGTTAAAGATTCTGATGCCCAATAAAAACGATACCCAAGACCTTCAATCAATCTTGAAACTACATTGGTTGAAGAATATTCACTGGAATATGCTCCAATTTCATAAAAAGGAAGTTGTTGTGAATTCATTTGAAAAGTGATGGTTAAAAGGAATATAAAAACGATTTTTTTCATAATCTATAAATTTTAGTTCGTTGGCTAATTTAAATGGATATTATAACAAATATATCAAAACTAAGAAAAATACGGTAGTTATCAATTTTTATGAATTCATAATGCCTTCTTAATTTTATACAATGTCTAATACTCCTTCAATAGATTTGAAGTTTTTTACTATATTCGATTCAATTAACCAAATATGATAAAAAAATGAAAAAACTAATCTTAATAATTACAGCTTCCTTTTTAATGGTGAGCTGTAAAAATGACACAAAAGATCTTCTTAAAAAATCTGAATTTCATGTAGGAATAATTGAAGCAAACGATTCAAAATCAGAAATTATGAATTCTTTTAATGATGCTTACTTAGCCAATGATATGAGCGGACAAAATTACTTTTTTGCTGAAAATGCGGTTGCTAGAATCAATGGTCAAACAACAACTCCAGCCGAAATGATTGAAAGTTTTATGGCTGGAAGAGAGTTTTACAGCGATATCAAAAATAACAATCGTGCAACAGGAACTTTTATTTTGGATGAGGGTCAAGTATTTACAAATACTTGGTTTCAATGGGAAGGTACCAGTAAATCAACGGGGGTAAAAGTAAGCAATCCAGTCCATGCTTCTTTCAGATGGGAAGGGGATAAAGTAGTTGAAGTTACATATGTCTTTGACTCAGCAGAATACATAGCTAATATGGGACAAGAGGATTAAAATCTAAAAGTATTTAAATTCAAAAATCACAAGCCCTCTATGTAAAATAGAGGGTTTTTTATTGATTAATATCTGTAATTATTGACTTTTAGCGGCTTTTTATTACTTTTGAAGGACAACTAATTAAAATTTATCCCAATGAAAAAATTTATCTTATTATTTTTATTAATCAGTTTCTCTTGTCAGTCACCTTACGGAAAAGTAACCACAGATGACAAAAAATCTCAAATGATCAAAACACTTTTTCAAAATGTAAGTGAAGAAAACATTGATTATTTAAAGGAAATCTTCTCAGATGATATGGAATTTATCGACTCTAAGGAAAATACTTTAGACAAAGATGGTTTTATTGCTGGAGTGGAGAATATCTTTGATTTATTTGAGGATATTACTTTTGAGGAAACCGATGGAGACGCTACGGGTTCTGAAATTGAAACAACTACCTATGAGAATGGAATTGTATGGACCAACATTTGGAATACTTTCACAGCCACAGGAAAATATACAGGTCAAAAAGTAAGTTTTCCTTTCCATATATCCTATCAATGGAAGGATGATAAGATCATCAAAGAAGTTCAATTCTTTGACAGTTCAATATTTGAAAAAGAAATGGATGCAAAAGCTGGAATCAACGGCACATCTACAAAAGTGATTGGTCTAGCAGAACTTATTGTCAACAAAGGTTTCAATAAAAAAGATGTTGAAAGTTTTATGGTTCGTTTTACAAAATTTGTAAGAGAAACAGAACCGAACACTTATGATTTTGGTTATTTTATTTCTTCAAATGGCAAACGCGTAAATCTAGTTGAAAAATATTACAGTTCTGAAGATTTTGTTCATCATCTAAATAATTTTGAGTCGAGTGAATTTGCTCAAGAATTTATGACATTATTCACTCTTGACAAAGTAATTATCTCTGGAGATAGTTCTGATGCTTTGAAAGCAAAAGCAAAAGCATATGGTGCAGAACTAAGATCTCAGGTTGGTGGCTGGATCAACTAACCAAACATCAAATCATTTTTCAAATGTATCAATTATTCAATGGCAGATCATTGTCTTAAATTTATTACATTTGAGAGCTAACCTAATAAATTATGAAATCATGAAAAAAATTATCATCGCTTTTATATCACTAGTTGTTTTGTCGACAAGTTGTTCTCAAGAACCTAGTCCTGAATGTAAAGCATTAGAAATAGAAAAGTCAAATCTGGAAAAAAACATTGAGCTGTATGCGACTGTTTGGGACCACGTATTTGAAAATAGAGACATCTCTTTAGTCAATACAGACAGTTTTGATAGTGAGGTGTCTGTCATAACTTCTACAGGAAAAATTACAGGTATTGATGCTTTTAGAGACTATTACAATAATTATTTAACTGGATTTTCAGATGCTGAATTTACAATAATTGATGTCTTTGGTCAAGGTGACAAAATTGTTAAGCATTGGAATTTTAAAGGAACTCACGACGGAGATTTATTTGGAATTCCTGCCACAAATAATAAGGTTGATTTTTATGGAACGACTCTTGTAAAAATGAAAGACGGAAAAATTTTCCAAGAAGAAGATTTTTTTGATAATCAAATATTTTTAACTCAATTAGGTCTATTAAAATAACACTTCAATTCATCCAATAATTATGAAAAAAATCATCTTATTAACACTCATTGCAATTGTTACTTTTTCCTGTAACAACACTGCTGATTCAAATACAGTATGCACCCCAGAAGCAATTGGTGTAGAAATCCCAAATGACAGTACAAGAATCCCTCTTTATGGAGGAGATATGGCTACTGTAAAATTGTGGGAAGAATATATCAAAGCACATAATGAAAAAGATTTAGAGACCATTAAAAAAATCAATCACGATTCTTTTAAAGGATACCCTCCAAATGGGGATGTGATTGATGGATCTGAAGCGCATCTTTCTTTTTTAGAAGAATGGTTCTCAAGCAGCAGTCCAAAATGGACCACTAAATATATGATTGCCAACGAATTTACCAATACTGGTGGTCAATTGAGTCAATGGCTAACATCTGGACAAGATTTAATAGATACCGTTGATGGAGAAGAAGTAACGGTTCATCATATACATGATGTACTTTTTGTTGATGGTAAAATCAGACTAATTTATGTCTATGAACGATCAAAACCAAAAGAATAAATCCAATTTGATTTTGAACTATTATTAATACAGAACCTCACCGAAAAAGGTGAGGTTCTTTATTTTATTGTTAGATGAACTAACAATCACTTGTTTTTTTTAAACGAAAAAATCCAATTGAACAATTCTGGTTCCTTAAAAGCGATATCCCAACTATTGTGATCAACTCCTTTGTATATGGTCAATCGAACTTGATCATTAACTCGTTTCATGTTCTTGAACATTTTTTTTGAGTAATGAGAAGAAACAATTTGATCATTGCTCCCATGAAAAATCCAAAAAGGAGTATTCTTTAGTTTTTTTACCCATCCTGAATGACCTCCACCACAAATCGAGAATGCGGATGCAAAATAATCTGGCATTCGAGCGACCAATTCAAAAGTTCCCATTCCTCCCATAGAAAGTCCACCGATATAGCGTCTTGTAGGATCGATATGATAAGACTTTTCAATTGCGTACAAAAAATCTTGTAATAGGTCTAAAGTAGGATACTTAGCTAGTACTTTCTGAAACTTAAATTGTTTCGCTTTATTACTAGAATGTACTTTTTTAACACTTGACCAATAAGAACTTTCTGGACATTGAGGGAAGATAATGATTGCAGGATAATTTGTTCTAAACTCTTCTGAAGTAAAGAGGGTGCTTCCATGGACCAGTTGCTTTTGATTGTCATTTCCTCTTTCTCCCGCACCATGAAGAAAAACAAGCAATGGATAAGACTTTTGGGGATCGTAATTTTTGGGAAGTAATAAACGATATGGTAAGGTATCATTCTTAGTGATATATCTTCTCTTTTCATAGTCTTGACCATACACAAATCCTACAAAAAAAAATGCAATGATAAAACGATACTTCTTCATAAAATAAATATAACAATTTTTATGATCAAAGCTTTCGTTCTTTTCAAATACACGTCAAAGAATATTATATCAAAAAAAGCTACCCTAAAAAGGGTAGCTTTTTTACATTTTTTAGGCTTTAACAATTAAAAATCTCTTGCGTATTGAGTCATAGAAGTAATTTTACCTTCTAAATCAAAATAAAAGATTTCAAATAATTCTTTCTCCCAAACTCTTCCATTTTTAAATACTCGAGTCTCTTTTGACATCACTTGAACACCCGAAGCAGCATCTGTATTGTAAATTTTAAGAGGAATGATTGCATAAGGAACCCAATTTACAGATTTATAATCTTTAAATAAGCCTCCCATGTCTTCTTTTTTAAGTTTCATAGCAGTTCCTTCGTAGTCATTTAAAATAGCTACATCAGCAAAGGGTTTCACAAATTCTTCGACATTCATGTCGTTGTAATCTTTGATTAATTTTTCGATAGTTTCAACTTCATTTCTGTCTGAAAAAACAAGAGGTCTTCCTTTAAACTCATTATTTTCTCCTCCTATAAATTTCCCTCCATATGATTTTCCAAAATTTGAAGAATCAATGGATTTCCATTGTTTGAAATCATCGACTTTACCATCTTTATTAAAGTTAAAATACTCCATAAGATCTAATTTTTCATAGGATCCATTTTTATAGAAACGCTCCTCTTTAGACCAAGCCAATACTTTGGTATCATTGTCTCCATCTCTTTTCACAGGAATCACTACATAGGGCTTCATACTAATTGAATCCATTGATTCTAGCCACTCTCTTGTGGTTTCGACACCATTTTCTCCCAAAAATTCAGCATCATAATACTGAGCCATATCATCTGCGTTTTGCATACTGTAGGCCTCAGAGATCTTCAATAGTTTATCAGCCATTGCATCATTTCCAATACGATAGGATTTGCCATAATTATCTCCCTCTACTAAATATTTTCCTCCACTATTGTTACAATTAGTCAACAGTAACGAAAACATTAGGATAAAAATTCCTTTCATAAATAATTTCATAATTTTAAAGTTGTTTAGTTATACAATAGGCTCAAATTAGGTATTTTGTTTGAGACCTCAAAATATGAGGGTTAACTAACTTTTAAAAAAACATAAAATTTAGTTGTCTTTCTATAGGTGACTCTAGAGAAATAGTTAAAATATACATAGAAACTTTTTACAAGTTTTGATTAATTTATCATTTCATTGAGCATGTCATCACAGAAAAAAACTTTTGAGTTTTAAATTTCAATTCTCTCAATACTCTAAAAAAGTATCAAATTTTTAGTATCTTTAAGAAACTAAATTTCAGTGAACAATGTTAAAATGGCACAAAGATAAATGCGAAGAAGTCAGAAAATTTTTTGGACTTTCTCATTATCAATTGTATTGGATATCTTTTATCAAGGGGGTCGCCATCGCTATTTTAATTGTATGGATATCCAAATAATTCATTTCACTTTCTTTAGAAAAAAACGATGTTTTATTCACATTAAATTGATATGAATTTTCTAATTGCAGCTATTGTCATATTGCTTTGCATGGTATTGTTATGGCTTGTGAGTATTCCAATAAAAAATGCAAGTATTGTTGATGTTTTTTGGGGAATGGGTTTTGTCATTGTGGATTTGGTCTATTTATCATTAGCCCCTGAAATTTTCAATCGTACTTTATTAATCTCTTCCCTGGTAAGTATTTGGGGAATTCGGTTATCTCTCTATTTATTAAAAAGAAATTATGGAAAACCTGAAGATTACAGATATCAAGAATTTAGGAAACATTATGGAGCGAAAAATTATTGGTGGTTTAGTTTTTTTCAAGTTTTTTTATTGCAAGGGGTCTTAATATTAATTGTTTCATTACCCTTATTTGGCATCCACAAGTTTACATCAAGTAACGAACTTCATGCACTAGATTATTTAGCAATCCTCCTATGGATCGTAGGGTTTTTATTTGAATCCATTGGTGATTATCAGCTAACAAAGTTTAGAAAGAATCCAGCGAATAAAGGAAAAGTTCTTAATACTGGTCTATGGCACTATACAAGACATCCTAATTATTTTGGAGATGCAACCGTTTGGATATCTTATGGTTTATTTTCAGTAGCTGCAGGTGGTTATTGGCAGATCGTCGGATCTCTCATCATGATTTTTTTAATCGTAAAAATTTCTGGTGTGGCCATGTTAGAAAGAACCCTCAAAAAAACTAAACCACTCTATAAAGAATACACAGAAACCACAAATGCTTTTTTCCCTTGGTTTCCAAAAAATAAATAATGATTGACTTAATTAAGGAACATATTTGGCTTATTCTTTTCTTAATATGGGGGTTCCCGTTAAGTTATTATCGAAGCAATTTTAGAAAAATAGTATATCAAACTGATGATTGGATGATAAACATCAAACCTCTTTTTATTAAAGAAATAAAAGGACTTTTTGGAAACATTTATCCAAAAAACCTCACTTATAAAAAAGCGAGAAATTTTTATCGTTTGTATCTATTGATATATACTGTATTGTTTCTACTCTACTATTTCTACAACTAATTTTGTTGTAATAAAGCCTCAATTTCTTGTGTGGATATTGTAGGATTTGCTCCTTGGTTCTGAGCTACCAAAGCTCCTACAGCACAAGCCATATCAATTGCTTTTTGAGGATTCAATTTTTTCAATAATGCATCAATTAATGTGGCTAGAAATGAATCTCCAGAGCCAACAGTATCAGCTACTTTTACTTGATAACCTTTGTTATAAAAAAAAGAATTTTCATAAAAAAGAATGGCTCCTTTACTCCCACGAGTCACACAGACATGGCTTGTATTTGTTTTCGATGCAATGAATTTGATACTTTGTTCAAAACTCAGGTGTTTTGCATCAAATTTTTCAACAATCTCTACAAGCTCTTCGTCATTAAATTTGATAAAATCTGCAGCTCTCATAAGAATTTCAAGGGTTCTAAAATTATAATGAGGAGGTCTTAGATTGACATCAAAAACAGAGAATTCTGAAACAGAGAGAAGTTTTATCAATGTATTTCTAGAGTTTTCACCTCTTGCGATAAGGCTTCCAAAAATAAATACCTTAGTGTTTTTGACTAATGAAATAAGTCCTTCATTCAGTTGAATATCATCCCAAGCACATGGATCATGAATTGTATAGGAAGCAGCTCCCATCTCATCCAAAACAACTTCAACTCTACTGGTTTCAAGTTTTTTACTAAGTTGTATATGATCCATTTTGACCCCTAGTTCTTGAAGACGTGATTTTAATTCATTTCCATATGGATCATTTCCCAAACAACTGATAAGAGATCCCTCATTTTGAAATGACTGCAATCTCAAAGCTACATTTAAAGGAGCGCCTCCAATTTTTTTATATGTAGGAAAAACATCCCATAAAACTTCACCAAAACAAACAAATTCAGTCATACCTTGTCATCAGAGATTTAGATAATTCTTCCAGAGTTCTTCCTTTGGTTTCTGGCACATAAAACTTCACCCATATCAATTGCAATAGCATCATGAAAGCAAAAATTGCAAAAACAATTCCTGCACCAATAGAATTGAACAATGTAGGGACTATAGAAGGAATGATTGCCGCCAATAACCAATGCACAGAACATCCGAAAGATTGACCCTTAGATCTTAAATGATTTGGAAAAATTTCTGAGATAAAGACCCAAATCACTGCTCCTTGTCCAACAGCATGAGAGGCAATAAAAAGAAATAAAGAAGTCGGAACAATGAGGCCAGACCAACCATTAAAAAAACATAGAGAAACTAGAATCAAAGAGATTATATATCCAAATGATCCAATGTATAAAAGCTGTTTTCTGCCCAATCTATCTATCAAAAACATCCCTAAAAGAGTAAAAATAAAATTCGTAACTCCAAGCCCAATGGTTCCCAAAGATCCTGCTTGCTCTTCCAGACCTGCGACTGCAAAAATTCGATTCGCATAATATAATATTGCATTGATTCCGCTAAATTGATTGAAAAATGAAATGAAAAATGCCAAGCTTAAAGAGGTTCTATATTTTTTGGTGAAAATACTTTCTCTACCGTGTATTTTCTTTTGAGACCCAACAATTAAAGCTACTTGTTTTTCTATCATATCTAGATTGTCATATAATAGCGAAAAAATTGATTTAGCTCCCTCAATGTCATTATTTTTGGAGATTAACCATCTTGGACTTTTAGGGAGGTTCCATAGCAAAAGAGTATAGATAATAGCGGGGAATGCTTCTATTCCAATCATCCATCTCCAAGCTTTATCCCCCATATATTCGGCCAATAAAGCATTGGATATAAAAGCAATTAATATTCCAAAAACAATATTAAATTGATAGGCCGCAACCAGGCGACCTCTTTTCTCTTGCGGTGCAATTTCAGAAATGTAAGATGGCGCTGCGATGGTGGAAGCTCCTACTCCCAAACCACCAATAAATCTAAAGATTCCAAAAAACCATGGATTCATAGCAAACGACGATCCGATGGCTGAAATTGTATATAACAATCCAATCAGAAAAAGAGTATTCTTTCTTCCATATTTATCATTAGGGATGGCTCCTAGAATGGCTCCTAAGACAGTTCCCCATAATGCAGATCCAACAATGATGATTCCATGAAATAAATCATTTCTTCCAAACAAAGTATAGTCTCCCCAAAGTTGTTGAATATCCTGTTCTGCTCCACTTATCACGATGGTATCAAATCCAAAAAGAAACCCTGCCAAGGACACTACAAAAGACCAAAAATAAAGTTTTTTAAAATTCATAAATTCGTCAGAAAAATTACTGTTTTTTAGCTAAATGAGGACTTAATAAATAATACTCCCATGGAGCTAATTCCCAATTTTTAGAGGCAATATCAATCTCTTTTTCAGTTAATAAATTAGAAAATACACCTTCAAGATTCAAAGAGAATGTGTGCGCATGCTTGGATAAATTTCCTATAAAATACACTTCTTTCTCTCCTTTACTTCTTTTAAAAGCAAGGATGTGATCCTTATTTGTTTCTATTCTTTGATATGTTGCCGCTTTTTTACCACCATGAAAGGCATTATTGTTATTTTTAAGAGCGCCTAATTTTTTCAATAGACCCCATGTTTCTCCTTTGGTTTTAGGAATGCTGTCTTTTTCAAAAAACTTCAAACGATGTTGCAGGTCATATTCTTGACCACTATAAATCAAAGGCATTCCAGGCATCGTATAGACAAGAGCTGTTAAAATTTCACTTGCATCTCCCATCCGTTCTTTGATAGTTCCATTCCAAGAATTTTCATCGTGGTTGGTCACAAAATTCATTTTAAAATCTTTCGGTTCTAGTAGCTCTTTCTGTTGGTTCATATAAACATCAAAATCATTGACCGTAGCCTCTCCTTTGGCAATCTTATTCAAAATATGATGTCCTTCCCATGCATATTGCATGTCAAAACCATTGCTAAAAAGCTCCTGTTGTTCTGCCTCTGCCAGCATAAAGACGGGTTTTATTTTTTTCAATTCATTGATTGCATTGTTAAAAAATGCTGGAGGTACTTTATGAGCAACATCCATCCGATATCCATCAATGTCAAAATTATCAACCCAATACTTCAAATCATTGATCATTTCTTGTTGCATTTCCTCACTGTCATAATTCAGATCAGCGGTATCTGTCCAACCCCAGGATTTTCCTGTATCTGGATTGATGGGGTCTATGATTTCTCCCTGTTCATTTTGGGTATACCATTCTGGATGCTCAGAGATCCATGGGTGATCCCAACCGGTATGATTTGGGACCCAGTCTACAATGACATAAATACCATAACGATGTGCAGTATTGATTAGATTTTTAAAATCTTTTTTGTTTCCAAACTCTGGATTTATTTTTTTATAATCTGATACAGAATAATAACTTCCTAAGTATTTTTTTCGTTCGTTTTCATCTTCGATTTCACTGGTAAAACTTCCGTCAGTAGCTTTTCGTTTTACCTCAGAGATGGGGTTAATCGGCATTAACCAAATAACTTGGACTCCAAGTTCTTTAAGTTTTGGAATGTCTTTAGAAAACGCATTAAAAGTTCCTTCAGTAGAATATTGTCTAATATTGGCCTCATAAATGACGGCTGTTTCTAAGATCTTATCAGAAATAGGCGCTATTAGTTGATCCTCTTTGATATTTTTACTGGATTTCTGACAGGAAAATAAAAGAGTTGAAATGACTAATGTTGCTAAAATTTTAATTTTCATGACGGTAATTAAATTGACTGTTTATTGTTTGTTTGTTTTTGATTTTTAGAAAATTGTTTCTATAAATCTAATGAATCATCTAGATTTTAATCATGCTATGAACTTGAGTTTTCATGTAAACGCATTGCTAAAAATGAAGCAATCGCAAAAAACACTCCTGCAAACAACATGGCATTGATGGCATTATCAGCTAGCAGATGTTTATAGATGGGTCCAAATGTTAAGGTTTCTATACCCATCGGAATGACAATCATCATGTTTAAAATTCCCATATAGACCCCTCTTCTATCTTGAGGCACTATTTTAGATACCATCGTATAGGGAATCCCCATCATTGCAGCCCATCCAATTCCAAATAAAACCATTGGAATTAAAACAAGCAAAGGATCTGAAATAAATGGAATACAAAAAAGTGCTATCGCTGTTCCAAACAAGCTTAATGAATACATTTGTTTGTTTCCAAACTTAAGTGTTAAAGGAACCAAAATTAAGGCAATGAGCATTGTAGTTGTATTGTAAGTAAGACTCATCGCAGCAGATTGAGATCCTGCCTCAGAGATGGAATATCCCATGGTTTTCATAAATAAAGGGGTTGAAAATTGCCAATACACGAACAAGGCATACCATTGAAACAAATAAACAGCTCCTATTTTCCACATAAACTTTGGCATCTCTTTGACTGCGGCTCCAATTTCTTCGAAAGGTTGGATCATTTTTTTAATCAATGATAAATTTTTTATCGCGTTAATTTCCTTGAACTCCTCTTCTGTTGGAGGAATTTCTGATGTTTTGAAAACCGACCATAAGATTGTTGTCAAAGAAAGCATGGCACCAATGTAAAAGGAGTAATAAATCCACTGTGGGATTGTTCCTGCAACATCTGCTTCTTCACCAAATAAATATTGAAATAAAAGAATTGATCCAGTAGCTAACAAGGTTCCCAAGCCACAAAACAAACTTTGCATTTGGTAACCTAAGCCCAACTGCTTTTCAGGAAGTTTATCGCCTACAAAAGCTCTGTAGGGCTCCATTGCAACATTGTTCCCCACATCCAAAATCCAAAGTAACCCTACGGCAAACCACAGCACTGGACTGTGTGGAAATACAAAAAGACAGAGGCTTCCTAATAGGGCTCCAATCAAGAAATAAGGCTTCCGTCTACCCCATTTTAAAGACCATGTTTTATCTGACATCGCTCCAATAATTGGCTGAACAATTAATCCTGTTACTGGACCCGCTATATTTAATATTGGTAGCATGTCTTCAGAAGCTCCCAAATAAAGAAAAATTGGATTAATCGCTGTTTGTTGCAATCCAAAACTATATTGAATTCCTAAAAATCCAACGTTCATATTGAAAATTTGCCAAAAGGATAAACTGGGTTTTGATACTTTCATATTCTTTGATTTGATTGATATTTAAAACTTTAAAACCACGGCTTGATAGGGGTCTAAAGTAATTGTATTGTCTCCCATTTTTAAGTGATCGTAATTATTGATCAGAACTTCTTCACATTGGCCCAAGTCATGTAAATGGATCTGCGACACGGATTCTGAAAAATTTAGGAACACTTTCATTTGTTGCTCCTCAAGTGTTCTAGAGTAGGCATAAATTGTAGGATGTTCTTCTTGAATAATTTGATATTGTCCATAGACCAATACAAGATTATTTTTTCTAAGTGCAACCATTTTTTTAAAGTGATTCAACACGGATTTTGGATCCTCTTGTTGACTAGCAACATTAACCGTTGTGTGATTCTCATTGACCGGTAACCAAGGATTACTACTACTAAATCCAGCATTTTTAGACGTATCCCATTGCATGGGGGTCCGTCCATTATCTCTTGACAAAAGATGTAATTTCTTTAGGTAAAGTTCTAAATCATCTCCATCAGAAACTGCTTTTTTATAGCCGTTGATGGCTGCGATATCTTTATATTGATCAATGCTTGTAAAACCAATATTTGTCATCCCTAATTCGTCACCATAGTAGGCATAAGGTGTTCCTCTCATGGAAAGAATAAATGTGTTTAACATTTTTGCAGAATGGTCCTTAAATTTTGGATCATCACTTCCAAACCTATTCACAAATCTGGATTGGTCATGGTTCGATAAATAGATAGAAATCCAACCTTTTTCGGCAAAGGAAGTATCCCATTTCGTAAATGATTTTTTAAATTCTGCGAGGGTACATTTTTCTAAAGAACTGACCAAGTCAGTTGCTTCAAAATGATAAGCCATTTGCAATTCGTTTCGATCTTCATCTACTATTTTATGGGCATCCTCTAGGGTGCTTCCTGCCCCTTCTGAAACGGCAAAAACATCGTATTTGCTAAGGACTTCCTTATTCATTTCTTTAAGGTAGGTATGAATGTGAGGCCCCATGCCATGATATTTAATTACACTTGGCACAGTATCATCATACCCCTCTGGCAAGGGTGGGAAAGTAATATCTTTACTCACAAATTGAAAAGCATCCAGGCGAAACCCATCGACTCCTTTGTCTGCCCAAAATTTCATAATATCATAGACCTCTTGTCTAACTTTTGGATTCTCCCAATTTAAATCAGGTTGTTTTTGAGAAAAATAATGAAGGTAATAGGCATCCGTTTGTGGGTCATATTTCCAAGCATCGCTATTTTCATCAAAAAAACTCCAGCGATGGTTCGGTTTTCCTTTTTCAGCTGGCCACCAATGATAATAGTCTCTGTAAGGATTGTCTCTTGAACTTCGAGATTGTTGAAACCATTCATGCTCATCACTACTATGGTTCACCACAACATCCATCACAAATTTTATATTTCGTTCATGCAATCCTTTGAGTAATTCGTCAAAATCTGACATGGTGCCAAACTCTTTCATGATGGCACGATAATCACTGATGTCATAACCATTATCATCATTGGGTGATTCGTATATTGGATTCATCCAAACCATGGTTACCCCTAAACTGGCGATGTAATCTAATTTTTCAATAATTCCTCGAAGATCTCCAACACCATTACCAGTGGTATCTTTAAAACTTCTTGGATAAATTTGATAGATAATCCCCTCTTTCCACCAAGCTCTATGTTGAAGTAAGTCATTTGCCATTGATGTATTCTTTTATATGATTGATGATGTCCTTTAAACAGATGAACACATAAAATTCAGAATAAATTAGTGATTTCTAAACTTATGCAATCATTATTTTATGGGCATGTATATTTCTGCTTCCCATCTTAGTTCGTTCCCTCCAAAATTAGGATTGTTGTTAAACACCTCCACGGGTTTATTTTCAATAGCAATATTGTTTCTATCGGCATATTCTAGTAGGGCATACCAAGCTCTATCTGATGTGATATAATTCCCATTATAAGTCGCCTTGAGAGCTTTTACCCCTTGGTATTGTTTGTACTGAATTAAAGGATGCTTGGGCAGTGAATCACTTTTGATAATTGGGAAACAAAAATGGTACTCTATGCTATCATTTTGCTGATTCCAATCGGTGACCTCAACAAAAGGAGTTCCATTCATTTTTACTTGATCTGCCGATAAAACTTGTGTCAATAGTGAATAATTTTTCATCATTCCTCTTGCTTTTTCAACTTGTAAGCCTTTCATAGGAATATAGGCGCAGTATGTTGACCTTGAAAAACTTTCTCCATCTACTTTTACTTTTATTTTTTTTAGATGTTCTAATAATTTGTCAGTAAAATCAGAGACCGTCTTGAGGGTTCGTTTTTCAAAATCTGTGTTGTAAAACGGAATCGAAATTTTATTGGCCATACTATGATCTAAGTCTTTGATGTACACTTTCACTTTTGAAACGGAAT
Source organism: Flavobacterium sp. (assembly GCA_038136095.1). Taxonomy (GTDB): domain Bacteria; phylum Bacteroidota; class Bacteroidia; order Flavobacteriales; family Flavobacteriaceae; genus Polaribacter. The sequence continues at coordinate 37,412 of JAYPZA010000012.1, forward strand.
CATTCAAAGAGTTTATAGACCATTGATATCGAAAAGTAGAATCATTGATTTTAATATTCTGAGTCAATTCAGAAAGACTTTCTTGGTTGATAGGTGTAGAATTTTCTAACCCAACATTCCATATTTTTAAGGTTTGATTAATGGTCCCAGCAGTTGTTTTTACTTTAAAAGTAACTCGATAGTCATAGGGTTTGATCAAGAGATACCATCCTAAAAAAACAAACAAAAGAATTCCTATGGCAGATGAGATTTTTTTCATTCCTCTTGCAACATTGAAAGTTTGTCTAACACCAATTGTCCTAGTTTTCTTCCTTGAGTCACTCCAAGTTCTACAGCAGATCTGTAATGAATTCCACCATACATTCTACTGATTGCCGCTTCATCAGCAGCCTCTTTAAAAGAAGTATATGATCGTATTGGAAGTCCAAAGGGAACTTCCGTGTCATCTTTAAAACTAAAATTATCCCCAAAAATATCGGTCAAGACAGTAGAAGCAGCCCCAGACACAACAGAATGTCCACTTGTGTATTCTGGAAATGGAGGGGTTTGTAAAATGGGTTTCCATTCATCATCAAAATAATTATTGATCAATGTTTCTGGTCTGACTAAATTACTTCGATATTTTTCATCCCAACAACTGATAAAAGCATCTGCAATCGCAATGGATGTTTTGGTATAAGCATAGACTGTTTTATTAAAATCTGCTTCATCTGTTTTGGCAGCTATTTTTGTGATTCCAATCCAATGAGCCCCTGGTGTGATTTTCTTTACTGCAAACATTAAATGTCCTCGTGTAACAGAAACATAGGGATTGCAATCCCAAAACTGAGCAATTTGAATTTCTTCAGAATCATCACCTTTGGCCGTAATTTCATTACTGATTTCATACACTTCAACAAGTTCTTTGTAGAAATCTGATTTTTTATCCATCGAAAATTTTGGTGGGGGTGCAGGCGTAAATTGAGCTGCTGAATCCAAGACAAATGAGCGAATTTTATTCCAATGAGGCTCAAGACCATCCATATAAGAAGGAGGGGTTGGTTGCCATCGACTCTCATCCTCTGGATCGACTCTAAATTTAGGCATGGTTCGTGTTTGGGCATAGTTGTCATCATTCATCCATGATGCAACCGAATCAGCAACCTGCAACCCATATGCTTTCGAAGCTTTAAATTCTTTTGGGTTTTTAGCCTCCCAAAGTTCGTATAAACTATCTCGATACATTAAGATTTCATTTTCAGAAAAAATCAATTTTTTACTCAAATTTATGTGAGCAATAATTGCTGCAAGTGGATAGTTGATTTTTTGATTGGATTTGGGTTTGGGAATGGATTTAAAGTCTTTGACTTGGTGAGTAAGTGATTGATAACTCGAATCATTCTGAGCGATAATTTCATACGCTGCAATGTTTGGATATACAAAAACTCGACTTGCTACGGGCGGTGAAAATATATCATGAATCATCACATCAACTACCTGATCAATAGCGTCATGAAAGTTATCTGTAGTAATTACAATGGGTTCCGAATTGTCTTTACAAGAGAATAGTGAAAACCCTGCAATCATAAATAGAAAGTATATTTTAATTTTTCTTTGAATCATCATTTGCCTTTGTTATTTGATATACTTGCGCACTATCGTTGTTGATTGTTGCTAATAAATACTGTTTTCCTTCAACTGTAAATATATTTAAATTTTTGATTGCTTTTTGACTAAAATCAAGTCCTATTCTATTCCCTAAAATGATTTGATTTTCATCAAATATTAAGGCTCCAGGAAAAGAGTCAAAACGACCATGAAATGGAGTAACTCCAAAATAATTACCCGCAGTTAAGATTTCTTTTTCACCGTCTGCATTGAAATCATATTCTAAAAAAGATGAAATTGGAGATACTTGTAATTCATTCTTAAAAGGGACAAAACGAAATGAATTATTTTCATTTTTTAAATATCCAGAAGCCAATTGGTGTACTTCTAAAATCACTGCTTTTTTTAATACTGAACTGTCAAAAATGGCGTCAATTGATTTTCCTGCAAAACTTTTATAATTGGTGAATTTCTTTCGTAAACTCACGATTTGACTTGCCAATTCATCAAGCCCTAATAAGGGATAATACTTCCCGTTTTTATAGGTACATACGATTGTTTCTGTACTTCCATTGTTGTCAAAATCAGCATAATACATTCGTAGTGGGCGATCTTGTGAAGCCTTAAATTTAGAATTGGTTCCCCAATTCCCTAATAGGTAATCTTGTTCACCATCTTTATCAATATCAAAAGCGATGATTCGTTGCCATAATCCATTCAATGGATTGGATAGAAGGTTTTCTTCTACAAAATTTCCACTTTTATTTTTGAAGAATTTAGGAGACATCCATTCACCAACAAGAATAAGATCTAAAAATCCGTCGTTGTCAAAATCCTCCCATAAAGCATCAGTAATCATTCCAACATTTTGAAAGGGTTGGTTTTTTAAGAGTGAAAAAACTCCATCCTCATTTTTCAAAATATACGAATTAGGCATGGCACCAAAATTATTGGAAACAGCATTGCTTCCAATAAAAAGATCGATGTCTCCATCATTGTCGTAATCTGCTGACTTAATCACAGAGGCATTTTCAAAATATTCAGGCAATTTTTGCTTTTTAAAATCAGCATCATTTTGCTGATAATAAGAGTCTAACAAGGGGGTCATTTTATGATAATAATCTGCCCCTCCTGTTCCCACAAATAAATCATTTTTTGAATCGTTATTAAAATCTTGAATCAGTGCAACGACATCCTCATTGATCGAATCATTAGCAAAAAAAGGAGTTCTTTTTTCTACATATGCAGTATCGGTTTGTATGAATAATTTAGAAGGTTTAAATTTTGAACTTCCAAAATAAATATCTTCTTTGCCGTCATTATTCACATCTCCAATAGCCACTGCAGGTCCCCGATCTGAGAGTTGATAAGGAATGAGTTTTTGTCGATTGAAATCGGTATAATTATCTTCCTCGTGCTGGTAATCTATCCCTAAATTTTGAGACACTTTTTTAAATAAAGGTTCCGATTCTAGTGCCAATCCAAAATCGTATGATGGCTTCGTGTCTTCTGGGCTTATTGACAACCTCTGATTTACGGAAATATCACGAAGAGTTTGATAGGTATTGTTTGGCCAAACAATGGTTAGAGAATCTATTTTTTGACTATCTCCGTAACCAAAGTGAATCATTGGTTCAGAAGAAGATTGAAAACCTCTTACGGTATATAATTCTTTATATTGTAATATCCCATCATGATAAGAATAGACTTTAGTACCAATTCCAAAAGTGTTGGACGAAGGGTATTTAAATCTCAATTGAAGGTAATTCGCCTTTGTGTTGATTTGATTGTCGTATAACGTAACTTCATCATTGATATTACTGACCACCAAATCCAAATCCCCGTCATTATCTAAATCCGCCATTGCTGTTGCACCAGAAACTCCCTTCTGTGAAGAAATCCAAGTGTTGGATTTATTTTTAAATTCTAAATTTTTACTCCCTGCAAAAATATAATTGTTGGCCCTCCCTGAGGGCATCATTTCTAATGCTTCTTGGTCTACCAATTTTGTATTGTCTATTTTTTTCTGAATGTGATCATTCGATATAAATTTGATAAAGTCAAGATCATTTGGGCGTTTCGGAATTCCATTAGAGATGAATAAATCTTGTTCCCCATCTTGGTTATAGTCTGCAAATAAACTACTCCAACTCCAATCAGTAGCCGCAACGCCACTTAGCAAAGCCGTCTCCAAATAGGCGCTCTTTCCTTGGTTTACATACAACATGTTTCTTGTAAACTGATAATGATAGCCGTATTTTTCAGTTCTTAATTTTTGAATTTGAACATTGTCATCACCTTCTGATGATTTGAGAGGTACTTCGTCTTCTGGAAGCATATCTAGTGATATCATATCTGGAAATCCATCATGATTGATATCTGCTGCATCATTCCCCATCGAAAATCTAGATGTATGACCAAAATAATTCTTTAACTGATCCGAAAATGTTCCATCTCCATTATTGAGATAGTAGTAATCATCTTCATGAAAATCATTTCCTACATAAATATCTGGAAATCCATCTTGATTAAAATCGGCAATGGAAATTCCTAAACCGTATCCATTAATTCCTCCAAAAATTCCAGCTTGCTCACTAACATCTACAAATGTACCGCCATCATTTCTGAGCAATTTGTCTCCTGTTTGATAATTTCTTTTGTTTCGAAGATCTACTTTTCCAAAGGATTCCTGAGTATGAATGGCATGATTTAAAAGATAGATATCTAAATCTCCATCAAGGTCATAATCCAAAAAAGCAGCGGAAGAACTGAAAGAATCAAAGTCTAAATTGTATTGTTCTGAACGTTCAGTAAAGGTTGTATCTCCGTTATTGATATACAATTCATTGTGTCCATAAAATCCATTGACTCCAACCACTGCACAAACATAAATATCTAACAAGCCATCTCCGTTCACATCTCCCATGACTGCTCCTGTATTCCAAGAACTATTCCCTTGAATGGTTGCTGTTTCACTGATGTCTTTGAATTGCAAGTTTCCTTGATTCAAAAAGAGTTTATTTTTTACTTGATTCCCTGAGAAAAAAATATCAACAAGCCCATCGTTATTGATATCACCAACTGCAACACCTCCACCATTGTAGTAGTAGAGGTAATCAAGAATGTTTAACTCATCTGAAGTAGTGATGGTATTTTCAAAAATCAATCCTGTATCTTTCGAGGACGGATTTTTAAACAAACGTTTCTCTTGATTACATCCTAAAAACAAGATTAAAAAAGACAAAAGAAATTCTTTCCTATTCATTGATTTCAAAAAGTTTTGGTGTATCATTATTAACTGCAGCGATGAGATAGGTTTTCCCATTTTTGTCTTTAAGAGTCTTCAAATGTTTCACCTCATTTCTCACTTCAAAACCTGAGGTATCATAATCTTGCCATGAAAAACCTAAATTTCCATCTCCCAATAGAACCGATCCGTAGTTAGCATCCATTCTAGAATATTGTGGCTTGAATTCATAGTTATTTCCTGCCATGATGATGTCCATATTTCCATCATTGTTGATATCACGACACACAATCCCACATACACAAGAAAATTGGACTCTGTTTGGCAATGCTTTTACGCTAAAATTACCGTTACCATCATTCACAGCAATAATGGTCTCAGAAATGGTACTTTGTTTCACGATCGACCTTTGGAAAATTGCTTTCGGGAACAATTCGTCGATTGATTTTTTCGCATATGCTGAAGCTTTTAAGTTTTGTTTTTTTAACGAAACTAATTGGGCTGTTAATTCTTTTTTCATGTGAATCGGATAATCTTTTCCATTTTCATTTTTGGTAACAATTTGCTCAATCGTCCCATTGTTATCGAAATCATTCATCCACATTTTGACAGGATTGTTCGAAGAAGGCTTGTGCATGATGTTACTTCCTTGATTCCCCAAAATAAGATCCAAATCTCCATCATTGTCAAAATCGGCGGCTTGGACAGTATTCCACATTCCATATAAAGTATCTAATGACGATTTCTGTTTGATGAGTCTTCGTCCATCATTCTTATAAATTTTTGGAGTATCCCATTCAGAAACCGTAATCAAATCATCCTTACCATCTTTATCAATATCTTTCCAGATGGCATGAGTAATCATCCCTGCATTCTTCACATCATAGGCTACTTTTTCGGTAGCATCCTCAAAAGTTCCATCACCATTATTCTCAAAAAACTGATGGGTTGGATTGATTCCATACGTAGAAACAACACTTCTTCCCCCCACAAAAACATCCATGTCTCCGTCGTTGTCAAAATCATAGGGAGATAACACAGCTATATTTTTTCTTAAGGGTGGTAAATTTGTTGTCGATAATTTAAAATTCCCTTTTCCATCATTTAAATACAATCGAACTCTGTAATTATTTTGTTGACCTAGTTCATTTCCTCCAGATCCCACCATTAAATCTAAACTACCATCGCCATTCGCATCAAAAAAGGAAGCAGCTGTATCCTCAAAAAAGGCTTCTTTTTCGAAGAATTTTTGTTGAGTTTTCATCTTTCCATTGCCCAAATGTATGTGCAAAGATCCAGACTGATTCTTGGCACCACCTATATAAAAATCATCATTCCCATCATTGTTCACATCTCCAATGGCTAGTGCAGGTCCCTCTTGAGACAATAATTTAGAAATCAACCCTTCATAATCAAAGTCCGAGTAATTGTTCTCTTGGTGCTTCACAAATGTATTTTTTTTGATTTCTGTAAGAAAAGATTTTTTCTTAATCTCTTGGAGAGGTTTTTGAATTTCATTGGCCTCATTTTGCTTTAGCACAAGTGTATTATTCACGGATAGGTTGGTGATTAGCTCAGTCCTATCATCGGGCCAAATCACTCGAAGAGAATCAATCTCAGTAGCTGTTCCCAATCCTATGGTCATCACATAGTCCATAGAGGATTGAAATCCTCTGGATGGAATTTGTTCTTGAACGTAAGTCTTATTGTCGTAATACAATTTAATTGTACTTCCAATAGCAAACTGATTTACTTTAACTCCCTCAAATTTAATTTTTATGTGATTGTTATTGGTGAGCGTGTCTACATTGTTTTGATAAATAAAAGGAGGCATGTTTACATTATTGACCACCAAATCTAAGTCCCCATCATTGTCTAGATCTCCATAAGCAACTCCATTTGACAAACTTGGAATTTCAAAACCCCATTCTTTGTTAGCATTTTTAAAGGTAAGATCCCCATTGTTTTTGTATGCATAATTGGGTTGAGGTTTCACGGGCATTTTATTGATGATAGAATCGATGGCTTGTTTTCTTCCAGTTAGCGCCATTTTTTGAATGATTTCATTTGCAAAAAAATCAACAAAATCCAAATCAGTTAAATCATGATTGATCCCATTGGTAACAAAAATGTCTCGATTTCCATCGTTATCCATGTCAAATAAAAGTCCTGCCCAACTCCAATCAGTTTTGGCAACACCACTGAAATAGGCTATTTCTGAAAAGGTGCTGTTCCCATTATTCAACTGTAAGGTGTTCTGAATGTATTGTTGAGAGAAATCCTTGCTTTGTTTAAGTTTGAAGACATTGTAACCCTCAAATTCCATGACTGACTTTACTCTTTGGTCTGCTTCTGGTAACATGTCCGTAATGAAAATATCCGCATTCCCATCATTATTGATGTCTGCAATATCGACTCCCATGGCAGACAAACTTAAATGTGATGTCCAATTTTTAATCTCCTCTGAAAAAGTTCCATCCTGATTGTTGATATACAAATAATCGCGTTCATAAAAATCATTAGATACGTATATATCTGGATATAAGTCTCCGTTAATATCAGTCACCATCACCCCTAAACCAAAACCAATTAAACTACCATAAATACCAGCATCTTCACTCACATCAACAAATTTTCCATTGTCATTTCTTAACAACATATCTCCAACTCCTCTAAAAATTTCTGGCACATTCTCCCAGTCTTGTGCTCTTTTATCTCTTTGTTCTGCATACCCCAAACTACTTACTGGAATGTTACTATTATTCAAGATATAAGCATCTAAATCTCCATCTTTATCATAATCGAAAAAAGAGGCATGTGTAGAAAATCCTGTTTTAGCAAGATTGTATTCTGCAGCTTTTTCAGTAAATGTTAAATCTCCATTATTGATATAGAGATCATTATCATGATTATTTCCTTTTAAATTCCCAGCATTGCTAACATAAATATCCAACAATCCATCTTGATTGATATCGACCATCACCACTCCTGTAGACCATGGTTTATTCCCTTCAATTCCTGCTTTTTTGGAAATGTCTTCAAATGTTAAATTCCCCTTGTTCAAATACAATTTATTTTCAACTAAATTCCCTGTAAAATAAATATCTGCAAGGCCATCATTATTAATATCGCCGATAGCCACACCTCCTCCATTGTAAAAATTTCTGTATTTGAAAATATTAAAGTTCTTCTGATTTTTTACCGTATTTATAAAATCGATCCCAATTTCTTTTGAATTTAGTAGTGAAAACAATTTATTTTTATCCTCTTCATCAGAAGCGTTTCTTTCTCCCGTCTGACAGGAATTTATAAGTAGTACGACGAATAATAAAATGATATATTCTAAAGAAAATTTTGTGTTCATTTATTTGACTTTACAAAAATTGGTGTGTCATTATTCATTGAAAAAATGTAAAATAAATCATCTTTAATTTTAATTTTATCAATGTTTCTAGATTCCCCATTAACATTCAAGTTTTGATTTGATATCATATCAAAAAAACCTTTCTTATTATTTAATAAAATTTGTCCGTGCGAGGCGTCTAATTTACCTAATTGTGTGCTAATATTATAATTATTTCCAACGAAAAGAGCATCCATATATCCATCGTCATTAAAATCATCAAGAGCAATGTCATTTATCGAAGATATTTGTCCCTTAAAAGGCAATTGGTGTCTCTTAAATTTGTTATTCCCCATGTTTTCAAAGTAACAACTTGCTAGGTCATATACATATTTTTTGTCAGCTTCTCTGATTTTTGAAATTGGAAATAACTCTGTAAACGTTGCATTAGCAAAATCTTGATAAGACAAATATTTTTTGTTTAAAAAAGGAAGTTGTTTTACCAAATCATCTTTAGAGGCAAAAGGAGTTTCTTCTCCCTGATAGAAATAAGTGATTACAGGGTCTATGGTTTCATTGTCATCAAAATCATTTCGATACAATGTGATGGGTGCTTTCAATGAAGCATTGAAACGAGTATTTAAGCCCCAATTTCCTGCTATAAAATCGAGATCCCCATCATTGTCAAAATCAGATACTTTAACTGCATTCCACCATCCATTTGTGTTTTCAAGATCATTGTTCTTCTGATGAATTAATTTTTTACCATCATTGATAAATAAACTGATAGGCATCCAGTAACCCACTACAATTGCATCTGGATAAGAATCTTGATTGACATCTACCCATTCAATATCTTGAACGTTCCCAATATGCTTAAATTCGTCACTAAATCTTGAAGTAACATCCTCAAAATTTCCAAGTCCATCGTTTTCAAAAATGTATTGTAACGGGGTCTCTCCAAATGACCAAGGAACAAGATTTGATGTGATGGATATGTCTTGATCCCCATCGTTGTCAATGTCAATAGCTTTCACTTTTGAAGCATTCACTTCAATCCCTTTGAATTGGGTAGTATCCTGTTTAAATTTTCCCTTGATATTGAGATATAATTTGGGTTGTAAAGGCTTTCCATCTCTAAATTCGTTTCCACCACTCACCACTAAAAGATCAATTGATTCATCATTATTGGCATCAAAGAAAATAGCATTTACATCTTCATGAATGGCTGTATTTGAAAAGATTGGATCCTGAACAGCATAAAAATCTCCTTCTTTTTTTTGAATAAAAAGTTGGCTTGCTTGTGATTTTCCTCCCGTAATAAAAAGATCCTCTAAAGAATCATTATTGACATCTGCAACTGCAATGTCTGGTCCTAAATTAGTGCTTGCATAGGGAATGAGTGGGTCTCTATTAAACTCAAGAGATTGAGAGTCTTTGTGTTTGAAATTCAACATAGAATTTTGATTGGTAAGAAAAAAAGGATCTTTTTTTGAAGAATGATTGAATCTAGGTAAAGTTGCATTTTCAATGGCAACCTCAATTTCTTGATTGGCTTTCACCTGTTTTAAAATTTGAGTTTTGTCATTCCCCCAAATAATTTCTAAAGAATCGATGATTTCGGAACTTCCAAGACCGATATGTATTTTTGGCTCTACGGATGACAAATACCCTTTGGTCGTATAATTTTGTTCCGTAATCACTCCCTTCTTGGTGTATGCTTTGACAGTGGTACCAATCCCAAAAGTATTTTGAGAACTCCCTTTAAATTTTATTTTTAAAAAATTAGAATTCGCGAATTGATTAGAATTGTTTTGAAGGATATATGCCTCTTCATTGATGTTATTCACGACCAAATCTAAATCTCCATCATTGTCCAAATCTACAGAAACACCCCCATTGCTAAAAGAGACCTCCTGTGAAGCCCAAAGATCTGAAACATCACTAAAGGAATTGTCTTGATTATTTTTATAAAAATAGTTTGTTACTTTTTTTTGAGGGATCTGCTTGGAGAGTGCTAAATTTCTTTGTGATTTCTCAGTTGCTAATTGTTTTTGAATTGTTTCATTTGAAATGAAATTGATGTAATCCATATCATTGGTCGCTCCTAAAATTCCATTGGTAATGTAAAGGTCTTTGAAACCGTCATTATTGTAATCTCCAACGATGGGGCTCCACGACCACTCTGTTGCAGCAATTCCACTCAAATAAGCTGTTTCACTAAATGTTTCGTTTCCATTGTTATAATGCAAGGTATTCTGCATAAATTGGGGAGCATATCCATTTTTTAGATAATACTCATAAGTCTGATAGGGATATTCAAGTCCAGAAGTTTTATAGGTTTTAAGATTTTCTGGCAACATATCAAGAGAAATGATATCCATTTGAGAATCATTATTTAGATCCGAGATTGCATTTCCCATAGAGAAATGAGAAGTATGTCCCAAACTTGATTTATCCTTGGAAATAATTTCTTTAAAGGTTTTATTTTTCTGATTGATGTAGAGATAGTCATTTTCAAAAAAATCATTTCCAACATAAATATCTGGATAGCTATCGTTGTTAACGTCTCCGACAGCCACTCCAAGACCATAACCTATTTTCCCTTGAAAAATTCCTGCTTTCTCAGAAACATCAACAAACATCCCATTGGTGTTTTCAAACAATTTGTCACCAGACATTTGATCTACTTGATTACGTAGGGTTCCACTACCGTAATTTCTATTGGGGTGAAGTGAATGGTTGAGTAAAAAAAGGTCTAAATCATCGTCTTTGTCATAATCAAAAAATACCGCTTGAGTAGCGAAGGAGACAACATCCAATCCATAGGATGAAGCCATCTCTTTAAAAGTAGGAATTCCATTTTCATTGACTCCCTGATGAACGTACAATAAATTTTTCCCACTGATTCCATCATGTTTCCCTACTTTACAAATATAAATATCTAACCAACCATCATTATTGATATCGACCGTTGTGACCCCTGTAGTCCAAGGGCTTACGTTTTGAATAATTGCTTCTGAAGTAACATCCTTAAATTGGAAATCTCCTAAATTGATGTACAATTTATCTTCAGTCTGATTTCCTGTAAAATATAAATCTGCTAAGCCATCATTATTAAAGTCCGCAGCGGCAACTCCCCCACCATTGTAGTAGTACAGATAGTTCAGGATATTTAAATCAGTTGTGCTAGTGAGATCATTAGAAAACCTTATTTGAGTTTTGTTACTTTTTAAAGAAACAAATAAGGAATTCTGATCTTTACAGGAAAATAGAATTAATAATAAAGTACTAAATATAAACCCTTTGATTTTGAAAGTACTACTGTTATTCAAAGCAAAAATGTATTATAAATAATTAAAGAGGGTAAAAATACCCTCTTTAATTGTAATTTCATATAGAAATTTAAATTTTAGTATCCAGGATTCTGAACTAAATTTGGATTTGATAAAAGAGCCGTCAATGGAATTGGGAATAAATTTTTATTCGCATCTCCAACAGCAGCAGGGTCTTTAAATTCCCAGTCTTTTGTGAATTGACCAAATCTTAATAAATCATTACGTCTAAAAAATTCAACGTATAATTCTCTTCCTCTTTCGTCTATCATATCATCTAAACTTATAGAAGACAATGGTGTTGCACCTCTTAAAGTTCTCAATGCATTAACTTCAGTTAAAGCTCCTCCATTATCTCCATTTCTTAACATTGCTTCAGCTCTCATTAAGTGAGCATCTGCATATCTGAAGATAATTTCATGACTTCTAAAAGAAGCTGAACCTGTTCCATCAAAAGGATGGTATTTGATCACTCTAATTGCTTGAGTTTCTGAACTGTTAGTCAAACTAAAGTCTCTTGTAAAAACCAAAGGATTACCAGCTCTATCTGTTAACGCAGTCCCGTTCGCAGAATATTGCTGACCAATTAAGAAACCATAACCCATTCCAAAATTGTCTGTATTGTTGGCGTTAGATGCATCTGGAACCCATCCTCTTCTTTCTTCTTGACCAGACCCAATATAGTTTTGGTTTGGATCTCCTTCAAATAAGTCATAAAATTCAGCTAAAGTAGAGAATCCATTCCAACCTCCTCCTCCGTTGTCTGGAGTAATGATGTTGTAGTGCATTCCGTTCCAAATTCTATTTCCAATTCCAATTTCACCATATAAAACAGTTTCTGTATCTACACTTGGTAAAAAGATATCGAAATATCCTGCTTGTAATGCAAATCCACTAGCCTCAACTGCGTTTACTGCGTTGATGACTTCTTGGTAATTTGGTGTAGACCCTGTGTAACGCTCACTATTTAAAATTAATTTTGCTTTTAAAAAGTTTGCAGCTGCTTTAGAAGCACCTTTAGTTTGCATGCTAGGCGAAAGTTCTGGTAAATCTGCTAAAGCCTCATTCAAATCATTCAAAATGAATGCATATGCCTCTGCAGAAGATAATACTGAAGGAACTGAAGCAGGATTATCTGTTGCTTCTCTAAATGGGTTTTGTCCCCACATATCCATCACAAAAAACATATTGAAAGCTCTTAAGAACTTCGCTTCGGCTATTTGTTGAGCTGAGGAATTACTTAAAGGATCAATAATTTGAGTTGCTTGAAGCACTTTCTCATTCAATTGGTTCCAAGTAGTTAATAAAAACCCATGGTCTACCTTCCAAGTATGATTGTGTAATGAACGCCATAGTCCATTATCTCCCCAGTCACTACCTCTGGTAGGAATTACCTGCTCATCAGTAGTTACTTCATTTAAGGCAAAAAAGTTTGCCTGATCTCCTAACATTCCCCATGTGTTACCATACAATGCTGTCAAAGAAGCAGCTGGATCAGCAACACCTGTAAAGGAAATGTCTTGTACCACTGAATCTGTCGCTTCAAGCTCTAAATCTGAACATGATTGTAAAGCAACAATTGATATAAGTGATAGTATAACTATATTTAAATTAAATTGTTTTTTCATCATTTTATTTTTTAAAATTTTGCGTTAATACCAAAAGTTATTGTAGTTGGATTAGGATACGCTCCATAGTCCATTCCAATAGAAGGTAATGCACCTCCAGTCGCAGAATTAACCTCTGGATCTAAACCAGAATAGTCTGTAGAGAGCCATAAATTTTGTCCTGTCACAGAAAATACCATAGAACTGAAAACTCCTTCACCAGATAATGGCATGTCATAAGCTAGCGATAAATTTTGCAATCTTACAAAATCACCTTTTTCTAAGAATCGAGTTGATGCCGCAGCAGATGCTCCAAGAGCCTCACCGCTGGTTAAAGTTTCAGGCAATACATTTCTTGTTGTGTTGAATGCTCCAGCAGTAAAGAATGCATTTGCAGTATTGTTATATACATAATGACCGAATTGACCATTGAAATAAGCAGCCAACGACCATCTTTTGTAATTGATGTTTGTAGAGAATCCTGCATTTAAATTTGGTAAAGCACTTTTCCCAACAAAACTTTTGTCATCACTAATGATAGGTTGCCCTGATGCATCAAATCCATCAAATTGTAAAAGATAGTATGAGAACATTGGCTGTCCTTCTTGAAGTCTCATGGCAAAAGCTCCTGAGAGCCCAGGTCCATTGACATCAGCATAATCATATTGTCCAGCTAAAGACTCTACCATGTTGTCATTGTATGCAATATTAAAGTTTGCAGACCAATTGAAATCCTCTGACTGAACTAAATCGTATCCTAAAGCAAATTCAACCCCTTGGTTTACGATTTTTGAATCCGTTAAGTTTCTAAAGCTTCTTGGAAGAACTGCAGGTTGTGCATTATCAACTAAAAATAATAAATCTTTAGTTTCTTTTCTATACACATCAATACTCCCTGAAAGTCTGTCATTGTTAAATCCAAAATCCAAACCGGTTGCATATTGAATGGTTGATTCCCATTTAAGATCAGGACCTCCAAACGAAACAAGTCCGTTTCCTCCAAGGATGATTTCTCCTCCATCATTCGGATTTATACCACCCCAACGAGATCTGTTGATGTAATTTCCATAACCAACTCCTTCTTGGTTACCCGTTTCACCGTAACTTAAACGTAATTTTAATGTTGAGATATTGCTATCACTCATAAAATCTTCTTCATTTATTTTCCAAGCAAACGCCCCTGAAGGGAAGTAACCGTATCTATTCGCATCTGCGAATGCCGATGAACCGTCAGCTCTTAATGTTGCCGTGAATAAGTATTTATCAGCAATGGAGTAATTCACTCTTCCAAAGAAAGATTGTAATTCAACAGTATTGTCATAAGTATCAACCGCTACTGATCGAATTGATGAAGTACTCGTACTTGGACTAAAATTGGATGTTGTGAAATCCAATCCTTCCCATCCTCTAACAGTAACTCCAGTAAAGTTTGGAGCATATGCAAATTGTTGGTATTGACCAGAAATTTCACCTGCTACTCCATTCACAATATTTTTCAAGTTAGCACCCATTAAATCCATATCTGTTGTTGAGAATCCCCAAGCTCCAGAATACATTCCATAATTTCTAAAACTTTGGTATGAGAAACCTCCCAATACTTCTAATTTAGAATTTTCATACTCTTTGTTATAGGTTACCGTTCCTTCTGCTAATTCGTTTCTTACTTCTACAACATTGTAAGCTCCTCTACCGTTCCCTGCAATTCCACTAGCAAGACCTAATAAATTTCCTGAACTAATAGAAAAATTTTCTGAATCAGATTGATCAATACCTACAGTAACTTTAGCTTTTAAGTCATCTGTTAAATCATATTCCAAAGAAGCATTTGCTAAAAATCTGTTAGTGTTTGTTGTTCCTTGAGTGTAGGCTAATAAGTTTGCAGGATTAATCAAAGTTCCTCCATTAAAATCTGGATCATTTGGCCAAGTTGGGTTTGCTGAAAAAGCAGCTCCTAAAATATCTCCTCGATAACCTGCAGTTCCACCAGTTGGTGCTAAATTATCATTTACTCTAGAAATAGATCCTTGAAAAGTCAATCTCAATCGATCATCTAAAAAGCGATGATTCAAGTTTACCCTTCCTGTTAGTCTCTCCATATTAGAGTTTTCAACAATACCGTATTGATTTCCAAAACCTATCGTCGCAATATAAGCTCCGTTGTCATGAGATTTTGAATAGCTTAAGTTTTGATTGTGCGAAGTAGAAGTTCTAAATATCACATCTTGCCAATCAGTTGAAGAACCAGCATCACTTACTGCATCTACTGCCAATCCAAGTCTTGTTCTTTCCGAAAGGAATTGGCTGGCTGAAAGTAAATTGTAAGTATCTTTAGGTTTTGAACTACTAATGTTTACTTGGTAGTTAAATTCTCCTTTTTTAGATCTCCCTGATTTGGTAGTAACAATTACAACACCATTTGCTCCTCTAGAACCATAAATTGCAGTTGCAGAAGCATCTTTAAGAATACTGATGCTTTCAATATCATTAGGGTTTAAGAAGTTAAGTGGGTTTTTTGCTGGATTTCCACCAAGACCAATTACCTCTGCTCCAGAAGTCGTAGCTCCTCCTGAAAGAGGAATTCCGTCAACAACAAATAAAGGATTGTTATTCGATCTTACAGAGTTTGTTCCTCTAATACGAATATTGATTCCTGCTCCAGGAGCACCACTTGTGTTTGAAATTTGAACCCCTGCAGTTTTCCCTTGAATTAATTGTTCAGGTGTCGCAATGATCCCTTGGTTAAAATCTTCAGCTTTCACAGATGTTACAGCACCTGTTGCATCTTTTACAGTAGTAGAACCGTATCCAATGATAACGATTTCTTCTAACTCTGTAGCGTCTTCTGTCATGGTTACGTTGATTGTTGATTCAGAACCAACAGTTCTTTCTTCTGTTTTGTAACCTAGGTAACTAAAAACTAACACATCACCTTGACTGGCTTTGATGCTATAGTTTCCATCAAAATCTGATTGGACTCCAGTTGATGTACCTTTGATGGTTATACTCACACCTGGTAAGCTACCATCAGCGTCAGTAACAACTCCTTTAATTGATTGTCCAAAAGTTATACTTCCTACTAGAAGCATAAGAATCAATAAAGGCTTTTTAAGTAAACTATTTTTCATAAAAGTTTATTTTGGTTAATAAAGTGTATTAATTGAATGTAATATTCTAGCAAATTAACATTTTTTTAAGATATAAAAAAAATATATTGAAAAGAATATTGATTTGATAGCTATTCCCAGTTAAATTGAGGATTTGTCAATAAAAAAATGCGAAATCGATTTCGCTTTATTTTTTACATAATCAATTTGCAATATTGATAATAAAAAATTAAAATAATGGGGCTAAAAAACGCTTTTTTAGAATTATTTTAAATTAAAATTTTTATGAAAAAATCTGATTTTTAGACTAAAAAAAATGAAAAAAGATCCTTGAATGCTATAAAAATGAGTCTTTAAATGAAAAACTCATTTAAAAAAACGGCCTGTAAATTAGAGTTTTTTAATCTTTATATTTCTGAAGAAAACTTGATCGCTATGATCTTGAAGACCTATATGTCCCTCTCTAAATTTTCCAAAACCTTCCCAATCTTTAAACTTTGAATTGGAGACCATTTTTTGCCATTCAGTTCCGTGAAGAGGAAATGAGATGGTTGATTTTCCGTTTAACGTTACTTCAGCTATATTGTTGTCTTGATCGACTTTGATCACACAAAGATTCCATTGACCAGCTGGGTTTACATCTTCTTCAGGGTAACCAATTAAATCATATAAAGATCCTGCTTTGTGAATTCCATTTCCCACAAAAGAATCTGGATGTTTTGCATTGTCTAAAATTTGAATTTCTGGACCTGTCATATAGGCTTCTGAAAATTTTTTATCTTCATGAACACCCCAAAAAATCCCACTATTCCCAGCCTCTGATATGTTCCATTCTAAGGAGAGAATAAAGTTTGTGTATTTATCTTTTGTAATGATATTTTTACCTCCCTCTTTTCCGGGTGTAAACACCATCAAACTGTCCTGAATTGTCCATTCAGGATACATACCATCTGATAAATACCCTCGCCACTGGTCTAAAGAACTTCCATCAAATAAAATGGTCCAATCACCTTTGTTATTTGCCTCTCCTAAAAGATCAATATTTTGAACATTTGCATTTTCATTCTGTTTATTTTCTGTTTTTTTACAAGCTATCAAAACCCCTAAAAAAATGATGATTCCAATGATATTTCTCATGATTTTTCTGTTATATTCCTAATATTTTATTTAAGTGATTTTCGTCATTTGCATCTCCACTTCCTGCAAAATCATCAAACCTTTTTGTCGTCGTTTCTATGATATGATTTTTAATAAAATCAACACCTTCTTTTGCCCCTTGTTCTGGACTTTTTATCACACATTCCCATTCCAAAACAGCCCAAACATCACAACCATATTCTGTTAGCTTTGAAAATACTTTCTTGAAATTTACCTGACCATCTCCTGGAGAACGATATCTTCCTGCTCTGTCTTTCCAATCATTGTATCCTCCAAAAACTCCTTTTTTTCCAGAAGGATTGAATTCAGCATCTTTTACATGAAATGCCTTGATAAACTGATGGTAATGATCAATATATTCAATATAATCTAATTGCTGAAGAACAAAATGTGAAGGATCATATAATATATTTACTCGTTGATGATTTCCTGTCGCTTGCAAAAAACGCTCAAAAGTATCTCCGTCATGAATGTCTTCCACTGGATGCACTTCATAACAAACATCAACACCATTTTCATCAAAAGTATTTAAAATAGGAAGCCATCTGTTTGCCAGTTCTTTAAACCCTGTTTCAATAAGTCCTTTGGGTTGTTGCGGCCATGGATGAACCATTGGCCAAAGAAGAGATCCCGAAAAAGTGGCATGAGAAGTCAGCCCCAATCGACGACTAACAATGGCTGCTTTTTTCATTTGATCTATCGCCCACAAAGTTCTTTCTTTTGGTTTCCCGTGAAGTGCTTTGGGAGCAAATACATCAAACATTAAATCATGTGCCGAATGAACAGCAACCAATTGTCCCTGAATATGGGTAGATAGCTCCGTGATTTCTAACCCAAAAGAGTTTATTTTAGCTTTGAACTCATCACAATAAGTTTGACTCTCAGACGCAATGTCTAAGTCAATAATACTTGTATCTAGTGTCGGTATTTGAATCCCTTTATATCCAAGATTAGAAGCCCATTCACACAATCCTTCCAAAGAATTAAATGGAGCCTTTTCATCCATAAATTGTGCTAAAAAAATAGCAGGTCCTTTAATTGTTTTCATATTGTAAATTAGAATTTAAAATCATCTTATAAGATTGAAAAACTACAAATCATACTTTTGATCAATCTCTACCCAAACATTTCCTTTTTTATGAGATGATATGGCTTTTTCAATAAAACTCATTCCTCTGACTCCATCAATAATTGTAGGAAATTCACCGTTGTTGTAAGGCTCATTTCTTATTGCTTTTGATACGCCTTTATAAATATTCCCCATCGCATCAAAGATTCCTTCTGGATGTCCTGGTGGAAGCTTTGTCCCATCGAGAGACAGCTCACTATTGTAGGAATGCCCTGGCTTTAAAACTTGTAGAGGCTTTCCTTCTTCCATGAGATATAAATAATTAGGATTTTCTTGTTCCCATTTCAATCCTGCTTGATCACCATATACCTTTACAACAAAACTATTTTCTTCTCCCGTAGCAATTTGACTGGCACAAATGACCCCTTTTACCTTTGATGAGCAACGTAATAAGATGGTTCCATCCACATCCATTTCATTATCGTCGTAGACGTGATTTAAATCTGCCAATACACTTTGAATTTGAAGTCCTGAGACATATTCGATCATATCAAATGCATGAGTACCAATATCACCAATACAACAACTCTTGCCTGATTTTTCAGGATTTAAACGCCAAGTTGTCTTTCTCATCTCAACATCGTGAATAATAGGATTGATCCATCCCTGATAATACTGTGCATCCACTTTTTGAATGTTTCCCAGCACTCCTTCTTTAATCATTTCTCTCATTTGACGGATCATTGGATATCCAGTGTAGGTATAAGTAACTGCAAAAACTGTTTTCTTTTCTTGTGACAATTGATACAATTCTTTTGCTTCTTGATAAGTAGTGGTTAAGGGCTTCTCACAAATGACATGGAATCCACTTTCTAATAATTTTTTTGCCATTGGGAAATGCAAAAAATTTGGAGTTAAAACGGATACTACCTCCACTCTTTCTGATACTGGTAGTTTTAACTCCTCTTGGATGAATGTGTCAAAATCTATGTAAACCCTGTCTTCGGATAACCCTATGGTTTGAGCAAAATCGATATTTTCTTTCCAGTTGGGATTGAAAACCCCTCCAACAATTTGATACTGATCAAACATGGATGAAGCGATGCGATGCAATACTCCAATTAAGGAATTTCCACCACCTCCCAAAATACCCAATCTTATTTTAGCTGTACTCATACTATCTTATGCTTTGTATTCAACTTTTTCATTTTTAAATAAAATTGCAAAAATGATCATTACAACTCCGGCAAAAATAGCTGGAGCTACCCAAATATCGAACCAATTATGAGTTCCATCAGTGAGTAAATTATAATCTACAATTTTACCTGCAATCCAAAAACCAACAAGCATTCCAACTCCATAGGTTGCTAATGTAATGAGTCCTTGTGCAGCACTTTTGATTTTTTCACCTGCTTTAGAATCGGTATAGATTTGTCCAGACACAAAAAAGAAATCATAACAAATTCCATGGAGCGCAATTCCTATCAGCAACATAAAAGTAGACTCTCCTGAACTACCATATGCAAAAAGCAAATAGCGCATTACCCATGCCAACATCCCTACAAGGATTGTTTTTTTAAATCCAAATTTTTTAAAGAAAAAAGGCAATAACAACATGAATAAAACTTCAGATGCTTGTCCAATGGTCATTTTCCCAGTAGGATTGTCTACCCCTATTTCTGATAAAAAAGGGTTTGCATTTTGATAATAAAACGCTAGAGGAATACAAATAAGGACAGAGGATAAGAAAAAGACAAGAAAATTCCGATCTGTTAATAATTTCAAAGCATCCAATCCTAAAATTTCTGAGATGGTAACCTTCTCTTGATTGTTTTTTGATGGAGGTGTTTTGGGTAATGTAAAACTAAAAACTCCAAGAAATAAAGAAACAACAGCAGTCATCAGAAATGTATTTTTAAGCAGTCCTGATGAGACACTCTCTTGAGAGTCCCAGTGAAAATAATAACTGATCAAAACTCCTGCTAAAATCCAACCAATGGTTCCCCAAACTCTGATAAATGAAAACTGTTTTGCAGGATCATTCATTTGATTGAATGAAACAGAATTGACCAATGCCAAAGTTGGCATATATACAATCATATAACCTAAGACATAAGGGTAAAAATTGGAAAAATCGGAGGCTTGATACATCATATACATTAAAATGGCTCCAAGAATATGAAGCAATCCTAATAATTTTTCTGCATTGAAATATTTATCAGCAATCAATCCAATAATAAAAGGTGCTACAATGGCTCCCCATGATTGTGTTGAATAGGCCATCGCTGTTTCTGCGCCTGAAGCATTTAAATTACTGCCCATAAATGTTCCGAGAGTTACAAACCATCCTCCCCAAATAAAAAACTCGAGAAACATCATGAATGATAATTGAATTTGGACTGATTTTTTCATAATTATAAGTTTGATTTAAAGTTGATTCGTTTGTTTTGATTCTAAGATTTGACCAAATGTATTTAAAATTAAATTATTTTTAGGGTAGCTTTTTGGCAGCATTCAACAACAACGCTTTGGTCGCAAGAATCCCCTCAGTTTCACTTAGATGACCTCCTTCATATTCTACCCCTATGTATCCTTGATAGCCAGATTCTTTTACAATCTTTAACATTTTTAGATAGTCAATAGAGGTTTCATTCCCTAGCTCATCAAAATCATGAGATTTTGCACTAACTGCTTTTGCTGCAGGCATCAGTAATTGAACTCCTTTGTATTTATCAGGGTATTCTTTTTTACAGTCTCCCCAACGTTCATTTTTATCTTGTCGTTCAATGCACCAATTTCCAAAATCAGGTAAGGTTCCACAATTATCCATATTAACCTCACGAATTGCTGCCATTAATTTCTCTGGATCTGAAGACAACCATCCATGATTTTCACACAATACATTGATGTTTTTAGTCGCTGCATATTCAGATAATTTTTTTAGACCATCAACCACGGTTGTTTTCCATACTTCAGGATCATTTGTTCCAAAAGTATTAACTCGTATTGAATGACATCCTAATTTTTGAGCAGCATCTACCCAACGTTTATGGTTTTCTACAGCTTGGTTTCTTTTTCCCAAATTGGGATCTGCCAAATCCCCTTCTTCATCAACCATGATTAAAAGATTTTTGATCCCTTCTTCTTTACTGATATTATGAAGAGAATCTATCACAGCATCAAAGCCTAATTTTTCGATTTCATGTTGATACAACTGACTTACATATTCTACGGCTTCGAACCCCATTTCTTTTGCTTGTGAAGCAAAGTGAAAAGGTGATTTTTTTTCATCCTCGACATAGGTATGTAATGACCATTGCGCTAATGATAATTTAAAAAACAAATTTTTATTTTCTGACATTGTTGAATCTTTTGATCTTTCTTTAGCTTGAACGTATTTACAACTATTTAGTGTGAAACAAAAAAAAAGGGATAACAACAAAAGAGTTGTTTTGTAAAAAATTGTGTCGTTCATTTTAATTCGTAATTGTAGTTATATAGAAGTTTTAAAATATTGAATATAATATAATTGCAAATTAATTAATTATTAATTAATATTGAATTATAAAGTTGGCAATTTTACAGCTACAATATTTTCAACTAAATAATTTTAAGTAATAAAAATTAAGCATTAATGAATACAGACAAGTCAAAAGCATTGAATGAGCAATACGATGCTATCGTCGTTGGTACAGGAATTTCTGGAGGATGGGCAGCAAAAGAACTTTGTGAGCAAGGTTTAAAAACCTTAGTGCTTGAAAGAGGAAGAATGGTAAAACATATTGATGATTATACCACCGCTTATCTTGACCCTTGGGATCTTCCCGGTGGTGGAAAACCCACTAAAGAGATCCTAGATCGTAAACCGAAACAAAACAGAACAGGGTATACCACTCATGCTGCTCGAGAGCACTTTTTTGTTGATGATGTAAAACATCCTTATAATGAAGATAGGCGCTTTGATTGGATCAGAGGGTATCATGTAGGAGGTCGTTCTTTGATGTGGGGAAGACAAAGCTATCGTTTGAGCGATGTTGATTTTGAAGCCAATAAAAAAGAGGGAATTGCTGTAGATTGGCCAATTCGATATAAAGATATTGCCCCATGGTATGACAAAGTAGAGGAGTACATTGGAGTGAGTGGAGAAAATCTAGGAATGAATCATTTTCCAGATCAAAAACTCTTAAAACCAATGAATTTAAATTGTGTAGAAAAGCATTTACAATCAAAAATTTCGGAAAAGTTTGATGATGACAGAGTTTTGACAATTGGAAGAACTGCTCACATTACAGAAGGAACAAAAGAGGGATTGGGAAGAAGTACTTGTCAATATAGAAGCAGGTGCATGAGAGGTTGTCCATACGGAGCTTACTTTAGTAGTAATTCTTCAACGTTACCTGCGGCAGAAGCTACTGGAAACATGACACTGAGACCAAATTCTATTGTTCATGAAGTCATTTATGATGACAAAACAAAAAAAGCGACAGGTGTACGAGTGATCGATACAGAAACAAAAGAGAGCATGGTTTACAATGCAAAAATCATCTTTTTATGCGCATCTGCCATCGCATCAGCTTCCATTTTATTACAGTCAAAATCAGAGAGATTTCCAAATGGTTTAGGGAATGATAGTGGGGAATTAGGTCATAATATAATGGATCATCATTTCCACGTTGGAGCAAGAGCAACTGTTGAGGGATTTGAAGATAAGCAAGTAAAAGGAAGAAGACCTAATGGAATCTATATCCCAAGATTCAGAAACTTGGGAGGCAAAACAAATATGAAAAAATTTAAGCGTGGTTATGGATATCAAGGAGGTGCCAGTAGAGAGGACATCTCCGAACTCGTTGCAGAATTAAAGTATGGTCCAAAATTAGCAGAAGAAATTTTAAAACCTGGACAATGGAGTATGAATTTATTGGCTTTTGGAGAGACATTGCCAGACCACAGTAATCGAATGTATTTAGATGAGTCAAAAAAAGACGAATGGGGATTACCAACAGTAACTTTTGATGCTGATTTTGGAGAAAATGAGTTTGAAATGAGGAAAGACATGCAGGAACAAGCGATAAAAATGTTAGAAGCTGCAGGCTATAAAAATGTGAAAGGTTATGACAATGGAGGAAAAGCAATGGGATTAGGAATTCATGAAATGGGAACTGCAAGAATGGGAAGAGACCCTAAAACATCTGTTCTTAACAAATACAATCAAATACATGCCTGCAAAAATGTCTACGTAACTGATGGTTCTTTCATGACCTCTTCAGGTTGCCAAAACCCATCATTGACCTACATGGCTTTTACTGCAAGAGCAGCAAATCATGCTGCCAAAGAATTTAAAAAGAATACTAAATAGAACAATATATGAAACGAAGAGATGCATTAAAAAACATAGGTTTAGCTGCTGGTTTTGCTGTCATCACTCCAAATATTTTTGGAATGTTACAAGGATGTAGTAGTGATAAAGAGTCTTGGACTCCAAGCTTTTTTACCTCTGGTGAACATTCACTAGTCTCAAGTATTATTGATGTTTTTTTACCCAAAACATCCAAAACTCCTTCAGCATCTGAAGTAAAAGTGGCTGAATTTATAGACAGTTATATTCATCAGATTCTGAATGAAAAAGATCAACAAATTACACGAAGTGGTTTCAATAATATCATCTCAATATTAACTTCTAATGACGCTTCAATTGAATCTGTCTCAACAGAAGCATATAAAAAATTATTAGAAGATTATATGCTTGATGAAGAAATTGATCAGGTTGATGATGAATACAAGTATGAAGAATCTGAGAAACTTAAATTATCAACTTCAGAATTCTTGAATCAGCTAAAATTGATGACCATTAACGCATATAAAAACTCAGAATTTGTAGGCGAAAATATTTTGGCGTACGATCCAATACCCACCACTTATTATTGTGGGGATCTTCAAGAGCTTACTGGTGGAAAGTCTTGGTCTTTGTAAATTGATCCCCTAAATTCTGATTGTAAATCAATCGCAATTATTCGACAATTAGTTTTCCTTTCATCATTCCAAAATGTCCAGGAAAACTACAGATATACTCATACGTACCTGGATCTGGTGCCGTAAATTCTATTTGTGTTGTTTCACCACCTCCTAACATTTTTGTGTAAGCGATGACCTCTTGAGTTCCTTCAGGAATATAATCATTGTCTTTTGCAGCCATTGCTTTTACTGCAAAATCAGAGAGTTTGACATTTTTTCTCAAAAACACAACATTGTGTCCCATAATTTTTTTGTCTAGCTTCCCGTTATGCTTTAAAGTTAATTTTATTTTCTGACCGGATTTCACTTTAATTTTTCTAACATTAAATCTCATTCCATCATCGGTTAAAATGACAACATTGGCAACCCCATTTGCATCAACCACAACATTTGACAACTCTGCAGAGGTCTTTTTTGTTTTAGATATTTTCTTCTCTTTTTTTGGTGATTCTTTCTTTGTTTTAGCGGAAGTTTCTTGATTCTGAGTTTTCCCACAACTCATCAAAGTTGATAAAATGACAATAACGATAAAAAACTGTTTCATGATCTTATTTTTTAGGTGAAGTAAAAATATAAAAATCTGTCATGATTGTCATTATCAAACTTGCAAAATGTTTTGAATCTAAAATTGTTTTTATCGATGATTTATTGCAATTTGCAACTGATTGTGAAAAAACATATATTTAAAAAATTTTTAAAACTAACTCCAAATGAGAAAAATAGTAATGATGTTAGTAGCGACAGTTATTTTTATGAGCTGTTCAAATCCTAACCCTAAGTATGCAGACAACTTAGCAACTGCAAAAAAATTCTTTGCGTTACATGGTGAAGAAAATTATGAAGAACAATTAAAATTGATTAGCAAAGACATTCAAACTGAGCCTCCATTTTATGGTGCTGGAATGTCAAATTATGAAGAGTTTACCTCTATGGTCAAAGGATACCAAGATGCTTTTGACAACATCAAATACAATGCTAGAATTTGGCTTCCAGGTAC
The DNA here is from genome assembly GCA_038136095.1 of Flavobacterium sp. Classification (GTDB taxonomy): domain Bacteria; phylum Bacteroidota; class Bacteroidia; order Flavobacteriales; family Flavobacteriaceae; genus Polaribacter. The sequence goes on from JAYPZA010000012.1 coordinate 62,871, forward strand.
AGATTCTTTAGGTGTTTTTGATGGTAGTGTGAGAACCTATGGAAATTGGACTGGTGTTCATACTGTTACTGGAAAAAAATTGGACCTTAAAGGTTATTGGTATTTTGATTTTGATGACAATGGTCTGATCAGTGCACAAGGAGATTTCTTTGATGCTGGCGGAATGTTAGATGCTGTATATCCTAAAAATTTAGTCATCGTAAAACTGGATGTAAAATCTGGACAAATGGATAAAGTAATGGAAATTCTAGAAAGTGACGGAGGGCTTCCTGCAACTCGAGCTTACGACGGATGTATTTCTTTAGAACTCACCATAAATGATGAGAGTAATTCCATCTGGATCGTCGGAAATTGGGAAAGTTATGACAAGTACAATGCTTATTTAAACTGGAGACAAACAGAGGATGGCACAATTGGAAATATGGTGCCTTATTTAAAAGGTGGTCCAAAAGGATTGAACATTATTCAACCAAATTCAAACTACCAATCTTACTAAATTTAAAAGCGCTACTGCAAGTAGCGTTTTTTTTATATCTTTATTGTAACTAACTACTAAACAACTTATTATGAAAAAACTAATTTTTCTATTTGCTGTCATTTTGGTGTCTTGTAACCAAACAAATACAGAGACCAAAGACAATACTGAAAACCAAAAGAAGTTTGAGGCCAATATCGCAAACTTTAACGGTATGCTTGATGCTTTTGCTGCTGAGGACCAAGAGCAATTCATGAGTGTTTTTGCGGATTCACTGAAGTGGTGTGGTCCTGATAAAAAAAATATGAGTGAATATGACTCAAAAGAAGTTCTTGGCGAAGCCCTAAATGGCTATATGGCTGCGTATGATAATCATGCATTAAAAAACACCCGTTTTTTTGCAGGAAGTGCTTACTCAACCATGCAAGCAAGTGACAGCCCAGATGTAATCAGAGTTTATGGTGATTGGCACCATACACATACCGAATCGAACAAAGATGTGAGTCACAAATGGATGGCTGTCGTTTTTTTTAATGAGGATGGGAAAATTCATGAATTTTGGGACTACTTTGACGTGGGTGGGTTTCTTCAACAACACGAAACTGAATAATAATAACTCTTAAACTTTATTAAAAATGAAAAAACTAATTGTACTTTTTATACTCTCTACTTTAGTATTGAGTTGTCAAGAAAACAAACAAACTACAGAAAACTCAAAAATGAGTCTTTTTAAGAAAAATACTGAAACCACAAAAGCATGGTTGGATGCTTTTATGAAAAATGACTCCACAACTTTCTTCTCTGACAAATTTATGAGTGATGACTTTATTTGGTCTCCTCCAGCTGTTGGTATGGACTCGCTTCCAAAATCTGAGTGGGAAAAAGCATTTCGTGGTTTTATGACCAATTATGACAACAAGACATTAACCAATCCACAATATTTTGCAGCGCTTGATGAAGACAATCTACCCGATGGAAATGTAAGAGTATATGGAACATGGGTTTCAAATTTTGCAAGTACCGGGAAAAAAAGTATGTTAAAATGGTATGCAGTTTTTCAATACAATGAGGAAGGAAAATTGTCTCATTATATGGAATGGTATGACTCTGCTGATTTGTCTAAAGATTTTGATTGACCAAATAAAAACAACCTAACAAATAAGAAATCATGAAAAAACTTTTAATTCTAATGGTATCGATGACTTTATTACTAAGCTGTAATAACAATTCGACTCCAGCACCAAAGGCAAATGCCAGTGGTGAACCCGAAGGACCTCATACATCAGCTGAATGGAAAATATGGGCTTATAGTACGGCTGCCCCTTCTTTTATTGCAGACAACTGTTCTGTGGTGGATGTTGATGGAACTGTCCTAAGAGAGGGAACAAACGGATGGACTGCCATGGCTGCGAACCCAAGAGGAATGGCTGATCCTGAAAATGGATGGAAAGATCCACATGAAGCAATGCCAATGGTTGGAGATGGTCCTGCTATGCAATGGGCCATGGCTTATATGAGTGGCAAAACCCCTGAAATGGATTCTGATGGATGGGCATGGATGCTTCATGGTGATATGGGAGAGGACAACACCAAACATCTTGTTTTCAACAAAGAAGATGCTGCGGAAGGGCAATGGATTGAGTCAGGAGCTCACTTGATGTTATTTCCAAAAGATCCTGCTTCCTTAGAAGGACAGACCACTAATTTTAACACTGGAGCGCCTTACATTATGTTTAAAGGTACTGGATATGATCATTTAATGATTCCTGTTGAAGGCTATTACAAATACCAACAACCCAAGTAGAAAAATAGACTAGATAAAAAACCTCCAAAAGGAGGTTTTTTTGCATGGTGTTAAAATAGGAAAGCATTCTAAACTAAATTGAAATTTATATTTGAAAACTATTTGATTTAACTAAATGAAGCCCTTATTTTACTTCTATTTAGTTAATATTCATTGAGTTAAATAAAATATTCTTAAATTTATATCAAATAGTATTCTAGAAAACAATCGATTAGAAATGTCAGTAGGAGTAAAAATAATATCAACTTTTTATAGAAATCTACTTTCAGAAAAAACACAAATCAAAGTTGAGAAAGTAATTTTATACATTGCTATTTTTAGTTTTTTAATTCACTTATCAATCATTTATATTGGCAAGTTATATGGGAATATATTTCTTGAAAACTCTGGATTATTTGAAAATCCAATCTCTGCAATTTATACCCCATTTTCTTTCATTCTTATCTATGAAGTTTATTTATTGATTTACTATCTCCCGAGATCATTTACAACTTACATTACAAAACAATATGAAATCATTACCCTGATCATCATTAGAAAGTTGTTTAAAGATTTATCTTCAATAGAACTGTCAACGGATTGGTTTCAAATTGGTGATGATGTTCAATTTACCTATGATTTGCTTGCATCACTCATCCTTTTTTACTTAATTTTTCAATTCCAAAAACAAGGAAAACTTAAGTTTCGAAAATATGAGCCCTCAAATCAAAACATCGCAAATTTTATTGAAAAGAAAAAATTGATTTCACTGATGTTGGTACCCATATTTTTCTTTATGGCCTCCTACACACTTATAAATTGGTTAAGTGGATTTTCTCTAAATGATGAAATCATTCCTTCGTTTGACAGTATCAATAGTTTGTTTTTTGATCAATTTTTTACCCTCTTAATTTTGATCGATGTTATTTTACTTTTGATCTCATTTTTTTATACCGATAAATTTCACAAAATCATTCGGAATTCAGGATTTATCGTTTCGACAATTTTGATTCGAATGTCTTTTAGTACCTCAGGTTTGATAAGTAATATTTTAATTGTTTCAGCTGTTGTATATGGATTGATTATTATTTTAATCCACAATGAATATGAAAAAAATGCTCAAAAAAGGATTCTGAAAGATTGAAAAGGATTCTCAGTTATTGATGCTTGCCTTTTTCCCATCCATGTTTTTGTAAATATTGATTTCCAGACTCTACAGCACCAGACTCTATTGAGGTTGCCATTGAATCATTCCAGCGATTTAAATAGCCAAACAAAGAAATGACTCCTAACATTTCTACAATCTCCCCTTCATCCCAGTATTCATAAAGTCTTCTTTTGATATTTTCATCAACATTATTTGGTACTTGACTTGCCGCCAATGAAAAGTCTAAGGCAACTCTTTCTGCCTCAGAAAAAGCAGTATGAGTTCTATAATCCCAAATATGATCAAGTTGTTCTTGATCTGCTCCATAGCGCTCTGCTGCTCTTATGGCATGTGCCTGACAATACCTACAGCCTGTAGCATTGCTAGAAACCCAAGCGATCATTCTCTTCAAAGCAGAAGTTACTCTTCCTTCATTTGCCATCACTGCTTTGTTTAAATTGATAAATGCTTTTGAAATGGCAGGTCTACGTTGCATGGTTAGAACAGAATTTGGACAAAACCCCAAAGTTTCATTAAAAAATTCTGCAAGCTGTTTGGTTTCTATATCATGTTCTGGTGATAAGGGCGTTACTAATGGCATATTTGTTCAGTTTTTAAATTTCAGTAATAACTACTACCTTCTAAGTAGTGAGAAGTTTCCTTTTCGATTTCTTACGACTC
>JAYPZA010000013.1:0-36401 GCA_038136095.1 Flavobacterium sp.
GATATTAAGAATAGATGATATGGAGTTTGATTTTAGTACTGAAAAGTGGCATTAATAATCAATAATTGTCTTTAAGTTTTAAATACTATACCGTCTTGCACATTTTAGTAATTAATATAAAGTCAATAACCACGACGCTTTAGGAGATTTTGAGATTTTAATTATTAAACTAACTTGCACGTTTTAGTAATTTTGCTATCTGTTTCACGTGATTTGAATGTTTTAGATGTTTAGTATTCCGATACTACGGATTCAACTAATGCCCATATCACAAACTAGAAAATTTACTTATTCCCCTTAAACAAAAAGTAAATAATAGAAAATATCCCAGGCAGAATTACTGGAGCTAGTTTAAAATCGAGATAAATAGACAGCATGTAACTTACAAGAATGACACAAGAAAATATAACTACAAATTCCTTACTAAGTTTATTTTTCATTTTTATATTTATATTTATGATTCCCTGTTATAAATCGTATTCCACTAATGAAAAAAAATGTGGTGAGAATAAAAAATACTATTGACATAAAACCTTTAGCACCGCCGAAAAATAAAACTCCATAGGAAAATAATGAAAAAATTACTAATAACCATCCCGTTATAATCGCTGATTTCTTGGAAATTTTTTTATTGATTTTCATATTGATAGTTTTTTAAATTAAGTTATTTAGTTAAAATTTTATCTTTATATAGATAGATAATAATGGGAGTTGTTACAGCTGCAACTATAGGGGCTATAGAAATATCATAATTAAAGAAATATAAATTTATTTCATAAATAACAATTCCAATAACTACAGAAATTAATATTGCAATAAGAATTTTTTTCATAATTAATTGTTTATCGAAATATAAATAAATCAATCATTTTCTTGTTTGGGGTTTGGCCCATATTTATTTTCACCGTCTTCACCGTTAGAAACTGCAAGGATAAAATTGTATATAGGAATTAATATAAACCAACCACTTTTACCTACATCATGCATTCTTCGAACACCTACGGCAATTGATGGAATTAATACTGCCAAAGAGTAAATACTTGATAATGAAAAATCCATTGAAAGTTCCATTTGAGGATTGATAATGATTTTTGCAAAGGAATATTCTGGAGACCCTATCAAACCGAAAACATTTCTTATAATAGTAGCAATAATAGAGTTAAATAAAAAAAACATCCAATATTCTTTTCTTCTTGCTCTTCCATTGAAATCAAAATACTGTTTTAAAACTTTTAAATACCATTTCATAATTAATTGTTTTTTGCAATATAAAAAAATCAAATTAATTCTCTTACGTAATTAATATTTAGTAGAAGTATTTATAATAAGCAATATAAGTTGCAAAAAACAATTAATTTTTGTTTATTTGATCCATTAACTTAATCAAATATATACAATGAAAAAAATTATTATTACACTGTCATTTGTTTTTACTGTAACGTTCATCAATGCACAGATCATTCAGTCTAGATTATTAGTAGTAGAGCAAGCAAATATGGAAGCCTTCATGGAAGGAGTTGCTGATAAAACTAAAAAGTACAATAGTAAAAAAGGACAAGCAAATTATCTGACTTTTCAAATTTTAACTGGGAAAAACGCACAAAATTTTATTAGAATGCAAGTTGCAGATTCTATTCAAGAATTTGATAATGTTGACACCAAAGGAAATAACTATTGGTTTAACAAAGTAGGTTCTCTTCATAAATCTATTGGAAATAGAATTTGGTCTGCCAGTAAACAAACATCATATATTGTAGAAAATAATGACAGAGTAAATCACAGAAGAATCATCTATTATAATTATAAAGACTCTGGAGAAAAAGATTTTTGGAGATTTAGAGAACGTGTAAAAAAAGCAATGGTTGCCTCTAATTACGGACAAAACATGAATGTTCTCTACTGTAATTCAGGTTGTGACGGAAATGTAGTACAAGTCAGATTTCATCACGAAAATTTCACGGGAGAGCGCAACGATTACGGAGATCCTTTAAAAAATGTTATTGAAAAATATGATGAACTATATGGAAAAGATGCATACGAACAAGATTCACAAAAGGTTTATGACAGCTTGTTACCTAATGGAAGAAGTATTAGACATCATGTTCTAATACCCGAATTAAGTTCTCCAGCAAAGATGAAATAATTCTTTTAAGAATTTAGATTCTAAATCTTGGTCAAAAAATGAAACCTCCCATGTGGAGGTTTTTTTGTGTGTTAATTTTTAAAAGTATTCAAATTCTATAATTATTAGGTATCATTTAAACCCGTTGAATTAGTAAATTAACGATTGAAACTGTACAATCTAGCAACATATTTACCAACAACATCAAACTCTAAGTTTACATGATCTCCTTTTTTAAGATTTTTAAAAGTAGTATGAGATAAAGTATAAGGTATGATCGCTACACTGAATGAATTTTTATTTGAATTGACCACAGTCAAGCTAACACCGTTAACAGTTACAGACCCTTTCTCTATGGTAATATTTGACAATTCAGAATCATATGAAAATGTAAAATAGAGGCTTCCGTTGGCATCTTTTATATCTGTACATATTCCTGTTTGATCAACATGACCTTGCACGATATGGCCGTCCAATCGATCTCCCAATCTCATACCACGTTCAAGATTTATGTAATCATTTTCATTCAACAATCCCAAATTGGTTTTTTCTAGCGTCTCTTTGATTGCAGTTACTACATAGGTATCGTTAGATATCGAAACAACGGTCAAGCAAACTCCATTGTGAGCAACACTCTGATCTACTTTCAATTCTTGTGAAATTTCGGATTGGATGGTGAAATGAATATTTTCTAATTCACTTTCAATCTTTTCTACTTTTCCAAGTGTCTCAATAATTCCAGTAAACATGAATTTAAATTTAATTATTTTTGCCTGTACAAAAATAAACATATTAACTTTTAGAATATGAATAAAAAAGATAAAATAGTCGTTGGAATCTCATTAGGGGATGTAAATGGTGTCGGAATTGAAATTATCTTGAAAACATTTGATGATCAAAGAATGTTCGAATTTTGTACTCCTGTATTGTTTGGTAATTCCAATGTTATTTCTATTCACAAAAAAATTCTAAACTTAGAAACTAAGGTATACGAAATAGACACATTAGAACAACTAAATCATGGCAAAATAAACCTTCTAAAAGTTTGGAAAGAAAATACCAAAATAGAGATTGGAAAGTCTACAAAAATTGGAGGTCAATATGCTTTCAAATCTCTTGATGAAGCTACATCTGCTCTAAAACAAAATAAAATTGATGTTTTAGTTACAGCTCCCATCAATAAAGAAACAATTCAATCAGAAAACTTTGCTTTTTCAGGCCATACAGAATTTTTAGAAAAAAATTTAGAAGGGAATAGTTTGATGATTCTTATGAACGATTTTTTAAAAATTGGTCTGGTCACAGGTCATATTCCTGTTTCTAAAATTTCAGAGACCATTACTCCTGAACTCATTGAGAATAAAGTAACTTTATTTCATGATTCTTTAAAAAAAGATTTTGGAATCCAAAAACCAAAAATTGCTATTTTGGGTTTAAATCCTCATTCGGGTGATAATGGTGTGATTGGAAATGAGGAGGATACATTGATCAAACCAACAATCAAGTCTATTTATGAAAATGGAATCCTAGTATTTGGGCCCTATCCAGCAGATGGTTTTTTTGGTTCTAAAACCTACAAAGAATTTGACGGTGTATTGGCAATGTATCATGATCAAGGTTTAGCTCCGTTCAAAGCGCTTACTTTTGGAAATGGAGTAAACTTCACTGCAGGGCTTGATAAAGTTAGAACTTCTCCAGATCATGGAACAGCATTTGACATTGCAGGAAAAGGGCTTGCAAACAAAGATTCATTTAAAGAGGCCATTTTTACAGGGATTGGTATTTTTAAAAACAGAGAAGAGTATAAAGAACTCACTAAAAATGTTTTAGGAGATTCAAAGTAGTCTTTTTTTTTAATTTAAAAACAAATCTTTATAAAACATTTTATTATATTTGCACGCTCAATTTTCATTCAGGTGTTATGTTTAACTTGAAACAATTTAATATCCCTTTTGTTGGATTGAAACAAGGAGTACATTCTTTTGAGTATGAAGTTGAGAATACGTTCTTTGAAGCTTTTGGTTTTAATGAATTTAATAGCAGTCATTTAAAAGTAGATTTAATTTTTAATAAAAAAAATCACTTTGAACTGGACTTTAGAGTCACTGGACACATCAATATTGATTGCGATATTTCATTAGAGCCTTTTGATCAAAAAATTGAAGGTCACTTACCTTTGGTTGTTAAGTTTGGTCATGAGTATAATGATGATAACGATGAAATTCTAATCATTCCTCATGAATATTATGAATTAAATGTTAGTCAATTCATTTATGAATTAGTAATACTCTCGATCCCAACAAAAAAAATTCATCCAAAAGTAGTTGATGGTTCGATGGATTCAGAAGCATTAAAAAGATTCAAAGAATTAGAAATAAAAGAGAACACGTCTTCAAAAAAAGAAGATGATATTGACCCAAGGTGGGAAAAATTAAAAAATTTAATTACAGAAAAAAACAAATAAAATGGCACATCCTAAAAGAAAAATATCCAAGACAAGAAGAGATAAAAGGAGAACTCATTATAAAGCCTCTAATCAACAAATTGCATTAGATCCTACTACCGGAGAAGCTCATTTGTATCACAGAGCTCACTGGCATGAAGGAAAGCTATATTATCGAGGTCAAGTAGTGCTAGAATCTGCAACGACTGAAGTTTAACTTTTTTCAAAAAAACATTAAAAAAACCCTCATTTTGAGGGTTTTTTTATGTTTTTGAGTCAAAAATGATCAATTTTGATTAATTTTTTAAAATATCAATACTTTTTTTTACTACTTTAGTCGCTCAGTAAAAAAGGAGGATTAAATGTAAAAATATTCTCCTTCTAACCAACTTTAATATGTCAAAAATAACTGCAGCGATCACAGCAGTTGGGAAGTATGTTCCTGATTATATTTTAACAAATAAAGAGTTAGAGACTCTTGTCGATACAAATGATGACTGGATCACAACAAGAACAGGAATCAAAGAAAGAAGAATCTTAAAAGACCCCAATCAAGGAACTTCTTTTATGGCCATCAAAGCCGCTAAAAATCTAATTGACAAATCAAAAATCAATCCGGAAGACATCGATATGGTAATCATGGCTACGGCTACACCTGACTTACCCGTTGCGTCTTCTGCAGTATTCACAGCAACTGAGATAGGAGCTACCAATGCATTTGCTTATGATTTGCAAGCAGCATGCTCAAGTTTTTTGTATGGCATGTCCACAGCTGCAGCTTATATTGAATCAGGTAGATATAAAAAAATCTTATTAATTGGTGCTGATAAAATGTCGTCGATCATTGATTATTCAGACAGGGCTACTTGTATCATTTTTGGAGACGGAGCTGGAGCGGTTCTTTTTGAACCATCAAAAAATGGTTTAGGAATTCAAGATGAGTATTTGAGAAGTGATGGGATTGGAAGAGAATTTCTAAAAATAGAGGCTGGAGGATCGATACTTCCTCCTTCTATAGAAACTGTTAAAAATGGTCAGCATTATGTTCATCAAGAAGGTAAAACTGTATTTAAATTTGCTGTTTCTAATATGGCAGATGCCGCTGAGAAAATGCTTCAAAGAAATGACCTTACCAACGATGATATTAATTGGTTAGTTCCGCATCAGGCAAACAAAAGAATCATAGAAGCTACCGCGAATAGAGTTCAATTGGATTCTTCAAAAGTGATGATGAATATTCACAAATATGGAAATACTACTTCAGCTACTTTACCGCTACTTCTTGCAGATTACGAGAACCAGCTAAAAGAAGGTGATAATTTAATATTTGCCGCGTTTGGAGGAGGTTTCACATGGGGAGCCATCTACTTAAAATGGGCTTACAATACTTTAACATAAAACAACAAAAACAAGCTATAATGAATATCAAGGAAATTCAAAGTCTCATCAAATTTGTTGCCAAGTCAGGCGCTAATGAGGTTAAGTTAGAAATGGAAGATATAAAAATCACCATTAAAACAGGTGCTGAAAAAACAGAAGTAAGTTATACACAACCTACTCCAGTAGCAGCAGTCCCTCAAATTGTACAGGCAGCCCCTGCTCCACAATCAGTTGATGCTCTTGAACCCACATCGGCTCCATCAACTGATGATGATTCTAAATATGTGGTCATCAAGTCGCCAATCATAGGAACTTTTTACAGAAAATCAGCTCCAGACAAACCCTTATTTGTAGAAATTGGAGATGCGATAAGTGCTGGTGATACTGTCTGTATTATCGAAGCTATGAAGCTCTTCAACGAAATTGAATCTGAAGTTTCTGGAACCATTGTAAAAGTGCTCGTTGAAGACTCTTCTCCTGTAGAATTTGATCAACCATTATTCCTAGTAGATCCATCTTAATTATTTATTCAGAAAGATTCAATTACATGTTGATCCATTCTGGTCAATAATAAAATCATATGACTATGTTTAAAAAAATATTGATAGCCAATAGAGGTGAAATCGCTTTAAGAGTGATTAGAACTTGTAGAGAGATGGGAATCAAAACTGTTGCTGTTTACTCAACTGCTGATGCAGAGAGTTTGCATGTGAAATTTGCAGATGAAGCTGTCTGTATTGGACCTCCTGCCAGTTCAGATTCATATTTAAAAATGTCTAACATCATTGCTGCAGCAGAAATAACCAATGCAGATGCGATTCATCCTGGATATGGTTTTTTATCTGAAAATGCTAAATTTTCATCCTTGTGTGAGGAACACCATATCAAATTTATCGGGGCTACCGGCGAGATGATAGACAAAATGGGAGATAAAGCATCCGCAAAAGCAACAATGATTGCAGCCGGAGTTCCATGTATTCCTGGTTCTGAGGGAATCATCGAAAGTTTTGAAGAATGTGAAAAACTAGCTGAAACAGCCGGGTACCCAGTCATGTTAAAAGCTACTGCTGGAGGAGGTGGTAAAGGAATGAGAGCTGTATGGAAAGCAGAAGATTTACAAAATGCTTGGGATTCTGCTCGTCAGGAAGCAAAAGCATCTTTTGGAAATGACGGAATGTATTTAGAAAAACTAATTGAAGAACCTAGGCATATTGAAATTCAAATCATAGGGGATTCTTTTGGTAAAGCCTGTCATTTATCAGAAAGAGATTGTTCAGTTCAGAGACGTCACCAAAAACTAACCGAAGAAACTCCCTCTCCTTTTATGACGGATAAATTAAGGGATGCAATGGGTGAAGCAGCAGTGAAGGCCGCAGAATATATTAAATATGAAGGTGCTGGAACTGTTGAATTTTTAGTTGATAAACACAGGAATTTCTACTTTATGGAAATGAATACTCGTATCCAAGTAGAGCATCCAATTACTGAAGAGGTGATCAATTACGATTTAATTAGAGAACAAATTCTTGTTGCTGCAGGAGTCCCAATTTCAGGGAAAAACTACATGCCAAAATTACATTCCATTGAATGTCGAATCAATGCTGAAGATCCACACAACAATTTCAGACCATCTCCTGGGAAAATTACTACTTTTCATGCACCAGGCGGTCACGGAATTCGTCTTGACACCCATGTGTATTCAGGATACATGATTCCACCAAACTATGATTCGATGATTGCAAAATTGATTGTAACCGCTCAAACTAGAGAAGAAGCAATCCATAAAATGAAAAGAGCTCTTGATGAGTTTATCATTGAAGGGGTTAAAACAACCATTCCATTTCATAGACAGTTGATGGATCATCCTGATTATGCTTCTGGAAACTATACAACAAAATTTATGGAAGATTTTATAATGGAATCTTAATAAGACTTTTTACTTACAATAATTAATTAAAAGAAAGGATCAACACAAGATCCTTTCTTTTTTTTATATTTGAAACTTATAAATGATAACTTCATAATTCATGTCAGGAAAAATTAAAATTGATGGGATTGATAAAATTATTATCAAAAGACTAGTGGAGGATGCCAGAACCCCGGTCTTAAGCATCGCTAGAGAAGTTGGTATTTCGGGAGCTGCCATTCATCAACGTCTCAGAAAGTTAGAAGATTCTAATTTAATGATGGGGTCCAAATTGATTTTGAACCCTAAAGCGTTGGGATATACGACCACGGCCTTTGTTGGTATTTTTTTAGATTCTGCCGCCATGTACTCCTCTGCAATCAAAAAACTAAAGCAAATACCAGAAGTTGTGGAAAGCCACTATACTACTGGAAATTGGGCCATTTTAATCAAAATTCTAAGTAAAAATAATGAAGATCTCATGTATTTACTTAACAATGATATTCAACGTATAAAAGGCGTTTCTAGAACAGAAACTTTTGTTTCGTTAGATCAACAAATTAATCGACAAATAGAGATCTAAAAACCATCATGAAGGCATGCTAAATAATATTCAATAGATTGAACACAAAGTAAATTCATAAATTATTTAAAAGTTACTATTGTTTTGCAATTAATTTTTTTTATGTTTGAGTCTAATCTTAAAACAAATTAAAAATGAAAAAACGTTTATTAAGCTCTTTAGTAGCATTGTTTACCGCTAATTTATTGATGGCGCAAGTTCTTGTTTTTACTCCTGTAAAAGTTGAAAATCAAGATGTTGAACAATTTCTTAATGTAGAAATGAACTACAGTAAAAAAATTGCTCAAAATGCTGTAAACAATGGTGATCTTATGGGTTGGGCTTTATTGGAAGCTACAAATCCTGGGCCTGGTGATTTTAATTATTTGTGGGTAAATGCATATCCAGACATTGATACAGCAGCCAATAAAAGAGCATGGTGGGAAAATTCTGAAGCAGTAGTAGGTATTAAACCTGAAATATTATTTAGCAATTCGTCAAGTTATCAATTTGACAGAAGTTATATCTATAAAATGATGGTTAATATTCCCAATATAGCTCCTGCGTCTTATGTAATTTTAAACTTTGCGACTCCAGATGATTTGGAGGGAGTCATTACTACCACTAATAAATATGTGATTCCTCATTTTAATAAAAATATGAAAGACCACGGTATGGTTGGTTGGGGAATGGCTGGAAAAATTACGCCTCAAGGAAAAGAGTACAGCTCTATGATGACTTATGACTCTTATGACAGCCTTGCTAATGCCATGAAACACCTCGCTGGTGAGGGAGTTATTGAAGGCCTTCCATTTGATAAATTGAGTCCTATTACCTGGGAAATGCGACCGTTAATGAAGGTTGTTTCTGCAACAGGACCCAAACAATAAATACTATTTTAAAAAACATAAAAAGACAAGTCTGTACAGACTTGTCTTTTTTTTTTATGATGAGATTGATATTTTTCTCTTATTTCTTTAATTTTATCTTCTATGAAGGTGTTAATTTCTATCAAATTTTTCTTGATATTCAGCATCACTTGTTCTGCGCAAAAGGTCTATTCTGTCCAATACGCCAATCAGGCAGATGTGAAAGTATTTGTTGTTGACTATGAAAACCAAGCAGATCTCAAGGTGTATAAAGTAAAATATAAAAATCAAGCAGGAAAGAATGATGGCAAATGGTTCTTTACAGATTATAAAAACCAGTCAGAGAAGACTTTGTATTTCGTAGATTATAAAAATCAAGCAGATTTAAAAATCTATTTTGTGGATTACAAAAATCAAGCAGGTTGGCGAAACAAATCCAAACAACATTTAATGTATTGATTTAATTCTAATTCAATAGTACTGAATACCTTGTGATCCCAATTCAGAAGGCAAAATCAATAACTGATTCTAAAAAAGTGCAGATGCCACTTTTTTAATATTGTCGCTCTTCCCCATGGAGTAATAATGTAATACCGGGATATTTGCTTTTTTTAACTCCTTGGATTGTTCAATACACCATTCTACCCCTACTTGTCTTACTTGATTATTGTCTTTGCATTTGATCACTTCTAAAATAAGCTCCTCAGGCAAATCAACATGAAATCGATGTGGAATTATGTTCAATTGTTTTTTTGTTGCCAAAGGTTTTAATCCTGGAATGATGGGCACTGTTATTCCCTCACTTCTGCATTTAGCAATAAAGTCAAAGTATTTTTTGTTGTCAAAAAACATTTGGGTAACAATATACGAGGCTCCATTTTTTATTTTCTTTTTTAAAAAGTGAATATCTGAATCCAAATTGGGTGCTTCCATATGCTTTTCAGGATAAGCGGCAACACCAATACAAAAACTAGTACAAGAGGTGTTTTGTAATTCAATATCTAAATAATCACCATTATTTAAGCCTTGTATTTGTGATACCAACTCACTCGCATAAGCATGACCTTCATTTTCTGGTTTAAAATAAGTTTCACTTTTTACAGCATCTCCCCTTAAAGCCATGACATTATCGATGTCTAAATAATCTAAATCAATCAGAAAATTTTCAGTATCCTCTTTGGTAAATCCACCACATAGTATGTGTGGAATTGCATCTACACTATACTTGTTTTGAATTGCGGCACATATCCCTACGGTTCCGGGTCTTTTTTTAACTACTTGTTTTTTTAATAGGCCATTTCCTACATTCTTATATACATATTCTTCTCTATGATAGGTAACATCAATAAATGGGGGATTAAATTCCATCAAAGGATCAATATTTTTAAAAATAGAATCGATATGTTGTCCCTTGAGAGGAGGTAGAATTTCAAATGAAAATTTCGTATCTCCATTTGCTTTTTTTATGTGTTCTGTAACTTTCATTTAATCTGCTATATTAGGATTAAGCCATTTTTTAGATTCATCAATTGTAATATTTCTTCGTTGGCTGTAATCTATAATTTGATCTTCTTTTATTTTCCCCAAACCAAAATATGTTGCTTCCTCATTTGCAAAGTAATATCCACTTACACTAGCTGCTGGCCACATGGCCAAACTTTCCGTTAATTTTACGCCGATAGATTTCTCAACATTTAACAATTTCCATATTGTTTCTTTTTCTAAGTGATCTGGACATGCGGGATACCCAGGAGCAGGTCTTATTCCCTTGTATTGTTCTTTAATTAATTCCTCGTTACTGAGTTGTTCGTTGACAGAATATCCCCATTCCTCAGTTCTAATTTGTTCATGAAGATATTCTGCATAAGCTTCTGCCAAACGATCTGCCAAGGCTTTGATCATGATTGAACTATAATCATCATGTTCGGCTTGAAATTTTTCTGCTAATTCATGTGTTCCAAAACCAGTTGACACACAAAAACAACCGATATAATCTTGCCTATTTGTAGACTTTGGAGCTATAAAATCAGCCAAAGCAATGTTTGGTTTTCCTTTAAATTTTTCTGTTTGTTGTCTAAGGGTTAAAAACTTTGAAATTACTTCCCCTTTTTCATTATAAATTTCAATATCGTCATCGCAAACACTATTTGCTTTAAATAAACCGAAAATCGCTTTGGCTTTAAGGAGCTTTTGATCAAAAATTTGATTGAGCATCACTTTCGCTTCTTCATATAATTCCGATGCCTGCTTACCGACGATGTCGTCATTCAATATCTGAGGAAATTTACCATGCAAATCCCAACTTCTAAAAAATGGAGTCCAGTCTATATAATTTTTCAATGATGTGATGTCAAAATTCTCAATTACCTTAATTCCAAGATGCTTAGGTTTGATAATATTTGAGCGATTCCAATCAATTTTGAACTTATTCTTTCTTGCTTGTTCAATCGATAGAAATTTTTTCTTCTTTCCTCGTTTTAAAAATTGATTTCTAAATGATTCGTATTCTTCACGAATTTGTTTTTTATAAACTTGATTCTCTTGTTGAAGAAGATTTCCAACAACTGTTACAGCTCTAGAAGCGTCATTAATATGTACTACAGTATTACTATAATGAGGTGCGATTTTTACTGCAGAATGTGCTCTTGAAGTTGTTGCTCCACCTATGATAAGCGGAATCTCTAAATTTTCTTTTTCCATAGCTTTAGAAACATATACCATTTCGTCTAGGGAAGGAGTGATTAATCCGCTAAGTCCGATGATATCTACATTCTCTCTCTTGGCTGTTTCGATAATTTTTTCTGGAGGCACCATTACCCCTAAATCTACAATGTCATAATTATTACAACCCAATACAACACTCACAATATTTTTTCCAATATCATGAACATCGCCCTTTACAGTTGCCATTAGGATTTTTCCTGCAGATTTAACTTTACCATCTTTTTCTGCTTCGATATAAGGTTGCAGATATGCAACTGCTCTTTTCATCACCCTTGCAGATTTTACAACTTGCGGTAAAAACATCTTACCGCTTCCAAATAAATCTCCGACAACATTCATTCCAATCATTAATGGTCCTTCAATAACTTCGATAGGCCTATTTAATTTCTGTCTTGCTTCTTCAACATCTTTGATAATGAATGCATCAATTCCTTTTACAAGAGCATGGGTGATTCTGTCTTGAAGTTCAAGAGTTCTCCATTGCTGAATTTCAGTGTCAGTTTCACGCTTTTTCCCTTTTACGGTTTCCGCAAAGTCTAGCAACCTTTCTGTAGCATCCTCACGTTTATCAAAAAGAACATCTTCTACACGTTCTAAAAGAATTGAATCTATTTCATCGTAGACCTCTAACATTGTCGGGTTTACAATCCCCAAATTCATTCCATTTTTAATGGCATGAAATAAAAATGCAGAATGCATGGCTTCTCTTACCACATTATTCCCTCGAAAGGAAAAAGAAACATTGCTCACACCTCCAGATACATTTGCATAAGGAAGATTTTCTCGTATCCATTTTGTGGCTTCAAAAAAATCTATTGCATTTCTTCGATGTTCGTCCATTCCAGTAGCAACTGGAAAAATATTTGGATCAAAAATTACATCTTGTGGCGAAAAATTTACCTTCTCCACTAAAATATCATAGGAACGTTTGCATATGTCTATTCGTCTCTGATAATTATCGGCTTGACCTATTTCGTCAAATGCCATGACAATGACAGCTGCACCATACCTTTTAATGAGTTTTGCTTGTCTAATAAATTCCTCTTCACCCTCTTTTAAACTGATTGAATTCACAACACTTTTTCCTTGAACAACTTGCAAACCTGCTTCAATAATTTCCCATCTAGAACTGTCTATCATGATAGGAATTTTTGAAATATCTGGTTCTGAAGCAATGAGATTCAAAAAAGTAACCATGGCCTCTTTTCCATTCAGCATCCCCTCGTCCATATTGACATCCAGTATCTGAGCTCCCCCTTCAACTTGATCCCTCGCAACATCAAGTGCCTCATGATACTTTTCCTCTTTTATCAATCTAAGAAATTTACGTGATCCTGTTACATTGGTTCTCTCCCCTATATTTATGAAATTACTTTCAGGAGAAACAACCAATGGTTCAAGCCCAGATAAAATCAGATATTTTTGTTGAGATCTTCTTATCATTACAACAAAATATTTGTTCCCCTAGGTTGATAATTTTTGGCAATATCTGAGAGAGCTTTTATATGATCTGGGGTTGTCCCACAGCAACCACCAATAATATTTACAAGATCGTCTTTTAAATAATCTTCTATAAAAAGTTGCATCTCTTCTGGTGTTTGATCATACTCACCAAAAGCATTTGGCAAACCAGCATTAGGATGCGCAGAAGTATAAAAGTCAGTGGCATTGGATAATCTTTGCAAATAGGGTTTTAACTGTTCTGCTCCCAAAGCACAATTAAACCCAACACTTAATAATGGAACATGGGAAATAGAGGTTAAAAAAGCTTCAACAGTCTGTCCAGAAAGTGTTCTACCAGAAGCATCAGTGATGGTTCCAGAAATCATGATTGGAATATCGATTTGACGTTCATCTTTAATTTCTTCGATTGCAAATAAAGCAGCCTTAGCATTTAGGGTGTCAAAAATAGTTTCAACCAATAAGATGTCTACACCACCATCAATCAGTGCTTCAACTTGTTCCATGTAAGCAATTTTTAATTGATCGAATGTAATGGCCCGAAATTCAGGTCTATTAACATCTGGTGACAAACTTGCTGTTCTATTGGTTGGCCCAATACTTCCAGCAACAAATCTGGGTTTATCAGGGGTTTTGAGGCTATAATTTTTGGCAACTTTTTTTGCAATTATTGCTGATTCATAGTTGAGCTCATAGACCAAATTTTCCATACCATAATCTGCCATTGCTATTGAAGTTCCAGAAAAGGTATTTGTTTCAACGATATCAGCACCCGCTTCAAAATATTTAGAATGAATTTCGGCTATTGCCTTAGGTTGGGTTATGGACAATAAATCATTATTCCCTTTTAAATCTTGAGGATAATCTTTGAATCGATTCCCTCTAAAATCTTCCTCAGTAAAATTATATTGCTGAAGCATGGTTCCCATAGCACCATCCAGTACTAGGATTCTTTTTTGTATTTCATCGATAATATTAGCCATTATTTAAAGCTTGATTTAGATCGTTCATAATATCTTCGGGGTGTTCCAATCCTACAGAAATCCTAATAAGACCAGCTGTGATTCCAGTTTTTAAGAGAGTCATTTCATTAATTTTGGAATGAGTAGTAGAGGCTGGGTGGGTAACAATACTTCTGGTATCTCCTAAATTTGTAGAGAGTGAAAGTAATTTTATTGAATTAAGAAAATTTCTCCCTGCATGAATTCCTCCTTTTATCTCGAAAGCAACAATATTTCCTCCAAATTTCATTTGATTTTTAGCCAATTGATGTTGAGGATGTGATTTTAGAAATGGATATTTTACAAACTGAACTTTATGATGCGATTCTAAGAATTTTGCAACTTTTAGTGCATTGTCACAATGTCTTTCGATTCTTACTGGTAGTGTTTCCAAACTTTTTGACAACACCCAAGCATTAAAAGGAGATAGTGCTGGTCCTGTATTTCTAGAAAATAAATATACTTTTTGAATGAGTTCTGCTTTTCCGACAGTGATCCCACCTAAAACACGACCTTGACCATCGATGAGTTTGGTTGCTGAATGAATGACTAGGTCTGCACCAAATTTTATAGGTTGTTGTAAGTAAGGAGTTGCAAAACAATTATCAACAATAAAAATCAAATTGTACTTTTTTGAAAGATCCCCTATCATTTTCAGATTTACAATGTCAACTGCTGGATTGGTAGGACTTTCAACATAAATGATTTTAGTGTTTGTTTGAATTCGTTTTTCAATGTCATCAATCTCATCAATTGAAAAATAACTTGTCGATATATTCCATTGCGGTAATATTTCATTGAATAACGTTTGTGTAGATCCAAAAATACTTTGACAAGAAACAATATGATCATTCGATTTTAGCAAGGATGCAAAAGTTGAAAAAACAGCAGACATCCCAGATGCGAAAGCATGTCCATTCTCGGCGCCCTCCATTTCACATATTTTTTCAACAAATTCAGAAGTGTTTGGATTCGAATATCTACTGTAGATATTTCTTTCTTTTTCATCAGCAAAAGAAGCACGCATGTCCTCAGCATCTTCAAAAACATAACTTGAAGTTAGATAGATGGGGTTGGAATGTTCTAAAAATTGAGATCGCTCAATCTGAGTTCTTATTGCAGTGGTTTCTGTGTGATTTGATTTCATTTTCATAATAATTTTAAAAACACAATAAAGCAATGGTATGCTTATCAGCCAAAAAGACAATTAAGAAAATGTTATAAGAAAAGGGATTGCAGAAATGCAATTGTGTTTTGGTTATCTATCAAATTACCAGATATTAACTGATTACTTGTAGAATTTAGCACCTTCTTATATGCATAAGGGTTGCTAAGGCTTCTTTGGGTCTAATCCCTCCACCTTTCTTGATAACAATTCAATAAGTTGTCTGAACTTTGAATGACAAAATTCGAAAAGAATTGAGGAATAAGCAAATTTTATTTGATTTTATTTAATCAACAACAAAGGAGATGCTTTATCAGATGTTTCTCAAACTACAAAAAAAGGGGAAGCATCTTGTTGATTTATACCCTTTAATAATGAGTAAAATTTCACTATTTGCGGGGATTGACACGTGTTTTTTATAATCATACGTTTGTACCAATTATAAATTCAAAAATAATATTATGAGAAAAATTTTTATTTCAATATTATCCTTGTTGGTGTTTTCTTGTCAAAATGACAACGACACTAGACTAGAGGAGCAAGTAACCCAGGATTTTACAATAGAAAGTGTAAAAGTATATGAGGAGTTAACGAATTACTATCCTAGTTTTGATTTAGGGATCAAAATAACCAAAGATAGAAATGACGATTTTTACACTCTTTATAGTTTAAAGGGTCTTAACGGGGATTTAATCCATTTAAAAACACCTAGGAATTACGCGAAACCAAAAAAACACAACAAGTCAGAGGGTACAACTTGCTCGGGTGGTGAAGATTGTGCAAGAGCTTTGTATTCGTGTTTGAATAGTGGTGATAGTGGGGTATTAACTAGTGGTGGTTGTGAAGGTGGTGCCGGTTATTGTGTGGTTTGTGTTCAAGAGTACCAATAATTTCATAGTTATTTCTTTTTTTAATTTAGCTAGTTTGAGGGGATCCGTTGCGGATCCTCTTTTTTATTTCAAGGCTTTTTAAAAGTGTTTTTGATTGTGGAGAAAACAAAAAAGGAGACATCTTTTCAGATGTCTCCCGTAAAGTACAGAAGGCGGGACTTGAACCCGCACGGACATTACTGTCCATTGGATTTTAAGTCCAACGTGTCTACCAATTCCACCACTTCTGCATTGGTATTTTTTTGAGAATAGAGCGAAAGACGGGATTTGAACCCGCGACCCTCACCTTGGCAAGGTGATGCTCTACCCCTGAGCTACTTTCGCGTAGTCGTATTTTAATGATCGTACATTCCTAAGAATGGGATGCAAATTTAAAACAAAAAAAGAAACTACAAAGACTTTTAAAAAAATTATTTATCCTTTATGAACTGAATATTTTGGAAAACGTATGGGATTTTGATTATTATGAAATATCTTTGCATTCGATTGAAAAATAGAATGAATTCAACCATCGTTATTGACAGAAAAATTCACTTGAAAAAAATTGTATCAGACATCAAACAACTTGTAAAAGTAGGCTTATCTTTAAGTGTTGTCTTTTCAGCAATTTCAGGATATTTATTGGCTGTAGACGTTATTGATTACCAAATACTTTTTTTATTGGGAGTTGGTGGATTTTTAATGGTAGCAGCATCGAATGCCTTCAATCAAGTAATAGAAAAAGATACGGATGGTTTGATGAAAAGGACGATGAACAGACCTCTTCCCACAGGAAGAATGTCAACACAAACAGCTTTAATTTTTGCAATGATCCTTACCATTGTTGGGATCGGAATTTTATACAGTATCAATCCAAAAAGTGCTCTTTTTGGAGCTATTTCTGTCTTTCTGTACACTTGTGCCTACACACCCCTAAAATCCGTAACTCCTTTGGTTGTATTTATTGGAGCGATTCCAGGTGCCATTCCATTTATGTTAGGTTGGGTTGCGGCTACGAATGAATTTGGAATTGAAGCAGGGTTTCTATTCATGATTCAATTTTTTTGGCAATTTCCTCATTTTTGGGCCATTGGGTGGTTGCAATTTGAAGAATACAATAAGGCGGGTTTTAATATGTTGCCTGTGAATAAAAAAGATCAAACTGCCACAAAACAAATTATTTTTTACACGATCATGATGATTTTAGTATCAGTTTCTCCAGTGTTAAAAATAACAGGGGCGTTTTATATACAACCATGGACTGCTGTTATAATTGCCATGCTTGGAGCATCCATGTTGTATTATGGAATTTTACTTCACAAAAAACAAACAAATGTTGAAGCAAGAAAGTTAATGCTATCAAGTGTTGTATACATTACAATAGTTCAAATTATATATGTAATCGATAAATTTCTACACTAATGAAAAATATCAACAAGGAAGATTTACTAGAAGAATTGAACGTTGGGAGAAAACAATCTGCAAAACCAATGTTATGGGTTTCAATGATTAGCATGGTCATGTTTTTTGCAGGTCTTACCAGTGCATATGTCATCAGTATGAATCGAGATGATTGGGTCACATTTGATTTACCTTATGCATTTTACACCAGTTCCATCATCATTCTATTGAGTAGTCTTTCCATATTCATTTCTATAAAACTACTTAAGAAAGATCAGAGAACAGCATCGATTCTATTTTTACTGCTCACTTTCATTCTTGGAATTGCATTTATGTGGCAGCAGTATGTAGGATTTACAGAATTAAAAAATGCAGGATTGTTTTTTACAGGACCCACAAGTACTGTGTCAACATCCTTCATTATAGGAATCACTTTAATGCATGCATTTCACGTTGCGGCAGGGGTGATTGTGCTACTTGTTATAATTTATAATCATTTTAAATATAAATACAAACCAAACAATCTATTGGGCTTTGAACTCGGTGCTATCTTCTGGCATTTTGTCGATGTTTTATGGATTTATTTATTTTTATTTTTCTATTTTATTAGATGATGAAAATTGATTAGTTTTGACAAAAATTTTTAGAATTCTTTAAATACAATTATGGAAGCAAATATTGCTATACCAAGTGAAAAAAAGCCTACATGGGGAGGCGGAGGAGTAAAACCTTTTGGAGCCAGCTACGGCAAAATGATGATGTGGTTTTTTATCGTTTCAGATGCCCTAACATTTTCTGGTTTTTTAGCAGCCTACGGACTGACTCGTTTTAAATTTATTGACTCATGGCCCATTGCCGATGAAGTGTTTACTCACATTCCTTTTGTGCATGGAGAGTTTCCAATGATTTATGTTGCTTTCATGACGTTTGTACTTATTTTTTCTTCGGTTACGATGGTATTGGCTGTGGATGCTGGACATCAAATGAACAAGAAAAAAGTAACACTATACATGTTACTTACAATCATAGGAGGGATCATTTTTGTAGGGTCTCAAGCTTGGGAATGGAATACATTTATCAATGGGACTTATGGAGCCGTTAAAACTACCGATGGGAAAATATTACAGTTTGTAGATTTCAACGGAAAACAAATCGCTTTGGCAGATTTTGTAGTGAGTAGCGATGAAAATTCTAGCAATGATCAAGTGAATGAAGGCAACTTATTATGGTTTGTTGATGAACCTGCTAAATCAAATTACTCAATTGCTGACATTATCAGTTCATACGAAGCAAATACCAATGTTCAAATTAGAACAGAGCTCATTGATTTGGAAAAGAAACAAAAAACAATTTTGTCAAGAGAAAAAGGAGCTGCAGAATTAGCCAAAACTAGACTTGTTGTAGAAGGTGCAAACTTAGAGGTAAACGAATACGGAAATACAATTTTTGCTGATTTCTTTTTCTTCATTACTGGTTTTCATGGATTTCACGTTTTCTCTGGAATCATATTTAATATCATCATTTTCTTTAATGTGA
The DNA here is from genome assembly GCA_038136095.1 of Flavobacterium sp. Classification (GTDB taxonomy): domain Bacteria; phylum Bacteroidota; class Bacteroidia; order Flavobacteriales; family Flavobacteriaceae; genus Polaribacter. The sequence goes on from JAYPZA010000013.1 coordinate 19,440, forward strand.
TACTTGGAACCTATGAAAGAAGAGGACATTACGAAATGGTTGAAAAGGTTGGTCTATACTGGCACTTTGTAGATTTAGTTTGGGTTTTTGTATTTACATTCTTTTACCTAGTTTAATTTTTATAAATATTAATTCATGGCACACGCACAATCACATACAAAAAGAATTTGGAATGTTTTCTGGATCCTATCTCTTATAACCATTGTTGAAGTAATCTTAGGGATCTACAAGCCAGATGTACTGCATCTCACTAACTTTTTTGGAACCAGTCCATTGAACTGGATATTTATCATTTTGACCTTAGCGAAAGCCTATGGAATCACTTGGTCATTTATGCACATGGAAGGTGAAAAAACTTGGTTCAGAAGATCCGTTGTTTGGACAGGGGTATTTCTAATCATCTTTTTAGTCACTCTTTTATTGTTTGAAGGTGACTACCTTTACAGTACGCTTTCGCCTTTAGTGCGTTGGTAAAGTGATTCAATTGTAAGTGATTTATTAAATCACCTAATTCAATCATATATTATGAAAATTTCAAAGAAACAGTTTGTACTTATTGCACTTTTTGTGTTTCCGTTATTGTTCTTTTTAATTCTCTCAACCGGTATTAATAATTTTATAAAATTACCGACATTAACAACCAATGTTTCTTTTGATGAATTGCAAAAAGAGCAGTCCACCCCTTTAAGAGACCGTATTAGTATTCTTTGTTTTTTAGGAAATGAGCTAGAGCTTAAAAATGGAGGTTTTTTCAATCTTAATCAAAAGATTTATAAAGAATTTTACGGCTATAAACCCTTTCAAATCATTGCTGTATATCCGAAAAATTATGAAAATGATGTGATTCGCCTAAAATCTAATTTAGGGACTTTCACTGACATGTCTAAGTGGAAATTCATAGCAATGGACAGCATGGCTATTAGAGCTCTTCACAAAAGCTTAAAAACAACAGATTCACTAGAGCTCAATCTTTATTCTAAAAAAGCCTATTTAATTGATAAGGAATTGAATCTAAGAGGGAGAAATAAAGACAAGGATTATGAAAATGGGATGATGTTTGGATACAATATTGAATCTGTTGCCGAACTTCATAATAAAATGGAAGACGATATCAAAGTTTTATTGTACGAATACAGAGCTGCCTTCAAAAACAAAAATAAAGCGAAAAGAAAAAACTAAGGCATGAACAATAAATACTCTTACATCGGAATAACATTTATTGTATTGATTTTTGGTATTTATGTTGTTAGAAATCTTGATAACAGGATTACGAATGATGTTATTTTAGACAACAATCGTTTGAATAAAAAAAATGTTGCAGTTAACAATAAAAGTGATTTATTTACCTACAGCGAAGTTCCTTCGTTTGAATTCACGAATCAGCACGGTCAAACCATTAATAATAAAAGTTTTGAAGGAAAGGTATATGTTGTGGAATTCTTTTTTACTAGCTGCCCTTCCATTTGCCCATTAATGAAGCAAAAAATGCTTGACATTCAAAATGAATTTTTAGACAATACCAATCTTGGCATTGCTTCCATTTCAATTACTCCAGAGATCGACACTCCAGCAGTATTGAAAGAATATGCAGATTTAAATGGCATCACTCATACAAATTGGCATTTATTGACAGGAAAATCAACAGAAATTGTTTTTAATTTGTCAAACAAAGGCTTTAAATTGTATACCGGTATTGATCAAGGTTCCAATCATGGTGGATTTGAACATTCCGGATTGTTTGCTTTGGTTGATAAAAATGGGAATATACGATCTAGAAAAGACGAACAAGGAAATCCAATTTTATATTACAGAGCTTTAGAAGAAAATGGATTTCCAGATCAGATAAAAGAATTAAAAGAAGACATTAAAATTTTGTTAGATGAATCCTAATCATTCAAAAGAAAAAAAATATAAGAAAGGCATTACCTTATTGTCTATAATCATTCCTTTGGCAGTAGCTGCCTTGTTTGGAATCAATTTAAGAAAGATGGGGTTCAATGTTGAGCCACTTGATTTCCTTCCTCCTATTTATGCAACAATTAATGGAATAACTGCTATTTTATTAATTGCTGCGGTCATTGCAATTAAAAATGGAAAGAGAGTCATACATGAACGATTGAATACATTAGCAATCATCTGTTCCGTTTTATTTTTGGTGATGTATGTTGCCTATCATATGACCTCTGATTCAACTAAATTTGGAGGTGAAGGAATGATTCAATATGTCTATTATTTTATTTTAATTTCTCATATTCTTCTTTCGATTACCATCATTCCTCTTGTTTTAGTGACTTTAATGAGAGCTAAACTAGGAGAATTCGCTGCGCATAAAAAAATTGCAAAAATTACATTTCCATTATGGCTGTATGTTGCGGTAACCGGTGTAATTATATATCTCATGATTTCTCCATACTATGTTTAATCGTTTTCAATCATTTTTATTCCTCTTATTATTAATTGTATTTCCTACGAATATGCACTCACAGTGTGCTATGTGCAAAGCTGTCATTGAAAATGGTGATGAAACCTTAGCCGAAGGAATAAACAATGGAATCACCTATCTAATGGTTTTTCCCTACCTCCTAGTGGGAGTTTTGTTATACTTTATTTATCGATATAAAAAAAGAGTCAAAAATTAACATTTCAATAAGACCTATTGAATGTAACATATTCTAATTTTAGACGTCATATGTGAAATGTTCTTCATAAGAGAACGCCTAAAGTAAAATTGTAATTCATACAACACCACAATTTAAATGAAACTAAAGCTTATTCTTATTGCAGCTCTTTTCTCTGCATCTATCTGTGTTTCTCAAAAAAAATGGACTTTGAAAGAATGTGTTGATCATGCTCTTGATAATAATATTACAGTTCAGCAAAGCTTATTAAATCTAGAACTTGCTAAACTCAATGTTAAAAATGCCAAAGGAAATTTTTTACCAAACCTTAATACGTCCGCATCACAAAGACTCAATTTTGGTTCCTTCTTAGGAATTGATGGAACTCGTATTTCTAGAGACACAAGAGGAAATAGTGTAAGTGCTAATTCTTCGACAACCCTTTTTAATGGTTTTAGAAATCTAAATACTTACAAGCAAGCAAAGTTGGGTGTAGAAAGAAGCCAATTGAATTTAGAAAAAATTCAAAATGACATCGCGTTATTTGTAGTCAACGGATACCTCAACGTATTGTTTGCAAAAGAAAATTTAGGTGTTGCAAAAACACAAGCGGAAATTAGTAAAAAACAAGTTGAGGCTGCAACTCAAAGATATGAGGCTGGAATCACTGCAAAAGGAAATTTGTTAAATGCAAAATCAACAGCAGCTTCGGATCAACAAAATGTGGTGAGACAAGAAAATATTTTATCAATAGCATTGCTAAATCTTGCCCAATCTTTACAAATTCCCTCCAAAGATTTTGACATCTTGGAAATCGAAATAAGCAACCCTTCCGGTGTTTTATTGTTTAACAATTCTGATGTAGTATACCAAAAAGCACTCAGTACCCAACCCCAAATAAAAAATGCAGAGTTAGGAATCATTGATTCTGAATACAATATAGAAATCGCAAAAAGTTTTTTAAAACCCACAGTAAATTTTTCTTTTGGAGCCAATACCTCCTATCAACATCTTCAAGGAAGAAAAGATGAAATCACAATCATTGATCCTGTAACAATGATTCCAGAAACCATTCCAAATGGTTTTTTCAAACAATTTTCAGATAATTTAGGGTATAACTTTTCTTTAAATGTTAACATTCCTATTTTCAACAGAACTCAATCGAAAACAAATATTGCTAGGCAATATGTCAATAAAGAATTGAGTCAAGTTAGTTTGGATAATGAAAAATTACAGCTAAAACAAGCGATAGAACAAGCCTTTGTTGACTCAAAGGCCGCTGCAAAAACCTACGAGGCTGCTAAAGCATCTTTAGAAGCTCAAAGAGAAGCCTTTAAAAACGCACAAGAAAGTTATAACTTAGGAGCCTCCACTTTGTTTGATTTTGATCTAGTTAGAAATCGTTTGGTTAGTGCTGAATCTGCTTTGATTAGAGCGAAATATGATTTTGTCTTTAAAACCAAGGTGCTACAATTTTATTATGGAGAATTAAATCTTGATTAAACGGAATTCGGCATCGGATTTCTTTAAATTTTGGTAGCGATTTTTTATCCTCTATCTTTGCAAAAAAAGTATTGACTTTTATCTTAAACATAGAAACTTCAACAAAGAATTGCTCTGTAAGTATTGCTAAGTCTGGAGAACTCATTTCTTTAAAAGAAATCAACAACGGTCATTATTCTCATGCAGAAATGCTTCACCCACTCATCAAAGAAGCTCTTGACGAGAGCAAACTCTCAATGGATCAAATTGATGCTGTTGCAGTAGGCAAAGGACCTGGTTCCTATACTGGTCTTCGAATTGGTGTTTCTGCTGCAAAAGGAATCTGTTTTTCAAATGACATTCCTTTGATTTCAATAAATTCTTTAGAAATACTCGCACATTCTATTGACATAAACAAAGGGCTTATCATCCCAATGATTGATGCAAGAAGAATGGAAGTTTATTCGGCTATTTTTGATCATTCATTTAAAATAACAAGAGAAACCAAAGCCGAAGTGATTGATGAAAATTCGTTTTCAAAAGAAATGAAAGAGCATCAAATTTACATTTTGGGAGACGCTGCAAAAAAATGTAAGGAAACCATTATAAATCGCAATGCCATTTTTATTGACAATAAGTTTCCTTCCTCTAGAGAGATGGCAAAATTATCTTATGAAAAGTACGACAGTAACACATTTGAAGATGTTGCCTATTTTGAGCCTTTCTATCTAAAAGATTTCATTGCAACTCAAGAAAAAAAGAAACTATAAACTTGCTTTTGGATAAAATATAATTCAACTCAACTTGAGCTAATGAATCCTAATTCTGAACAATCAATTTTGTTAATTTAAAGTTATATAATGATTAATAGAGATTTAATTAAACAAACTCTATCATACTTATTCTTTAAATTTATTAACCTTTTTTTAATTTTTTGAAAACTATTATTTTATTTCATTGTAGTTATTTTACATCAACCTTTAAAGGTTATAATTATGATCATTTGGATTAGTTTTTGTCGATTAATTTCATTGATTTTAATAACTACCTCTGGCCAAGGTAGTTTTTTAATATTTAGGAAACATTAAGTTAACATTAGTATCAGTTATTTGCAGCGACAAAAACTAATACTTATGAAAAATCTGCAAATCTTAATTAGCATTTGCCTATTCAGCTTTCTGAATGTAAACTCCCAAGAAGTAAAAACTCCTAAATTTGGTAAAGGTCTATTCAAACTTGTAGGCCAAGACAGTTCTTTCACTATGAATATAGGAGCTAGAATGCAATTTTTAGGAACTTCAAACTGGAATTTTGATAACAATTTATCAGAACCAACATCCTCTCTTCTAGTAAGAAGAGCACGTTTAAAATTTGATGGTTTTGCTTATTCTCCTAAATTAAAATACAAACTAGAATTAGGTTTATCCAATAGAGACATCGGTAAAGCAAATTCATTCACAAATGATGCTCCTAAATATATTTTAGATGCAGTTGTAAAATGGAATTTTTCGGGAAATTTTGAACTGTGGTTTGGACAAACAAAATTACCAGGTAACAGAGAACGTGTTATATCATCAGGAGACTTGCAACAAGTTGACCGATCCTTATTAAATAGTAGATTTAATATCGATCGTGATATGGGATTCCAAATTAGACATCATTTTAATCTATCGGACAATTTTATTGTTAAAGAAGCTTTTGCTATATCACAAGGTGAAGGTAGAAACGTTACTTCGGGGAATCTTGGAGGACATCAATACACAACAAGAGTTGAATTATATCCATTTGGAAATTTTAAAAGTAAAGGAGATTATAGGGGAAGTGATTTAAAATTTGAGGAAACTCCTAAATTAGCTGTTGGTTTTTCATATGATTTTAATAATGATGCTGTAAAAAACAGAAGTAATATGGGGTCCTATATGACAAATGATATTGGTTTTTATTCAACAAATATCTCAACTTTTTTCATCGATGCTATGTACAAGCATAAAGGATTTTCATTCATGGGAGAATATGCATACAGAGATGCAGATGACCCTTTTGCCAAAAACTCTGATGGAAGTCTTACAGGCGGTATCGTTCAGGTAGGAAGTGGATTGAATCTTCAGTCTGGTTATCTTGTATCAAAGACAATAGAAGTTTCTGCAAGATACACCAATATCAATTGGGATAAAACAGTTACTGGTAAAGGAGCCGAAAATCAATATACCCTAGGATTATCAAAATATATTGTAGGGCATAAGTTAAAATTTCAAACTGACATTAGTTATTTAAATTTAACAGATCGAACAGATCAACTAATGTACAGGTTTCAAGTAGATATTCATTTTTAATTCATAACATAAAGATAACATTCACAAAGAAATGTGATTGTAAATTTGTATTCATTATATTTTTTAAATCATGGGAGATCCTTTTATTTTAATGTTAGTTGCTTTAGCTATTTTAGCTATTGTAGACTTAGTTGTTGGTGTCAGTAATGACGCTGTAAACTTTTTAAATTCAGCAATCGGTTCAAAAGCAATATCCATAAGAAACATCATGATCATTGCAAGTATTGGTGTTTTTATTGGAGCGATAACCTCTAGTGGGATGATGGAAGTTGCTCGTAAAGGAATTTTTAATCCAGGTATGTTTGTTTTCCAAGATATCATGTTCATTTTTATGGCTGTGATGATTACTGACATTCTGTTATTAGATGTTTTCAATACATTAGGAATGCCAACCTCTACAACTGTGTCTATAGTTTTTGAATTGTTAGGAGCAGCGGTTGCAATATCCTTAATTAAAATTGCTCAAAATGATGCAGAAACGATTAGTGCTATCTGGAATTATATCAATTATGAGAAAGCCTCTTTAATCATATTTGGAATATTACTTTCGGTGGTGGTTGCATTTTCAATTGGAGCCATTGTACAATTTATTTCTCGTTTAATTTTCTCCTTTAATTTTGAAAAAAGACCAAGTTACATCAATGCTTTATTTGGAGGTTTTGCCATTACAGCAATTACCTACTTCATTATCATGAAAGGAATGAAAGGGACTCCTTATTACAAGGATGTAAAGTATTTAATTGAAGATAATACTCTTTTAATTATCTCTTTGAGCTTTGTTACTTGGACAATTATTTCTCAAATATTAACTAAAATATTCAAGCTAAATGTCTTAAAGTTAATCATTGGAATTGGTACATTTTCTTTGGCAATGGCATTTTCTGGAAATGATTTGGTGAACTTCGTAGGAGTACCAATAGCTGCTTGGAACTCATACCAAGCTTGGAGTATCTCTGGTGAAGCTGCCACAGTCTTTTCAATGGATATTTTAGCCAAAAAAGTTCCTTCTAATGTTTGGTTATTGCTAATAGCAGGGGCTATCATGGTCATTACTTTATGGACATCAAGTAAAGCAAGAAATGTAATCAAAACAGGAATTGACTTGTCTAGACAAGGAGAAGGACATGAAAAATTCAATCCAAATTCATTGTCAAGAATTGTGGTTAGAGCTTCCATGGGGATCAATTCGGTCTTGAGTTATGTGTTACCACAAAGAACTCTCGCTTTTGTAGATTCAAAATTTCAGAAACCAATCATTAAACTTCCTAAGGATAAAACATATGAAATGCCTGCATTTGATATGATCAGAGCTTCTGTAAATCTTATTGTAGCAGGAATTTTAATCTCAATCGCCACCTCTTTAAAACTACCCTTATCAACGACTTATGTGACATTTATGGTTGCAATGGGTACTTCCCTAGCTGACAGAGCATGGGGTCGAGAAAGTGCTGTATATAGAGTTGCGGGAGTAATCAATGTCATTGGAGGATGGTTTTTAACTGCCATCACTGCTTTTACAGCTGCAGCTCTAGTTGCTTATTTGATTAGTTGGGATATGATCATGATTCCTGTTCTCTTAGTTTTAGTTGCCTTCTTAATCATAAGAAATACTTTCATTCACAGAAGAAAGTCTAAAGAAGTAAAAAAACAAGAATACATAGAGAGAGCAGAATTAATCACCATCAACGGAGTCATTGAAGAGAGTGCAGATCATATTTCTGAAGTTGCCCAACGTGTTAATAAACTCTTCACAAACGTTGTTAATGACTTATCCAATCATGACTTGAATAAGTTACGAAAAACCGACAAACATGTTGGAAAACTTAATGATGAAATTGATGGTCTTAAAGACGGTGTATTCTATTTTATCAAGTCACTTGATGAAACTTCGGTTCAAGCAAGTAGATTTTATATTTTAGTATTGGGATATCTACAAGATGTCGCTCAATCCATAAGTTATATTTCAAGAGCCAGTTTTAATCATGTGAATAATAATCATAAAAATTTAAAGAAAGGTCAAATCAAAGATTTAAAATCAATTGATAATAAATTAAGTGAGTTACTAAGTAAAATAAGTACTGTCTTTGAAAATCGAACTTTCAATGATTTAGAGAACATTTTGATTGAAAAACAAGAATTGCTGGCCAATGTTTCAACTTCCATAGAAAAGCAAGTTACTAGAATTAGAAAAGAAGAATCGAGTCCAAAAAATACGACACTTTATTTTAGTATGTTGTTAGAGACACAGGATTTAATTTCTGCCTTGATGAGTCTTCTACAAACTTATCAGGAATTTCATCCAATTAATAATGAAACTAAGGACTAATAAATAGTAAAAAAAGACCTAGTTTATTTGCCTAGGTCTTTTTTTGATTGATTAGAAATCAACACCATTCTCAATTCCATATACGAAAATGAGGGATCTACACGTTGTTTTAGGTCCGTCAAATTTTTGAATTCAACAGATTCAATCGCTTTCACAATTTTTTGATACTTTTTTAGAGGTATCAATTCCAAGACATCAATTTCTCCAAAAGGAATAAAGCTCACTAAATGACTTTCAATCGTTCCTGAGGTAAGTCTTCTAAGTTTCGCAATTTCTTTGATGGACAATCCTTTTTTAAACATCTCTAAGGTGATTTGTTTTGTTGATTTTTTTGGAGCTTCATTTTCTTCATGCTCATGAACAATTCCATGATCCAAACAATATTCTTCAATGGTTTCTAAAATTTCATCTCCATATTTTTGAACCCTAATTTTCCCCATTCCATTCACCTTCAATAGCTCCTTAGAAGTTCTAGGCAAGGAATCACAAAGCTCATATAAGGTTTGTTGTGTAAAAATTTGAAAATGCGGAATATTTTCTGCCAAGGCAATATCATTTCTTAATTCCCTTAATTTTAAGGCTAACAATGGGTCTTTTTGGGAGGATAGTTTTTTCTTTTTTGTGGGAGTTGTTTTTTGTAAAACAGCATGAGCTCTTTCTTTTAGATAATTATTTACCTTAAATCTCGAATCCATCTGTTTCAACAAAAATAGTTTTTCCTCTAATCGATCTTGGAGCGTATCAAATTGCTTTGAAAAATCTTTTTTTACCGCTTTATTATCTGAAGAAAATGAAATGGCCTCAATTGGTTTTTGAATGTTATTTTTTGTCTGATTGAGAAAATAATGTACAGCTTTGGTAAATCGCTCTTGAATTGTTGAGCTATTTTCAGGAAGTACATTTTCCTGAGCAAGATTGGTCAATTGATTCATAAAATTATAACTCACTTTCATCAGAGCAACAATTCCCAAATCTTTGATGGTGTTAAGGTGTTCAATCACCTCACCTCGAATGCTTGACTGGTTTTTGTAATAGATGTCAATAAGTCTGGAAATTGGATATAAAAAATCTTGATAATCGAACAATTCAGCAATTAAGTTGAGTTGGTATTGTTTTTCAGAAGCTTCCAAGACCTTTTGATCTGGAAGATTTTCTTCAATACTTTCGCTAAAATGATGTACAGTAACATCATTGATGATGGCACTGTTTTTTATGGGTGTTTTCAAAACCAACCCTTCTAAAGATGAACACCTACTTAAGGCTACATACGTTTGCCCATGAGCAAATGAAGCCTCAGCATCGATGATTGCCTTATCAAAGGTTAATCCTTGACTTTTATGGATGGTAATTGCCCAAGCCAACCGCAAAGGAATTTGAGAAAAAGAACCAACGATGTCCTCTTTTAATTCGTTCGTTTCTTCATTGATGGAATAATGAATCTGATCCCATTGTTCTCTTTCTGTCACAATTTCATCGACCTCATTTGGACATGATACATGAACGCTATCTCTCGAAAGCTTGGTAATTACACCAATTTTACCATTAAAATATCTTTTCTCTGGAGAGGAGTCATTTTTAATGAACATGACTTGAGCCCCTACTTTCAATTCTAAATTTTCATCATTTGGAAATGAATTCTCATTGAATTTTCCAGAGACTTCAGCTTTGAAAAAGAAACTCTTTTTTTTCAATAGATTCAATTCTGACTCATTGATCATATTAGCCCTTTTATTATGAGTCGTTAAGGTGATATAGCCCTCCTCTTTCTTGGAGGTAAAATTGGGATGGCAACGCTCATTAAGAATTTTTAAGGATTGTTCAGACAAAGAATCATTTCTTATTTCATTTAATATGTTAATGAAATTTTGATTCTTTTGACGATAGATATGTTTTAACTCAATCGAAAGGACATTGGCTTCTTGGTAGGCTTTTGAACTAAAAAAATACAGGGTATCATAATGAGATTTTAACAAGCTCCATTCATTAGGTTTAACTACTGGGGCTAATTGTTGTACATCTCCGATCATCAAAACTTGTGCCCCTCCGAAAACCTTATTTTTATTTTTATACCGCCTTAAAACCTGATCAACTCCATCCAATAAATCTGCTCTAACCATGGATATTTCATCAATAATGACAAGATCTAGAGACTTTATAATATCAATTTTCTTTTTGGAAAACTTTCGCTGTTGATTGGAAGGAGTTGCAATTTGATTGGGTAAAATAGGCCCAAAAGGCATCTGAAAAAAAGAATGAATGGTAACACCTTTGGCATTGATTGCAGCCACACCTGTAGGAGCTACTATGACCATTCTTTTCAGCGACTCATTCTTTATTGTATGTAATAAGGTTGTTTTTCCTGTTCCTGCTTTTCCTGTGATGAACAGATTTCTATCTGTTTTTTCAATAAACTGTAAAGCCAGCGCTAACTCAGGATTTTTGGACATGGAAGCTTTTTACTGCAAGGTAAAGATTTAAAAAGAATTGGCTGAGTAATGGAATTAAAAAATAAATAAGAGATTATGAAACAAAAAAATTCCCAAGCAAATGCTTGGGAAGGTATGTGTTCATATGATATTGATTGATTCTATTAAATTTCTAGTGCTTTTGTTGGTTGGTTGTCCATTAATAATTCTACAGGATTTTCTAGGGCTTCTTTTACAGCTACTAAAAATCCAACGGACTCTCTCCCATCAATGATTCTGTGATCGTATGATAAGGCAACATACATAATAGGCTGTATCACAACTTCTCCATCAACAGCCATGGGGCGATTGACAATGTTGTGCATTCCTAAAATAGCACTTTGAGGAGGATTGATGATAGGGGTAGACAACATCGATCCAAAAACCCCACCATTGGTAATGGTAAAAGTACCTCCCGTCATTTCATCAATGGTAATTTGTCCATCTCTAGCTCGTAAAGCCAAGCGTTTTACTTCACTTTCAATTCCTTTAAAAGTCAACTTCTCTGCATTTCTAATTACAGGTACCATTAAACCTTTGGGTCCAGAAACTGCTATTGAAATGTCTTGAAAATCATAGTCAATTTTGTAATCTCCATCAATCATAGAATTGACATCTGGATATAATTGCAAGGCTCTTACAACGGCCTTTGTAAAGAAACTCATAAAGCCTAAACTCACTCCATGTTTGGATTTGAAAGTTTCTTTATAGCTGGCTCTTAAATCAAAGATAGGTTGCATATTTACCTCATTAAAGGTGGTGAGCATCGCCGTTTCATTCTTTACAGAGACCAATCGTTGCGCTACCTTTCTTCGTAGCATTGAAAGTTTCTTCTTTTGAGAATTTCTAGACTCATTTGAAGGAGGTGTTCCCATGCTAGGAACGGCATTTACAGCATCCGATTTGGTAATTCTACCTGATTTTCCTGTTCCTTTGATGCTAGAAGCCTCCAATCCTTTTTCCGCCATTATTTTTTTTGCAGCAGGAGAAGCTGTTCCTGTGGCGTAAGAAGTTTGTTCTTCTACTTGGACTGGAGTCACTTTAGGTGTTTCTTTGACCTCCTTTTCTGTCACTGCAGAGGAGTTTGCTGGTTTTTCAGCATCAGTATCAATTAGACAAACAACGGCTCCCACAGCAACTGCATCACCCTCTTCTGCTTTCAACGTGATGATACCACTTTCCTCTGCTGGCAACTCTAATGTTGCTTTATCAGAATCTACTTCAGCAATGGCTTGGTCTTTTTCTACATAATCTCCATCTTCAACCAACCAAGTTGCGATTTCTACCTCCGTAATAGATTCTCCCGGTGAGGGAACTTTCATTTCTAAAACCATATATTCTTATTTCTATAGAATAATTTTAATTCGCTCTTTGAGAAATTTCTTTAAAATTATGGTAAATAACTTCAACGAATTCCAACATCAAATTTAATATTATAATAAAAACCCACCCAAACTTTTTGTAGATATTTTTCTAGGATTCAATCATTTGAAAAAATAAGGACTCATTTTGTCAATGCTTGTCCTTTAACAAGCTTCTATTTCACCATGATCTATTTTAGTTTACAACATAAAAAAACCCGCGATGTGCGGGTTTTTTTGTATGGATAAGAATTTATTTTAGCAATGCTCCATTGTAGTATACATTTCGCTTTATAATTTTTCCTTCATCATTAAAATCATCAAGAATGAACACTTTTAGAACAATTTTCTTTCCCGTCTTATTATTTGTCATTCTAAAGTTCCACCAAGACTGAACCACCTTGCTTTGTCTCCAGTCATACTCTAAATAATCAGGATAACCTGATTCATCAATCGCATCTAAAGACCATTCAGCAAACATCACTTTATCTCTTTCTTTTCCTTGTTCAAATGTTAAAACCTCTGGCTCATTGATGTCATCAATGACTGCATTTTCATCAAAAAAACTATATGCTTTTTCAGCATCTCCATTTAAAAACGAATACATCACTTTTCTCACGGTATTGATGTTTTCGTGATTGATATAAATATCTCCATTTTTTCTATCATTCCCTGGCCATGCATCCCACATTCTCATATAATTTCTTCGGTCAGTATAATCCATAAGGAATACGATTTTTGTAGCATCTTTATTCAATCTGTAAAGTCTATGAACAGGCATGTCTAACTCTACACCCGTTTGTTTGTTGACCCCATAAATTCTCTCCCAAGTTTGAACCCATATTTGCCCTCCTTTATATTCAATAGCATCAGGATAAGCAGGTTTGTCTTGTGTAATTTTTAAATAATCAATGTTTGCATTCCACCATTGTGATTGTCCAATGAAATTCTTTTTTGGAGTTCCTTTCTGATCTTTATTGGAAGAAAGTGCATTGTATGCTTTGAAATCATCAGCAAGAATTGAAGATAACTTTTCAACGTCTGCCTCTACAAAAGCTTTGTTAAATGCCTCAATCAAAGTAATCCCAGGATGTTTGACATAAGCAGTTCCATTTTTTTTCTTTTGAGCACTCACTGAAAATGAGATGAGTGCAACTAAAATAAAAGTTAATTTTTTCATTTTTTTAATATTTAAGTTGTTAGTGATAGTGATTCGCTAATGTATAAAAAAAAGATTAATTGTTTTTGACAATTAATCTTTTTTAAATTCAATTAAAATTCTAACTAGTCCTTAAAAACTTGATCGATCACTGCCTGATGGCGTTTTTTAAATCGAGCACTTGATCCTGCTGCTGGTACTGCATGGTATTTACGAGAAGCAACCTGAAGTTGAATCTTATCAAATCGTTGCAACATATGACTCCAAGCTCCCATATTTTTTGGCTCTTCTTGGGCCCAAACATAGCTTTCTATATTGGGGTATCTGCTAACGATTTGTTCTATCTTTTTGTGATGCAATGGGAATAATTGTTCAATTCTTACCAATGCAACATCTTCTCTTTTTAATTTTTCTCTTTCTAACAAAAGATCATAATAAAATTTACCCATACAAAATACCAATTTTTTAACATTGGTTGGATCTATGGTATCATCGATAATTTCCTGAAAACTACCCGCTGCCAATTCCTCTATTGTACTGACCGCTTTTGGATGACGCAATAAACTCTTCGGAGTAAAAACAATGAGTGGTTTTCTAAAATTACGTTTCATATGGCGACGCAACAAATGGTAAAAGTTTGAAGGGGTTGTACAGTTAGCAACCGTCATATTATCCTTTGCACAGAGTTGTAAATATCGTTCTATTCTTGCTGATGAATGTTCAGATCCTTGACCTTCATAACCGTGGGGAAGCAAAACAACAATCCCATTTTGAATTTTCCATTTATCTTCAGCAGCAGAAATATATTGATCAAAAATGATTTGAGCTCCATTGGAAAAATCACCAAACTGAGCTTCCCAAATTGTCAATGTATTGGGATTGGCCATGGCATAACCATAATCAAACCCTAAAACACCATACTCCGATAAGAGGGAATTATAAATTCGCATCTGACCTTTGTTGTTTTTATTGGTATTCAAAAGATTGATTCTTTCTTCAGACAACTCATCTCTTAAAATTGCATGACGATGAGAAAATGTTCCTCTTTCGACATCTTGTCCAGAAATACGAACATCATAGCCTTCCTCTAAGAGGGTTCCGTAGGCCAACGTTTCTGCCATCCCCCAATCTAAAGTATTCTTTTCAAAGACCATTTCATGTCTACCCTTCAGAATTCTGACAGCTTTTCTTAAAAATTTCACTCCATCAGGAACTGTAGAAACTACCCTTGAAATTTCTTTTAATTTCTCTTCAGGATAAGTTGTATCTGTAGGCTTTAACATAGATTCTAACTTCTGACGCTTAAAGCCCTTCCAGGTAGATTTCATGAATTCTTTAACCTTGGATGATTGATCTTTCTTGGATTTATCAAACTCTGCTTCTAAGATTTTCTTAAAATCATCACTGATCGATTTTATATATCCATTGTCAATGATTCCCTCTGCCAATAATTTATTCGCATAAATATCTTTAGGGTTGGAGTGTTTTGATATGGCCTTGTATAAGTTCGGTTGTGTAAATCGAGGTTCATCTCCTTCATTATGTCCATACTTTCGATACCCCAAAAGATCAATGAATATATCTCTCTTAAATTTCATTCGAAACTCAATTGCCATCTCCATTGCATGACATACCGCTTCCACATCATCCGCATTGACATGCAATACAGGAGATAAGGTCACCTTTGCAACATCCGTACAATAGGTGCTTGATCGTGCGTCCAAATAGTTGGTCGTAAACCCAATTTGATTGTTGACAACAATATGAATGGTTCCTCCAGTTTTGTACCCATTTAACTGAGCCATTTGAGTTACCTCATAGACGATCCCTTGTCCAGCAATGGCGGCATCTCCATGAACTATGATTGGTAAAATTTTAGAGGCATCTCCATTGTATTTTCGATCTATTTTTGCTCTAGCAATTCCCTCAGCAACAGCATCTACTGTTTCTAAATGTGATGGGTTCGGAACTAAATTCATTTTGACAGTACTTCCGTTTTTGAAAGTTTTACTGAGCGTCAATCCCAAATGATATTTTACATCTCCATCAATATTTTCATCTTCAAAATCTTTTCCTTCAAACTCACTAAATAACTCTCTTAAAGGTTTCTTAAAGATATTAACCAAGGTATTCAATCGTCCTCTGTGTGCCATTCCTAAAACACATTCTTCCACTCCATATTTCTCAGCAGCCTCCCTCAATGCGACACTAATTCCAGGAATCAGTGCTTCTCCTCCTTCCAAAGAAAAACGTTTTTGACCGACATATTTTGTTTGAAGAAAACTTTCAAAACTTACTGCTTGGTTTAATTTTGAAAAGATGTATTTTTTTGCATCCAATGAATAATTTGGATGATTGTTATTTTTGTTGAGACGATGTTGCCACCACTTCAATTCTTCAGGATTTCTTAAATACATGTATTCAACTCCTATAGAATCACAGTAAATTTCTTCTAAATGAGCGATGATATCCTTCAATGGTTTGGGGCCTATTCCTAAAATTTCTCCAGCATCAAAAGTGGTTTCTAAATCCTCTTTGGTCAGTCCAAAATTTTCAATTTGTAGAGTAGGAGAATACCTTCTTCTGTCTCTAACAGGATTTGTCTTTGTAAAAAGATGCCCTCTTGTTCGATAACCGTTGATCAAGTCTACTACCAAAAACTCTTTTCTTACAGATTCGGGTATTTGATGAGAAATTTCATCTTCGTCTGTAAAAGTGTAATTCTCATTTGCCAAATCATAGCCTTGAAAAAAACTTCTCCAACTGGGTTCTACCGCATCTGGATTTTGTAAATATTGATTGTACAAATCAGCAATAAAGCCAGAATGAGCAGCATTTAAGAAAGAAAACTTATCCATAAAAATAGATTACTTTGCAACTAAGTTATTTATCCTCAGTAAAAGTACAACTTTTACAAAAAATAGAGATTTATTTTTGCCTTTAAATGAATGAAAAAAAAGACTGAATTTACTTTACTGGATGTTCTCACGAAAGGTTTCCCTTTAAAAAGGAATTTTCAAGTTTTTTTCTAAAAAAGCTTTTGTGATTTTTGTAAAAGATATATATTTGCAAACGCTAAAATTAAAATTTAGCACACTCCTCCTTAGCTCAGTTGGTTAGAGCATCTGACTGTTAATCAGAGGGTCCTTGGTTCGAGCCCAAGAGGGGGAGCAAAAGCTTTACAGAGATGTAGGGCTTTTTTTGTTCCTTAATACTTT
>JAYPZA010000014.1:0-30147 GCA_038136095.1 Flavobacterium sp.
GAAGGTTTTACCAATTAAGCCCTCTTTTCCAATTCGATGATTTCTAAATTTTTTATTTCTCCTTGGTCAAGTTCAAAACGAAGCATGGTTCTTATGGAATGAAAGCCATGTTTTCCTGCAGCACCAGGATTTAGATGTAATAGATCTAATTTTTTATCATATTGTATTTTTAAAATATGTGAATGACCACTGATAAAAATATTTGGAGATAAAATTTTTAAATCCTCTTTGATTCTTTTGTGATATCTGTTTGGGTATCCACCGATATGGGTCATCCAAACAGAAACATTTTCAACCATAAATTGATGATCCAAAGAAAATTGTGAACGGACCTCTTTTCCATCAATGTTACCATATACTGCACGTATAGGTTTTAATTTGCTAATGGTATCAGCAACCTTTATATTTCCAATATCACCGGCATGCCATACTTCATCGACTTGTTTCACAAATTTTAAAATTTGATCATCGATAAAGCCATGTGTATCTGAAAGAAGTAAGATTTTCTTCATAGGAACTAAAATACGAATTACAAAATTTATTTTGTAATTTAGATACCTCTAAATACACAACATTTTTTGAGATATTTCATTGAGTTATCTTACAAGGGAACAAACTACCATGGCTGGCAAATTCAGCCAGATGCCATTTCTGTTCAAGAAGAAATCAATAAAGCCATATCCACAATTCTCCAGCAGGAAATAAAACTTGTTGGAGCTGGAAGAACAGATACAGGAGTCCATGCAACTCAAATGGTCGCTCATTTTGATACCTCCTCAATTTTATCAGATCAATATGTCTATAAGTTCAATTCTGTTTTACCAAATGATATCATCATCAATTCTATTGAAAAAGTTTCCGAAAATGTTCATGCTAGATTTGACGCAATCAGCAGAAGTTATGAGTATCGAATTTTATTGAAAAAAAATGCGTTTTTATTGGATACTACTTGGCAATTACATCAAAAAAAAATTGATATTGACAAAATGAATACTGCGGCGAAACTATTGTACGAATATCAAGATTTTGAGAGCTTTTCTAAGGTAAAAACTGACGTGAAGTCATTCAATTGTAAAATTATGAAGGCAGAGTGGACGCTAGAAAATCAACATCTAACTTTTCATATTACAGCGAATCGATTTTTAAGAAACATGGTTCGGGCCATCGTTGGAACTTTGGTTGAGGTTGGAACAGGGAAAAAGACCGTGGAAGATTTTAAAAAAATTATTGAAAGTAAAAAAAGAAGTGAGGCTGGAGCTTCTGTCCCAGCTCGTGGACTATTTTTAACAGAAGTAACTTATGACTTTACTCATAGAAGATAGACAATATTATATGATAAAATTGAACATTATAAATTTGATTTAGATGTCAGAAAAAGTTTCAGGAAAAGCATTTGATGTAAAGATTTTCTTAAGATTAATGAGTTTTGCTAGCAGTTATAAACTTCGGTTTTCTATTGCTGTATTCTCTACAATAACTCTCGCATTTGTAGCCTCCCTAAATCCATACATTATCAGTGAAACCGTTGATGATTTTGTCAACAATCAGGATTTTCAAAAACTGGTGTATTACATCAATATCTTGTTGATCATTGTTTTTGCTGAAGTGATCTTACAATTTTTGTTCATATACTATGCAAATTGGGTTGGACAGCACATTATAAGAGATATTAGAGGAACAATTTTTAGACGTATTCAAAGTTTTAAAATGTCTTATTTTGATCATAACTCAGTGGGTAGATTGGTCACTAGAGTTGTCTCTGATATTGAAACCATCGCAAACTTTTTCTCGGGAGGTGTCTTTATGATTGTTAGTGACATTCTAAAAATGTTGGTTGTAATTGTTTTGATGTTCGTTATGAATTGGTATTTGGCTTTAATTGTACTAGCAGTATTACCAATTCTTGTATACGCTACTAAAGTTTTTCAAGTAGCCATTAAGGCTACCTTTCAAGATGTAAGAAATCAAGTAGCCAATTTAAATGGATTTGTCCAAGAACGAATTGTTGGAATGAAAATTCTTCAGCTATTTGGTAGAGAAGAGGTTGAATTTGAAAATTTCAAAAAAATTAATGACAAACACAAAAGAGCTCATGTAAAAACAGTATGGTACTATTCAATTTTTTTTCCAGTTGCAGAGATCTTATCATCAATAGCAATTGGACTCATTGTTTGGGAAGGAGGTCATCAAATTTTGGAGGGGTTTACAACTGTTGGTGCTGTGATTGCTTTTATAAAAATGGCTCAAATGTTATTTAGACCCTTACGACAAATTGCTGATAAATTCAATCAGTTACAAATGGGAATTGTTTCAGGCGAGCGTGTTTTTAAAGTAATTGATACGCAAAGTTCTATCAGTAAAGAAGGGGATGTAATCGCTTCAAATCTTAAAGGAGATATCGAATTTAACAAAGTTCGATTTAGCTATGTAAAAGATGAAGAAGTCTTAAAAGGAGTTTCTTTTAAAGTAACTAAAGGGCAGACTGTAGCCATAGTAGGTGCAACAGGAGCTGGTAAATCTACGATCATTAATCTAATCAATCGTTTTTATGAAATAGATAGTGGTGTCATTTTTATTGATAAAATTCCACTAAAAGATTATGAATTGACTTCTTTAAGAAATCAAATTGCCATTGTTTTGCAAGATGTTTTTCTATTTTCAGATTCTATTTACAATAATATCACTCTAAAGAACAGTCAAATTTCCTTAGAGGAAGTAAAAAAAGCCGCAAAAAAAATTGGAATTCACGACTTTATTATGTCTCTTCCTAATCAATATGACTACAATGTAAAAGAACGAGGAATCATGCTTTCCTCCGGTCAAAGACAATTGATTGCTTTTTTAAGAGCCTATGTGAGTAAGCCTAGAATCTTAATCTTAGATGAGGCAACGTCTTCAGTTGATTCTCACGCCGAGCAAATGATTCAATACGCAACAGAAGCTATTACAAAAGGAAGAACATCAATTGTTATTGCACATCGACTAGCAACAATTAAAAAAGCTGATAAGATCATTGTCATGGATAAAGGTCAAATTGTAGAGGAGGGAACCCATAAAGAATTGCTTGTAAAAAAGAATGGATACTACAAAAATTTATACGACAAACAATTTAGTTTGGAGATGGTTTCTTAGTTAGCCTATTGAATATCAAGCTTTAATTTATCTCTTAGTTCATCGTAGTCAGCATACAATTCAAAATTTCCGTCTTTTATGTAAGAAATTTCTCCAGTTTCTTCTGAGACTAAGATACAGAGTGCATCTGTTTTTTCAGAGATTCCAATGGCTGCTCTGTGGCGTAATCCAAAACGAGAAGGAATATTTTCATTGTCTGAGACTGGTAAAATGACTCTAGTTGCTATGATGAAATTGTCTCTGATAATGGTGGCTCCGTCATGAAGAGGACTGTTTTTAAAAAAAATACTCTCCAATAAAACTTCGTTCATTTCAGCATTCATTGCGTCTCCAGTTTTGATTAAAAAATCTAGGCTATTGTTGTGTTCAATAACAATGAGCGCTCCAGTTTTAGTTTTGGACATTTTAATGCAAGCCTCTAGTAGGATTTCTACGTTTGTCTCTAAAGTAATTTCAGATTTTAAAAACTTAAGTTGTTTTAAGAAGTTTTTTCTAGAAGATACTGATACGTTGGTTGTTCCAATCATCAATAGAAATTTTCTAATTTCTTGTTGAAACACAATAATCAATGCGATGACTCCTCCACTAAGAAGGTATCCAAGAATATTGCTCAGCATTTCCATTTTTAGAATTTGAGTAACCTTCCAAATCAAAAAAATGAATGCAATCCCAATAAAAATATTGATTGCTACGGTACCCTTTAATAGTTTGTATATGTAATAGATGAGAATGGCGACCAGAAGAATATCTAGTACATCTAAAAAAGAAAAATCAAGAAACTCTAACATTATGATTGTCTTGCTTAGGGTAAATGTACAAAATTAGTTGAGTAATTCCACAATTTTCATTGCCTCAACAGCTTCTTTTACATCATGAACTCGAAGGATGTTAGTTCCATTGAGTAAGGCAATTGTGTGTGCAGCAGTTGTGGCATTCAGCGCCTCTTTTGGAGTGATGTTTAAGGGTTTGTATAGCATTGATTTTCTAGAAATACCTGTCAAAATAGGAACCTCTAAATTTTTAAAGATTGTCAAATCTTTTAATAATTGATAGTTGTGTTCCATGGTTTTGCCAAAACCAAAACCAACATCAATGATGACGTCCTTATGATGTAATTGACGCAATTTGAAAATTTGTTCAGAAAAAAAAGAAATCAATTCCTTGGTAATATTCGTGTAACTAGGGTTGTTTTGCATGTTTTGTGGGTTTCCTTTCATATGCATCAATATACAAGGAACTTTCAACGAAGCAATCACATCAAACATTTTTTCGTCTAAGGTCCCTCCAGAAATATCATTGATTAAAGAGGCTCCAATGGCAATAGTTTCTTTTGCAACCGAACTTCTAAAGGTGTCAATTGAAATGATAATTTCTGGAAATTTATTGATCAGTAACTCTACTACGGGTGTGATCCTTTGCAACTCTTCTTGCTCCGAAACATGTTGAGCACCAGGCCTTGAAGAGTAGGCTCCAACATCAATAAAAGTGGCTCCTTCTGACAGCATTTTTTCAGTTTGAACTAAGATGTCTTTTTCATTTTTATAGGCCCCTCCATCATAAAAAGAATCGGGTGTAATGTTTAAGATCCCCATAATTTTTGGAGAGGACAAATCAATTAAATTTCCTTTACAATTAATGGTCATTTTTTACAACTTTATGAATTACTTCTTTTTTTTGAGGGGCAACATACGAATCCATTTTTAACATTAGTTCACTCACATTATTTGCAACTAGTAACAGTTCTCTATTTGATTTTTTGAGATATCCCTCCGCAATCATTACATCCAATTGTTTTAAAATATGATCAAAAAAGCCATTGATATTTAACAAACCATTGGGTTTGTTTTCTATGTGTAATTGGCTGAGAGTTAATCCCTCAAACATTTCATCTAAGGTTCCAAAACCGCCAGGCAATGAAATGTATCCATCGACCAATTGACTCATAATTACTTTACGCTCACTCATTGTTTTTGTCAGGATTAATTCAGTCACATTTTTGTTCAAGACTTCTTCGTGCTTTAAAAATTCTGGAATTACTCCTATTACTTTTCCTCCTTTATTCAGAATGGTTTCTGATAAAGCTCCCATCATTCCAATTTTTCCGCCACCGTATACTAGGGTAATATCATTGGCTACAAAATAATTCCCCAAAGTAATGGCAGCTTTTTTATAAATTGGATTAAATCCAAGACTTGAGCCACAAAAAACAACAATTTTTCTCATTAAGCTTCAATAGATTTTTTAATTCATAAAATTTGAACGAAATTTACGGAAATTAATATTGTTTATGCCAAATACTTCTCATCAATACGATCGTGTTGTAGAACAATGTAGAAATTTATTCACAAAGAAAATGAGTGATTATGGTTCTGCATGGAGAATTTTACGTTTACCATCGTTAA
This sequence comes from Flavobacterium sp., assembly GCA_038136095.1. Lineage (GTDB taxonomy): Bacteria > Bacteroidota > Bacteroidia > Flavobacteriales > Flavobacteriaceae > Polaribacter. Next base: position 5,535 of record JAYPZA010000014.1, read on the forward strand.
CAGATCAAATTTTTATCAAAGCACAACGCATTCGACAATTACAGCAAAATGATGTTCGACGAGTTGATGAAGGTGAAAAATCAGAATTTATTGGCATCATAAATTATTCAATAATGGCTTTGATTCAATTGGAGTTGGGGATTGTAGATAATCCCGATTTGTCAACTGATAAAGCCATAGAGCTGTATGACAAACATATCAATACAACCAAAGAGTTGATGGAAAATAAAAACCATGACTATGGAGAAGCTTGGAGAGATATGCGTGTGAGTTCTTTAACTGATTTGATCATTCAAAAGCTTTTGCGAGTCAAACAAATAGAAGACAATAAAGGCAAAACATTGGTTTCTGAAGGAATAGATGCCAATTATCAGGATATGATCAATTATGCCGTTTTTGCAATGATTCACATGTCTTAGAGAGATTAACTAGCTTAGTATTAAATTAAATAAATAGAATCATGTTTGTTAAATTAACAGTTCAATTGTCAAGAATATTTGTTGGAGCAATGTTTGTTTTTTCAGGTTTTGTTAAGTTGGTGGATCCCATCGGTTCACAATATAAATTTGAGGAATATTTTGGAGCAAGTGTTTTAGACTTAGAGTTTCTAATACCCTATGCCTTGCCATTTTCTATTTTATTGATTCTTACAGAAATCATGTTAGGAGTAATGTTATTATTGGGATTCAAATCCAAGTTAACTGTTTGGAGTTTATTGGGTCTTACATCATTCTTTTTATTTTTAACATGGTATTCCGCTCATTACAATAAAGTGACTGATTGTGGTTGTTTTGGAGATGCGATCAAATTGACTCCTTGGGAAACTTTTTGGAAAAATGTAGTTCTGATAGTATTGGTGCTCATTCTTTTATTAAGAGTAAAAGATATCAAAGAAATTTTTCCCCAAAAAATAACAAAAGCTTTTACATTGATTGCATTGATAGGTTTTTCATTTGTTACTTTTCATGTGCTAAATCATTTGCCGATCATTGATTTTCGTGCCTATGCTATTGGGAAAAACATTCCTCAAGGAATGGAATACCCATCAGACGGAAGTATTCCTCCTGTTCATGATTTTATGTTAGAAGATACTCAAAATGATTTAGCTCCAGAAATTCTAGCCATGGATAAGGTGCTATTGGTCATTGTATATAACGCGGGGAAATCAGATCAGAATGCGTTCCGTAATATTAAAACAATTTCTGACAAAGCAATTGCTAAAGGATACAATGTTTATGGTGTTTCTGCGTCTTTTGAAGATGATTTAATTTTGATTCAAAATGCTTATGATTTACCATTTGATTTTTTATTCTGTGATGAAACAACATTGAAAACAATGATTAGATCCAATCCAGGAATCATGACATTGCAAAAGGGAACTGTTACTGGTAAGTGGAATTGGAATGATATTGACGACATTACATTGTAAGTGATGAAACAAATTTTATTAGTATTTGTTGGAGGAGGTTTTGGAAGTATCGCTCGATACCTAATTGGAAAATATCTCAATAACCCTGAGAATGGAATTCCATATGGAACTTTTACGGCCAATGTAATAGGGAGTCTACTCATCGGAATTATTCTTGGACTTGCTATGAAAAATAATACATTCAGTCAACAACAAACTCTTTTGTTAGCAACGGGTTTTTGTGGAGGCTTTACCACTTTTTCTACCTTTGCTTATGAAAATCATATTTTTTTAAAAAATGGTGATTTTACCTCTTTTGCATTTTATACAATCGCGAGTTTCGTTGTTGCCTTCTTAGCTGTTTTTGCTGGGATATACATCGCAAAAATCATTTCTTAGGAGAGTTTTTTTTAAAATCTTTGATTCCTGCTGTTATTGGAATGGATAGATGATTTTTTCTTGGAGTTAATGGACAAGAATATTCTTCATTATAAGCACAATATGGGTTGTAAGTATTATTAAAATTTAACTCAATTGTATTTTCTGAAGTAATCGTACTTTCAAATAAGTTCATAAAACGACCCCCTCCATAAGATTCTTCTCCACTAGTTAAATCTGTAAAGGGTAAGAATAGGTAATCTTTCAATTGAGGGTCTTGTTGTTCCTCTAAGTTTTGATAGAGTGTAAGGCTCAATTTTTTTTCTTTTAGAGTAAAATGAATGACTCCATATTCTCTGTAATACAAAATACTATTGTCTGATGATGGCATTTCTAGATATGGACTATCGGGAGTTTTTGTTAGGGTAGCAGTGATGATATAACTAGAATCTACAGGAAAAAAATCTAAGCCTTCAAAGTTTCTTAAATCCTTCTTTTTTAAGGGTGATTTGGAAGCATCTTTGAAGAGTGAATTTAAATTTTTTTGATACATCGTTTCACCAACAATAGGTCTTTTGTCATTATAGTTACAAGATAAAAAAATAGTTAAGATGATAAGAATTCCTCTCTTTTTCATAAACACCTACTTTTTGAATTTTTGATTGGTAGCTTTTGCAAAAGTATCAAATCCACCAACAACAGGGATTTCAAGCGAAGTTTTTTGAAGATTTACAGTCAATTTTGTTCCAGGTTTTGGATGGAGTGTAAACTCTTGATCGCTAGAGAAAATTAGCAAACCTATTTGTTGTCCTTTTTGAATAATTTGATCATCTGGCTGAAGATCAAAAGAAAGGGAATAGAATTTTCCTGGGGTCAAAGGCTTACTTTTGGTTAATGATTCATGGTTTTGAATGTCTGCCCATCCTCGAGTAATGATATTGTCTGTGATTTTTGAATTCCAGTTTGCATTCCAGGGTAGAGAAACTAACCAAACCGATAAATTGGCAGCCTTCTTACTGCTTGCTACATTGATTTTTATTTTAGAAACTCCAGACAAATGGATGTCTTCCTTTAATACAGGACTTAAGAAAAGCAATCGATTTTTAGAATTTTTCTTTCTAGCGAGTGATGCTCCATCGATGGTATGATCATCTATCAAAGTTTCTGTACTTTTTTTCTTGATATTTTTTAGTTGTAAAACACCTACTTCTGGCGCACCTCCTTCCAAAAATAAGGTAACTGGTTTTGCATTTGGATTTGGATATGCTTTGTAAGGAGTTGGTTGATGTTGTTGATCATTTTCTCTAACAATCCATGATTTTGGATCGTTCTCTACACCATTCTCAATACCATGTAAAAAACGAGTAAACCATCGATTCATCATTCTCATAGGTGGAGGTCCTCCATGACCATTTTGATGATAATAGATTTGAGTTGGTATCCCCATTTCAATTGCTTTTTTTGAGATGCGGTAGCTATGTTCCGGCATCACATTCCAATCATTAAATCCATGAGCCATTAACAGTGCAGCTTTCATTGGTTTCATTTGATTTAGATAATCTCTACCTGCCCAAAAATCATTGTAATCTCCAGTAATTCTGTCCATACCATTGATCATTTCATCATCTCTTACGACCCTGTTGTTTCGGGCTCTATTCTCTTCTTTTCCGCTGTGAATGTAATCATATAAAACATCAATATCTTCGCCCAAATAACCTCCAGGAGAACGAATCAAACCATTAGATCTGTAGTAGTGATAATACGAAGTGTTAGGTGCTATAGGGATGATGGCTTCAAGACCTTCAACACCAGTAGTTGCAGCAGCTAAAGGTAAAGTTCCATTATAAGAAGTACCTGTCATTCCAACTTTTCCTGTAGACCAAAAAGCTTTCACTGGTTCAGATCCATCTCTAGAGGAAAACCCGTTGGCTCTTCCATTTAACCAATCGATCACCGCCTTAGGCGCTAAAGTTTCATTTTCTCCACCAACAGTAGGGGCTCCATCTGACAGACCAGTGCCTGGGGATGAAGAATGAACAACAATATATCCTCTTGGAACCCATTTGTCAATCTGAGAATTTGAAATGATGGGTCGTTTACCAATTCTTTTAACGTCAACATGAGTTCTTGGTTTTGGATTTTCTCCTATTTCGTGTTTCACATCCCAAAATAATCCAGAAATATTTTCTGCTGTTCCAGCATAATATGGACTCGTTTCATAAACAACTGGAAGTTGCAGACCTTTTTCAGTTTGACTTGGTCTTGTTACATCCACATGCATTCGATCCATTTTACCATCTCCATCAGAATCAAAAGAAGTTTCTACCCATAAATCATGACGAATCCATTTTGAGGGGTCTTTAAATCCTTCGACGATTTGAGCTTCTCCATTTTTAAAAAAAGGAATTGCTTTTTCTTGGGCTTGGAATGCCATGATCCAAAAACAGAAGAAAAGTTGTGTGATTTTTTTCATATTAAATTGATAAAAAGTGTTTCAAAAATACAAAACGAAAAGGAGATGATGTCGAATCTAACAGTTTTTCATTTATTAAAAAAAAGCTAAAGTGTAGTCAAAACTGAGGCACATTTTTTATTCAATAAATATTAATTACTAAATTTAACCTTAAACAACTTTTTAACGATGAAATCATTTTTTTACTTTTTACTGATGCTTCTATCCTTTAGTAGCATATACTCTCAGGATTATTTTTTAAAAAATAACGGTCCTTATAATGACAATATTCAAACACCAGAGGAATTTTTAGGATATGAAATAGGTTTTCAACATACCCGTCACGATTTGATTGTTTCATACTTGAATTATCTGTCTAATAATTCTGAAAAAGCTGAACTGATTCAATATGGAAAAACTCATGAAGGGAGAAATCTTGTTATTTTAACGGTTTCGTCCGAAGACAATCTTAAAAATCTTCAACAAATCCAAAAAGAACATTTAAAATACACAATCCCTGGGGCTTCAGTTCCCTCTTCAGAGGAGCTGCCAATCATTGTTAACCTAGGATATGGTGTTCATGGGAATGAGCCATCAAGCTCGGAGGCTGCCTTATTAACAGCATATACACTTGTTGCATCAAAAAATAAAAAAATAGAAAAGTTTAGAGCAAATGCGGTTGTTTTTATTGATCCTGCTATCAATCCTGACGGTAGAGATAGGCATACTCAATGGGCCAATCAACACAAATCAATTCATTTAGTTTCTGACCCTTATGATTCAGAACATAATGAAGCATGGCCAAGGGGAAGAACCAATCACTACTGGTTTGATTTAAACAGAGATTGGCTTCTTGCGGTTAATCCTGAAAGTCAAGGTAAATTGAAATGGTTTCACACATGGTATCCAAATGTTGTAACAGACTTTCATGAAATGGGGACCAATAGCAATTACTTTTTTGAGCCCATGAAAACAAATGCATCTCTAAAACCATTAATTCCTGATGAAAATTATAACCTATTGAGCCCAACATTTGCAAAATATTATGTGAAAGCGATGGATAGCATAGGATCCTTTTACTATACCAAAGAATCTTTTGACGAAACATATCCTGGTTATGGGTCATCGTATCCAGATGTTCAAGGGGGATTGGCGATCTTATTTGAACAAGCGAGTTCGAGAGGGCATTTGCAAGATACAAACTACGGAACATTGTCCTTTGGTTTTACCATCAGAAACCAATACTTATCGAGTATTGCTACAGTTGAAGCAGCAGTCGATAACAAAAACATGCTCAGGGACTATCAGAAAAGATTTTTTGACTCATCAATCAAAGAATTCAAAGATGAAAAAGTCAAAGCCTATGAATTCGGAGATGTATATGATCAAAACAGAAACAAAGCTTTCATTGATAAATTATTGATTCATAAAATTAAAGTTTACCAAAGCAAAGGAAAATATGTTGTTCCTGTAAATCAGTCGCAATCTAGAATGGTTAAAAATTTCTTTGAAACATATGATACGTATGTGGATAGTGTTTATTATGATGCATCAGCATGGAGTGTGTCTAATTTCTATAACATGAAATCGAGAAAACTCAAAAATTTCAATCCAGGTAGAGAAATTACCACAACGAAAGATTTGATCAATCATCCAAAAGTCAAACAATCAAATTACTCCTATATTCTGGATTGGGATGATTATAACGCTCCTGCAGCCTTGAATTATTTACAAAAAAACCACATAGTTACTTACACTGCTTTTAAACCATTTTCAATCAAGGTGAACCAAACCAATGAGGTAAAAAAGTTTAATTATGGTTCAATTTTGATTCCAGTGAGTAAACAAAAAATATCAGCTAATAAATTGTACGATATTATAACAACCATTCAGAATAAATTTCAGGTGTCCATTGTCAATTCTGAGTCTGGGTTCAGTGTGAAAGGAATTGATTTAGGAAGTAATAATTTTAGAATAAACAAACCTGTTAAAGTTGCATTGGTTATTGGAGATGGTGTTAGTAGCTATGAAGCAGGAGAAGTTTGGCATTTATTGGATACCAGGATTGAAATGCCTCTTTCAAAAGTAAGATTGAATCAATTTAGCAGAGTTTCATTAGATAAATATACAACTTTGATAATGGTTTCAGGTTCTTATAATCAATTGAATGAGAGGGACCTCAAAAAAATTAATGATTGGGTTCGTAAAGGGAATACTCTAATTACTATTGCCAGAGGTTCGAGCTGGGCGATCAATAAAAAATTAGTAAAAGAAACTCTTTTGAAACCTACAAAAGACTCAGTTTTTTCAAGAAAAAGATATGTTGATGCTAGAGAAAACATAGGTAAAGAAAGAATTGGAGGAGCGATATTAAGCGTAGACTTAGATCTGACTCACCCCTTAGCTTTTGGCTACAGAGATTTCTCAATTCCAGTTTATAAAAACAACAATGTGTTTATTAAAAAAACCAAAGATCATTATTCGTCTGTGGGCATCTATTCTGATAGTCCTCACATAGATGGGTATATTTCAGAAAAAAACAGGAACAATCATTTTGATGATACCGCCTCACTAATTGTGTCAAGACTGGGTTCAGGAAGGGTTGTAATTTTTGCTGACAACCCCAATTTTAGAGGTGCTTGGTATGGGACTAATAAGTTATTTTTAAATGCTATTTTCTTTGGTAATAATATCAGTGTTCCAACGAATAATTAAAAGAATATGAAAAATTTATTTTTAGCCATTCTATTTTCCATTGGCATTTCAGGAATTGCTCAAGAAAAATATCTTGGAGATGGACCTTACTCTCAACTGATCATTCGAGGAGTGACTCTAATAAACGGTGATGGTTCCCCACCAAGAGGTCCAATCGATATTGTTGTTGAAAACAATAAAATTGTAAATATTCAAGTTGTTGGATATCCAGGAGTAAAAATTAACGACCAAAGAAGGCCTAAGTTAAAAAATGGAGGTAAAGAATTAGATGCAACTGGAATGTATCTGTTACCAGGTTTTATAGATATGCACGGTCATATTGGTGGAAAATCACAAGGTGCTGACCCTTCTTATGTTTTTAAGTTGTGGATGGCACATGGAATAACAACAATTCGACAACCAAGTGGAATCGATGCAAAAGAATTGAAGCGCTTGAGTGCTAGTAACAAAATTGTAGCCCCAAGAATTTTTGATTATGTTGGGTTTGGTTCAGGTAGTAAAAAACCGATTACCACCCCAGAAATGGCTAGGGAGTGGGTTCGAGACAATGCAAAAAATGGAGCAGATGGAATTAAATTTTTTGGAGCAGAACCAGAAATCATGACTGCCGCTCTAGATGAAAATAAGAAATTAGGTCTTGGATCTGCATGCCACCATGCTCAATTGAGCGTTGCTAGATGGAATGTTTTACACTCAGCAAGGGCTGGTTTAACCTCTATGGAACATTGGTATGGATTGCCTGAGGCTTTATTTGATGATAAAACGGTTCAGGATTATCCTTTAGACTATAATTATCAGAATGAACAACATCGTTTTGAGGAAGCGGGTAAATTATGGGAACAAGCTGCAAAACCCTACACCCCTCATTGGAACGCTGTGATGAATGAGTTATTAGCCCTAGATTTTACAATCGATCCAACTTTCAATATTTATGAGGCGAGTAGAGATTTACAAAGGGCAAGAAGAGCAGAATGGCACGAAACATATACCTTACCATCGCTTTGGAAATTTTATGAGCCCAGTAAAATATCTCATGGTTCATACTGGCATTATTGGGGGACAGAACAAGAGGTTTCTTGGAAAAAAAATTATCAATTGTGGATGACATTCATCAATGAATACAAAAATAGAGGAGGGCGTGTAACTGCTGGTTCTGATTCTGGTTTTATTTATCAACTCTATGGTTTTGCTTACATTCGAGAATTAGAATTACTTAGGGAAGCAGGTTTTCATCCGCTAGAGGTAATTAGATCAGCTACATTAAATGGGGCAGAAGCTTTGGGTTGGGATGATCAAATTGGATCCATTCAAATAGGAAAATTAGCAGACTTTGTGATTGTAGATGAAAATCCATTAAAAAATTTAAAAGTACTTTATGGTACTGGTGCTATCAAATTAACGGATGCGAATGAAGTGGTTCGAGTAGGAGGGGTAAAGTATACAATCAAAGACGGAATCATCTATGATGCAAAACGCTTACTCAATGATGTCAAAGAAATGGTTGATGCTCAAAAAGAGTCCAAAAATTGGACACTTAAACAACCGGGAATAAAAGAGTAGTATTGCTGCTATTGTTCATTATCGAAGGTTTATATCCATATGATGAACAAAGTTTTATTTAAGAGTTACATATTTCTTCGATACTGACCACCAACCTCAAACATTGCTGTGGTTAATTGACCCAAAGAACATACTTTGGAAGCTTCCATGATGATTTCAAATAAGTTTTTATTTTGAATCGCAGCTTCTTGGAGTTCCTTCAATTCTTTAATAGCTTCTATTTTATGAGTCTGGTGTAACAATTCTTTCGTTTTGATTTGAAATTGTTTTTCTTCTTCGGTAGCTCTAATGACTTCAGCAGGAAGAATCGTTGGAGACCCTTTCGAGCTTAAAAAAGTATTGACACCGATAATCGGATATTCGCCGGTATGTTTTAGGGTTTCATAGTGCAAACTTTCCTCTTGTATTTTTGAACGTTGATACATGGTTTCCATGGCTCCTAAAACACCTCCTCTGTCAGTAATTCTGTCAAATTCTGTAAGAACTGCTTGTTCGACCAAGTCTGTCAATTCTTCCACTATGAATGCTCCTTGAATCGGGTTTTCATTTTTTGCTAGCCCTAATTCTTTATTGATAATCAATTGAATGGCCATGGCTCTTCTAACAGAATCTTCAGTGGGTGTGGTAATGGCCTCATCATAAGCATTTGTGTGTAATGAGTTACAATTGTCATATACGGCATATAAAGCTTGTAGGGTCGTTCTGATATCGTTAAAGTCTATTTCTTGAGCATGCAAAGAGCGTCCAGAGGTTTGAATGTGGTATTTGAGCATTTGTGCCCTAGCATTGGCATGGTATTTATACCGAAGTGCTTTTGCCCAAATTTTCCTTGCAACTCTTCCAATTACCGTATATTCAGGATCGATTCCATTCGAGAAAAAGAAAGATAAATTGGGACCAAATTTATTGATATCCATCCCTCTAGACAGGTAATATTCTACATAGGTAAATCCATTTGCCAATGTTAGTGCTAACTGAGTTATTGGATTTGCACCTGCTTCAGCGATATGATATCCAGAAATGGATACTGAATAAAAATTTCGTATTTGATTTTCGATGAAATATTCTTGAACATCTCCCATCAATCTTAGAGCAAATTCCGTGGAAAAAATACAAGTATTTTGAGCCTGATCTTCCTTGAGAATATCTGCTTGTACAGTTCCTCTAACTTGCATTAAGGTTTTCAATTTGATTTGTTGGTATACCTCTGGAGGTAAAACTTTATCTCCCGTTAAACCAAGTAATAATAAACCTAAACCATTATTTCCTTTAGGCAATTCACCTTGATAGGAGGGTCTTTTTAGACCTTGATCATCGTATGTTTTTTTGAATATTTTTTCAACTTTCTTCTCTAATGCATGTTCTTTGATATACTTTTCACAGTTTTGATCAATCGCTACATTTAAAAAAAAACCAAGCAACATCGGAGCGGGTCCGTTGATTGTCATCGAGACAGATGTCATTGGGTTGCTCAAGTCAAAACCCGAATACAATTTCTTCGCATCATCTAAGCAACAAATAGAAACTCCTGCATTCCCAATTTTACCATAAATATCAGGTCTATGACCTGGATCATTTCCATATAAAGTAACCGAATCAAAGGCTGTTGATAAACGTTTTGCAGGCATTCCTAAGCTTACATAATGAAATCGTCTGTTCGTTCGCTCTGGTCCACCTTCTCCAGCAAACATTCGGGTTGGATCTTCTCCGATTCTTTTAAAAGGATACAAGCCAGCTGTGAATGGGAATTCTCCAGGAACATTCTCTTGTAAACTCCATTTTAAAAGATCTCCCCAAGCCTCATAAGAAGGTAAAGCAATTTTTGGAATGTTTGAATGTGATAAGGATTTTGAATGTGTTTCAATACGAATTTCTTTATCTCTTACTTTATATGAATAAATTGGATTTTTATAGCGTTGTACTTTTTCTTTCCATGAATAAATGATTTCCCAATGATGAGGGTCTAAATTCATTTTTACTTTCTCAAAATGAGTCAGTAGCAATTGAACAAAGTCAAGATCTTTTTTTTGAACTTGTTTTAAAATTTGATTTTCATTCAATCCTGCTTTGGTAAGCTCAACCTTGTTTTGCGTAATAGAGTCAATGGTTTTGTAGATACCAAATAAGTTTTGAGCAACTTTCATTTGTTCAGTAACCTTCTGATTGTATAATCTATTATTTTCAGCAATCTCAGACAAATAACGAATTCTAGAGGGAGGAATCACAAAAATCTTTTCGGACATTTCTTTCGTAATTTCGAAGGAAGAAGAAAGTTGGGTCCCTGTTTTTTTTACCAAAGTATCCATGACTGCTCTGTACAACGAATTCATTCCTGGATCATTGAATTGAGAGGCGATGGTTCCAAAAACAGGAATATCGTCCATAGGCATGTCCCATAGATTGTTATTCCGCATGTATTGTTTCTTTACATCTCGAACTGCATCCAAAGCGCCGCGTTTGTCAAACTTATTGATGGCAACTAAATCGGCAAAGTCTAACATATCGATTTTTTCTAATTGAGTCGCTGCCCCAAATTCAGGAGTCATGACATAGAGAGAAGTGTCTGAATGCTCAATAATCTCTGTGTCTGATTGACCAATACCCGAGGTCTCTAGAATGATCAAATCAAACTTTGCTGCTTTCAAAACTTCCAAGGCATCGTTTACGTGTTTTGAAAGAGCTAAATTAGATTGGCGAGTTGCTAATGAGCGCATATAAACTCTCTCATTATTGATTGAATTCATTCGAATTCGATCTCCTAGCAAAGCACCTCCTGTTTTTCTTTTTGAGGGATCAACAGAAATTAAACCGATTGTTTTTTTAGGAAAGTCAAGTAAAAATCTTCTCACCAATTCATCCACTAAACTTGATTTACCTGCACCTCCAGTTCCAGTAATTCCCAGTACCGGGGTGGTAGAGTTTTCATTCTTTTTATGAATGATTGCCATCGTGTCTTTGGCAATTTCAGGAAAGTTTTCAGCAGAGGAAATGATTCGAGCGATGTTACCGATCTCTCTTTTTTCAATTCGATTGATTTCACCATTCAACACATTTCCTATGGCATAATCAGATTGCTGAACCAAATCATTAATCATCCCTTGCAATCCTAACTCTCTACCGTCATCAGGAGAATAAATACGAGCAATCCCGTATTCCATCAATTCTTTAATCTCCTTGGGAAGAATCACTCCACCACCACCTCCAAAAATTTTGATATGACCAGCGCCTTTTTCTTGCAATAGATCATACATGTATTTAAAATATTCAATATGACCTCCTTGATATGAAGTCATTGCTATGGCATTCACATCCTCTTGTATGGCACAATTCACGACTTCTTCTACACTTCGGTCATGCCCTAAATGGATCACTTCCACACCCGTAGATTGAATGATTCTTCGCATGATATTGATTGCTGCATCATGACCATCAAACAAAGATGCGGCAGTTACGATTCTAATTTTATTTTTTGGTTTATAAGGAGAAATCTGTTGCATTTTAATGATCATTTGAGAACAGATACATATGTTCTTCATTGGCTGTATAATTTACAATAAAAAAAATAAATACCCTAAAATATTTATGTATTCATAATTTATATAGGTATTTATCAATAAAAATTACGAATACTTCAAATGTTAGTTGTTTTTAAGATTCTTTTAAAATGATTCATTTCAAAAAACAATTATATTTGTAATGCTAATCATTTTAATGAGCTCATGACATTCCAAGAGAAAATTCGACAAGGAATACCAGATATAATTCCGCCTAAAAAAGCTTATGATTCTTTTGTGAATCATGCTCCAAAAAGAAAGGAAATTTTATCTAAAGAGGAAAAAGAATTGGCCATCAGAAATGCGTTGCGTTATTTTGACCCCAAACATCATGAAGTTCTGATTCCAGAATTTTTGGAAGAATTACAAACATACGGACGTATCTACATGTACCGTTTTCGTCCGGATTATAAGATGTATGCAAGAGCCATTTCCGAATATCCAGGAAAATGTCAACAGGCCAAATCAATCATGTTGATGATACAAAACAATCTCGATCCTGCTGTAGCGCAACACCCACATGAATTGATTACATATGGAGGTAATGGAGCTGTTTTTCAAAATTGGGCACAATATTTATTGACAATGAAATATTTGTCCGAAATGACAGAGAAACAAACCTTAGCAATGTACTCCGGGCATCCCATGGGCTTGTTTCCTTCTCATAAAAATGCACCTAGAGTTGTGGTCACAAATGGAATGATGGTTCATAATTATTCTCAACCTGATGATTGGGAAAAATTCAATGCAATGGGGGTTACTCAATATGGTCAAATGACCGCTGGAAGTTATATGTATATCGGACCTCAAGGAATTGTTCATGGAACAACGATCACTGTTTTGAACGGATTTCGAAAAATTGGTAAGGATCCTAAAGGATGCTTGTTTGTAACTGCTGGATTAGGAGGAATGAGTGGTGCACAACCAAAAGCAGGAAATATTGCAGGTTGTATAACCGTTTGTGCAGAGGTCAATCCAAAAATCACTCAAGTCCGTCTTGATCAAGGTTGGATAGATGAGAGAATCACTGATATCAATGAGTTGGTCTCCAGAGTAAAATTAGCCAAAGAAAATAAAGAAGTAGTCTCTATTGCTTACTTAGGAAATATTGTTGATGTCTGGGAAATGTTTGATAGTGAAAATCTCTATATTGACTTGGGATCAGATCAAACATCTTTACACAATCCATGGGCCGGGGGATATTATCCGGTGGATCTTTCTTTTGAAGAAGCCAATACCATGATGGCTGAAAATCCCAAAAAATTCAAAGAAAAAGTACAGAAAACAATTCGAAGACACGCCAAAGCAATCAATAAGCATACTGCCAAAGGGACTTATTTTTTTGACTATGGAAATGCATTTTTATTAGAAGCAAGTAGAGCAGGGGCCGATGTGTTTGCCAAAAATGGGATTGATTTCAAATATCCAAGTTATGTTCAAGATATCATGGGGCCCATGTGTTTTGATTATGGTTTTGGTCCGTTTCGATGGGTTTGTGCTTCAGGTAACAAAGAAGATTTAGTGCGAACAGACGAAATCGCATGTAAGGTACTAGAAGAAATTAAAAAAGATTCTCCATCAGAAATTCAACAACAAATGCTAGATAATATCCAATGGATCAAGGGAGCTCAAGAGAATCAATTAGTTGTTGGATCTCAAGCTAGAATCTTATATGCTGATGCTGAGGGGAGAATCAAAATTGCTGAGGCATTTAATAAGGCAATTAAAAAAGGGGAAATAGGCCCAGTGATATTGGGAAGAGATCATCATGATGTTTCGGGAACAGATTCTCCTTACCGGGAAACATCAAATATTTATGATGGTTCAAAATACACGGCAGATATGGCCATACAAAATGTAATTGGCGATAGCTTTAGGGGTGCTACTTGGGTATCCATTCATAATGGTGGAGGTGTTGGTTGGGGTGAAGTAGTTAATGGTGGTTTTGGCATGCTTCTTGATGGTAGTAAACAAGCATCCAAGCGATTAAAGTCAATGCTTTTTTGGGATGTAAATAATGGAATTGCTAGGAGAAATTGGGCAAGAAATGACGAAGCAATTTTTGCTATAAAACGAGCCATGAATGTAGAAAAAAAGTTGAAAGTTACAATTCCTAATAAAGTAAATGATACCTTGCTTAAGGATTTAATATAAAATCAATAATCATGAAAAATTCAAAAATAATTTTTTTATTCATAGCCATCATCTGTTATTCTTGTTCGAGTGTAAAAGTTATATCAGATTATGATAGCAAGGTAGATTTCTCTAGATACAAAACATTTGCATTTTACAAAAAAGGGATTGATAAAGCTTCTGTTTCAGATTTAGATAAAAAAAGAATTATGAGAGCCATTGAAACCGAATTACTTGCCAAAGGATTTACAAAATCTTCCAATCCGGATCTATTGATTAGTATATTTACAAAATCTAGAGAACAGATCAATGTTACAGATAACAATTTTGGTTGGGGCTTTGGTTGGGGCTATAACCCATGGTTTTTTGGTAGACAAAATGTCAATATAAATCAATATACTGAAGGGACTTTATTTATTGATTTTATTGATAAAAATAGGAAAGAACTTATATGGCAGGGGATTGGTTCTGGAGCTTTGAAATTGAGCAATGTTGAGAAAAAAGAACTTCGAATCAATGAATTTGTGAACAAAATCATATCCGCTTATCCACCAGAACAGCGTAAATAATAAACCAAGAAGCGTTCAATTTTTGGACGCTTTTTTTATGAATTTTAAAAAGAATGAATTCCAACAAAATTGAAATGACTGAAGGTGATTTTTATATGAATGAACAGGGGTTTAGAATTTTTACGGAACAATATCATTTGAAGAGAGGTTATTGTTGTAAAAGTGGTTGTAAGCACTGTCCTTATGGCTATGATAAGAATACAGATCGTTTTTTGTAAATGCATTTTGTATGGTTTTTATATAGTTTTTTTTTCTTTGTTTTTTTTCGATTTTGCTATTTTTGAAACACTAAAAAAACGATAATGCGATACCTGTTTATTTTTGTCTTTTTGACATTTTCTCACGTAATTTTTTCTCAACAAATCATTCAAGATGATTTTGAAGGTAACGGAACCATTTCAGCTTGGGTAGGAGATGATTGTGGTGTGAACAGTTCTTTTTCCAATCCATATGTTCAAGGAATAAATCTTTCAAATACAGTCTTAAAATACGACGATACAGGGGGTCAATATGCAAACATTCGTTTTGATACAGCAGAAAATATAGATTTATCGGAAAAAAGCACCTTTACTTTTAAGATTTATGTTCCCTCTTCCAGTTTAACTGGAAATCAACCCAATCAAGTCTCTTTGAAATTACAAAATGGAGATTTGCCACAACCTTGGTCAACTCAGAGTGAGATTATCAAATCAATATCTTTAAATGAATGGCAAGAAGTTTCCTTTGATTTTGAAAATGATTCTTATATCAACTTAGATCCTAGTTCTCCAGCCCCCACGAGTCGAACAGATTTTAATCGTGTGTTGATCCAGGTTAATGGAGAAAATAACAATGACCGAGTAATTGCCTATGTCGATGATTTTGATTTTGAAGAATCTACACCGGTTGTCTATGAACTTGTTTGGTCAGATGAATTTAATTACTCAGGATCTGTTGACTCCAATAAATGGCATCACCAAGTCATTCCCATCATTAATAATACTGATTGGGCTAATGGTGAAGTGCAACATTATACGGATAGAATTACAAATTCATACGTAAGTAATGGAACGTTGAAGATCAAGGCTATCAAAGAAAATTATACTTATAATGGTGTAACAAAACCGTATACATCTGCTCGATTGAACTCTAAATTTGCATTCAAATACGGAAGAATTGATGTTCGAGCAAAATTACCATCACAGGCAGGAACATGGCCTGCTATATGGACTCTAGGAGCAAACATTAATGAAGTAGGAAATTACCATGGAAGTACTTATGGAAGTGTCGGTTGGCCACTATGTGGAGAAATTGATATCATGGAACAGAATGGTTGGGACAAAACCAATCTTATTGGTCATCTCCATTACACCAATTCGAACACGAATAGTTATCAAAGTGAAGGAGGTACTACATACATCTCAGATTCTAGTGGGCAGTATCACACCTACTCATTAATTTGGTCTGAGGATACGATTAAAATCTTATTAGATGACAACGTGTTTTTTCAACGAGATAACACTCAAGAAATCCCCTATGACAATGAACACTATTTACTGCTCAATATTGCAATGGGAGGAAATCTTGGAGGAGCTATTCCTCAAAATTTCACCAGTGATATCATGGAGATTGATTATGTTAGAATTTATCAAGAAAGTTCTTTATCAACAGCAGAAATATCATTCGATAAATTCATCATTTATCCCAACCCTACAGAAAGTAAAATAACTCTAAACATTCCTCCAGATCTCCTTGGATCTGAGGCAACTTTATATTCAACTTTAGGTCAAAAATTAACAAGTTTTTCGGTCAATGATCAAGATGTTTCATTTGATATGGCAACATATACTCCAGGGATTTATTTTCTAAAACTAGAATCTAAGTTGGGGATTTTAACAAGAGAAATTATCAAAAAGTAGAGGTTATCTGTCCTTATTTAGGATGAGTTAAAATCTCTTCCATTTGTTTTTGCAATTCACTCGCTTTTTGAGCAGCAGCTTCGGCAAAATTTGTTTTTTGTGAAGCGTAGATGATGCCTCTAGCAGAGTTAATCAGAAGTCCTATTTGTTTATTCATTCCATGAGTACACACCTCTTGTAAATTTCCACCCTGAGCACCTACGCCAGGAACCAAGATAAATGAATCAGGGATGATTTTTCTAATTTCAGAGAAATAACTAGCTTTTGTAGCTCCTACAACATACATTAAGTTTTTTGAGTTTTCCCAACTTTTAGAGGTTTCAAGTACATTTTTGTATAACTCTTTATGATCGCTATTTATAGTTTGGAAGTCGAAGGCGCCTGAATTGGATGTTAACGCTAGTAAAATAGTGTGTTTGTTTTTAAAGGCTAAAAAAGGTTCTACAGAATCTTTTCCCATATAAGGAGCTACAGTGATGCTGTCAAAAGATAAATCTTCAAAGAAAGCTTTTGCATACATTGAAGATGTGTTTCCTATATCACCGCGCTTTGCGTCTGCTATGGTAAAAATTTCAGGATAATTTTTATTGAGATAATCCATTGTTTTTTCAAGGGACTTCCATCCTTTGATCCCATAAGCTTCGTAAAAAGCGGTATTGGGTTTGTAGGCTACACATAAATGATGAGTAGCATCAATAATTGCTTTGTTAAATTCAAAAATTGGATCTTCTTTTTCTAATAAAAAAGAAGGAATTTTGTTTAGATCAACATCAAGACCAATGCATAGAAAAGATTTCTTTTTTTTGATTTGAATTACAATATCTTCTGTAGTCATGATGCTTTTTTAAAAGTTATACAAAGGTACATATTTTTAAGACTTTAGCTTATCTTTGTTTGAGAGTCATTTTGTATGATACCATTTATATTGAACAAATTTTTTTACGGAATCTTAACACTTTTTGGAGTTGTTACAGTTATTTTTTTATTGTTTACGGTTCTTCCTGGAGATCCTGCAAGAATGATGTTAGATCAGAGAGAGGATTCAGAACAATTAGAAATTATTCGAAAAAAATATGGATTTGATCAACCGATTCTTACTCAGTACATTTATTATTTGAATGATTTGTCACCTTTGTCATTCCATTCAAATAATTCAGAAGATTATACTTTTTTAAGAGATGAAAATTATTCATATGCTTCCTTATTTTCATTCAACCAAACGACTGTGGTATTCAAATATCCATATTTGAGAGAGTCTTTCCAGAAAAATGGGAAAAAGGTTGCTAAAATAATTTCAGAAACCATCCCTAATACAGCCATACTAGCCGTGTCCTCAATTTTCATTGCCATTGTATTTGGAATTGTGTTTGGAATTTTTTCGGCCATTTATAAAGACACATGGTTTGATAAAGTCATTGCTGTAATTAGTACTTTAGGAATGAGCGTCCCCTCATTTTTTTCAGCAATTTTAGTTGCTTGGGTTTTTGGGTTTTTATTAAAGAAATATACAGGTTTAGAAATGACAGGAAGTTTGTATGAGATTGATGATTTTGGGGAAGATATTTTCATTCAATGGAAAAATTTAATCTTACCTGCTTTGGTTTTGGGGATACGCCCCTTGGCTGTTGTCATTCAATTAATGCGAAATTCGCTCCTAGAGGTATTAAGTCTTGATTATATAAGAACAGCGAAAGCGAAAGGACTCAGTCAGTATCAAATCATTAAAAATCATGCGCTTAAAAATGCTCTCAATCCTGTGGTAACTGCTGTCTCAGGATGGTTTGCTTCTATGTTGGCAGGAGCAGTTTTTGTAGAGTATATTTTTAACTGGAATGGATTGGGTAAGGAAATAGTCATCGCTTTAAATACTCTTGATTTACCCGTTGTCATGGGAAGTGTTTTAGTCATCGCAACATTATTCATCACCATTAATATTTTGGTTGACATTATTTATAGTTGGTTAGATCCCAGAATTCGATTGGAATGAAATTAAAAAAAATAAGCTTCTTATTTTTGTTAGTGATGATTGGTTGTAAGACGCCCACACAATTTTCTGATTCATCACTTCAAGAAAAATTTACCAACACCAATTTAGAGGAACAAACATTTGAATCTATATTGTCAAAGCATAGTGGTAAGAAAATATTGATTAATATTTGGGCTTCGTGGTGCAGAGATTGTATTGTAGGATTACCGCATTTTAAAAAATTACAGCAAGAGAATCCAGAGGTGGTTTTTGTTAATTTATCATTAGATAAGAGTTTAGTTAAATGGAAACAGGCTTTGGATCGATATCAAATTAGAGCAGACCATTATTACCTTTCACAAGGAAAAAAAGGAGACTTTGGAAAGTTTATCAATCTATGGTGGATTCCTCGGTATATGGTTGTTAATGAAACTGGTGATATAATACTTTACAAAGCCACTAAAATTACAGACAAAAAGATTGTTGAGGCCCTAAAAAATTAAGTACTTTTGCAACTTAAAAATTCAATCAAAATGAGAAAAAATATTGTAGCAGGAAACTGGAAAATGAATCATAATGCAACTCAAACCAAAGTATTGATTAATGAAATCAAGGAATCTTTAGTTGCACAGTCAACCAATTGTAGAGTATTGGTATCTCCAACTTCCATCAATTTAGGTGTGGCAGTTCAAGAAGTTGAAGGATCTGTCATTGAGGTAGTAGCACAAAATATGCATCAAGCTAAAAATGGAGCTTACACTGGAGAAATTTCTGCTGAAATGTTATCAGACGTTGGAATTCAGTCAGTCATATTAGGGCATTCTGAAAGAAGAACTTACTTTGGAGAAGATGATGCAATATTGACTGATAAAGTGTCTGCTGCATTAGAAAATAATTTAGAAGTTATTTTTTGCTTTGGAGAATTGTTAGAAGATCGTTCAACTGGAAATCATTTCAATGTGGTTGAAAATCAATTAAAAAATGTGGTTCTCAACTTAGATTCTTCTTCATGGAAACATATCATATTGGCTTATGAGCCAGTATGGGCAATTGGAACTGGAGAAACAGCCAGTCCTGAGCAAGCTCAAGAAATGCATGCCTTTATTAGAAGTTTACTCGAAAAAACATATGGAAAATCCATTGCAGACGATGTCTCTATTTTATACGGAGGTAGTGTAAAGCCTGCCAATGCGAAGGAGATTTTTTCTAAGAAAGATGTGGATGGTGGTCTTATCGGTGGAGCTTCCTTGAACGCAGTTGATTTTACAGCAATTGTTTCTGCATTTTAACAATTCATTTCTATGGATGCTATTTACATAGAATATCAATTTGAAATCTCTCCCAAAGAACCTGCTACTGAAATTCTAATAGCCCAGTTAAGCTATGTTGGCTTTGAAAGTTTTGTAGAGAATGAAAAAGGGATGAGTGCGTATATTCAAAAGCAGGATTGGCATCCAAATATTTTAGAGGATATTTTTATTCTCAATTCAGATGAATTTAAGATTACTTTCCATCATAATGAAGTTGCGCAAACCAATTGGAATGAAGAATGGGAAAAAAATTTTAGTCCGATTCAAATAAATGATTTGGTGAGCATTCGCGCTCCTTTTCATGACGTAAATCCTCTTCTGTATGATATTGTTATTGTGCCAAAAATGAGCTTTGGTACTGGTCATCACGAAACAACACACATGATGATTCAGCACCTGTTAACAATGGATATACAGAATAAGAAAGTACTCGATATGGGGTGTGGAACTGGAATTTTAGCAATTTTTGCTGAGCTTAAAGGTGCGAATGCTATTGATGCTATTGATATAGACACTTGGTGTTACGAAAACTCCATGGAGAATGTTCAAAGAAACAATTGTGAATATATTTCTGTTCAAAAAGGAGATTCATCTTTATTGCCCGGAAATTCATACGATCTAATCATTGCAAACATCAATCGAAATATTTTGTTGGGTGATATGAAAGTATACACGGATTGTTTACGTAAAAATGGAACCTTGTTGCTTAGTGGATTTTATCAAGAAGATATTCAGATGATCGATGATGAGGTATTGAAGCATGGTTTAACTTATCAAAATAAGATCATCAGAAATCGTTGGGCTGCTTTAAAGTATTTGAAGTAGTAAAACTTTTTTTAAATTTGTATAGTTGAGTACAAAAGAAAAAATACAAGAACAAACGAGTACCCTAGAGAAGGAGGTTCATCAGCACGAAATCATTTTATACAACGATGATGTCAATACATTCGATTTTGTCATAGATTCTCTCATAAATGTTTGTCAGCATACCACAGAACAAGCAGAACAGTGTACGTGGTTGGTTCATTTTAAAGGGAAGTGTACAGTAAAAACAGGTGAATTGAAAGATTTAAAACCTCGATGCTCCAAATTATTGAGTTTAGGGCTTTCGGCAGAATTGATTTGAAATGGAAAATATTTTTAAGTACTTCAATTTTTCTCCATTTAAAAAAGATGTTTCAAATTCATTCAATCATAATGAAATCTCATATTCAGAGTTGAACTCTGAACATTTTTTGATCTTTGAAAAAGATCGTCAAGGCTATAATTTATACGTCTCAAAATATGAGTCCAAAGATGTCATTGGGATCAATCCTCCAGAAATGTTAGAGCTGTTAGTGGAAAATTATGACAAAGGGAATTCAGAACATCGAATAGCTTTGAGAAGATATCTCAATTAATTTAATGGCTATAAAATAAATATGATCAGGAGTCAAAAAATTACGAACTTACAATAAATATTAAAACATGAAACTTAAATCATTTGCACTATTCTTTCTTATCATTATGTTACTTGGTTGTGAGCAAAAAGATAAAGCTTGTCAATTCATTAGTAATGATGGTCTTTTGTTAACATTAAATGTGACCCAACATTATGAAGCAAATGCGCAGAAAGTTTTTACTGATTCTAACTTAAACGTTGATATTAAATCTTTTGTTTTGAATGAAGTATTGGACACAGTGCCAAATCATCATTTTAAAGCGGATTTAATAACGAATTACTACAATAGCACAATGTCTCAATATTCATTGGCATCTCTCGAAATATACTGCGATTCAATCGCAAGAATTGCTTCAAAATCTATCTCCAAAGATGAGTTTGCTTTACTCTATGAAATGATTGATAAATAACAGATTAATATTTTTTCTTGTATTTATTATACTTCATAAACTTAAATCAATAAAAAAACCATTTAAATATCATTAAATGGTTTGTAGTTATACTCAAACTTAATCGTTTTTTTAAATAGGATTAGCGTTTTAAACTAAAAACAAGAATCAATTTAGCTGCTTACTAAATAAGTATTTATTTTTTAAATTCTTCGCAAGTATACTTTTCACTTACTTCTATTTTATGAACCTCACAAGTTTTTGAGTTTGTTTCAAGGTTTGAACAATTGATACAACTGTTGCTTAGATTTAAATTTTCCATGTGATATATTTTTATCAAAGATAACAAAACATTTTATGTAAATCATTGAAAATCAATAATATAAAATTAGATTTAATAAAAATAATACCATTGATTGAGTCTGGGTATTGATAATATTTTTATCTTTAAACCATGAAAAAATTATTGCTTTTATCGTTGATTTTATTTTTCTCTTGCTCCAGTAATGACAAGCAAGAAGAAATTTCCGAAATTCCACCTCAGGTAATTATTAAAGATACTTTTTTTACGTGGGGGCCTGGAGATAATTTGCATCCAAGTCACAATCCTTCAAATGAATATTTTAATCAAGGAACCGCTTATGCAGATGTGAATGGTGATGGGATTAAGGATGTGTTACTTTCCTCTGCTTGGGATTTAGATAACGATGCTACCATCGATTGGTGGATCCTGCAGACACAGGTTTAACAACGTTGAATATGTACTCTCAGGTTTTGAGCACGTCAGAGGAAGGGTTGTCTGATTTATTAGAAGTATTCCCAAATCCAACAAGTGGATTGTTAAAGATTACTAACAGAACCTATGCAGATATTAGCTATACGATATACTCAGTATTAGGTAAAACAATGAAAAAAGGAAGTTTGTCAAATTTTAATAACGAAATTGATTTATCTTCTTTAAATAATGGGATTTATATTATAAGAATAAATCAAGGTGATGCTTCTTACTTTAGAAAAATTATTCTTTCTAAATAACAGATCGTTAAATAGTATAACCAATTTGAGGAATCTACTCTATTTTCTAGTTTTTATTTTATTAAATAGTTCTTGTAAAAGTTCATATGGATTGGCCTCGAACAACGCATTAATAGAACTAGAAGGGTCTTTTAAAGTAATCAGTTTAAACACCATAGATGTGTCTGATTTAGGGTTAACTTTTACATTAGACAAAACAACTAAAAGAGTTTCTGGTAATTCTGGTTGCAATACATATGGTGGTAACTTCGAGTTATCAGAAACCAAAGATAGGATTAGTTTCAGTAAGATCTTTTCTACGAAAATGTACTGTGTTGAACCAAAGAAAAATGATATTGAACGAGAATACTTATCAGCTCTATCCAAAAGCTTCATAATTATTTTCAAAAAAGAGGGTATTGAGCTCGAGGCAATTGATAATAGCCTTATAAAAATAAGTCTTGTGAAGAGTTGACTTAAATGAATTTAATGACAAAACAAAATGGATTTACTAAATCGGTAAAAAAACAACATGAAAATCTTATAAACTTGAATAAAGTAGGCAAATTGTGGGCAAATAAAAAAATCAGTAATTTCAAAAAAAACTCTGAAAGTACTGATTTTACTAGTGACCATGGCAGGATCACAAACATTTAAAAATTAATAATAATTAATATTGATCATTTTATTTCTAAAACCTACTTCAGTAACCACAATTTTTCTTGGATATCCTTCATCATTATAATCGTAGTTATAGGTATATTCAGCTTGTTCGGTACCATCTACCTCAACCCTGATGGAAGTGACATTGTTGTATACACTAAAACTAGTCTCCATGGATTCCTCAGAAAGTATACTCATAATTCTGGGTGTTAATCCAACAACATTTTTATATATCCCATTGTAATTATCATAAGCAATACTAAAATCGATTACTACTGGAATTGGATTTCCATTGTCATCAATATCTTGATAAGTATCTGATCCGCTTATAAAATTGCCGTTGGTATCAAATCGAAATTCCATCGTGCCAGCATCTTCATGATCACTTCCTTCGTAATGAATGTAGTCTTCAGTCAAAGTATTTGATTTGTAAGTGATGGTAGTTCTATCTCTGTATTGACAATTGTTACCCACACCATAGTGACAAATATCCCAACCCGATAATCTTTCTTGACTATCGTAAGAAAAATTATATTGTTCTTCAAAAATATTATCTGACCCATAATCGGAATCAACTCTTGATATTTTATTGTCAGTGTATGTAAATTCTAAAGTTCTATAATTTCCAAGACTATTATCGTCATATATAACCTCTGTTATTATAGAGGTTAGTTTATGGTCATCATAATAAAACCTATTTGTTAAACTATAATTTGAATCATCAGTATTGCCTGAAGTAATTTCATAGACCAGCAACGCATTTTCTGGGTTGATATCATCGTTCCCATTATTTTCATCCTCATTATCAGAGCATGAAAATATAAACAGACAAAAAAGAATTGAACATAGTAAAGAGGGGTTTCGAAATTTGTTAAAAATAATCATTGATAGAAAAGTTTTATGTATTAAAAATTCGGCAAATCTATAAACTAAAATAAAGTCTGTCAATCCCTGTAAAAGGTGAAATTTATACCCCTAAAAAGGGGATATAGAAGGTGTTTAAGAGGATGTCAAGATTATTTTAGGATACTGAACTTACTCCAAACTAATAATTAGCAAAAAAACTTCGGAATCACCAAAAATAAAAAAAGCAAGCTTTAGAATTTTGAGAAAGATAATTTTGTAAACTTACCAGGAGTAGCTGCGCTGATCCTAGAAAGCTC
>JAYPZA010000015.1:0-2644 GCA_038136095.1 Flavobacterium sp.
AAAACCTTCAATTTCTATTTCAGTAGATGTTTCAATAACCGCATAAATACCCTCAATGAGTATCTTATGATCATCAGCTATATGTATTTGAATTTTTTTACCCATAATTACTTGGAGTCAAATTTAGTTTGATCAACAATACCAGACAATACCTTGATTTGGGTAAATTTTTTTTTCCTAAAAAATGGGGGGATTGATACCTAAACAGGGTATCATATATTTAGGTATATTTTGAAGAAGTAGATTCGCGAACAAATATAAAAAAAACCAGAGTATTAACTCTGGTTTATCGCACTAAATATACTAATTTGTTAGAATTATCGCAATCTATCTACAGATTTTACGAGATCCTCATCTTTCTTAATCGCTTTGTTTGCTAAAACAGAAAATAAAACAACAAAAATCGGTATGAACATCCCAATACCTTTCTCAGAAGAAACTTCTCCAGGTAAATTTAGAGACAAATAAATCAATATTCCTAATAAAAAAAGATTGATCAAAATGATAATACGACCCAACACAAATTGTAATTGTCGGTTTTTAAATTGAAAAAGTGAAATCAAAGCAATGATTCCTGATGCACTAAAAAAAACAGGAATGAGTTTGGCTAACATATTTTCATCAGCAAATAAATCAAACGCAAATTTAGTAGAGCCAGAACTTTCCCATAATTTAAAAACAAATACAAGACCAACAGAAAAAATGGTGATTAATAAAAGATAAATTGATTGAACTCTCTGAATCATACTTGTGGGATCAGAGCCAAAATTAAAAATTTATTTTTAAAAAAGAAATACATTGATTTAAAATATTTGTATATATTTGTGACAGCTCAACTGCTCTAATATTACTGTATAGTACTTTCATACAATCCCCTATAACATCAAAAACTTAACACAATTCTATATCATTTTAAGAATTATAACTTAAATTATTATTCATGTTCGAAATTTCTGAACTAAAAGCAAAAACACTTGCTGATTTACAACAAATCGCTAAAACGATTGGACTTACAAAAATTAGTAAATTAAACAAACTTGATCTTGTTTATCAAATTTTAGATATCCAAGCTGCGAACCCTTCTGAGGAGAAAAAAAACACAACTGAAAAACCAAAAAGAAAAAGAGTGATTAAAAAATCTCCTTCAGAGAATACAGCCCAAAAATCTAGTGATAATTCTGTTAATGAAGTCATTACTTCTACAGATGAAAAAAAAGATTCCAATCCCAAAAAGACGAAAGAAGCTAATTCTGCAAAAGAGTCAGAAACGGCTCAACCAAAACATAAGTCTAATGATCCAGTAAATAAGGAAGAAAAAACAGCTCAGAACCACTCCAAAGGATCCCATGCTCAAAACAAAAATAAAAACAGAGATTCAAAAAATAAACATCACCGCAATCAAAAGAATGGAAATCGATACAAAGATCCAGATTTTGAATTTGATGGAATTATCGAAAGTGAAGGTGTTCTTGAAATGATGTCTGATGGCTATGGTTTTTTGCGATCCTCTGATTATAATTATTTATCATCTCCTGATGACATCTATGTTTCTCAATCTCAAATCAAACTATTTGGGCTGAAAACAGGAGATACTGTAAGAGGAAATGTGAGACCCCCAAAAGAAGGTGAAAAATACTTTCCACTAATTAGAGTATCTAAAATTAACGGATTAAATCCTAATATTGTTAGAGACCGTGTTTCTTTTGAACATTTAACTCCCTTATTTCCTGAAGAGAAATTTAACCTTGCCGATAAAGGAAGTTCTTTATCTACAAGAATTATTGATCTATTTTCTCCGATAGGGAAAGGACAACGTGGTATGATTGTAGCACAACCAAAAACTGGTAAGACCATGTTACTGAAGGACGTTGCCAATGCCATTGCAGCGAATCATCCAGAAGTATATCAAATTGTTTTATTAATCGATGAACGACCTGAAGAAGTTACTGACATGCAACGAAGTGTTCGAGGTGAAGTTGTTGCATCTACTTTTGACGAGCCTGCTGATAAACATGTACGAGTGGCAAATATTGTTCTAGAAAAAGCAAAACGCCTAGTTGAATGTGGTCATGATGTAGTTATTTTATTGGATTCCATCACGCGTTTAGCAAGAGCTTACAATACCGTAGCACCAGCTTCCGGTAAAATATTATCAGGAGGTATTGATGCCAATGCGCTTCATAAACCAAAACGTTTCTTTGGTGCGGCAAGAAATATTGAAAACGGAGGTTCCTTAACCATTATAGCAACTGCTCTTACAGAAACAGGTTCAAAAATGGATGAAGTAATCTTTGAAGAATTTAAAGGAACTGGTAACATGGAGTTACAATTGGATAGAAATATCTCAAATAGAAGAATTTATCCTGCCATTGATCTCATCAAATCAAGTACACGTAGAGATGATCTCTTACTTGATGAAAAAACAATTCAACGCATGTGGGTTTTGAGAAAATACCTAGCAGATATGAATCCTATCGAAGCGATGGAATTCATCAATGAAAAAATCAAATTTTCTAGAAGCAATGAAGAGTTTTTGATATCTATGAATGGTTAAACCTCTTCTTACACCAATAAAAAATCCGCTACATGATTGTAGCGGATTTTTTAATGATTGAACATTTGAAGATTTTATTGAACTCCATGA
>JAYPZA010000015.1:2654-10417 GCA_038136095.1 Flavobacterium sp.
TATTAGTTCGGTCTTGTGCCACACGTTGTCAGTAGGACTCATAGTTTGGTAAAACAGCTGCCTTTTCTTTTTTGGTCAATACAAAAGCAAATACTCCTTTGTCACCAACTACTTTATTAAACAATTTATTTTCTTCAGCAAAATACATAGCTCCAACAACTTTAGGTTCAAAACCTACACCGGTTATCGATGGAGATTTTAAAGCTATATTGTTCATTTTTTTGATACTTACCTTATTGTTTGTAGCAATATCATTAAGAGTAGCACCAGTCATTTTTGACTCAATCAAGGCTGCTTTTTTCTCTTTTAATAAGATCGGTCTTACATTATTGATGGCCTTTGAGGGATTTATAAGACCTTTCTCGGATTTATTTGTTAATAAAACAACAATATATCCATTATCAACATCAAATCTTTGAAAATCACCAACATTTGTTTCACTACCAAAAGCCCATGTTACAATTTGTCTCTGAGGTTCGATTAAACCAGGAACTTTATCATCCATGATTTTTAAACCAACAACAGGTCTCGCTGTATATTTCTTTTCTTTGGCTACATCATAAAAGTTATTGTCTTCTTTAGAGATATCTAAAGCGAACTTTTCAGCATTTTGAAAAGCCGTATTTTCTGTCTCTTGAGAAGGTAAAATCTCTCTTCCAAAGGTGATCATCCTAACACCTTTTTGTCGATTCTTTTGTTCATCAATTCTTAAGATATGATAACCATACTTAGATTTCACAACACCAACTTTTCCAGTTCTGTTGTTGAACAGGAAAGATGCCAATTCAGGATCAAAGTTTGGAGAATTAAATGACAAGCTATGTTGAGACCAGCCGATATCACCACCTTTATCTTTACTTCTGTCCGTATTAACTTCACTAGCAACCTGAGCAAACTTTTTCTTATTTCTACGAACTAACTTGTAAATACTATCGATAGAAGCTTTTGCTTGTTCTTCAGTTTTGGTAGTTGTCGCAATCGCACCTTGAGATCCCAAGTATGGTATAAAAATACTGCTTGCTTTTACAGAATCTGGTCTGTAATAAACTTCTGTAATTTTAGAAATCTTGAAATAGTTCTTGTCTTCATAAGGGCCAAAAGTTTCATTGACATTCCCAGAAAAGACTGCCTCAGAAATCGACTTTGGTAACTCATCTTTCAAGTAATACTTTTCTTGCATTGGAATGTCAGATGTGTTTTCCTCGAAAAACATGTCATAGTCATCAGTATTTTTCAATCCTTGAATGGTAATTTTTTGAGCAGTAGCTTTATTAATGTCCTCTCTATCTTCAAGATAACTCCCAACTTCGTTTTTGATATCTTCTTTATCATCATCAGTTGGTGAAATATCAAATTTAATATAAGATATATCCCTTGAAGCTTCTACTTCAAATTGTGTAGGATTGTTATCTATATAAGCTTCAACATCCTTTTTTGTAACTGAAACAAGACTATCTGGTATGGACGTATAAGGAATGAATACAAAGTCTCCACTGATTAAATCATTGTCTTCTTGATAAGAGTACTCACCCTCTTTTAATGAAGCACCAAGACCTACTTTAATTAAATTATCATAGGTTTCTCTTTTTAAATTAGTGGCAATTTCGTTGATGTAATTGTTCCAAGCATTCCAAAGATTTTGATCTTCACTTTCTTTGGTATCTTTTAAAAACTGCATAAAACTGTCTTTATCAAAAAGACCTGCTTCGTTTAAGAATTGAGGATTGGTTTGAACAAAAGAAGAATTGATAATGGTATTTAAAACATCGTCTTCACCAATGGTTACTCCAGCTAATTCAAGCTGTTTCGTATATATTTTATCTTTTAAAATATTTTCCCAAACAGTTTTAGCCGCTTGCATATCAGAAACTTGTCCATTAATTCTTGTTTTGTAAGAATCTAGAGCTTCTGCATATTCAAGTCTTGAAATTGTTTCTCCATCTACTTCTCCAACTTCATTGATTTTCGTTGAATTAAAAAAATCTGTCAATGTTGATGGATCTAGAACAAATGCAAATAAGGCCAAACCTATAACTGCGATTAATGCAATGGAACGATCTCTAATTTTGGATAAAATTGCCATAAAATTGATAATTTAATTTTCAATGGGCGAAGATACAATTTGCCAAGTGAATAAGCAACCTGTTACTTTAGTATTTAATGAAATCATTTTAGAAAAAAACTTTCTAGCGGTCTTGATTGGATAAAATTTCCAAATGAATTTCATCTATTTTCGATGAGCTAACACTTAGAATTGTAATTTTATAGTTCAAAATAGTTAATACCTCATCTTTTTCAGGAATATTTTCAGTATGATTGATGATAAAACCTCCAAGGGTCTCATAAGCGTCTTCCTTTGGAAAACCAAGATTGTATTCCTCATTGAGATAATCAATTTCTAATCGAGCAGAAAATTTGAATTGGTTTACATGAATCCTCTCGTCAGTTAATTCCAAGACATCGTGCTCATCTTCAATTTCTCCAAAAAGTTCTTCTACAATGTCTTCTACAGTAATGATTCCCGATGTACCACCATATTCATCAACAACAACAGCAATGCTTTTTCTTTTTTTAATCAAACTATTTAACACATCATTAATCATCATAGATTCTGGCACAATCTCTACAGGTAATAAGATTGATTTGATATTTTTGGGTTTCTTAAACAATTCGAAAGCATTGACATAACCTATGATTTCATCTAAAGATGTTTTGTAGACTAGAATTTTAGAATACCCACTTTTGATGAAATACTCATTTAATTTAGAAACTGTTTCGTGAATTTCTACAGCCAGTACCTCTGTCCTTGGAACCATGATTTCTCTGGCTTTTACTTTTTGAAATTCTAATGCATTTTGAAAAATTTGTATTTCGGAATCAATCTCATCATCATTATTATCTCCAATTTCTAATTGTTCAGAAATATAATTTTCTAATTCTTCTTTACTAAACTCTGTCCGTTGTAAATCTTTATCTGTCCTAAAAAAAATCTTTAGAAAAAAGTCAGAAATCCCATTGATAAATGAAGAAAAAACAGAGAGCAGTACATAAAAAAAGTAAGCTGGTAATGCAAATATTTTAAGCGTTTGATTGGCATAGATCCTGAAAATTACTTTTGGAAAAAACTCCGCAACTACAAGAATGATAATCGTTGAAATAACCGTTTGTAATAAAATACTTTCAATTCCAAGAGAATCAACAATTACTTTACCCATAAAATAACTATAAATCACCAGAGAAATATTATTTCCCACCAACATGGTAGTGATAAATTTTGAAGATTTTTGAGTCAACTTAGAAAGAATACTAGGAATGAAACCCTCTCGTTTTTTTTCTAACTCAATGTGTAATTTATTCGAGGAAATAAAAGCAATTTCCATTCCTGAAAAAAAAGCAGATAAAATGATCGAAATTATGATAATGATAAAATCAAACTCCATTTATTGTTTGTTTCTCTTCTCTATTTTTTTTCTAAAATGCCTCTTTAGAAAGAATATCAATGTAATAAAGATAGAAAAACCAAGCATTAATAATGCTTTTTGTTGATCATCTTTCCATGTGGTGATCGCTTCAACTAAAAAAATTAAGGCAACAACTAAGTATCCATACTGAAAAAATTTCCAAATTCTATTCATAATTCATTCTCATTAGCTATGATATTTCCTTTTGTTTGTTTTGCAACATATTTGTCTAAGTTTTCCATAGACTCAAACCCAATACCTACAATTGTGTCATTAGTTTTAGTTAAAACAAAACTTTTTTCTGTGAAAAAATATTTGCTTTTACGATCCCAAAATAATTGTTCTGTTTCCAATCTAGACTGGTCTGTATGATTAATAATGACAACATTTCCTTTGATTTCTGAAATCGATGTTTTTACATATGAAAGAGAATAATCACCGGTGATGGTTAAAGAATCCTTCCCATTATTCTCAAAATTAATAATTTTAATTCCTTTAGGAAACTCTTTGTATGGATGATTTTTTCTATTGCTAAAATCATTCAAATATGGAGTCATCAGTTTAGAGGTAACTCTCCCTGAATCTTTGTAAACATGATATACATCTTTGGCAACTGCAATGGGTAAGTTTTTTTCGGCCAAAAAATCTCTTACTTTATTGGAATCATTGATGCAAGAAAAAAGCATTGTTGTAACAAAAATTACCACAATGCTTTTGGATGCTATTTTATGAACTTGTTTCATTCTTATTTTCCACTGGAAGATACTTTTACAGATTCATTGATCCAACATTTTACAGTAAATGAATCTCCTTCTTTAACTCCTTCAGTAAATATAACTTTTTTTGATGGGAAGTTGGCTTTATAATTTCTTAAGAACTTTCTTGCAACCGAACTAATACTTGGATCAACTTTACTTGCTTTTAATGCCTTATTATAAGCTGTAACAAATGTCATTCTTTTTTCAAACTCACTTTTACCACATTGGTTTATTGAAGAAGCGTACAAACTAGCAATGAATAAGTATGCTTTTCCAAAATTTGGATTGAGAGAAATGGCTTCTCTTGCCAACTGTCTTGCTTTTGATTTTTGTCCTCTCTTTTTTGCTGCTTGTGCAAATTTCAATTTGAAATTCGCCTTTTTTAAAGGATCCTCCTCCAACTCAAACGCTTTGAATCTCATTTGTTGAGCTCCAGAAGGGTCTCCATTTTTTTCCAATACTCCTGCAACAAATGAATAAGCATCTGCAGAAGGCGATGCCTCTGCGTAAGCTTTCGCTAGTTTTTCAAATAAAGGATCATCTGTACATTCCTTATTAAACATTCTAGAAACCGCTCTTTTTAACCACTTTGCATTTGTTTTATTGCTTTCAAAATCTCTTTCGTATAATGGGATCAAACGATCACATGTAGAGAGTACGATGATGATATTGTCTAAACCTGATTCTACTTGACCTAGTGCCTTGGAATTGACTGTATACGCTCTTAAATTTTGTTTTTCTCTTTTATCTAACTCTTGACCTGATTCAAGTTTGTCATTAATTTTTTTTCTTTTCTTAGCGTAATCCTCTAATTTTTTACCCACAGATTCTAACACATCATCATAAGTATCAAATACTTTTTGTGGATTTGTATCTTTATAAGTATCAGTGATTCCTTGAAAATATTTATAAATATTTTTCACCCCCATTCTTGTTGGATCTATACTGTAAGCCAATTCTAAAATTTTAAAAATTTCAGCATCAGTCGCTAAATTATTCTTAGAAAGAAAAGTTGCATAATCACTATGAACCTTGGCTGGATCTTTAGTAGGATAATTTTCTAATCTTTGTGTGTAAATTCTTTTGATCAAAGCTGCAGTTTCAGTTTTATCTGTTGCTTTTTTAAACATGCTTTGAACCAGCTTATCTCCCAATTTGTATATGTTGATGGACAATTTTGGGCAATTATCCATTAAATACATCCAATTAGGAAAAGCTTCATCATACTTTTTAGATTGATAATCTCCTTTAAAAAGATTGTATTTGATTGTACATTCATTGGCTGTGGTTTGAGCATTCAAACCGTTGGTCCCTAAAAATAGAATTAGGCTAGCTATTAAAATAATTCTTTTTCTCATTTCTAGTAGTATTTATTAATCAATTTTTCGTTTTTGAAACCATAAATCATTAAGTGATAAACTTAATCTAAAATTTAAATAGTTTTCTTCAAGTAATCCATTGTCCGTGGTTCCTTTCTTACCATATTCAAAACCAATATTTAAATTGGACAATCTATTTCCTAATGGTAAACCTAGACCAAAAGACATGCCAATATCATTAATACTGGTAAATGTGTTGGATGCTGGGTTTCCATTTACTAAAAGTCCTAACTTCTCGTACTTTAGTCCAGCTCTGTAGGTTACCCTTTTCCAATAACCAGAAATCGTATTTGGTTTTGGAATAAAAAACCCTCCCAAAGAAATACGTTCTGAATTACCATATTGAAAACTTTCTGCGGAATTATCAAAATATCCTGATGCGATCATAGCATCCTGAAATTTATAATCTATTCCTGCAAACCATTTATTGATTTTTCCAACACCTAGTCCAACGACGGTTTCTAATGGTCTGTCAAAACTTCCTGATAGTGGACCCGAGTAAATGGTATCTCTTGGAGCTTCAAATCCAGAACCACCCAGAGATAAAGAGTACATATCTTCAGTTCCTGTTGAATTAAGCGAATTTCTTAATTTAAATGAGGCTCCGACACTTATATTTAGTTTTTTTGGTGTTGTTACCTTGTATTGAACTCCCAACTTAACAGAACCACCTCTAACATTTGAATCTTCAACATTTTTTGTGGCCAAAGCAACGTTTTCTCTGATATTTAACACATTGTTCTGAATATTTCCAAATAGAAAATCTGCTTCAAAACCAACAGATAAACCTTTGAACACTTTAAGTCCAAATCCTCCATAAATTCTATTGACATCTCCAGAACCTGAAAACTGAGTGATTTCTATGGGGTCACCTTCAGAGTTATTTAACGTATTAATTAAAGAATATCCAACAGCAGAGGTAGGTTGCATCCCAAAAGTAACAGACATCTTTTTAGTGATGGGAAAGGCCAGACCAAAATAACTTAAGCTCGTGGAGTTAGAGGATTGTTTTGTTTGAGAATCTTTAACCGTTAAATCATTGTTCAAAACTCCAAAAACATAGGTAGCATACCTAACCTCTGATAAAGAAGCTGGGTTGATAAAATTTAAATATCGATAACTACTATAGGCTGCACCAACACTTCCCATACTTATTTGCTCAACGGTTCTAGTTCCAAACTCTTCACCCACACCAAAATAAGAATAGGGAGAAGAAGTAGATCTTTGTGAAAAAACCTGTGTTGAAATTAATACGGTAAGAAAAAGTACTATTTTTTTAATCATTTATTGATTGTTAAACGTCAATATTTTATTTAATCCGTGTAAGAGGAAATTTTGATTGGCAAATATGCCATTTTTTAATTGTTTGGACAAGAATTTTGTGTCTCCACCTGTTAAAACTACTGTTAAATCACGAAAATCTTGTTGGTATTGACCAATGATGCCCTCAATCTCATTGACTATTCCATTGATCACTCCAGAATGAATCGATGTAGAAGTTGATGTTCCTGTCAATTGAAATTCGCTTTTTTTTGTTAATTCAGGGAGTTTGGAGGTGTAATTGTGTAATGATTTGTAACGCATGTCTATTCCTGGAGAAATGGAACCTCCTATATATTCATTGTTTGAATTGATAAAATCATAAGTAATACAAGTTCCTGCATCAATAACCAAACAGTTTCTATTTGGATATAAAGATACAGAAGCAGCGACCAAGGCTATTCTATCAACACCAAGAGTGTGAGGCGTTTTATACAAATTCTTAAATGGGACTTTTGTATCCCCATCCAATTGAATGAATATGGGAATTTTCCGAAGTTCATCAATGTATTCTTGTTTCGTCTTCTTAACAGATGACAAAATACATTGGCTAATCTTGTATGTTTTGATTATTTCTTTGAGGCGTTCCAAAAAGTGATGTTCATCAAAAACTTCACACAACTCAGAGTTATCCGATACAAATACAGCTACTTTTATTTTTGTATTTCCTATGTCTATGACTAGATTCATTCTATGCAAAAAACAGAATCTCAAAAATACAATAGATTTTTGTAATTTTATTTGGTAGTTAAGAAAAACTCGCTTTATATTTGCGACCACCAAAACCAAAGGTACCTTAGCTCAGTTGGTAGAGCAAAGGACTGAAAATCCTTGTGTCCCTGGTT
>JAYPZA010000016.1:0-9472 GCA_038136095.1 Flavobacterium sp.
AGAAAGATAATTTTGTAAACTTACCAGGAGTAGCTGCGCTGATCCTAGAAAGCTCCACTTTGAAAATAGTACAAACAAAAAAACGCTCAAGCAAGCTTGGCGTTTTTCATTATTGTACTATTCATTCGTGACCATGGCAGGATTCAAACCTGCAACCTCTTGAGCCGTAATCAAGTGCGCTATTCAGTTGCGCCACATGGCCTTTTTGCGGATGCAAATATAAAGGCTTTTTTTAACTATGGAAAACATAATCTCTTTTTTTAAGAGGACATTTCTTTTGAAAAATCCTGAACGATACGCATCGCTTTTTGTAAGTCAGATTTATGAATGTAAAGATCGATGGTATCATTTAGAATTCCAAAACCAGCCAAACGAGCAGATTCGATTTGGTTTTTTACAAGAGAATTGATGTGTTGTTGATCAAGTAAAGACCTTAATCGATTGATTATGATGGGACTTTCAGAGAAGATTTTAACATAGGATGTGTCCATAAAACATTTTTAATCTAGCGAATTTAAGGTTACAAAAGATCTCCATCCTATAATGGCCAATTGCATTTTTGTTGCTTTGGCAAGGTTCAGTCTTTTTTTGGTATAAGAAGGTAAAATAATTTTGTTGAGTCGAGCTAAAATTCGATAGAAAGATTTTTTCATTATCACAGTTTCTAACCAAATATAATGAAAAATTAATTACACATTTTAATCAAGAGTCTCCTTGTTTTTTTCGAATTTAAATTGATGGAATTGTTCTTTTTATGATTGATTTTTGTTAAAGAGGAATTCAATACTCTTCATTACGATTCTGCATTGAACTTTCAAACTTTTTTATTTTAAGGAAGGATCATGAATGACAAAATGATGAGTATAATTTTAATAATTTTTAAGATGAGTATGATCATTTGTTTGTATTTAATAATGAATAATTTTTCAATTGTATTCTCAAGATATATTATTGATTATCATGCAAACAAATAAAAAGGATAAAAAAGATGTAATTAATTTGATAATTAAAATAGAATATGATAATAATATTTTAATATATAACATATGTTCCTACGATTAAGTTACATTTTAAAATATATATTTTCATAAAAAGTTTAAATATGTAATAAAATAAAGCGTTTTTTGACTCTTTTTTATAAATATGGGTTTATAAAACATCATTTTGTGGCAAATCCATCTTTTTGCCATTCTTAAATCGTATAATAATGTATCTTCGTTACATAAATATTGAAGAATGAATTTGATCTTAATTCTTGTTGGTTTTGCTTTCTTGATTTCTGGTGGAGATCTCTTACTTAAATCGGCTGTTTCTATTTCACTTCGATTGCGAATTCCTAAAATCATTATCGGAATGACAGTGGTTTCTTTTGCAACATCAGCTCCAGAATTAATTGTGAGTGTTAAATCTGCCTTGGAGGGCTTTCCAGATCTTGCTGTCGGTAATATTATTGGTTCCAATATTGCTAATCTAGGATTGGTTTTAGGGATTACACTATTGGTAACAAAGATGGATGTACAAAAAAGTTTTTTTACAACTGACTGGTTGGTGATGATGATTGCTTCTTTTTTATTCTATGTGTTTATGTTGAATGATCTTATGATTTCATTTTTGTAGGGAGTTATTTTATTTTCTTCACTTATTCTATTTATTATCTATTTATTAGTTTATCAAAAAGATACATTGATAGATGAAGGTTCTGATGAAGGTCTGATCCTTTCAAATAGTAAAAATTTAATGTTTTTGATTTTGGGGATTGTAGGATTGTGGGTAGGTTCAGAATTGTTAATCAAAGGAGCTGTTGACGCTGCCAAAGATTTTGGTGTGAGTGAGCGAATTATTGGAATTTCAGTGGTTTCTGTTGGAACAAGCATTCCAGAATTGGTGACTTCATTGATTGCAGTGATGAAGAAAGAAAAAGCTATTTCTTTAGGAAATTTAATAGGCTCAAACATCTTTAATATTTTGGCTGTCATAGGACTTACCTCCATGATTACACCAATTAACATTGTTGAGCAAGCACTATCTAGTAGAGATATTTATTGGATGCTAGCAATTTCTTTTTCGATACTTCTATTGGTCTTCTTACCAAAAAAAATGCAGTTAGATAAAAAAAGTGGCGCTTTCTTATTGTTATTATACATCGTATTTATCTATCAAATTTTTTCATAAAAAAAGTCGTAAACTATAAAGCTTACGACCTTTTTAATTAATTAAATAACCAATTTATTAACTTACGTTTGCAGATTTCACTGTTTTAATGATTCTACCTGCAATTTTGTATGGGTCTCCGTTAGAAGCAGGTCTTCTGTCTTCCAACCAACCTTTCCATCCTTTTTCTACTGTAATGATAGGGATTCTAATTGAAGCTCCTCTGTCTGAAACTCCATATGAAAAATCTGTAATCGCAGCTGTTTCATGATCTCCCGTTAAACGTTGATCATTAAATTCACCGTATACTGCGATGTGTTCTTTCACTACTGGTCTGAATGCTTCACATATTTTTTCATAAGTTTCTTTAGAACCACAAGTTCTTAAGACACTGTTAGAGAAATTCGCGTGCATACCAGAACCATTCCAATCCATATCTTTTCCTAATGGTTTTGGATGGTATTCAATATAATATCCGTATTGTTCTGTCAATCTATCTAAGATGTAACGAGCTATCCAAATTTCATCACCTGCTTTTTTCGCACCTTTTGCAAACAATTGGAATTCCCATTGTCCTGAAGCAACTTCTTGATTGATTCCTTCGAAGTTCAATCCTGCTGCGATACAAAGATCTGCGTGTTTTTCAACAAGTTCTCTACCGTGAGTGTTTTTACCTCCAACAGAACAGTAATACATTCCTTGTGGAGCTGGATAACCTCCAATTGGGAATCCTAGAGGCAATTGTGTTTTAGTATCCATGATGAAGTATTCTTGCTCAAATCCAAACCAGAAATCATTGTCTTCATCTTCAATAGTAGCTCTACCGTTTGATACGTGCGGTGTACCGTCTGCATTCAATACCTCTGTCATCACTAGATAACCATTTTTTCTTGCTGGATCTGGATAAATAGCTACAGGCTTGAGTAAACAATCAGAAGAGTCACCTGAGGCTTGTCTTGTTGATGACCCATCAAACGACCAGATTGGACAATCTTCTAATTTCCCGCTAAAATTTTCTTCAATTTTAGTTTTACTTCTCATGTTTTGAGTTGGGTGATATCCATCCAACCAAATGTACTCTAATTTTGCTTTGCTCATCACTTAAATAAATTAAAAATAAAGCACAAATATAACTCAAAAACAAGTCCTCTTCAGCAATAATTTTCATTGAAAATGATTTTTTTTTAAAATTTTATTCACAATTATTAATCTGTTAAAAAAGAGCATGTTATACTTGTTTTTTTATAAAATAAATCAAAAATTTTATGAATTTTTAAATGGGTTTTTTCATTAAAATTTAACGATAACGTTTTCGTATTTAAAATTTTCATTTGGAAATAAAAACAATCCGTACTTTTGTGGGTGTAATCCGTCAAAATATGAGTCAAGAGATTTCAAAAAGATATGCTCAAAGAGGTGTTTCAGCTTCAAAAGAAGATGTGCACAAAGCCATAAAAAACATCAATAAAGGATTGTTTCCAAAAGCGTTTTGTAAAATTGTTCCAGATCATTTAACAAACGACAGTGATTATTGTTTGATCATGCATGCAGATGGGGCAGGAACAAAATCCTCTTTAGCCTATATGTATTGGAGAGAGACAGGAGACGTTTCTGTTTGGAAAGGAATTGCACAAGATGCATTGATTATGAACATAGATGATTTATTGTGTGTGGGTGCAACTGATCATATCATGTTGTCCTCGACCATTGGTAGAAATAAAAATCTAATTCCTGGCGAAGTCATTTCTGCCATCATCAATGGTACAGAAGAATTGATTGAAGAATTGAAAAATTTTGGTGTTACCATTCATTCTACTGGAGGAGAAACTGCCGATGTTGGTGATTTGGTAAGAACGATTATCGTAGATTCTACAGTGACAGCAAGAATGAAAAAGTCTGATGTCATTGACAATGGAAATATTTCTCCGGGGGATGTTATTGTAGGACTCTCTTCTTATGGAAAAGCAAGCTATGAAAAACAATACAATGGCGGAATGGGTAGCAATGGATTGACATCAGCCAGACATGATGTTTTTCATAAATATTTAGCCGAAAAATTTCCTGAAAGTTATGATTCGTCTGTTCCAGAAGATTTGGTTTATTCTGGAAAAACAAAATTAACAGATCAAGTTAAAGATGCTCCAATCGACGCAGGAAAGTTAGTGTTGTCACCAACTAGAACTTACGCGCCTATCATTAAAGAAATCCTTTCAAAATACAACTCAGACACCATTCATGGAATGGTGCATTGTTCTGGAGGTGCACAAACAAAAATCTTACACTTTATTGACAATCTTCATGTGATCAAAGACAATATGTTCAACGTTCCACCACTATTTAAACTCATACAAGAACAATCCAATACCGATTGGAAGGAGATGTATCAGGTGTTTAATTGTGGTCACAGGATGGAGTTATATGTATCTCCAACCATTGCTAATGATCTTATTGCCATTTCAAAGTCTTTCCAGGTAGATGCTCAAATTATTGGTAGGGTAGAAGCTTCTGAAACAAAAAAATTGACAATCAGAAGCGAATATGGAACTTTTGAATACGAGTAATTACAGTTTTTTTAGACAAAAGATTCTTATAAAAATTGTAAATTCGTTACCCAATTAAAAATACCTAATGTTAGATAAATTACAAATCATCAAACAACGATACGACGAAGTTTCAGATCTGATCATTCAACCTGATATCATTACAGACCAAAAACGTTATGTAAAACTAAATAAGGAGTATAAGGAGCTTGGTCAAGTTGTTAAAAAGGCAAATGAATATGAAACTTTGTTAGGTAATATTAATGAAGCAAAAGAAATTATTGCCAATGAAACTGACGCTGAGATGATAGAAATGGCAAAAATGGAGATGGAAGAGGCCAATGCAAGAATCCCAGTTTTAGAAGATGAAATAAAATTTTTATTAATTCCAAAAGATCCAGAAGATTCAAAGAATGCTGTTGTTGAATTACGAGCTGGTACAGGAGGTGATGAAGCAAGTATTTTTGCAGGAGACTTGTTTAGAATGTATACTAAATACTGTGAAGGAAAAGGTTGGGAAGTCTCTACAGTTGATTTTAGCGAAGGAACCAATGGAGGTTTTAAAGAAATTCAGTTTGAAGTATCTGGGGACAATGTATATGGAACCTTAAAATTTGAAGCGGGAGTTCATCGAGTACAACGGGTTCCTCAAACCGAAACTCAGGGGAGAGTTCATACTTCTGCTGCCACTTGTATGGTATTTCCTGAAGCAGAAGAATTTGACATAGAAATCAATCCAAAGGACGTTAGAATTGATTTTTTCTGTTCTTCAGGACCTGGAGGTCAGTCTGTAAATACAACGTATTCAGCAGTAAGACTGACTCATATACCCACCGGACTGGTCGCACAATGCCAAGATCAAAAGTCGCAACATAAGAATAAAGAAAAAGCATTCAAAGTTTTACGTTCTCGTTTGTATGATTTAGAATTAGCCAAAAAAAATGAAGCTGATGCAGCCAAACGTGGTTCCATGGTAAGTTCAGGAGATCGTTCAGCAAAGATTAGAACGTATAATTATCCTCAAGGAAGAGTTACCGATCATAGAATTGGATTGACTCTTTATGACTTATCCAACATCGTTAATGGTGATATTCAAAAAATTATTGATGAGTTGATGTTGGCAGAAAATACTGAAAAGTTGAAAGAACTGGGTGAATCTATTTAGAGTTTTGCTCCAATTTAAAATAAAAAGTATTTAAAATAAAAAACCCAAACAACATGTTTGGGTTTTTCTATAAGCGAAAGTATCATTTATTTTATTTTCTCAACAATTGCCTTAAAAGCTTTTGGGTTGTTCATTGCTAAATCAGCTAAAACTTTACGATTCAACTCAATATTATTAGCTTTGATTTTTCCCATAAACTGAGAATAAGACATTCCGTGCAAACGAGCTCCTGCGTTGATACGCACGATCCATAATGAACGAAAGTTTCTCTTGTTTGTTTTTCGGTCTCTGTAAGCATATGACATTGCTTTTTCAACCGCATTTTTTGCTACTGTGTAAACGTTTTTTCTACGTCCGAAGTAACCTTTTGCTGCCTTCAAGATTTTCTTTCTTCTTCTTCTTGAGGCTACTGAATTTAATGATCTTGGCATAATTCAAATTGTTTTTTGTAGTAGGCGGTCTGTAAACAAACACTTTATTGAGCCCAACTCCATGGTTAATAACTTAATTCCCTTTACAATGAGCTTATTTTAAAGCTAATTGTTTTTTAATATTTGGCTCATCAGACTTGTGAACTAAAGTATCATGAGTCAATTTAAGCTTACGTTTTTTAGACTTTTTAGTTAAAATGTGACTTTTAAACGCATGCTTTCTTTTAATTTTTCCAGAACCAGTCAACTTAAATCGTTTCTTGGCACTAGATTTGGTTTTCATTTTAGGCATTTCTCCTTCGTTTTTATTATCGCTTATATTCTTTACTGAAATTTGTGAATTACAGTGTTTTTATTTTGTTTTCTTTGGAGTTACGAACATGATCATTCGTTTCCCTTCTAGTTTTGGTAACTGTTCTACTTTACCATATTCTTCTAACTCTTGAGCCAATCTTAACAAGAGTATCTGACCTTGTTCTTTAAAGATGATGGATCGTCCCTTAAAAAAGACAAAGGCTTTCAGTTTTGCTCCGTCTTGTAAGAATTTAATGGCATGTTTCTTTTTAAATTCATAATCATGCTCATCGGTTTGAGGTCCAAAACGAATTTCTTTGATCACCACTTTAGTCGCTTTCGACTTCATGACTTTGTTTCGTTTTTTCTGCTCATACAAGAATTTCTTGTAATCGATGATCTTACATACTGGAGGCACAGCTTTTGGTGAAATCTCAACCAAATCCAATCCTTGTTCTTTGGCCATTTCTTTTGCAACGGCTAAAGGATAAACATCAACTTTGATATTATCTCCTACTAATCTTACTTCATCGACATAACGAATCCTATCGTTAATTCTGTGTTGATCTTCCTTGATTATTCTTGCGGGTCCTCTAGACCTTTTTCTCCTTATTGCTATGACTTATAAATTTTATCCTGTTTGTACAGGGTTGTTACTTAATTATTAAACGTTGCTTTTGTTTTTTCAACTTCTTTTTTCAGAAGAGAAATAAATTCTTCTATGCTGAATGTTCCTATATCTCCCTCTCCGTGTTTTCTTACAGATACGGTCCCTTCACTTTCTTCTTTTTCTCCTACAATGATCATGAAAGGGATTTTGCTAACTTCAGCATCTCTAATCTTTCTACCGGTTTTCTCACTTCTATTATCAACGAGCGCGCGAATTTCGGAATTTTCTAACAAATGTAAAACTTTTTCAGTATATTTTTGGTATTTGTCGCTGATTGGCAGGATGATAACTTG
This sequence comes from Flavobacterium sp., assembly GCA_038136095.1. GTDB lineage: Bacteria > Bacteroidota > Bacteroidia > Flavobacteriales > Flavobacteriaceae > Polaribacter. Next base: position 7,545 of record JAYPZA010000016.1, read on the forward strand.
ATCGGGCGTTAGCCAAAGAGGAAATTTTCCACCCGTATGCTCAAGTAAGACCGCGATGAAACGCTCCAAAGATCCAAACGGTGCTCTGTGAATCATTACTGGTCTATGTAATTGATTATCAGCTCCTTTGTAAGTTAGGTCAAATCGATCCGGTAAGTTATAATCTACTTGTATGGTCCCCAGTTGCCAACTTCTACCCAAAGCATCCTTGACCATGAAGTCTAATTTGGGTCCATAAAACGCAGCTTCTCCTTCTTCAATTATATAATTCAAGCCTTTGTCAGTTGCCGCATTGATGATTGCTTTTTCAGCCATCTCCCAAGTGCTTGGATCTCCAATGTATTTGTCAGGATTGTTTTTGTCTCTGATCGAAACTTGAGCCGTAAAATTCTCGAAACCTAATGAACTAAATACATAGAGAACAAGATCAATCACATTTTTAAATTCCGAATCTAATTGCTCTGGAGTACAAAAAATATGAGCATCATCTTGAGTGAATCCTCGAACACGAGTCAATCCATGCAATTCGCCACTTTGTTCATATCGATAAACAGTTCCAAATTCCGTGTAACGTTTTGGCAAATCTCTATAGGAATGAGGTTTGAAATTATAGATCTCACAATGATGAGGGCAATTCATCGGTTTTAGCAAAAACTCCTCGTCAATTTTTGGTGTTTTAATGGCTTGAAAACTATCCTCTCCGTATTTCTCATAGTGACCTGAAGTAACATAAAGCTCTTTTTGACCAATATGCGGGGTCATCACCATTTCATAACCCGCTTTTTTTTGTGCCTCTTTTAAAAAGTCTTCCAAACGAATTCTTAATGCAGCACCTTTTGGTAACCAGAGTGGAAGTCCTGCTCCAACTTTTTGAGAGAATGTAAATAATTCTAATTCTTTTCCTAATTTTCGATGATCTCTTTTTTTGGCTTCTTCAATCAACTCAAGGTGTTCGTTCAGCATTTTTTGTTTTGGGAAAGAGACTCCATATAAACGCGTAAGTTGATTGTTTTTCTCATCACCTCTCCAGTATGCTCCTGCAACATTCATAATTTTTACAGCTTTGATCATTCCTGTGTTTGGAATGTGCCCACCACGGCATAGATCTGTAAAATTGCTATGGTCACAAAAGGTAATATCTCCATCTTCCAATCCTTCAATCAATTCAATCTTGTATGGGTTTTCTTCCTTTTGGTATAAAGACAGTGCATCGGCTTTTGAAACAGGACGCATTTTAAATTCGTGTTTGCCTCTGGCCAACTCAATAAATTTCTTTTCTATTTTGGGGAAATCTTTTTCAGAAATCACCTCGCCTCCTAGATCGATATCATAATAAAAGCCGTTTTCAATAGCAGGACCAATGGTTAGTTTGGCAGCAGGGAAAAATTCTAGAATTGTTTCTGCCATTACGTGTGCAGATGAATGCCAAAAAGCTTTTTTTCCTTCAGCATCATTAAAGGTATACAATACAAGAGATCCGTCAGTGGTTAACGGTGTAGTGGTTTCAACTGTTTTGTCGTTAAAACTGGCTGATATCACATTTCTAGCCAATCCCTCACTAATACTTCTAGCAACATCCATTGGACTGATTTGACTCTCGAACTCTTTAACGCTCCCGTCTGGCAAAGTAATTTTAATCATCTTAGATTTTTATTTCACAATAATGTAAGCTGCAAAGATATCAGAAAAGTAAGACGAACACAATTAATTAAAATAAAGTTTTTTCAGTTTTTTGAGATCCAAAAGAAGGATAAAAAGATGAATTAGAAAGAGTTACAAAAATTGACGGGATTTCATCTATATAGGTACTTCTATCTATTACAAAAATGGTATCTTTGTGATCCTTTTTTATTCAGCGTTGGTATTGGATTTACAGCAAGATTTTACTTTGAAAAAAAAAGACAGAAAAAAAGGAATTTTTTTATTGT
>JAYPZA010000017.1:0-8743 GCA_038136095.1 Flavobacterium sp.
TAAAAAACATTATGATTTACCAGGAAAATCAAATCAGGCAATTTCAAACAGTTTTTGGTTACAATCTTTTATCAGAAATAGAATTTTTTGTTGCGGAACCATTTTTACTAGTAACCATGGAAGATCTTTGGCAGAAATATGAATCAAAATTTAACATTAACAGTGAATATTTGTATTTCGTAAATTCATTAGAAATCAAAGATTTGGATGAAGATGCAAAGAAATTTGAAAATATTAAATCAATAATAGGATTTGGTGGTGGTCAAGCTATGGATGTTGCTAAATTTTTAAATTGGAAAACAAATAGCAAACTTTATCAATTTCCATCATCACTAAGCGTTGATGCGGTTTTTGGACACCGAGCGGGGGTTAGGGAGGATAGTAATGTTAAGTACTTAGGCTGGGCAGTCCCAGAAGCCATTTACATAGATTTTGATATCTTAAAAAGTTGTCCAAAACATCTTAATACAGGTGGGCTTGGCGATGTATTATGTTTTTATACAGGCATTTTTGATTGGGAATACGCACATAGAATAGGTAAATGTGAAGAAAAGTGGGCATATAATCAGTCATTGGCTGATATTTCAAAAAGCAAAGCTGATAACGTTGTCAATAACATAGATGATGTTTGTGAATTAACAGATAATGGCATTCAATTCTTGGTAGATGCCTTAAAATGGGGTGGTGCTTCTTTTCATGGAGCAGGTTGGAATCCAAGGCATATAGAAGGAGTGGAACATTTTTTCTTTTACGCTCTTGAATCGTATACCAAAAAGAAATTTCTTCATGGACAAGCTGTTTGTTTAGGAGTTGTAATTGGCTGTATGATGCATCAAAAAAAAGAAGATGAATTACTTGGAATCATTCATCAGGCAGGAATTGATATAAGGCCAGAAGCAATGGGAATTGAATGGGAAGATGTGGAAAAGACCTTATACTCCTTGAAAAATTATGTTAAAGAAAATAAATTTCACTATGGCATTGCAAACGATTTTGAGGTGACAAAGGAATTTTTTCAAAGTGTGAAAAATAAGGTAGAAAGTAAATTTAATAAATGATCTTATGCTTTTACAGATCCTAACGTTAATCCTTTGACAATATGTTTTTGGGCAAATAATGAAAAGAGGATTAACGGAACTAGAGCTATTACAGAACTTGCTGTCATCCCGCCCCAATCTATCGAGGCATAACCTCTGAATTGCGATATCCCTAAGGTCACAGGATGAGCCTCACTAAACGTGAGTCCTATCGCGATCGCCAATTCATTCCACATCCATATCGCGTTTAGAACCGATGTTGCAACGATTCCAGGAATAACTATAGGGACATAGATCTTAAATAAAGTTGTCAATGGTCTACAACCATCTATGAGAGCAGCATCGTCAATCTCTGACGGTATTTCATCAAAAAAGCTCCTTAGCATCCATATAGAAAATGGTAGAACATGTACTTGATACATAAGTGCCAATCCGAAATGTGTATCGTAGATTCCTAGCGATTGGTAAATTGAATACATGGGTAGAACGAACAAAAATTCTGGGAGCATGTAGGCAACCAACAACCACTTCATAAAAGCAGATTTGAATTTTATTTTGTATCGTTTCAATCCGTAGGCACATAAAAGCGCAATAAATATTGAAATAATTATTCCTATCAAAGTAATCAATAATGAATTAAATATAGTTTGAGCGTAAAAATCGTTATTCCAAACCTTAATAAAATTCTCAAATGTTGGTTCAAATATGAATTTTGGTGGACGAGTAAAGCTATCTTTTTTCTTTTTAAGTGAAGTGATTAATAACCAATAGATTGGAATAAGTGTTAAAATGATAGCAATAATACTTACGATATAAGGAAGGATTAATTCCTTGATTCGTTTTCTATTCGTCACTCTTCCCTTCAAATTTGGAATAAATCAATATTAGGGTAAAAACAACCATAGAAAAAATGACCATTACGGTCATAGATTTTGACATTTCGAGAAATCCAAAAGCCATTCTATATGAGTAGGTTTGAACGACTTCGGTCGATATTCCCGGCCCCCCTCCAGTAATTCCCCATACAAGATCAAATATTTTTAAAGTATCAATCGACCTGAAAATGATTACTAAAAAAATAATTGGTTTAATAAGCGGAAGCCTAATAAAACGAGTAATATCCCATTCTGACGCTCCATCTATTTTTGCTGCTTCTACAGTATCATTGGGGATCCCTTGAAGGGCTGCAAGAATAATGATGAAAACAAATGAGGTTTGCCACCATACATCGACCCCAATGAGTGTTGGCATCGCTGCTTCAGTGGAACCAAAAAAACTGGATCTTATATCTATTTGTTTTAATCCATATGGAATTACACCAAACAAATTATTAAACATGATTTTTGAAATCATGGACACAATGATTCCTGATACCATTAGAGGTAAAATTAGGATGGTTCTAATGATTGTAGAGCAAAAAACAATCCTATCTACAAAGATGGCTAAAATTATTCCTATTGTTACTTCTAAAAAACAGGAAACAGAGGCAAATACAAATGTATTATAAATTACAGTCCAAAATTCAGGATCTGTCAAAAGAAATAAATAATTATCTAGCCCTATAAAGTTTTCCTGATTTCCCCAATTCCAATCAAAAAAACTAAAATAAAACGAGAAAGCTACAGGATATATGGAAGTAAAAAAGAGTATAACAAAGGCAGGAGCAATAAATAAATAACCGATGTGGCGGCTCATGATGAAAGGAGGGGAACGCCCCCTCCCTCGACCTTAAATTTTATTTATTGTAATTTAAGAATTTACTATTTGCTTTTTGTCCAGACTGTAAAGCTGCTTCACCGCCATGGATCCTGTGAATGGTGTCTACAATTTCAAGTGCATATTTGCTCCAACCCTCTTTCATAACAACTGAACTTCTGGTTGTTTTCATTGACTCAAGGGTTGCACTTACATAGTCAGGATTCAGCGTCTTTGTGTAAACATTGTTACTCCATGTTGACATTCTCGCTGCACCGCCATGAAATGCACCAATTTTTGGTTCATTCATTTTATTGGTCATATATTGAATGAAATACCAAGCTGCACCTTTTTCAGGAGCATTTGCTGGCATTCCTAGACCCCATTGCCAATGAGCAGTGTAGGATTTTCCTCCCTTGACTTGAGGAGGAAGAACGGCATAGCCAACATTTCCTTTTGATGGAGAATCAGCTTCTTCGAACCATGGTCCAAACAGGGACGCATCCACAAAAAAAGCAGAAAGATTTTGTTGAAAAGCTGTGCCTGCTTCATTCCAATCATAGGCCTTGATGTCATCTGGACCCGCGCTCATCAAGCCTGCGTATTGGGCTAGCCCTCTTTGAATTGCTGGATGGTCCATTTGTGGACTTTGCCATCCATCCTCAAACCATATATTTTGAGGATAATTTACGCTTCTTGAACCCCAAGAATTGTATACAACACCAGTGATAGTATCGATTGCGGTATCAGTCCTTTTTCCTCTTACAACCATACCCATAACATCACCATTTGACATTTTCTTAACTTTGTTTGCAGCAAAAATAAGATCATCAAACGTTTCGGGGACTTTTCCGCCTAAGTATTTATTTACGTGATTTTTGTTATAAAACAATATGTATGATTCAAAAGAGGCTGGAATGCAGTAATGGTTAGATCCAGGTCCCCCCGGGAATCTGGTGGACTGGAGAAAACCATCTGGAAAATCCGCAATATCATAACTTGATGATGTTTGATTAGAGTCAAAAATAAACTGATCAAGTGGCTCCAGCAGACCGGCCAGATACTGATTAAATGCCGTTGAGTCCATTGGGCAGAAATGAACATCTGCAACACCTTTGCCTGACCTGAGTGCTACTTCCATCTTATCGAAATAAACATCCTCGGCCATCGCATTTACTTTAACTTTAATCCCGGTGTCCCTCTCAAAGTCGGGGAGTACCGACCTGATCCCTTTCAGAACAGGGTGTTCACTCATCAAAAAAGTTATTGTTTTTCCAGAATGCGCTTTCCAATCAAATGCTGAAGCTGATCCGACGAAAAGCAATGAGATAGAAAAAAAGATTGAAAACAATTTGGATAACATTGTTACTCCTATAATTGAATGGATTTAAAAAAATTGAAGAGTAGAATAGTCAAATATGAGATGCAAGTACTTTCTAATAAAGATTTTTTAACGTAACCAAGAGGTCATTCATCATATTATCTCTGGTGTTATCACTCATTTTACTAGGCATGTTTAACCCGATGGTTCTAATCAACAAATGATCTAAATTTGGCAAGGCTCCACGATCATACTTGTATTGAGTATGAAAACTATTTTTTGGATCCTCCCAAGGTGATCCGTCATTCATTGGAAATTTTTTAACCAATGGTTCGATATTGTAATATATATGTACTTCGAAATCATGAAGAAACCATACATTGAAACCTTTATCTTTTAGATCTTTTGCAATCTCACGACCCTTTGAAATCGCAGTATTATCATCGAGGTTTTCTGGTAAGTGAAAACAAAGATAGTATCCTGTATCACCAGGGTTGTTTTGATAGGCTCTCTTTCTTAATTTAATTCCTTGTTTCTTAAAAAATTCTTCAAAAAAAGAATGATTTTTTCGAATATTATCAAGAATGCTATCTAATTTTTTTAATTGGACTCTTGCTACGGCTCCTTGTAATTCACTCATTCTTCTTCCATGACCCCAACCATAAGGGATATCTCCATACCAGTTGATATTATTTTTTTCTTTCTTGATATATCCAGCATTATGTAATGCATCTACTCTATCATTTAGCTCCTTATCTCGAGTAACAACCATTCCACCTTCACCAGCAGTAATATCTTTATTGAGCTGTAAACTGAATGTGCCTATATCTCCAAATGTCCCAAGTTTGTAGCATCCTTCTGGCAAACTGGTTTGACTCGATCCTGGAATACCAAAAGCATGTGCACCAAGGGACTGGGCACAATCCTCCAGAACAAATATTTTTGATAGATTATCCTTTTTCCTGGAATTGTTAACATTTCTAACAACTTTCATTATTTCGCCAATTTTTGAAGAACCCCCCAACATAGGGACGACCATAATCACTTTTGTTCGTTCGGATATTTTTACTTTAAGATCCTCAGGATCAACTCCTAAAGTTTGGTCTGAGTCCACCAAAACAGGTATGGCACGAGCTCTTATTATTGCAGAAATACTGGATATCCACATGAATCCTGGGACTATGACCTCATCTCCACTTCCCACCCCCAAAACATCTAAAGCGATTTCAAGAGCTCCAGTGCCTGAATTTACAGCTGTTACATATACTTTATTATTTTGATTTTTGTTACTTAAACTTGAAGTGCTTAAGTACTCACCAAGTTCTTTTTCAAAATTCAAAACCTCTTTATCGCATTTAACTCCGTAGTATCTAAAAGGAGATTTGTTTGATATTACTTTTGAAACGGCATCTACTTCTTCTTGATCATACCATAATGCGCCAGGAAATTCATGTGGATACATAATCTAAAATAATGATTTAAGTTAAAAAAATTTAAGAAAAGAATTATCTAATCTCACTTGAGGGGATGAAGTAGCGATTTTCTTTATCACATGGGTATAACCATTATACTGGTCATTAATATTATAATTCAGGCGAGCAGAAGTCACATACATGTCATTTCCCTTAAAACAAATTGATGTGGGTCTTGTAAATGGTAAAGACAGTGACCTGATTAATTTTCCCTTAGGATTAATACATGAAATTTTCCCTCCATCCCAATGTGCGACCCAAAGATTGTCTTTAGAGTCTGTAATCATGCCATCCGGGAAACCGTCCTCTCTTTTTCGAAATTGATAGAATGTAGTTATATTTTCGAAATTTTCTTTCGATAAATTAAATTTAGCTTTATAAATAACCCTTTTTGGTGAATCAGTAAAATAAACTGTTGAGCCATCTTTGCTAAAAGCAGGGCCATTAAAAACTTTAAATTTCATTTTAATTTGAGTTATATCTTTCCCTAAAATCCATAAACTCCCTTTTTCAAAAAATTCATAATAATCTCGACTGCCGAGTATGAGACTCTCTCCACTTGGATGCACAGAACCATCATTAATGATATCGTTTTCAAGTTTGATTGCCTCTGAAACAAATTTACCATCAAGCGTTAGGCCTTCTGAACCTCCACTTAAATAATGATTGTTTATAGTTTTAGCTACAAATGAAGAATGAGCTCCAAGTGTAAAAACTTTACAGTTCGCATTTTTATTATATTCAAAAACTTTACTGTTTGGTATATCAACCCAGGTAAGAGTTTGCTCAGTTCCATCATATGAAATTCCCTCTCCTAGATCTGAGCGTTTAAATGTCAACCTTTTTAAGATATTTTTCATTCTTTCAATATGTACAACTTAAACCACCATCGACAAAAATAGTTTGTCCAGTAATGTATTGACTCATATTTGAGAGAAGAAACACAAATGAACCAGAGCAATCTTCAGGAATCCCACCACGCTTCAGAGGAATTTTACCATTAGTAATATATATATCTTTAAATGATTCCATTTCATGTTCATGTTCACCACTTTCCGTGTATGCCATTCGCGTGTCTATGAATCCAGGGGCTATAGCATTGACTCTTATATTATGTTTCCCGAGGTCTACTGCCATAGATCTTGTTAGCATCAGTAAGCCACCTTTTGCAGTTGAATAAGCAAGTGAATCGTTGACGGCGAAAAATGCTTGTGTTGATAAAGTATTGATAATTGCAGGATGTTCTGATTTTTTTAATTTTGGGATAGTTTTTTGGATCATCCTTAAGGCTCCAGTTAAGTTTGTGTCAATGACTTTATTCCATCGTTCTTCATTAATGGTTTCAACATTATTAATGTCCAATATCGCAGCGTTGTTAACTAGCCCATCGATATGATTCCAACTTTTTACTTTATCTAGAGCCTGATTAATTGAATTTTCACTACGTATGTCAATTTCTGAGAAAATAACATTTTCCGAAAATTTAGATAATTTCTTTTCTGCAATCTCAAGAGCTACACGGTCGACATCGCAAATGAGTACATTAGCTTTTTCATTAAGAATTGATTCCGCAGCAGAAAAGCCAATGCCTTGAGCTGCTCCAGTGACAATTATGAATTTGTTTTCTAATAATCCCAAATTTAATCTCCCCAAGATAAAATATTTTTTTCCCTTGTTGATTTTACTTCAGACCAAGTCTCTTTTTTCCTCTCTGGATCATTTGTGAAATCATTCAGCACCTTAATTATTGAATCAGACACCAATCCAATCTCGTCATGATTTATATTGCAAGGGTCTAAAAAAAACTCCTGATTTTCAATTAGGTCGTCCCTCACAACAATTGAGGGGTTCAGATTTTTCAGTCTAGATGAAATTTCCCATGCGTTCGCGAAACATCTTTCAGGATCTATTTTTATTTTTAAACGAGTTATTGGATTTCCCGTCCAATCTTCGTGTTCGCTAATCTCAATACCCTGTAAGTCAAATAGATCATTCTTCCATTTTTTTATTATTTGAGTTTCTTTATTTTTTTCGAATTCATGATCTCTAGTCATCCAGCATTCTAAAGCACTAATGGCACCTGCAATTCCTTCTTTACCGACCTTCATATGCCGACCTATTCCTCTATTTTGTAGATGAACATTTTTAATATATTGCTTTTTCCCAGCAACAATTCCACTTGTGACGCCCGATAAAAATTTATGTCCTGAGTAGATTACTAGATCTGCTCCTAATTTTATTGGATTGGTAAGGTCGTACTCGGATGCCATATCAACGATAACTGGTACATTTTGCTCATGGCATATGTTCACAAATAAATCCAAAGGTAGCTCATTCTCTCTCACGGTATGATGTGAAATAACGTAAAGCCCACAAATCACATCCTGATCTAATGAATTCCTAAGGTGATAGGTCTCACATTGTGCTGCTGATCCTATCAATTGAACTTTCGCGCCAGTCAGTTTGATAGACTGATCTACAGGAGCTCCATAATTGATCTGATGCCCCATCTGTAGAACCACTTTTGATTTTTCATTTTCTAAAGGTATGTTCTCAATTTTGTCTAAATTGTTCTGTGTAATAAAAGATGCTATTGAAGCGACTATTCCAGCACTAGAAGAACTAGTGATACACCCAGATTCGGAACCTATAACTTTTCTGATGACGCGACTTGCTTCATTTTGTAATTGGTCTATGTCAACAAATGAATTTAGGATCTGATCAACATCTTTTCTTATTTTTGGTAAAACTCTTGAGGCCCCTAAACTGGTCATCGTTCCAGAAACATTAATGATTCTGTTTAGATTCCATCTTTCAAAGATATTATCGCTATCCATTGATTTTTTTGATTTACTTTTTATTTTCAATGATGTTTGAACATAGGTGTCGCTAAGTTCCTCAACATGGTGAAGGGTTGCCCAACCTCCAATCAACATAATCATAAATCTGACTCATGAATTCATCAAACTCAAAGGAAGTCTATAGAATGTTTGATGGATAGAGGTTTCTTCAGATCCAAACGAAAAAGATAATTAAGAGGATATTAAACAGGCTCGAGTGTGGGGAAAAAGCTCAAAACACTTAATTTAACGCTTTCGGCCCCAGTTTCTCGCACCAATCTTTCAGTTACTCCGATGAAACATGTTGGTTAGTTCCAGGATCCAGCCCCTTCATCCTGAAGGGTGCGATAGACAAAGGACTCTCATCAAAGTTTGATT
>JAYPZA010000018.1:0-5583 GCA_038136095.1 Flavobacterium sp.
TGCAAGCATTTATAAATGCATTTATATTATTTTCATCATCCCTAGTTACAAGAATTGGAGTCCCAGCTGCAATTCTTGATACATATGAACCTTTTTCAGGTAGAGCGCTTGAGGGGCAGAAGGGTATCGGTAGAGATCGTAGAAGTTTAATTTCATTATCAAATCGCTCTTGATCTAAATAATTTTTAACAGGCTCTTTCCAAACCTTGCTACCTAAATCAGTTGTTTTATTATCTATATGGGAAAAGACACGCTCAATGATTTCTTCATCATTCAGCAATAAGGATGTTGGGCTGGCAAGTGAGTAATGTTTTGATTCAGACATTAACTTAAATTATCACACAGAAACATTATTAATTTAAAGCGAGACTGAGCCGAGTTTAATTATATCCAATCAGGACATGGAAGATTGTTATTAAGAAGAAAATTCCTGTTATAGAGTTTTGTTTGATATCTTGCACCGCTATCACACAGAATGGTTACTATATTTTTATTTGGACCAATTTTTTTTGCCATTTCAAGAGCACCAGCTACGTTAATTCCGCTGCTACCACCAAGAAATAACCCTTCCTTTTCTACTAACTTAAACATTACATCGAGTGCATATGAGTCATCGATTTGAAAAGGATAATCAACATTAAGATCTTCAAGATTTTTAGTTATCCTTCCTTGACCAATCCCTTCAGTTACAGATGATCCTTCAGACTTAAGTTCTCCGTTTGCAAAAAAATTATAGAGTGCGGCACCCATTGGATCAGCAAGGCCTATTTTTACATCAGGATTATTTTTTTTTAATGCTAAAGAGACTCCTGTTAATGTTCCGCCAGTGCCAACTGAGCAAATGAAGCCATCAACCTCATTTTTCAAGTCAGATAATATTTCAGGTCCAGTATCATTAAGATGCCCATTAAAATTAACTTGATTATCAAACTGATTAGCCCATAAAACGCCATTTGGATTTACTTCTTTTTCAGCAACTCTTTTTGAGAATTTTACATAATTATTTTCATCTTTATATGGCACTGCAGGGACTTCAATTAATTCAGCTCCACAAGCTCTAAGCGTTGATTTTTTTTCTTCTGTTTGGGTGTCAGGTATTACTATGATAGTTTTTAGGTTATATGCATTGCCAACAAGAGCCAGACCTATGCCCGTATTTCCGGCAGTTCCTTCAACAATAGTACCACCCTCAGAAATGAGTTTATTTTTAAGTGCATGCTCGATAATATACTTAGCTGCTCTATCCTTGACAGAACCACCAGGATTCATAAACTCACCTTTTCCAAAAATATTGCATCCAGAAATTTCTGAAAAATAATTTAGCTTTATCAGCGGAGTGTTTCCTATGAATTTTGTGATCATAGACCAGAATCTCCTGGATCCCAATCCATAGTATCTATCAATGAATGTTTAACTCTTCTGGCTGGAATCCCTGCCACAGTTTCTCCATCACTTACATTATTTAAAACTAGACTTCCTGCTGCTACTATGGCGTTCTTTCCAATGGAAATATTTCCTAGAATAGTTGAAGAAGCATAAATAGTTGCGCCATCTAATACATCAGGGTGTCTTTTGCCCGTTTCTGTTCCTTTCCCTCCGAGTGTAACCCCCTGAAAAATTGAAACTTTAGATCCTATGTTTGATGTTTCACCAATGACTACCCCAGTTGCATGATCAATCATGACACTGCTACCAATTTTTGCTGCAGGATGTATATCTAATCCAAAAACCTCAGATGTTCTTCCCTGAAGAAATAATGCCAAAGTATGACGGTCATTGCTCCAAAGATGATGGGCTGCTCTGTAGCATGATAGGCCAAGAAAACCTTTATAAAAAAGTAATGGAGTAGAGAGATATTTGCATGCAGGGTCTTGCTCCATTATAAATTCTAGGTCTGCAACGATGGAGTTTTGGATCTCAATATCAGACAGGTATGTTTCTAATAGAAATTTTCTTATATCCATTGCTGTCAATGCATCGCTATGAAGCTTTGATGCGAGGATGGATGCAACAGCAGAAATGAAATCTTTCTGTGACAAGATAAGGGAGTAAAGATAACTTCCAAGACTAGGTTCAGCCTCAACACGAAGCTTAATCTCGTCCTTGATTCTGGACCAAATATTTTCCATTTTTAAATTAACTTACTCAAACAAAGAATTAGGATTTTTCATTGATTTAATCTCTAACATGTTTCCACTAGGATCTTTGATAAAAAAAGTTTCTTGTTCTCTAGGTTTTCCTTTAAAACGCAAGTATGGCTCATCAAAATACTTAAATTCGTCCTGCGAATCAATTCTTTTTTTTATGCTTTCATAAACATTGAAATCAAGATGTACTCCAAAATGAGGTACAGGAACATCTCCCATGTCTACTGGATGAATTTCTTGAGTAATAGTGGATTCAGATTTATGAAGTGTTAATTCATTGCCCCAAAAGTTCACGTCTTGCCACTTTCCTTCCTCAAAATCACCCAATTCACAACCCAAAATTTCACAATAAAATCTTTTGGATTTTTCCATATCGTTAACATTAATAGCTAAGTGAAAAGTTGTATTCATAATATTTTTAAAGATTGATTATTAAGTATATTTTTTCAAAGTCTTCTGCATATATTAAACATGATTTTGCTTCATTCAACTCTGCACATAAATCTTTTTAAGATTATCCTTGTCAAATACCTTTTTTATAAAGAAGTTAATTAAATTATTTAAAGAAACTGCTTGTAAAGTGTTTACATTTGATATTTTTTTTAATTAAATAACTTTGTCGTGATTTGATCCTATTGCCGCGACAAAAAAGAAGGCGCTAAAACGGAATTCATTCCCAGGATTTAATTTAATAAATGGAGTTTTTCTATGAAAACGCTGTATGTAAATGTTCGTTATTTGATTGTTCCTGTCATGACAGTGATAACAATAATGGGACTATATTTTGGGGGTATTTATGTATGGATAGGAGTATTCTTATTTGGTCTAAATATTATTATTGACACTCTGACAAAAGATATTCATCTCAGAGCCGATTTTGACAATGAAGGTAATTCCTACGGAATAAAAGTTTTCCAATATTCTGTTATGTATTTGATGTTGCCTACATTTATTATTCTGCAGGTTTTTCTTGCATATAACCTCTATCAATTTGTAACGCTTGAAACAATTTCTTTAACAGAGTTGATTGGCGCAACTTTATCATGCGGGCTTTGGGCTGGGTTAGGAATAATTTATGGTCATGAGTTATCGCACAATAAAAAAGAAGGATTCAAAGTTTCAAGGGCAATCATGGCTCTCAGCGGTGCTGCACATTTTACTTATGCGCATGTCTACAATCATCATCTTGATTTAGGGCATGAAGATGACCCTGCAACAGCACCTAGAGGAAGAAATGTCTACGCGCATACCTGGTTATCTCATGTAGGGCAATCAAAGTTCTCTTATGATCTTGAATCTAAGAAACTAAAAAAACTTGGTAAATCTTTCTTTTCCATTGATAACAAGTGGTTGCTAGGCTACTTATACAGCCTCCCTTCCATTGTTCTTTTTGTATGGGCTGGAGGTATTGTTGGTATTTTTGCATTACTTTCAGTTTGGATTATTTCTAACTTTTTGCTAGAAGCTCTAAATTTTATGGGTCACTATGGATTAATCAGAGAGGAAGGCAAACCTGTTGAGCATAGACATTCCTGGGATAACGATAACCTGTTTACCAGTTGGTTTTTTATTGAAATTGGAAGGCAATGTGATCATCACGTTAGAGGAGAAACTTATTTTTGGGAGCTTGATGACGTAAAAGGGCCAAACTATGGCATTGGATATTTCTCACTATTTGTATTAACTCTTATTCCAAGTCTTTTTAGAAAATTTGTTCAAAAACATCTTGATCATTGGGATAACCACTATGCTACAGAAGCGGAGAAAAATATTATTAATGACCTTTATCCGTCTTTAGCTCGTCATGAGGTATCTTCATCATGATATTTCCTATCTTTAAAAAGAAAAAAGATTTTAGGGCACAAATATCGCCTAGTGAGCAAGAAATCACAATTAATAAAGGTGAGACTTTATTAGCAGGAGCGCTTAGATCAGGTTTAGCTTGGCCACATAAGTGTCAAGTTGGTAGTTGCGGAACCTGTCGATGCAAAATAATTGATGGATCTATTAGACCAGAAATTGATTTCAATTATGTGTTAGATCCTGCTGATGTTGCTTCTGGTTTTATATTGGCATGCCAATCGACACTTAAGACAGATATAAAAGTCTCAGTAAATCTCAATCAATCAGGAAACAGATTATGAAAAATATTTTAGGAATAATAGCAATATTAGTTTGGACACTTTCGGCTGGAGGACTAATATATTTCTCAGGAATACTTGATTTTCATCAGCATATTGGATGGTCAATCTTAATTGGTTTAATCCTCTTAGGAGTTCATCTTATAAATCTAGTTTTGTATTTTAAGATTACTGGAAATGAACCCTACAAGTGGAAAGCCAAAAACTAATGAGCATAAAGGCGTTATACAAAATAGCGCCTTTTTTTCAATCAGTAATGCTTCTATTTGAAAGATAAATTTCTATAGCACCACTATTATTAACTTTGAGTGGAAACATAACTAAGTCGTGGGTTCCGCTTGAATCAACATCATAAAGATATCCTTGTGAATCTATATCTACAGTAAAGGTAGGCCAAGTTGTTGTATCTAGATTTGAAAATGAATCACCATTTCTAATGTATACCTCTGGAATACCTAAATTATTATCTTGCTCAGTCCATTGCTGGCTAAAAACTTGAGCAACAATATCTTTTTGACCATCTTCATCCACATCCACGCAATCAAAAAAATTAAAGTTATGTTCAATTTCCTCACCAATAATCTCAATATCTTTTTTAATCAAGGCTTCATTTTCAATTGCATAAAATGCAAACATTACTATGGGGATAGTATCGGTTTCTGAATAAAAACCACCTTCAATAATTTCACCTTCTTTTAGCTTGCTTGCATTAATGGTGGCAATAATTAAATTATCTTGTCGACACATTTCTGTTGTCATGCCATGAAAGTAGTTTTCTCCACCAAAGTTGTAAACGCCAAGTTCACTATAATTCCCAGTACCTTTGTTGTTCCAACTTTCAAAATTTACTTTAAAAACTTCTTGAGTCATTAAAGATGAAATGATCTGGTTATTTTTAATAAGCTCTAAGCCTTGTTCATCATTCTTTCTCACACTGTTGATAATGAAATCATCATAGATCAAGAAGCTAGCAAAACTTAACTCAGGAAACTCTTCAGATACATCAATCCATTCAAAGTCATTTAGTTGAAATACTTGAGCACTGTGTCCAGCAAAAAAAGCTCGATTGTCCTTAACTCTTACAGAGTGACCCCAGTCAGGTTTGCCGATTCTAATAATCTCATAGCCATCAGCATTACTTAATAAAATCGTAGGTTCTGTATAATTTGTGGCATTAGATTGTCTATCAAAAGCTGCTCGACCATCCTCCCAATTCATAGCAAAAGCAAAGTCATCTTTCCCATCATTATTTATGTCTCCTCTGGAATACTTCCTGCTGGCACCTCCAAGTTTTG
>JAYPZA010000019.1:0-4003 GCA_038136095.1 Flavobacterium sp.
CCCTCCGTTGGTGCTGACGTCCAGCAGAATTCAACGAAATGTGATACCTACTTTAATGATAATTCAGATCTTATATTTCAAGGTAAAAATTCTAAAGACATAGAGAATGCTCAAACTCAAAATAAAACAGCTATATTTTATGGTCTTCAAAACTGTTCACCTATTGAAGATGACATTTCTAATGTTGAGATTTTAAAAAACCAAGGAGTTTTATTTATGCAGCTGACATATAACAATCAATCTCTCCTGGCTACTGGTTGTTACGAACAAAGAGATAGTGGTATTACTCGTATGGGAAAAGAAGTCATCCAAGAAATGAATAGGGTGAAAATGATTATTGATATGTCTCATTCTGCGGAATTTTCTACTTTAGAGGCAATTGAATTATCCGAAGCTCCAATAGTAGTAAGTCATGCAAACCCACTGTTTTGGCATGAAGGTTTACGTAATAAATCTGATGATGTTTTGAGAGCCCTCAATGAGAGTGGTGGTATGATAGGGTTTTCACTATATCCTCATCATCTAAAAAATACTTCCAATTGTACCCTTCAATCTTTTTGTGAAATGATAGCAGAAACGACAAAAAAAATTTCAGTTAAACAAATAGGAATTGGCTCTGATTTATGCATCCGACACCCAGATAGCATTGTGGAGTGGATGCGCAATGGAACTTGGACTAAAACCAAAGATTTTGGAGAAGGTAGTTCTGATAATGCAGGCTTCCCTCCTCAGCCCTCGTGGTTTGAAGATGCAAGGGGATTTGATAATTTAGAAATTGGTTTAAGAAATGTAGGTTTTAGTGAAGAGGAGACTCACGACATTTTAGGAAATAATTGGTACAATTTTTACAGGAAATTTGATTAATGCATATAGATCTTCGAAAACCTGAATTCGTAATGAAGTTAGACCGATTGGGTTCTTTTCATCAATCAAAACTCTCATTTTTGAGAAGTTTTATCAGAGAATTTAAAGACTGGACTTTTCAAACTAGGGAGTTTGAACTTAATGAAAAGGGCTTTGGTCATTGTGTTTACATTGTAAACAAAGAGGATAAAAAATATTCTTTGGTTTGTTTTTCTAATGAATTAAATGATAGTGAACGTTCTGATAGAGTAATCGCCACTAAGTGGGATGCCTCTTTTGTTCTTTTTGATGGGATACCCACAAAAGAGGATATTCAACGCTTAAAAGCTAATGTGCCCTTACAAGAACAAGGGAGGGTTACCGAAAAAGAGTTATGTCTTTCCAGAGCGAATAAATCTGTTCGTGTATTTGAACATGTCGTAGATTGTCTTTCCAAAGGCAAACAACCAGAAACGAAACTCTTGTACGATGTAGGCTATCTTTATAGAACAACTGCTGTTTATGGATCTGGTAAATTTGGTCTAGCAGATCGAATTAAAATTCAAGATCGTGGAGAACTTAAGGGACCTTTTCGTCTCGAGATGATGTTAGTCTTCTTAGCTCGTCAGTTTACTTTTGATATGGTTAATCATGTAGCTAAAATGCGATCCCCAAAATCGGCAGTTAAGTTAAATGATGATATAGCTCGTAATTTAGGAATAGGTAATTCAACTGGTTTGGGTATGGCTCCTTTTATCGTCAATCATCCAGCTTTACTCAACCAATGGATTTTGTCTAAAGAAAAAGCTTTACAGGCCATTCGTTCTATTTCCATAACAAGCGAACAAGAAAAAGAAAAATTTCAAAAATATCTATCGACTATTCAAGAAAATATTAAGTTTTGGAAAACAGACAGTGATTATCAGATTAAAAAAAACTCCCAACTAATTGAAGATTTAGAAAATTTTCAAAAATATTTTAGCAATTTGAAATTAGAAAAATTTTTTTGGAATAGTACATATGAATGGGTAGAAAAAAATACACAAGCAGAGTGCTGTGAATTTATAGTTTCTCTTTTAATGGAAGTTTATCCTGACATAGTTGAGCCCTTAAGTTATGAAATGTCTATCAATGAAGAGGATTTCTTTGATTTTGATTCATCTCGATCAATTGGTGATATTTGTGCATTAATTGAAAAAAGATATGCATGGTTAATTGATATAGATTTTGAGAATAAAAATAATATCTTTAACTTTTGGTATTACTCTAAAAATAAGCAGGAACCGAGAATTTCGGATCGATTTAGTGAAGATGGTGCAGAACGTGAACTACCTCTCGCAATCGCAAGAGATATAAATAAATTATATTTAGAACTTAAAAACTACGCTGAGAGCGAGCAACTTTCATCCTATCTACTTAAAAATCAAGAATATCGTCATGTATTAAGACGTATTTTTATATGTGAAAAGCTTCCCTACTCTGAAATTCAAGATAATACGATTTCCAAATCGTTAATTCCCGTTGATATGCTCCGCCTAAAGCTATCATTTTTTGGTGCAACCCGATTTGACCCTCGATCAGATAGATGGGTAAGAATAACCATGTATCAAGGTGCCCCTTTGATGAAAGAAATATATCAATCAGATGATACTTGGTCTTATAAAAAAATTGCCTAATGCATTCTCTTTATGAAATTGAGACGACAGTTAAAAGAGTAGCTCGCCATCAAGGTTTAAGCTGGGGTGTTGCTGAAGAGGCAGGAAAAGTTGTTCGAGCGTTGGAACAATCTGAATTACCAGGTCTTGAGAGTTTTAACCGTTTAATTCATTTCCCCTACAATAAATGTCAAACTACAATTGATGTTTCAAATAAAAATCAAGATATCTTGTGTCCAATTCACTTTGGTTTATTTTTTTTTGATCAATCGCATAACTCAAACTTGTATCAATCTTTTAAATTTTCAAGTATTCAGGAGCCCCTACTGGCCATTCCTCTATTAATTAAAGCAGCCCAAAAAAATTTAATTAGTTTTAATTTTACCTCTAATGAATTTAATTTTTTTATTAGCTCAGGAAATGTAACGATATTGAATAAAGTTGAAATTCCACATCAATCTAATAACGTTGTACTGGACATCTCTAATCAACGACAAATTCAATATTCAAAAAAAACATGGGAGCAGCTCTATGAACTTTCATTGGAGACTTTTGTTGAAGAGAGTGACGAAAAGAAACTCTCAGGTGCGGGCGCAGGCCTTACAGATAACGATTAATTTTATAAAATAGAGTTTGATTTACCTTTAGAATAAGGATTAACTGGCTAAAAAAAATCATGAGTCCAACTATTGCTAAAAGTGCCAGATTACGGCCTACCCCTTTCACAAAAAGAATTGAGGAATATGGGGTACAATCTTATACCGTTTATAATCACATGCTTTTACCAGCATCCTTTCATGGCGCAGTTGATGATTGCAATCACCTTAAAGAAAATGTTCAAGTTTGGGATGTCTCTGTAGAAAGACAGGTGCAAATTTCAGGCCCAGATGCGGATTACCTAACACAACTTATTACTTGTAGGGATTTATCTAAGGCCAAAGACCATGTTTGCTACTATGCACCAATCGTCGACAACCAAGGTAAAATTTTAAATGATCCCTTAGTTATGAAAGTTCATCCGGATACGTGGTGGGTATCAATTGCTGATACGGATATTCTTCTCTATGCGAAAGGTATTGCAATTGGAAAAAATTTAGATGTGAATATCACTGAACCAAATGTGAATCCATTGGCTGTTCAAGGACCAAAATCTTTTGAATTAATGAAACGTATTTTTGGTTCAGACATTTTGAATTTAAAGTTTTTTCATTTTGAAAGATTTGATTTTCGAGGTCACCCTTTTTTAATTGCGAGATCAGGTTGGTCAAAACAGGGAGGATTTGAAATCTATGTGGATCATGATGAGTTAGGTCTTCAGCTCTACGATCAACTGATTAAAGAAGGACAAGATTTAAATGTTCGACCAGGTTGTCCTAATTTAATTGAGCGTATTGAGTCAGGTTTGCTGTCTTATGGAAATGATATGGATATGAATGATACACCCTTAGAATGTGGTCTAGATAGTTTTGTGAGTTTTAATCCAGAAATAGAATATTTAGGAAAAG
>JAYPZA010000020.1:0-3264 GCA_038136095.1 Flavobacterium sp.
ATATTTCATCAAGAAAAAAGTTTATAATTGACGAACACAGTGGAAGAATTTTAGTTGACAAGGAATTAGCAAATGAGGAAGAAACTAAAATGAATGAAATCTTTAGTTCTATTTAACAAAAAAAGAAGCGCTTAAAATATCACCTCCGGGTATATTAATTCTATAAAAATATTGCCCAGCTGAGAGTCTTACCTTAAACCTATTTGTAGATATACTAAATGTGTGTTCTCCTCTTTGTAAAACACCCTTGTGAACTACATCAATGTGTCTTCCCAAAATATCAAAAACATCAATTTGTAAAGTATAACTTTGTTTAATTCTTAGATTTAGATCAACATTATTTTTTGAATTTGAATATATTGGATAATGATAGTTAATTAAAGAATCAATATCAATAGTTTCTTTATCGCTACAGCTAAATCCAAGACCCAATATATCATAATCATCACCAAGCATAGCTTTATCAATAAAATTTTTATCGCCACATAACCAATCAGTTAGAATAGTTTGATAAACCGACCTAAAGTCAATGTTGTAAGACAAATTACCAAGCCTATCTAATTCGGAAAGACTTGGATGATTTCCAACAATACCACTTCCGAGTAATGGTGGTCCAAAAAGTAAAACTGGTGCGGATGTTCCATGATCAGTTCCATTTGATCCATTTTCATGCACAGTTCTTCCAAACTCTGAAATAGTCATTGTTAAAACTCTATTATCAATTCCCTCATAATTAAGATCATCATAAAATATTTTGAGAGAACTTGACAATTGCTGCAAAAGTTCTTGGTGAGTATCAGTTTGATTTCCATGTGTGTCAAACCCCCCTAATGTAACCATGTAAATTTTAGATCCTAAATCTCCTTTAATAAGTCTAGATATTAACCTTAGTTGATTATCCAGGGATGAATCAGTGTATCCATTATAGTCATTAGAATTATTGTATGCATCATTTATAACTCCAGCATATGCATATGTTGTATTACTGACTCTTCTCAAATACTGAATTTGTTCTCCTAAAGTACAGTCAGGTAATTCATCTGTTGAATAATATTCTCCTCTTTCTGCAACTTTTTCTAATCTCTTCTGACTAGCTACGGCGAATGCATGATTTACGTCTTTACCTTTAAAAATTTTGTTACTTACGCTACCAATTTGAATTGCTATTGGCTTTTTTGGGGGATTTATTAAATGATCAAAATATTTTTCATCATAAAATCTTCCAAGCCATCCTGAACTCATATTTGATTTTTCATCTGACGCAGAAGCCCAAATATCACTTGATGTAAAATGTGATAAGTTTTGATCAGAATAGCCAACACCTTGCACTACCTTCATACTTCCATCATTCCAAAAATGTTTTAGTTTTTCCAAACTTTTAGGCATAGAAAGTTTATCTGTTAAAGTTACAAGATCATTTTTTTTAATATGTAATGTTGGTCTTTTAGTGATATAAGTATCATACTGATCAACAGGTACAATAGTGTTTAATCCATCATTACCTCCCTTAAGTCTCACTAAGACTAAAATTCTATCAGAAACAGAACTATTCAAGGAATTAGAGAGTAATTGTGATTCTAATACAGAAACTGTACCTCCACCTAAAGAAATCGATCCCATACCAGCGATTCCTAAAATTTTTAAAAAACCTCTTCTATCCCATTCAGAGTGTTCTTTTAAGTGTTGAATAGACTTCTGTTTTTTATTCATTTCAATTGATATTCTGGTAATTTGAGTATAAACATTAACAATAAACATGTTTGATAAGATGCAGAATCATAATCTAAGTTCCATGTTCCGTCTGAAAAGTAAATATCTGGTAAATCATTTTTAAATACTTCAATACCATCAAAAAGATCTTGCTTATTAATCTCATATTCACATAATAAAAATCTAAAAAAAGATTTAACAATTATTTCAGGGTTTGTTTCATCAATTGGAACCAATTTTTTTAATAATTTTCTAAATTGTTCTTGATCACTTTTCCAGTACTCCCATATCATCCATTCAGTCCATTCCCATCTTACAGGAAAAGTTCCTGTAGAAATCCAATCGTGATTTCCTTTCCATCCAGCAACATCAACAGGTTGTAAAATTTCTTGGCCCATAGTTATTGTTCCGTATAAAAGAAAATCATCAAAATCAAAATCATCCAGTAATGAAAATTTAAGTTGATTATGAATGGAACAAAGTAAATCGATTGGTTCTTTTATTAAAACACTTCTATTATATGAATCAAAAAAATGTTCACTTTTGAACAACTTTCTTAGAAGCGGTTCTAAATTAAATTCTGATTCAATAAAAAACTTAGATAATTTTTCAATAAAATCTTCGTCAACAGATGGATTTACAAAATGAGTATATATTTTAGAGCAGATAAACTTTGAAATCAACTCTTTTTTTTCTTCAAATAGTATCTCAATAACATCCTGATAACCCCAGTTACCAGAACGATCAAAAATAGTTTTTTCACCATCGTCAAACCACTTTTCATTAAATGATATTGGACCTTGATCAACTCTTGAATTAAATCCTGTTAAAGCTCTTGATGTTTCTTTTATATCATTCTCAGTATAACCATTACCTTCTCCCAAAGTAAATAATTCATATAATTCTCTTGAATAATTATCATTTGGAGCAACATTTTTATTTTCGTAACCATTCAAATACATTAGCATTGCATCATCAAGACCTATTTCATAAACAAAATCTTTAAAATTCCCCAAAACATTTTTTTGAATTGTATTGTAATATCTGAAAGCATATGCGGGATGACTATATCCAGAATATTGAGTTACAAAATGATTTGACCAAAAAACAGTTAATTTTTCTCTGAATCCGTTATTAAACACATCATTAAAGAAGATCCTTTGATGATCGCGAAAAAATTCAAACCGATTTTTTCCAGAATTTTTAAAATCTGTAGAAGTCCAGTCAGCCCAACCTGGATCAGCTGTAACTTCTTTTGAAAGCGCTTCATCTATAATTTTATCTACAAGGTCACTAGGACTAAATTTTAGATACTGACTCATTAAATCATAATCTACAGAGTAACCTAGTCTTCTTGTCAAGAAAAAAACAAGATCTCTATTCCATTCATCATTTGATGGATTAAATACTTGAATACTTGAATTTGCACAGTTTTGCTTCACAAAATAGATTAGTATATTTAAAATTAATATAAAGATAACTATATGCTTAAAAAAGTCCTGTTCATAGTAATTTCATTTATAATTCTTATAATGATATTTATAAATATTGGTT
>JAYPZA010000021.1:0-2053 GCA_038136095.1 Flavobacterium sp.
GAGTCGTAAGAAATCGAAAAGGAAACTTCTCACTACTTAGAAGGTAGTAGTTATTTTTCTTTAAAATTTAGGAAAACATAAACACATTATATTTTCTAATTTAACTATATTGTGCCTTTGTCTTATGACAAAATAAATATCATTACAAAAAATGAAAAAATACTTTATAGTACAAATATTCTTTTTGATGAGCTCCCTCTCTTTTTCCCAGGAGGAACAAAAAGTAGAGTTACAAAAAACTACTTTTAAAAGTAGTTTTATCTATTCAATAAAAACTGATATCAAAACTAATTTTACTGTTGAAATATTAGATAAAAAAGAAATATTAATCAGCAAGATTCACAACAATGTTGTTGGAAAACAATTTTTTAAAATTGATCTGGTTAATTTAAAAAATGATAGATATTTTTTTAGAGTTTTAGACGAAGACTTAAATATTATTTTTCAAAAAAAAATTAAAAAAATACAGTCTTGAATATTAAAGCTAGGTTATTTTTATTAATTGCTTTTATTTTTATATGCAGTGTTTCCAATGGTCAAGTATGTGATGTTGTAATAAATGTTTGTAGTAACGAGCTCATAAGTTCAAACCCAGCAGATGAAGATAATTTTCCAGATTTACAAGCTTCATGCGTTACTATTGACGGCGTTAGGAGTATATGGTATAAAATAAAAATTGAAAGTGGTTCTGAACTTACCTTTGATATCAATCCGACTAATCCAGGAGTTGATTATGATTTTGTTGTTTATGGTCCTAACCCAAATTGTGAAAATGTTACCGATGATATTGCTATTAGAGCAAACTATTCAGGTAATTTAGGAGCAACTGGATTATCAGCTAGTTCATCAAATGAATGTATACCTGCTGTTGGATCAACATACTCAAGTTCAATCAACGTAAGGCCTGGTGAGGAGTACCTAGTTGTTGTAGATAGATATTCTGATAATCCATCAACATTTGATTTGATCTGGGGTGATGGAGTGGTTTTAGATTGTTCGATTGTAGTAGGAGATTTAGGACCTGATCAAGATGTATGTGAAGGAACGACGGTAACTTTAGACGCAACTCCTACCGATGGAGTGGCGGTTGGTTATCATTGGTTTTTAGATGACGGTTCTGGATTTGTTGAACTTGAAGATGAAGAAGATAATCCCATACTCACCATCGATAATGATGTATCTGGGATTTATAGAGTTGAAGTAATTGATGAAGATGAAAATCTTGGTGATGATGAAGTGCGAATTACTTTTCATCCTCAACCAATCATTACTGATCTTCCTTTTGAAAACTATGAACAATGTGATACCGACGGTATTGAAGATGGATTTTTTACTTTTAATTTAAAAACGCTTTTTGATTCAGACTTATTAAACGGACAAGATACTTCAATTTTTGAAGTTGTTTATTACAACTCGCAAAACGATGCTGAAAATAACACCAATCCAATAATCAATCCAGAGAACTACACAAATGCAATCGCATTGACACCCGATGAAATTTTTGCACGCACCGTCAACATCGCTGCTCCAGAAGTATGTGATCCTGCAATAACCTCATTTAACTTAGTCGTACTTCCAAAGCCTTCACTTCAAATTGTTCAAAATTATGAAGTTTGTGATGATGATTCTGACGGTGATGACACCAATGGAATTGTTCAAAATTTCATTTTATCTAGCATGGATGTTTTGGTGCTAGGGATTCAAGATCCAGCAGATTTTACAGTTGCATATTTTGAAAATCAAAATGATGCAGATAATGATTCAGCTCCAATTGATAAAATAAATCCTTACACAAATACAACAGATTTTTCCCAACCCATTTTTGTTCGTTTAACAAATAATGTTACGCAATGTTTTTCTGTATCTGCAGGTCCTTTGTTTGAACTTGTTGTGAATCCAAAACCTGTAATAACAAATAATGTTTTATTGGAAGTTTGTGACAATGATCAAGACGGTTTTGCGAGTTTTGATCTTACCACGGCAAATCCTTTGATCTCTTTAAATTTTGCCAATGAAACCTTTCAATATTACCCCTCAGAGTTGGATGCAGAGA
>JAYPZA010000022.1:0-1834 GCA_038136095.1 Flavobacterium sp.
TTTCCATACTATAAAGATAGTGAGGAATTTCTAATTTTCACCTACTTTTTTTTTAATTTTTTCTTTTTCTTTGTAGACAATAATTGGTTTGTTTGCTACGACCGCGTCTTTATTCAACACGACCTTATCCACAGAATCTTTATCTGGAATATCGTACATACATTCCAACAAAAGCTTTTCCATAATTGATCTAAGACCCCTAGCCCCTATCTTTTTATCAACAGCAAGTTGAGCTATTTGCTCGCGCCCATCTTCAGTTATTTCAAATTCCACACCTTCAAAAGAGAAAAGGGCTTTATACTGTTTTGATATAGCATTTTTGGGTTTAGTTAAAATTTCCTTTAAATCCTCTAATTTTAGCTCATCTAAACTTGCGCTGACAGGAAGTCTTCCTACCAATTCCGGGATGAGACCGAATTTAATTAAGTCATCATTTTCTAATTGAGAAGTCATAGGGACGTCTTGATTGATAGACTTATTAAAACCAATAGACTTTTTGTTTATTCTATTTTTAATGATTTTATCAATTCCTTCAAAGGCTCCACCACAAACAAATAAGATATTTTTTGTATCTACTTGAAGAAATTCTTGTTGAGGGTGCTTTCTTCCGCCTTGTGGAGGAACACTAGCTGTTGTTCCCTCTATTATTTTTAGTAAAGCTTGTTGAACACCTTCGCCCGATACATCTCGGGTAATTGATGGATTTTCACTCTTTCTGCCGACCTTATCGATCTCATCGATATAAACGATACCTTTTTGAGCTAAACTCACATCATAATCACATTGTTGAAGCAGTCTTAGAATTATGTTTTCAACATCTTCGCCGACATAGCCAGCCTCGGTTAATGTTGTGGCATCGGCAATGGTGAATGGAACATTTAAAAATTTTGCAAGAGTCTGGGCTAGTAATGTTTTACCACAACCTGTCGGACCTATTAGTAGGATATTTGATTTTGAAATTTCAATATCCTTAGAGGGATTTTGAACTCTTTTATAATGGTTATAGACAGAGACAGATAAAATTTTCTTAGCATGATCTTGACCAATAATATGATCATCTAAATAATCAAAAATTTCACTTGGTTTTGGAATTTCAAAACTTTGTTTCGTATCAATTTTATCATCTTCGACAAGGATATCCTTGCAGAGTACTACACATTCATTACAGATGTAAACATTAGGACCTGCAATTAATTTTTTAACTTCTTCCTGACTTTTGCCACAAAAAGAGCAGGATATTTTTTTATCTGAGGTTCCGGCTGAGGTGATTTTATCGTCTGCCATTATTTATCTTCTCTGTTTGTTATGACTTTGTCAATCAAACCAAATTTAAGAGCCTCTTCTGGATCGAAAAATCTATCTCTTTCCATAGCTTTTTCAATTTCGTTGATACTAATATTTGTATGTTTTTGGTAAATTTCATTTAGTCTTTTTTTTGTTTTTAAAATCTCTTCAGCATGAATCTTGATATCAGTTGCTTGACCTGAAAATCCACCAGAGGGTTGATGAATCATTATTTTTGCGTGCGGAAGAGCATAACGATGACCTGATTTACCAGAAGCTAAAATTAAAGAACCAGCAGAAGAAGCCTGACCAATACAAACTGTGTGCACAGGACAACGAATATATTGAATAGTATCGTACATAGCTAGTCCAGCAGTGACAAGACCACCGGGTGAATTTATATATAAACTGATTGGCTCTTCAGGATTTTCTGACTCTAAGAAAAGTAATTGAGCACAAATTAAGGATGCTGTTTGATCATCAATTGGACCTGTGAGAAAAATAATTCTTTCTCTTAGTAAACGGGAGAAGATATCAAAGGATCTTTCTC
>JAYPZA010000023.1:0-1731 GCA_038136095.1 Flavobacterium sp.
TGTACGAGGATACTCAGGAATTCACAAATCAGCTGATTACGAATGGAAATGCAATGCTTGACCTAAAAATTAATTTTCCAATATCGAATCCTGATGAAATTAATTTTGATGCAAAATATGAACTGAATGATGTAGTCATCCAAAATACAAGAATAGGTCTTCCACAAATAAATAAACTAAATGGAATCCTGAACATTAAACCAAACTTTTATGAACTTAAAAATGCATCAGGAACAGTTTTTGAATTGCCAACAAATATTAATGTTATCAGTGAGAATGATGTAACCAAAATTAATGCCAGCGGAAAAATTGATGAAACATTCTTTATTAAAAATTTAGGGTCAGGTTGGGCAAATAAGGTCGAAGGATCTGCCGAGTGGATTTTAAAATCTAATATTACTGAACAATCAAATTCATTGTCTTTAGAAACTGATTTGAAAGGAATAGAAATTAATGGGCCGTACCCCTTAAATAAAAAACAGGACGAGGTAAAAATCTTAACCATTGTCAAAAAGCCAACAAAGAACAACCTAACAAACTATTCTATTGGGCTAGATAATGATATCAACGGCAAGATTTACATGGACAAAAATGGTTGGTCTGGTCAGATTAATATTCTATCCAATGAAGAGTTTCAAGACAGGAATGGGATATCAATTTTTGCAAACTTCAAAGATGTTGATTTAGATGATTTTTCATCACTATTTAATTTGAAATCAGATAACAAGCAAGAAACATTTAGGATTGGTAAGTCAAAACTAAATTTTGAAAAATTAGTTGTAAATGGTTTCAACCTTCATCGATTGGAGACCGTTGTTTTTCCATCCAATAATAATCTTAAAGTTTCCTTATATTCAAATGAAATTAAAGGTAATGCATTATGGGATAACAACGAAAGAAAGCTAACAGGTAGATTTAATAAATTTATCATTTCAAAAGATAAACAAATAGGTAAATTAAACGATGAAGATAATTTACCAACTACAACAGAACCACTATCCGTTGATTTGATGATCGATGAAGTTATCCTTGATGATAAAAGTATGGGCAAGTTTGATATCCAGGCATCAAATATAAATAATCAAATATGGAAAATAGAAAATTTCACTATTACCAACCCTCATCATGAATTTAAAGCTGACGGAGAATGGCAGGCAAAAGAAATTGGCACACAAACCAAAATGGATTTTAAATGGAAGGTGGATGACCTTGAAAAATCTTTAGAACAACTTGGGTACCCGAATTTAGTCAAAAAAGGAAACGCCAGATTTAATGGGTTTGCTAATTGGGATGGAAGCCCCTTTGACTATTCTTCAGATCTAATCAATGGTAATTTTTCAATGGATATCCAAAAAGGAGAAATCCTTGAGGCCGAACCAGGTATTGGGAGGTTATTCGGATTGCTGACGCTTCAAAATTTACCAAAAAGATTAAGTCTCGACTTTAGTGACTTATTTTCTAAGGGCTTTATATTTGACTCAATAAATGCGGGGGTTCGAATTAATTCTGGGGTGCTGAGCTCAAACAATTTTAAAATGATAGGTCCTGCTGCAGAGGTCCTAATGGATGGTGAAGTTGATATAATTGAAGAAACGCAAAATCTTCATGTCACAGTTAAACCCTTTGTGAGTGATTCATTATCCCTTGCTGCACTGGCCGGAGGCCCTCTCGCCGGCGCTGCTGCCTTTATTGCTCAAAAAATACTTAAAGATCCTCTAAACAAAGTATTGA
>JAYPZA010000024.1:0-1594 GCA_038136095.1 Flavobacterium sp.
A
Organism: Flavobacterium sp.; assembly: GCA_038136095.1. Lineage (GTDB taxonomy): Bacteria > Bacteroidota > Bacteroidia > Flavobacteriales > Flavobacteriaceae > Polaribacter. Next base: position 2 of record JAYPZA010000024.1, read on the forward strand.
TTTTGATATTTTTTAATATTTTTTGATCATTTTAGACTCATTTTAGACGTTTTTGTATAAAAACTAATCCACATCACGTATCCACACAAACCCCACACAACCACCACCTAAAACAGGATTGATAAATCTTAACCAAATAGTTGGTTTACAAAGGATAAGAAGGGATTTGGATTGTGTCCATTGGTGTAAAAGACTATGGACTTCCTTTAATAAATTTAGAATTGTTCCATTCCCATTAATGTTTTAGAATTCCTTTATCGCTTTCTTGTTGTGATTGGTATTTCTGTACTTTATAAAACTTTTCATTTCTGCAATCTTAGATTTAATTATCATAAATTAAATTGGGTCAATAGTAATTTCCTTTAGTGTGTCGAATTTTTTAACAAGTTTGTCATTAATAAAAATCATAAAACCTTTCCCCATCTTATATTTTTCACCATACTTATCCCAAACAACGCTGATTTCTCGTCTATTAGAAACCACTCTATCAATACAAAACCAGTCCCAACTCTCTGGAACCATGGGTATAACTTTAATGCTACCATCAATTTGTGGCTTCAGTCCAAGTAGATCTGATATGACCAAATCACAAAATCCTGAGTGATTGTAATCTTTACCTCTTTCAACATCTCCTTTTTCTTTACTCCAGGTCCCATTCTCCCAGTTTTTCAATCGAGTTCTAGAAATCCAGTCTCCTGTAAAAGGGTTAAGATTTTCATCAATCCAATTGAGAATTTCTCCTCTCTGATTCATTCTCTTATGACTTTTGGCATATTGTAATAAAAGTTTGTAATAGTCTTTTTTGGAAACCATTTGATGATTGGTGTAGTTATTGATGTGGTTTGCCAATGCTTTAAGGGTTTGTGTTGTTGCGAATGGCCAAGAAGGACCATTCCATTGACACTCATGACCCTCATAACTAATTTGAAAATATGGATGAGAACGTTCTGTTACAGTCAATCCTAATGGAGCGGCAAAACCGAGAGTATCCTTAACTTTTTGCCAAGCAGCGGCATACTCCATTTTATCATCGGGTAAATTAAAATACCATGGAACATAACCAACGAGTTCCCTTATATTTAATGGTCTGTGCCCTTCGTCATAATCTTTTGGCAATACGGTAAAAAAGTTAAGTTCTTTGTTCCAAAGACGTTCTTGAACACCTTGTTTGATATTTTCTGCTTTTTCTGTGAAAGAAGAGGAAATTAAAGGTTTATTAAGTATTTGAGCAAATTTAGCAATTGCCATTGCATCCCCATACATGTAGCTATTTATAGTTGGTCTAGTGGCAGGAACAGAAAATGTATCTATACCATTATTAAGTATTCTCCCACTCACAGTGTGTTCCATCCCGTCATTAGTATCATACTGCCAGAAAAGACTATTTTTTTTTATCCTTCTATCAAGTTCCCATTTTTGGTAATTCTTCAAAAGAAGTGGCAACTGATCATTAATTAAAGAATCATTTCGATGAACGCTTTGAAATGCAAATGAAGCATCTGCAACCCAAAAACTATATTGTCTGATGCCATCACCTGATTTTTTTAACCAAAAATTGATATAATCTGAAATGTATTTTGGATTTCTTAACCA